>JANRJO010000032.1:0-113555 GCA_033763935.1 Bryobacteraceae bacterium
TCCGACGCCGCGCCAACAGGGTCAACTTCTCGATCTCTTCCGCAGTCAGCTCGAGCGGTTTGGTAGGACGGCCGATTGCCATACCCCAGTATGCGCCTGCAGTTCCACTTCTTCAACGTATTTCTCGCTCAGGACACTAGATCGCTACGTGGGCGTGTATTCGATCCCTGGCGAGCCGAACAGGGTGGTGAACATCACGAGAGATGGCGCAACGCTATACTTCAAGCCGGCCAGCCAGGCAACCGGTGTCGCTTTGGAAGCAACGGCCGAAAACAAATTCAAGAGCGGTCCCGTCTTGGTTTTCGAGTTCGACGCTGAGAAAGGCGAGATGATCATTCATCGTGCCGGCCAGAGAATGGTGTTCAGGAAGCAGCAAGAGTAGATACGCAGTCTAAGGGTAGACGAAACTTCAGACTGGGTTCGGCAGCGGCTGGTGTGCCGGGTGGTGGACCGGCTGGAGCCGATCACGCAGAAACACGATATCGAGGGCTGGTGATGGGTTGATGAATCGGACTTATCCGTCGGCGCGCAGGGCGGCGATAGGATCGAGGCGTGAGGCACGGTAGGCGGGCAGCCAGGCGGCGAGGAGGGCAGCGGCGGCGAGGCATACGGAGACGAGGGCGTAGGTGGCCGGGTCGGTGGGACTGACGCCGTAGAGCAGGGCAGACATGACGCGGGTGAGAGCGAGGGAAACGGCGACGCCGATGGCAATGCCCGTGGCGGCGAGCGTGAGTCCCAGGCGGAGAAACCGGCGGCGTACGTCTTCGAGTTGTGCGCCGAGGGCGAAGCGGATGGCTGTCTCGCGCGCGCGCTGACTGGCAATGTAGGCGATGACGCCGTAGATACCCACGAGACCGAGGAGGAGGGCCACGGCGGCGGCGAGGGCGAGCATGACCATAGCGAACGACGTCTGGGCGATGGAATCGGCGTGAATTTGCTCGAGGGTCCGGACATCGGCAAGCGGCAGGTGGGGATTGACCTCCCAGACGGCGCTCTGGAGTTCGCGTAGAAGGCCGGGTGTTCCCACACGGCTCGAGCGGACGGTGTAGGCGGTGGCGCGCTCGCTGTAGTTCTCATCGAGCAAGGGCCAGTAGACAATGGACGGGGCGGGTTGATGGAGGCCATCGTCGCGCTCATTGGCGGCCACGCCGACGATCTCGTGCCAGGCGGGCGCGGGGCCTTGGACGCGTTTGCCGATAGCGTTTGCCGGGGTTCCCCAGTGCTCGCGGGCGAGGTTTTCGGAGACGATGACGACGGGTTTGCGCTGGTAGACGTCGCTCCAGACGATGGGGCGGCCGGCGACCAGGGGATTGCCCATGGTTTCGAAGTAGCCGGGAGCGACGCTCTTGAAACGGCGCAGGGGAGGGATGCGGCCTTCCGGTATAGCCGCGTGTTCTACTCGCAGGGGATTGCCGTTGTCCTCGCCATCCAAGGTGATGGAGGACGAGAGGCCGACGGAGACGACACCGGGGATCTCTCGCAGCTTCCCGGCAATGCGGTGATGCAGGCGAATCACCTGCGCGGGATCGGCGATGAGTGTTTCCGGCACTTCCAAGCGGAACGTTTGCACTTCGGCGGGACGAACAAACCCGGGGTGCACCTGTTGCAAGGCGAGGAAGGTTCGGATCATGAGGCCGGAGACGATCAAGAGCACGAAGGCCATGGCGACTTCGGCCACGACGAGGGCATTGCGGGTGCGATTCGGCGCAGGTCCGTCACTGGCCGAGCGTCCGCCTTCTTTGAGCGACGCGGCGCTGACGGTTCCGAAGCGCAAGACGGGAATGAGGCCAAACAGAAGGCCGGCGGCGAGTGAGATGACGAAGACAAACAGGAGCACGACCGGGTGGATAGCGATCTCATCGATGCGGGGTAAGGACGGGGGCGCGAGGGTTCGGAGCAGATGGACGGCGGCGCCGGCCAGCAGGAGACCGGCGGCGCCGGCGGCGAGCGCGAGGATGAAAGTCTCGACGAGGAGCTGACGTGCGATGCGGGCGCGGCTTGCGCCCAAGGCGGCGCGGATGGCGAGCTCCTGGCGGCGCCCCTCGGCGCGCACGAGGAACAGGTTGGCTACGTTGGCGCAGGCGATGAGCAGGACCAGGCAGACGGCGCCCATGAGAATCCAGAGGAAGCGTCCCGCGGAGCCGATGACGTCCTGCGACAAGGGACGGACGTTCGGCTGAAGACGAAGGCTCTTGAAGGCGGGGACCTGTTCGACGAGGGAGATCATTCGGGCGAGGTCGGTATTGGCGGCGGCGAGAGAGACGCCGGGCTTCAGGCGCGCGAGGCCCTGGAATCCGAAGCTGACGGCGTTGGCAGTGGCGGGGTCGGGCTGGAGGGGCAACAGCAGGGCGGGAGTGGTGCGGAGGAACTTGAACGAAGCGGGCAAGACGCCAACGATGGTGGCGGGGGCGCCGTCGATTTCGAGCGCCTGTCCGAGCACGTCCGGTGCGCCGCCGAACTTGCGCTGCCAGTAGCCGTAGGTGAGGATCACGGTCGCGGGACTGCCGGGGCGATCGTCCTGTTGGGTGAACGCGCGGCCGAGGATGGGCCGAGCTCGCAGCAGCGGAAGAGTTCCTTCCGTCACCGCGAGTGCTTCGACGCGTTCCGGCTCACCGCGGCGGGTGATGGACACTTGCCGGCGATCCCAGCCGCCGATGCCCTCGAACGACCGCTGGTGGTCGAGATACGTGAAGTAGGTAGCGGGGCCCTGATTCACGACATCGAGGTTGAGACCCGGCGCGCGGTGATATAGGCCGACGAGGCGCTCGGGCTCGTGGAACGGCAGCGGCTTGAGGAGAACGCCGTAGACGACGCTGAAGATAGCGGAGGCGGCGCCGATGCCGAGGGCGAGCGTGGCGATGGCGACGGCAGTGAAGCCTGGACGGCGCAGCAGGACGCGGGCGGCGAGCCGGAGGTCCCTGCCGAGATCGTCCACGAGGTTCAGCCGGCGCATGTCACGGCATTCCTCCTGGTACTGAGCGAGGCCGCCGAGGGAGCGTCGGGCGGCGAGGCGCGCGTCCTCGCGGGTCATGCCGGCGGCGATGTTTTCCTGGGTCAGTTGATCGAGATGGAAGTGCAGCTCGTCGGCGAGCTCGCTTTCCACGGTGCGGCGGCGGAGCAGCGTGCGCAGGCGCAGATGCAGCTTGTCGAGTGCGCGCATACTAGGCCTCCTGTATGACGAGGTTGATGGCGGAGGAGAGGCGGGACCAATCGCTCAACTCCTTCTCCAGCTGTTTTCGGCCGGCGCGGGTGAGCGAGTAGAACTTCGCCATGCGGCCGGCTTCGCTCATTCGCCACTCGGCTTTGATCCACGCCTGCTGCTCCATGCGGTGGAGGGCGGGGTCGCGGGAGCCCTGCTGCACCTGCAGCGCCTCGCGGGAGACCTGCTGGATGCGTTTGGCGATGGCCCAACCGTGCTTGGGCTCCTGGGCGATGGTCTTGAGGATCAGGAGGTCGAGTGTTCCCTGGACGAGGTCGGTGGGCCGGGACATGATGCCTAGATTACCAACAATAGTCGATGATCGACAAGAGTCTCGGACGGCGGGCGGCTGGGGCACGGAGGAGGCGGGTGCCGGCTGCGGAAACGATGCAAACGCGATGACATGGCGTATTTGGGGGCCGCGAGAAGCGGGCTGCGGCGCCCAGGTAGTAGCGTTTGCCGGGGGGGTCGGCAGTTGCCGAGTGAAAAGTGCCCGGATGGTATTGCGCCGAGGTGAAAACGTGCTTCTACACCGTCGAAGAACGGGCCGCGGCTTGGTGGCAATCCAAATGCGATAGAGAGAGCGCCGGACGCGGTGAAATTTTAACGCGGCGCAGGCAACGCATGGTGATGGAGGTTCAAGATGGTCACGATTGATGTACGGTTGACGGTCGATGAAGCGCACTCTCTCATGCGGGCTATTGCCGCGAAGGAGTGGGCAGAGCGGGATGCGTCGCGGCGGGAGGAACTCGAACTGCTGCGGACGAAGCTTTACGACAGCATTTACCGCAGCGGCGGGGAGAGGCTGGCGGCGGTGGGCTCCGGCTGGAACGTTCGTTCGATCGATAGCAGGCCTTTGCAGCGGAAGGCGGTGGTACGCGCGCTGCCTGAGTTCCGCCCGGCGGCGTGATTCCTCACCGCGGACGTAACCAGGCGAGGACGCGGCGGCGGAACTCCTCCGGTTGAGTGGCGGAGGCGGCGACGTGGGGGGCGCCGGGGACGTACCACGTGACGATGCTGGAGTTGACGGCGGCGATGGCCTGGGAGTGAGAGGGCGGCGTGTTGGTGTCGGCGAGTCCGTGGATTAGCAGGAGCGGGGTTTGGAGGCGCCGGGCAGCCTGTATGGTGGAGGCTCGAGTCAGATCGAGGTTGTACCTGAGGCGCGTGTAGAGCAAGGCGGAGGCGACGGCGGGTTTGGCGATCCAGGCGGAGGATTGCTGGGCGACGCGGTGCTCAGCGATGGACTGGAGATCCTGGTAGGGGCATTCGGCGACGATAGCGGAGAAGACTGGCTGCTGGGCGGCGGCCTGGATGAGGATGCTGCCGCCGAGCGATTCGCCGAGGGCAAAGAGTTTGCGACAGCCGGCGTGTTGGGTGAGCCAGGCGGCCCAGCGGAGAACATCGCCTGACTCGAGGACGCCGAAGGTGACGAGCGCGCCGCCGCTCACACCGTGCGCGCGGCTATCCGGGGCGAGGACGTGGTAGCCGGCCTCGAGGAACATGGGGGCGAAGCCGAGGGCGCCGCGGGAGGAGTCGCCGATGCCGTGCAGGACGATGACGCAGTCGACGGCCGAGGAGGCGCGGCGGAAGGAGGCGCGGAGGGGGATGGCGTCGTCGGAGCGGATCTCCACTTCGGCAGTGGAGGGGAGACGCGGCGGGTGGAGGGAGCCCTCGGCGAGGACGATGCCGGCAGCGATCCAGGCGAGAAGAGCCAGCGCTGAGACCGCGATGAGCCTAGTCCGCATGGCGGGCGGCAGTGCTGCCTTTGGCCACGTCCACCTTGGTGAGGATGCCGATACCGATCAAGAAGAACAGGATGAGCGAGACGATGGCGATGCGATAGCTGCCGGTGAACTGGAGCGCGAGGCCGAAGAAGAGTGGGCCGATCCAACTGGTTCCTTTGTCGCTGATTTCGTAGAGGCTGAAGTACTCGGCTTCGCGGCCCGTGGGGATCATGAGTGAGAAGACCGACCGGCTGAGGGCTTGACTGCCGCCGAGGACGAGGCCGATGAGCGCGGCGGCGATATAGAAGTCGCGTTCGGTGTGAACGGCCAGATAGATGTAAGTGAGGGTGAGGGACCAGATGACGAGCGACAGGATGACGGTTTGTTTGTTGCCGATCCTCGCGGCGACCAGGTTGAACAGAAGCGCGCCGCCGAAGGCGAGGAACTGCACGATCAGGATGACGGCGGTGAGGGTGGACATGGAAAGCTTGAGCTCTTCCTGGCCGAACTGGGAGCTGAGGGTGATGACGGTCTGAATACCGTCGTTGTAAATGAGAAACGCGAGTAAGAAGAGGAGCGTGTGGGGGTAGCGGCGTACGTCGCGAAGGGTGTGGCCGAGCTGGCTGATGCCCACGCTCAGATAGTTCTGGCCTTTGGGGAGCTGTTTGCCCTGTCCGCGATTGCGAAGAACGAGCATGGGGACGATGGTGAAGACGGCCCACCAGAGGCCCGCGGAGGCGAGGCTGATGCGGACGGCGAAGTCCTGGGTGATGCCGAGGGATTCGGCCCTGGTATAGAAGAACAGGTTCAGCGCGAGTAAGATGCCGCCGCCGACATAGCCGATGCCCCAGCCTTTGGAGGAGACGCTGTCGCGATCCTCGGGGGCGGCGATTTCCGGCAGGAACGAGTTATAGAGGACAATACTGGCGCCGAAGCTGAGATTGGCAATCAGGAAGAGGACTCCGCCGAGGAGATAGAGGGTTCCTTCCAGGGCGAACATAGCGATGGTGGCGGCTGCTCCCAAGTAGGCAAAAAGGCCGAGTAACTCGCGTTTGCGCCGGCCGTAATCGGCGATGGCGCCGAGTAAGGGCAGGAAGATGACCTGGAGGAGGACGGCGAGACTTACTAAGTAGGGCCAGTAGGAGCGGGCGGCGATGGGGATACCGAAGGGGCGGACGAGGCCGTCGGGGCCGGCGGCGTTGTTGGCGAGGGAGGTAAGCCAGGGGCCCAGGAAGAGGGTAACGACGGTGGTGTAGAAGGCGGAGTTGGCCCAATCGTAGACATACCAGGCTCGCTGTTCGCGGGTGCTCTTCATGATGGTTGTTGGGCGATCTTCGAGAGAGTCACGTAGTCGAGTTTGCCGGTGCCGAGGCGTGGGAGTTTCGCGGTGAAGACGACACGGCGGGCGATGGCGATTTCGGGGGCGCCCTGAGCGGCGGCGGCGGCTACGAGGGCTTCGCGCTTGAGGTCAGGGTCTTCTGAGTAGAGGACGACCACTTCGCCGCGGCGGCCGTCGGGGACGGCGGTAGCGGCGTGGATGCGCAAGGGTGAGGCGGCGTAGGCGATGCGTTCGGCGACTTCGAGGGAGACCATTTCACCGGCCACTTTCGCGAAGCGTTTGAGACGGCCGACGATGCGGACGAAGCCGTCTTCGATTTCGACGATGTCGCCGGTTTCATACCAGCCGTTGCGGAGGGGCTGGAGGACGCCGGGCTTGTCGGCGCGAAGGTAGCCGAGCATGACGTTGGGTCCCTTGACGTACAGCATCCCGCCCTTGTCGATGCCGGGGACCGGTTCGAGGCGGTGCTCGATACCGGGAAGGATTTCGCCTACCGTCCCGGAGCGATGGGCCATGGCGGTATTGGCGGCGATGACGGGTGCGCATTCGGTGGCGCCGTAGCCTTCGATAATGCGGATGCCGAACTTTTCCGACCACAGGCGGCGGGTCTCTTCGCTCAGTTTCTCGGCGCCGGCGACGGCGAAGCGAACCTTATAGAAGTCGTAGGGGTGAGCCATTTTGCCGTAGTTGGCAAGGAAGGTGGGGGTGCCGAAGATGACGCTGGAATCCGTGTCGTAGGTAAGCTCGGGAATGATGCGGTAGTGGAGGGGCGTGGGGTAGAGGAAGAGGCGGCAGCCGCTGACTAAGGGGAGGATGGTGCCGGCGGTGAGGCCGAAGGAGTGGAAGATGGGGAGGGCGTTGAAGAAGCGGTCCTCTGAGTTGAACTCGATGACGCCGCGGATCTGGTTGACGTTGGAGATGATGTTGCGGTGGCTGAGGACGACGCCTTTTGGCTTGCCTTCGGAGCCGGAGGTGAATAAGACGACGGCGGGGTCGTCGGGGTTGAGCTTCTGGAAGACGCGGCGGGGGCGGGGCTTGGCCCAAAGGACGAGCCAGAGTTTGTCGAGGAGGGTGAAGCGGGGGCGGAGGTCTTCGAGGCGGAGGACCTCGACGTTCTTGAGGGCGGCGACGACGGGGGCGAGTTTGGCGCGGTCGAGGAAGGCCTGCGAGGTGAGGATGAGGCGGATGCCGGCGATTTCGCAGGCGCTTTGGAGGCCGTCGGCGCCGGCGGTGAAGTTGAGCATGGCGGGGACGCGGCGGGTGGCGAACATGCCGATGAGGAGCGACGGGGTGACCGCGGCGCTGGGGAGGAGGACGCCGACGCGTTCGCCGGGTTGGGTGAGTTTGGCGACGAGGCGGCCGAGGGCGAGGATAGCGCGGAGCATCTGCCCGTAGGTTTGGGGGCGGCGCTGGATGTCCTCGAGGATGACGCGGTCGCGGCCGTATCGTTCGATGGTGTTGAGGACGGCGTGGTGGATGGTGGTGACAGGTTCGGTGACGAACATCATGCGCTGGAGGCGGCGCCGGAGTTCCTCGGCGGCGCGGCGGCGCCGTTCGCGCGGGGTGCGGCCTTCGGGCATGTGAAGGGTTTCGGGCGGGAGGACGGTGAGGCGAATTTTGGGGAACAGGCGCTGGGGGTACCACCAGGGCATGCGGCTGAAGGGAGTGGCGAGAGGGCCGTCTATGCGCACGGGGAGCAGGTGTGCGCCGGTGCGGGCGGCGAGGAAGGCGGGGCCATCGTAAACCTTCATCAGGCTGCCGGTGACGGTGATGCGGCCTTCGGGGAAGATCATGATGGGCTCGCCGCGCTCGACGACCCGAGCGAGGGTTTTCATGGCGAGCGGGCTGGTGGCGTCAACGACGACGACGGGCAGCCAGCGAAGGAGCAGGCGGAAGTGCCATTGGTTCCAGATGAGGGTGTGGACGACCCAGGTTGGCTGGAAGGGCAGGAGCGCGCCGAGGAGGATGCCGTCGAGGAAGGACTGGTGGTTGGCGACGACGATGAGGCGGTCCGGGCGGGGGCCGTTCCAACCGCGGACTTCGGCGCGGTAGAAAAGGCGGAGGATGACGGTGGCGAGCAGTTTGATGACGGCGTGCATTAGAGGGTGATGTTCACTATATGATCGGCCCCGGCGCGGCCTTCCATTTCGAGGTGAAGGTTGTTGCGGGCGGCGTCGTGGCGGACGTGGGAGACCGGGCCGCCTTCGACCTTTTTCGCCGGGCCGCGGTGGTGGATGATCCACTCGTACCGGCGGGTGACTTGGGATTCGATTTCGAGGCGAAGGTAGTCGCCCGCGGGGGCAGCGTGGACCTGGGAGATGCCGCCGGTGGAAGGCTCGAAGAGGAAGAACTCGGCGCCGAGGTTCGGGAAGTAGTGGAGTTCGATGGGGCCCTCCGACAGGCGGCCGAAGGGGACGATCGACCCGTTCTTGGCGAAGAGAGGGAGGCGGTCGGGAGATTCGATTTCGATGGTGCGGCGGCCGGGGTGTTCGGTGTTAGTGCGGAGGTCGGTCCAGCGGCCCATGGGGAGGTAGACGCGGCGGGTGGGGGCTTCGCCGAGGATGGGGGCGGCGAGGAGTTCGTCTCCGAGCAGGAATTGGGTGGTGTGGCGGAGGCCTTCGGGGTCGCGCGGGAACTGGAGGGGAAGGGGGTGGATGAGCGGGATGCCGCGTTCGCGGGCTTCGTCGAGGTAGGTTTCGAAGAAGGCTTCGAAGCGGGGGTCGCCGCCCCAGGGGAAGAGCAACGCGAGCTGGCGCGCGCGTGCGGCGAGCGGGGTTTCGGCGAAGCGATCGGCATCGAAGCGGGGGACCATGATGCCGGAGAGACTGGCGTGGAGGATGCGGCGGACCGACTCTTCGAGAGTAGCGCTGGGTGGGAGGAGGGTGCCGGTGCGGCGGAGGCTGGATTGGGGGCGGACCCGGTTGTGCTCCTCGCAGATGTCTTTGGGCGTAGGGCCGTAGTAGAAGGCGTACTCGGCGCGGTCGGCTTTGAGGGCGAGGGTGCGGTGGCCTTGCGTGAGGTCGTACTCGTATTCGCCGGGCTGGCGATGGAAGAGACCGAAGCCGGCGGTTGAAATGAGAAACGGCGTGGTAGTGGCGAGCCTGGAAGAGCGGGCGCTCAGGGCGGCGTCATTTCGAGGGCCGAGGCCGAGGAACTCCTCGCCGGCGGCGGCGTTGAAGTGGAAGGACACGCCGCGTGGAGAGCGGCGGGCGGGCGATGCTTCTTCGAGCAGGAGTTCGCCGTTGGCGCGCGTTACGCGAAGCCGGAAGGTGGCCCGGTCCACGTGGACGCGAAGGTAGTCGGTGGAGAGTTCGACGGCGCCCGGTCCGGTTTCGGCGGCGGTGAACTTCACGTTGCCGGAGGGGAGTGTGACGCCGAGGGAGGAGTCATTCCAGCGGCGGATGACAAAGAACGTGGACGGAGTGAGGAAGCGGATTTCGCCGCTGCCGTCGGGGAGACTGAAGCGTGCGCCGGCGCGGTCCCAGTTCCAGGCGGGGACGGCGGCGGCGACTTGCAGGAACGACCGGCGGGTCATGCGCCGATGAGGACGGGGCGGGTTTGGACGGCTCCGGTGACGCGGGCGCCGTCTTCGCCGATGAACATGTTGACTTCGGAGCGGACGCCGAACGTGTCGAGGTAGATGCCGGGTTCGATGGAGAAGCAGGTCCAGGGGATGACGCGGCGTTCGTCGTGCGTTTCGAGGTTGTCCATGTTGGCGCCGGTGCCGTGGACTTCTTCACCGATGGAGTGGCCGGTGCGGTGGAAGAAGAAGTCGCCGTAGCCCGCGGCGGCGATGTGGCCGCGGGCGGCATCGTCGACTTCGAAGCCGTGCAGGGTGCGGTTTTGAGAGATGGCCTGTTGGACGCATTGGATGGCGAGGTCGCGGGCGCCCGTGACGATGTCGAAGATGCGCTGGTGTTGGGAGGGGACTTCGGGGCCGCAATAGCCGGTCCAGGTGATGTCGTAGTAGACAGCGCCGGGCGCGGTGAGTTTGGCCCAGAGGTCGATGAGGAGCCAGTCGCCGGGTTGGATGGGGCGGCTGATGTCAGGGGCGGGGTCGAAGTGGGGGTCGGCGGCGTGTGCGTTGACGCCGACGATGGGGCCGTGGTCGGCGAAGAGGCCGTTGTCCGTGAAAGCGGTGCGGATGAAGTGCTGGATTTCGATTTCGGAGGGGTGGCGGCCGGCCTGGTGTTCGCTGCCGACCTTGGCGAAGGCGGCGCGGAGGATTTCGTCGACGCGGCGGCCGGCTTCGAGGTGCGATTCGAGTTTCGCGGCGTTCCAGCGGGCTTCGAAGAATTGCACGAGGTCGGCGGAGGTGGCGACTTCGACGCCGAGGCTGCGGATGAGTTCCACCGTGCCGGCATCGACCATGGCGACGTAGGGGACGGCGCAGCGGGGAGAGTACTGCATAGCGACGCGGCGGCAGCCGGCGAGGAGGGTGCGGAGGGCGTCGGCTTGCTGGGCCCAGCCGGCGTAGGAGTGTTTGGAGCCGGGAAGCGCGTCGAGCATGCCGGCTTCGATCTTATGGACGAGTTTCCGGGGTTCGCCCTCGGCGGGGACCAGGTAATACCAGCGGCGGGTGGGGGCGTTTTTGACGTCGAAGTCGAGGACGCGGTAGGCGAGGGGGTCGCGCTTGTGATGGTCGAAGAACAGCCAGCCGTCGAGGCCCTCCTGTTTGAGGGCGCGTTGGATCTCAGCGATTCGCTGCATGCTCCGCTTTCCGCCACTTGACCTCGGGCTTGAGGTGGACGACGCCGGCCAGGTCCTTCGGTTCGACGACGCTGAAGGCGAGGGCGTCATCGAGCCAGTCCTGGCTGCTGCCATCCCAGTGCTGCGTGGCAACCGTCAGTGTATATTCGTGGCGGGTGAGCAGGCAATCGAAGGTGAAGTCGACTTCGATTTCGTCGCCGGCCGCCACGGGTCCGACCGGGATCTGTTCGATGCGGGTATTCGTGCCGTAGATGTCCATGCCGTGGCGATTGCGGATGAGCATGCCGACGACGGGGGCTCCGGCGTCGCGATCGAAGGCGGCGCGAATGCGGACGGTGACGCGATCACCGCTCTCAACGGAGGCGGTGCGGTGGCCCTGGGAGTCGAGGAGGGCGATGTCGAGGATGCGGCTGGCTCCATCGCCGTGGCGGAAGCTGGCGTCGAGGGGGGAACCGCCGGGTTCGGAGTCCTCGCGGCGCTGGCGTTCGTGGACGAGGCCGATGTAGCGATTGACGACGTCGCTGGGACGGCCTTCGGCGGCGATGCGGCCGTCGAGCATGAAGACGGCGCGGTGGGCGAGGCGCTTGACGAGGCCGAGGTCGTGGGAGACGAACAGGACGGTGACGCCGCGCTGGCGGAGTTCCTCGAACTTGCGAATACAGCGGCTGGCGAAGATGGCGTCGCCGACGGCGAGGGCTTCGTCGACGATGAGGATTTCGGGATCGACGTGGATGGCGGTAGAGAAGGCGAGGCGGACGTACATGCCGCTCGAGTACTCCTTGACGGGGCGGTCGATGAAATCGCCGAGGCCGGCGAAGGCCTCAATTTTGGGGAACACCTCTTCGACCTGGCGGCGGGCGAGGCCGAGGATTTCGCCGTTAAGGAAGACATTCTCGCGGCCGGTGAACTCGGGGTTAAAGCCAGCGCCGAGTTCGAGGAGGGCGGCGATGCGGCCCTGGGTGCGAACGGAACCGACGGTGGGGTCTAGGATGCCGGCGACGATTTGGAGGAGGGTGGATTTACCGGATCCATTGGGGCCGATGAGGGCGAGGACTTCGCCTTTCTGAACGGTGAGCGACACGGCTTTGAGAGCCCAGAAGTCGCGATGGCGCGGAGCGGCGAAGGGGAGGGCCTCGCGGAGGCGATCCACAGGGGTGGGGTAGAGCTTATAGAGCTTGCCGACGTTGTGGAGCGAGATCAATGTTACTTACTTCCTGTTACTTCCTTCGTCCGGGGCGGAAGTGGTACTCACAGGTAAGGCCTTGGGCGTTGTCCACGCGCCCTTGGCAAGGTGGCTGCTCGCGAGAGCATGCCGCTTGTTCGTTCCAACTCGTCGTAGTCCCGGAGGCCGCCCGTGATTGTCTCCTCACCGGCGGCCCTCTTCTTTTGAGGATAGCCCGCTTTCGGCCGCGCGGACGGAGCGCATTTGCCTTTGGTTCGCGGTTCGGCTATCGTGGTGATTCCCGGTAGAGGAGCGGCGGTCATGAGTAGCCGGCATGGTAGTCCCGAGGGGTCGTCGGGCATGCGGTGAAAGGGGCACGCGCCGCCGAAGCTTGCGCACGCGGCCTGGCGCGCGGGCTGGTGAGAAGTGGCTAAGACCTGCTCACTGCCATCCGAACGGCTATACGGATGGAGCGCTATCGAGAAGGACACGCCCGCCTCCCGCGGACCCTTCTTCCGCCTCCACCCGCACAGATTTTGAGTCATGAACGTCTTTGAACTGACGCGCGCGTTGGTGGACCTGGAATCGATCACGGGGAATGAACTGGCTATCGGCAGGTACCTGTTCGAGCGGTTGTCGGAGATGGCGGCCGGCACCGACGGCCGGGTGGAGTCGCTCGAAGTAGAACGAGACCGGTTCAACGTGTTTGCCTGTTGGGGTGAGCCGGTGGTGACGTTGTCGACGCATATGGACACGGTGCCGCCGTTTCTTCCATCGAGCGAGGACGCTGAAGCGATCTGGGGGCGAGGGGCTTGCGACACCAAGGGCATTATCGCTTCGATGATGAAAGCGGCGGAGGCGCTGCTTATGCAGCGGGTACGCGGCGTCGGACTGCTATTCGTAGTAGGGGAGGAGCGGAACAGCGCCGGAGCGTACGCGGCGGCCAAGACGCCTCGGGGCTCGCGGTATCTGATTAACGGCGAGCCGACGGAGAACAAGATGGCGGTGGGCTCCAAGGGCGCGCTGCGGTACGAGGTGTTCGCGAAGGGGCGGATGGCGCATTCGGCGTATCCGGAGCTGGGCGACTCGGCCATTGACAAACTGCTGGATGCGCTGGCGCGGATGCGCAAGGTGCCGCTGCCGGCGGACGAGCGGCTGGGCGCGAGCACGTTCAACGTGGGTACGATTCACGGAGGACGGGCGCCGAACGTAATTGCGGACGAGGCACGGGCCGAAGTGATGATCCGGCTGGTGGACGACGGGTTGCAGCTGCACGAGGCGATGTCGGAGGCGGCGGGGGCGGACGTGGAACTGCGCGAGGTGCTGCGGATACCGGCGGTTCACTTGGGCGTGCTGCCGGGTTTTGAGACCACGGTAGTGGCGTACACGACGGACATTCCGGCCTTTGAAGGCGCCTGGGGCGAGCCGTTCTTGCTGGGGCCGGGAACGATTCACGTGGCGCACACGACGGAGGAGCGGGTGCCGAAGGCGCAACTGCTGGAGGCGGTGACGCTCTACGAACGGATGGTGAAGCAGTTGGTGAGCGGAGCAATGGAATGATCGTGATGAAGTTCGGTGGCACGTCGGTGGAGTCAGCGGCGGCCATCAAGAGAGTGGCGGGCATCGTACGCGGGAGGCTGCAACGGCAGCCGGTAGTGGTGGTGAGCGCGATGGGCAAGACCACGAACCGGTTGCTGGCGATGGGCGAGACGGCGGCGGGGGGCAGGGTGGAGGAGGCGCGGCAACAGCTGAGCAGCCTGCGTGAGTATCACCTGAGCGAGGCGCGGCAGGCGCTGCGCGAAGAGGACTTCGAGCCGCTGGACCAGGCGATCGACACGCACTTCACGGAACTGGATGCGCTGCTGGGGCGGATTGCGGCGGAGGGAGCGCTGACGCCGGTTTTGACAGACAGCCTGTCGGCGTTTGGGGAGCGGCTATCGAGCGCGATTGTGGGGCTGGCGTTCTGGAACTTCGGTATTCCGGCGAGCGTAGTGGACTCGCGGCGGGTGATCATCACCGATTCGCGGCACACGCAGGCGTTTCCGCTGTATCCGCGCACGTATGCGCGGCTGGCGGAGACGGTAGCGCCGCTGGCGCGAGCGGGGAAGGTTCCGGTGCTGGGCGGGTTCATCGGGTCAACCACAGACGGCGCAACGACGACGTTGGGGCGCGGCGGGTCGGACTTCTCGGCGGCGATTGTGGGTGCGGGGATTGACGCGGAGGAGATCGAGATCTGGACGGACGTCAGCGGCATGTTGACCAGCGATCCGCGCGTGCTGGCGGGCGGGCACCGCGTGAAGACGATTTCGTTTGCCGAGGCGGCGGAACTGGCGTATTTCGGGGCCAAGGTATTGCATCCATCGACGGTGCTGCCGGCGATCGAGAAGAACATACCGGTGCTGATCCTGAACTCGCGACAGCCGGAGAGCGAGGGTACACGCATTGTGGCCGAGAGCGTGCCGTGCGCGAACGTGATCAAGTCGATCGCGTGCAAGCCGAACATCACGATGATGAGTGTGCAATCCGCGCGAATGTTAATGGCGTATGGGTTCCTGCGGCGGATATTCGAAGTGTTCGACCGGTACCGGACGCCGGTGGACGTGGTGTCGACCTCCGAGGTGAGCGTATCGCTGACGGTGGACAACACGGAGCACCTGGACGAGATTGCGGAGGAGTTGCGAAGGATTGCGGAGGTGCGGATCGAAAGCGACCTCTCGATTGTCTGCGTAGTGGGGGACAACGTGCGTGGGACGCCGGGGATTGCCGCGCGGGTGTTCGGGGCGTTGAAGGATGTGAACGTGCGGATGATTTCACAAGGGGCGTCGCTGTTGAACATCACGATGGTGGTAGCGACGCGGGACTTGAAGCGGGCGGTTGGCGCGCTGCACGATGAGTTCTTTTCAGAGCTGGACCCGGCGGTGTTTGAGGCGGCGGCGCAGGAGCAGACGGTTTGAAAGCGGCGATTATCGGCTACGGCAAGATGGGGCGGCTGGTGGAGCAGTTTGCGCCGGTGTACGGGTTCGATGTGGTGGCGAAGCTGGATGCGGGAGATGCGATCACGCGCGCAGCGCTGGCGGGAGCGGACGTGGCGATTGAGTTTACGACGCCGGATGCGGCGGTGGGGAACATCGAGGCGCTGTGCGGGTTGGGAGTTCCGGTCGTGGTGGGAACCACCGGTTGGACCCAGCGATTGCCCGAGGTACGGGCGCTGGTAGAGCGGACGGGCGGGGCGCTGGTGTGGAGTCCGAACTATTCGATCGGCGTGCAGGTGTTCTTTCGGGTGGTGGCGGAGGCGGCTCGGCTGATGGCGGGCGCGCCGGAGTATGAGGCGTGGGCGTGGGAGATCCACCATTCGGCCAAGAAGGACGCGCCTTCGGGGACGTTGACGAAGCTGGTGGAGACGATGCGGCAGGCGGGGTATGGAGAGCGGGTGGATGTTTCGTCGAACCGGGCGGGAGCGCATCCGGGAACGCATGAGATCGGGTTTGATTCGGGAGCGGACACGATCACGCTCCGGCATACGGCGCGGAGCCGCGAGGGGTTCGCGCGGGGAGCGCTACGGGCGGCGCAGTGGATTGTCGGCAAGAAGGGTTTCTACGAGTTCAGTGAAGTTCTGTTCGGGGAGGCCGGGTGATGTTTACGGGTTGCGGTACCGCGTTGGTGACGCCGTTCCGGCAGGACGGGTCGCTCGATGAGTCCACGCTGCGGAGGTTAGTGCGGCGGCAGATTGAGGCGGGCATCGATTTCCTGGTGCCGTGCGGGACGACGGGAGAGAATCCGACGCTGACGCGGGCGGAGCATCTGCGCGTCGTGCAGGTGACGGTGGAGGAGGCGGCGGGCAAGACTCCGGTGCTGGCGGGGGCGGGCGGCTACCACACGGCCGAGGTGATCGAATTGGCGCGAGAGGTGGAGGCCCTGGGAGTGGACGGCCTGCTGTCGGTGACGCCGTACTATAACAAGCCGACGCAGGAAGGGCTGTACCAGCATTACCGCGCGGTAGCGGCGGCGGTGCGCGTGCCGATCATTGTTTACAGTGTCCAAGGACGGACCGGCGTGAACGTGGAACCGGCGACGCTCGCGCGGCTGGCGGAAATTCCGAACATTACGGGGGTGAAGGAGGCGTCGGGCAACGTTGGACAGCAGGCGAACGTGATCCGTGTGGCGCCGGACGACTTCACGGTGCTCAGCGGGGACGACGCGCTGGCGCTGCCGGTGATCGCGCTGGGCGGGCGCGGGGTGATCAGCGTGGTTTCGAACCAGATTCCGGCGGAGATGACGCAGTTGACGGCGGCGGCGCTGCGGGGGGATTTCGAGACGGCGCGGCGGCTGCAAAAGAAGTACCTGCCGCTGATGGACGTGAACTTTGTGGAGTCGAACCCGGGTCCGGTGAAGTGGGCGATGGCGCAGATGGGATTGTTGGAGCCGGTGTGGCGGCTGCCGCTGGTGGCGCCGCAGGCGGCGAGCCAGAAGAAGATAGAAGCCGTGCTGGAAGAGACGGGATTGCGGAGCGTGAATGTCGGCTGAACTGGCGGGGGCGATCGAAGGGCTGTTCGACAACAAGCCGGAGACGTATACGGAGGAGCATTTCCAGCTCTTCGCGCGATTCAAGGGGGAGCTAAACGCGGGGCGGGTGCGGGCGGCCGAACGGTTCGCGGGCACGGCCAGCGGGTGGCGGGTGAACGGGTGGGTGAAGAAGGGAATCCTGCTCGGCTTTCGGATGGGTGCGATGGTAGACATGTCGATCGACCGGGCGAAGCAGCCATGGTTCGATAAGGCGACCTACCCGGTGCGGGACCTGGCGGTGGATTCGGGGGTGCGAGTGGTGCCGGGGGGCTCGAGCATTCGAGACGGGTGTTACCTGGGGAAGGGCGTGACGTGCATGCCGCCGATGTACATCAACGTGGGAGCTTGGGTGGACGACGGCACGATGGTGGACTCGCATGCATTGGTGGGAAGCTGCGCGCAAGTGGGGAAGAACTGCCACGTTTCGGCGGCGGCTCAGTTGGGAGGCGTGCTGGAGCCTGTGGGGGCGCTGCCGGTGATTATCGAAGACGAGGTGCTGGTGGGGGGCAACTGCGGGGTGTATGAAGGGACAGTGGTGAAGCGGCGTGCGGTGTTGGGGAGCGGGGTGATTTTGAACCGGTCGACACCGGTGTATGACGTGGTGCGGGGGGAAGTATTGACGGCAGCGGAGGGCGAGCCGCTGGTGATACCGGAGGAGGCGGTGGTGGTGGCAGGTTCGCGCGCGGTGCAACGAGGGAAGGGACGGGAGTGGGGGCTGTCCTTGTACACGCCGGTGATTGTGAAGTACCGGGACGAGAAGACAGAGGCGAAGCTGCAGTTGGAGGACCTGCTGCGCTGATAGCTACGCCGGGCCGCCGTATGCAACCTTCGAGGCACATGCGGAAGTGTCGGGGCCCTGGGTTTCCGCTGATTGCCGGCGCGGCGCTCGCCCTGCTCGGCATTTTTGCCGCGATCGACGGAGCGTTGTTGGCCCTGCAAGCCATTCTTCAGGGGCTAGTGGCATCACCTTCGCGCGATCCGTTGCTCGGCTTCCATGACGTTGCGCAAAATGTCGTTGATTCGCGTCAGATGCCCGGATCCTTTTGACCTCAACCACTCGAGCACGGTTGGATCGAGCCGTACACTCACGGGTACCTTGGGCCTGATGTCGCGAAGTCGGACCATCTCAGCGAGTTGTTTCTCGGTCAATTTGGGGATGTCGCTGTAGTCGATGTCGGAGTCGTCTGCGGCCGCTTGTTTCCAGCAGTTCTCGTCTTCGAGAACGAGCGCCGCTATTTCGAACGAGATGCCGTGCTTTTTCTGGTTGAGCCGGTTCTTTTGCTCGCTCCATTCGTAGCGCACCCGTATATACAAATGCAGCACGCGCCCAAGAGGGCCGCGTTGAAGACCGGACTGAACGTTCACGCTGCAGGAGGCTATGGTTGAGGCTGTTACGGCCGCGAACCCCCGGTTGACTTGCCCGGAGTGGAGCGCGTGGGCGAGCCTCGTACAACAATTGCGGGTTGTGGTCCTGCCCCTCAAGTGGCCTGCTCGAGGATGGCGAGGACGCGGCGGGCGGCCTGGGGCCAGGAGAAGCTGCGGGCGCGGGCGGGGCCGGCTTGGGCCAGCCGGGTGCGAAGCTCGTGGTCGGTGAGGAGGCGTTGCAGGGCGGCGAGGATGGCGTCGTCGTCGTCGGGGGGGAAGGTCAGTGCGGCGCCGGCGGCTATGGAGTTGAGGGGCTCGATATTGGAACAGGCCGTGGGGAGGCCGGCGGCGAGGGCCTCGGTGACGGGCATGCCGAAACCTTCGAAAGTAGAGGGGTAGACGAAGGCCTCCGCCTTCTGAAACAGACCGTAGAGCTCTTCGCGGGGAATCCAGCCCTTCACTTCCACGGCTCCGTTCAGGTTTTCGCGCGCGATCACCTGGAAGATGGGTTCGGTGTGGAACCCCTTCACGCCCGTGAGCACGAGCTTCAGAGAGGGATGGCTGGCGCGGACGCGGGCGAAGACGCGGATGAGGCGTTCGAGGTTCTTGTGAGGGTGGAGTGTCGACGCGCAGAGGACGTAACCGCCGCCGCCGGTCGGTCCCAGGTCGAAGAAGCGCGGATCGACGCCAAGCGGTACGGTGTGCACCTTTGACGGGGGCAGGGAATAGACGTCGAGGAGGTCGCGGCGGGTTTGTTCCGAGATGGCGATGAGGGACCGGGAGCGATGAGCGGCAGCCCAGAGCAGGAAGCGCCAGGCGGGGAGGTCGAACCAGCGGAAGTACTCGGGGTGGCGTTTGTGCTGGAGGTCGAAGAAGACGGTGACCATGGGGCAGGGGGGCAGGAGCGGCGCGGTGAAGCCGCCGTTGAGGAGAACATCGATGCGTTCGCGGCGAAGGGCGGCGACGAGGCCGGTCTGCTCCCAGAGGATGCGGGCCGGGCGGACTTCGGCGCGGACGGGCTGGACGCGGACCGGGAAGGGGGGCAGGTCCGCCGCGGTTTCACGGTTGGTGAAGACAACGTAGTCGTTGCGGCTGTCAATTTCGGCGAGGGCGGGGAGGAGGTTGCGGAGATAGATCTCGGAACCGCCGACCTTGCCGGGGATGAGGTAGAGGGCGTTAACGCCGATTCGCATCGGATTCGACGGCGTTCAGGGACTGGCGTGCGACCTCGTTCTGGGGATTGAGAGCGAGGGCCTGGCGGTAGTCGGCGGCGGCTTTGGCGAGGTCGCCATTCAGGCGGTGGAGGTTGCCGCGGTAGAGAAAGGCCATGTCGTGACCGGGGTCGAGCGCGATGGCCTTCTCGGCGGCGGCCATGGCTTCCTGGTTCCTGCCGAGCTTGCCGTAGAACATGGCGAGGGCGGCGAGGGCGTTGCCCGTCTTATCGAGCGGGACTGCTTGGAGCGTGGAGCCAACGGCCTGTTCGGTCTGGCCGGCGCAGTCCTCGGCGTTCGCGCGATTGACCCATGCCTGGACGACCTGTGGGCTGAGCTGCGTGGCCTTCTGAAAGTAGGGAAGCGACTCCTGGCAGCGGCCCAGCTGGTAGAGGGCGAAGCCGTACTGTTCGTTGGGCCGGGCCTTGGCGGGGTAGACATCCAGGGCATCCTTCCAGAGTGCGAGCTCGCTGGCCCACACTGCGTTCCGGCTGTAAGACATGACGGCGAGGGTGGCTAGGATGCCGCCGAAAGCGGCGATGCGGGCGACGCGCGAAGCGTTCCAGCGGCGCACGAACTCGACGACGACGAGAATCGCGCCGATGGAGGGAAGGTAGAAGCGGCGTTCGACGAGGAGGTCGCGAATGGGCACGAACGAAGATGTCGGTGCGATGAGGATGAGGAAAAGGAGGACACCGAAGGATGCCAGGGGGAACCGGCGGCGGTAGACCCAGGCGGCGGCTGCCAGGGCGAGGAGGGCGGCGAGACCGGCGATGGCCAGATGGTCGAAGGGGCCGCGGGAGATGGCGAAGTCGTGATCGACGCTCTGGCCCAGAGGGAGGAGAAAGAGGCGGAGGTAGGACCAGATGGCGCGGCACTGAGTCCAGAAGTAGTGATGCCAGGGGAGGTCCTTCATGCCGAAGCCGGCGGTGTCGGCGGCAAGGAGAACTTTGAGGACGAAGATGCCGCCGGCGACGGCGCCGAGGGCCATGGGCGCGTAGAGGCGCCAATTGCGCTTGAGGCCGGAGAAGCTGAAGCCGGGGAACCAATAATAGTTGGCAACGACGATGGCGGCGGGGAGAGCGGCGGCGTGTTCCTTCGACAAGCATGCGAGCCCGAAGAGGAACAGGACGGCGAGCGCGCGTGCGCCGGAGATGCCCTCAGGCTGTTGACCGAGGAAGACGGCGATGGCGGCGTAGGCGAAGAAGACGCTCAGGACCTCCGACCGGCTGGTGATGTAGGCGACGCCTTCGGTCTGGAGGGGATGCAGGAGGAACAGGCCGGCAGCGAAGGCGGCGGTGAGCCAGACGGCGTCGGGTTTGGAGCCGGCAAGGAGCAGCAGCCGACGAATCAGGAAAAAGACGACGAGGCCGGCGGCGGTGTGGAACAGGAGATTCAAGAGATGGTAGGGGAACGTGGACTCGAGGCCGGAGGCGCGGTAGTTGAAGTAAAGCGATGCGTAGGTGGCGGGCCGCAGGCCGCGGAGCATCTCGGGAAGGGACCGCGCGGTGAAGCCGGGCACGAGGTAGCCGTCATCGAAGACCATGGGTCCTCGGAGCGCTGGTGCGTACACTTCGTACATCAGCAGCAGGAGGGCGCCGAGCAGGAGAGCGCCGTGCCACCACTTCCAGGCGAAGCCGGCGGTAGCCGTCCGCCGGCGGGTAGGCTCGGCGGCCGCCACGGGGGAAACGAACCTACTGTCCGGCAGCGGCCGTTTCTGTTTTTTCATGATTTCGCGCGGACTGCATCTGGAATTCGAGGATGGCGACCTTCTGGGCCAGGGCTATGTTGTTGTCCTTGAGGTGAGAAATGATGACCGAGAAGCGATAAAAGACGATCAGAAAGACGACCAGGAGGAGGAGAATGAGCGCGATCGGCGGATCATAGATGCCGAGCGCGGCGGCCAGGTCATCGAGGAGCCAGTGAGAGCGGGAGAGGAGGAGAAGCGTGACGGCGGCGCCGAGCCAGCTGACGGAATACTCCACGCGGATATGCGCCCGGCGGACGGACACGAGTATCCAGACGATCAAACCTACGCTGAAGAGAGAAATGACGTATAGCAGCCTGTCCATAACAATTACCTCTTTCGCCGACGGCCTTCGTACTTCAGGATGTTCACGAACACACCAAGCAGAACGTGCACCATGTAATTGACCGATTTTAGCGCGGTGATGGAACTGCGCCCGGCTTTACGGGGGCGCATCTTGGTGGGCACTTCCTCGAAGCGGAATGCCTTGCGCTGCAGCACGACGAGAGCTTCGATCTCCGGATAGTCGAGCGGAAAGCTGGACCGGAAGACGCTGAGCGCCTCGCGGTTCACGCCGACGAAGCCGGACGTCGGGTCGCGGACGCTCTTGCCGAGGATGGGGCGCAGGACGAGGCGGAAGAAGCGAATGGCGATGCTGCGCGGGACGGTGGTTTTGCCATGGCTGCCATTGAGGAACCGCGACCCGATGACCATTTGGCAGCCGGACTTCTTGAGTACCTCGAAGATCTTCGGGATATCGCGGGCATCGTGCTGACCATCGCCGTCAAGGCGGATGACATAGTTGTAGCCCAGGTCGAAGGCGAGCTTGTAGCCGGCCTGCACGCAGCCGCCAAGCCCGAGGTGGTGGGGGAGGGAGAGCACCTCGGCGCCTGCCTGGCGAGCGAGGGAGGCGGTGCTGTCCACACTGCAATCGTCGATGACCAGGATGGGGACGCCGGGCATGAACTCACGGACGTCCTGGACGACGCCGGCGATGGCCCCTTCCTCGTTGAAGGCCGGGATGATGATGAGGAGGGACTCGGGATGCGAGGTTGGCGTCACAACTCGGCCACCTCTCGGGGGCTGATGGCGTGGCGGCGAGCGAGGGCGGAGAACTGGTTTGCCCCGATCTTTCGCGGTACGGCGCGGCGCTTGCGCCAGAGGCTGGGGCCATGGCGCAGCGCTTCCCAATGAGAGCGCACCACGTACCAGGGAAGGGCGAGGGGTCCCTGGCCTGCCTCTAGAAACTGCGCCGACTTCCCGCGTCCCTGGAGCATGGCGACGACGTGCCAGCAGTAGCGCGCGATGGCCGCGAAGGGGACGGCGAGCAACATCCGAAGCGGGAAGTTTTTGAGCACGGTGAAGACTCGGTTACGCTCGACGAAGTACGCTTTCAACGCCGAGGCGCGTCCGGCGGAATGCGAGTAGCGGTGTTCGACGACGGCGTCGGGGACATAGAGGCAGCGCCAGCCGGCCCAGCGGGCGCGAAGGCCGAGATCGGTGTCCTCGCAATAGAGAAAGTACGATTCGTCGAACAAACCGATTTCATCGAGCATGCGGCGGCGATACAGGGCGGCGGAGGCGCTCGGGAAGAGCACGTCTTCCGGGCGAGAGTAGGCTCCGGGCTTGGCGCCGTGGCCGCGCTGTTTGCTGCTTCCGTCGGCGCAGATCAGCATGCCGGCGGAATCGAGGCGGTCCTGACCGGCGAGCCTGACTTGCGAGGCGCACATGCCGACGGCGGGATCGGATTCCATGGCGTTCACCAGGGCCGCGAGCCATCCCGGATGTGCTTCGGCGTCGTCGTTCAGGGTAGCGATCAGCGGCGCCCGGGAGCGGCGAATGCCCTGGTTCACGGCTTCTCCGAAGCCGAGATTGCGCTGGTTCTCGATGGTGGAAGCGCGTGGACTCCGAGCGGCGGCGGCACGGGCCAGAGCCTGGCCGCTGTTGTCCACGACGACCACTTCGAAGTCGCGCATGGTTTGGGAGTCCAGCGACTGCAGGCAGGCTTCGAGAACGGCTCCGGCATTCAGCGTGGGTATCACTACGGTCACGCGGGCGTTCGACAATCCCTGATTTTACTTGATAGCGGGGTTATTGTCTTCCGAGCCAGCGAATACGAAAGTTTGTCGACCGGCCTTGTCCGCCGTAGTAAGTGAGGAAGATGGGAGAGGCGATGTTGTTGATGACCTGGTTGGGATTCTGGCGGTTGGTGATGTTGTTCGAGCCGAAGCGGAAGGCCCAGCGGTGGCCGCGGAAGGCGAAGCGGCGCTCGAGATGCAGATTGAGTTCGAAGTAAGCGGGCAGGCGGCGGGAGTTGATGGCGCCGAGCACGAAGCCGCGATCATCGACTACGGAGAAGGGCGCGCCGGTGCGGTAATCGGCGAGGAAGGCGAAGGCCCAGTTCTTCCAAAAGGTGGGAAGGTAGCCCCAACCAAGAAGCCGGTTCGGTGAATCCCAAGGCATGCGGCCGCTGTTGTCGCCGATCAGCAATGGTTCTTCGTTGTTGATGTCCACCACGGCGTTCGAGCTGGCGCGCGAGCGCGTGAAACTAACCATCCATTCGTAGCCGCCGGGCAAGGCCTGGCGTCCCGCGACCTCAACGGCGTCGTACTCGTCCCGGCGCTGATTGCCGAGGTAGTAAATGGCCTCGTAGAGGAGGGAGTCTTCGCGATGGCCGCCGGGCTCCACCGTGTTGGTGTAGGAGAGCCCGCGGACGCCGCGGCGGCGGATGAGGTTGAAGCGAACGGAGACGGCGCTGGGCAGCCGATGTTCGACGGACAGGCTGTAGTTGCGGTAGCGGGGCGCACGCAAATTACCGGGCAAGACGCGAAAGATGGTCAGCGCGGGACCGCGGTCGATGGCGCCCTCGGGAGAGAAGTAAGTGGTCTCGGGGTACTGGTCGTCGGGCCGAGTGAACAGACGAATGGGGGTTGCATCGTAAGTGATGCCGGCGCCGCCGCTCACTTTGGTATTGTCCAGGCGCGGGGGCGACCAAGCGAAACCAATGCGCGGCGAGGTATTCCAGCGGCGAATGATCTGATCCCAGTCGGTGCGCAGACCAAGTTCGAGAAGGAGACCGGGGCGGACCTTCCAGGAATCCTGGACGTATCCGGCCATCTCGCTGTTGGAGCGCCGGAGCAGGCCGTCGCCGTAGAAGCGGGTGAGGCGTTGGGGGGTGCCGTTGTAGCGGAAATGGGCGTAGGCGGTGCGGTGGACATCCTGCCAGTAGGCGAGGCGATTGAAGTCTATGCCGGCTTTCAACTGGTGTCCGCCGAACCAGGTGAAGGCCGGCAGAAAGGCGTTGGTGATCCACTGCTCGCGGCGCGATTTGCGGCGCGCGTCCACGAAGAAATTGCCGCGCCTGCCCTGAGGGGTGATCTCATAGATCTCCGATCCCTGTGGAATCTCGCGTCCGAACACGCGATTGACGGCGAAGCCGGTTTCGAGGACCGCGCCACGGCCGAAGTATTTCTGGAGGCGGGCATTCGCGAAGTACTGGCGAGCGCGGCGGTCCACTGTTGTCTCGAGGGGATCGAGGGCGGTCAGCCCGTTGCGCGGCGCGTACCAGAGGTTGAGCAGGAAGCTGGAGTAGAGGATGGCGGAGGGCGTGAGGTTGACCTGGGTATGGGTGAGATTGCTGGTGCGCCAGCTCCGGACGGAATCCTGGCCGGCGGGCAATTCGCGGACGAGGTTGCGATTGTACTGCAGGTCGAAGGAATTGGAGAACCAAGCACGGCTGCGGCGAATGGGGCCGGAGAGGTTGAAGCGGGGCGTCCAACCGCCGACACCGATGCGCTTCTGGAACTCGATGCCAGGGACGAAGTTGGTTCCGGAGATACGGAATTTGTCGTCACCGGGTTTGGACACGATGGAGACGACACCGGCGGAGCCCTTGCCGTACTCGGCGGGCACGCGCCCACTAATGACGTCGACAGACTGGACACCTTCGACGCTGATACGGCTTTCGAAGCGGCCGGTGGAGGGGTCGCTGAGGTTAAAGCCGTCGAGCGTGTACTGGACCTGTTCGGCGGCGGCGCCGTTGATGTGGATCTCGCCGCGGGAGTCGGGCAGCACGCCGGGCATGGCGCGGAGGGCGCTCTTCAAGTTGTTGGTGGTGGGATAGGGAATGTTGATGATCTGATTTCCGGTGAGGGTTTCTTCCTTGGCTGAGGTGTCGAGAGCCAGGTCGGGACCGGAAGCCTTGACGTCGATGTGCTCGAAGACCTCGCGGAGACGGTTGAGCACCAGGTTTACTTCGTTCGCGCCCTCGACGATGACGATGCGCTGGTTGCGCAGTTCGAAGTGGCCGGCCCGTTCGGCGGCGAAGAGGTATTCGCCGGGCTCGTTCAGGCGGAGGTCGAAGGCGCCCCCGGGATCGGTGACGGCGTAGGCGCGGAAATCGCCTTTGGACGCGATGATGCGCGCGCCGCCAACAGGTGCATTCGTTTCGTTAACGACGCGCCCGGATACACGAGCCGCGCCGAGCGCAAGGCCGGTGAACAAACTCGAAATGCAGAGCAAACCCAAGACGGGAATCACTTCGAGGGCCCTGTGAGCCAATATACAATCAAGTCTTATGCCGATAAAGACGACCGTGGTGGGCAGCTATCCGGTACCGCACTGGCTGGTAGGAGACAGTGCTCGGGGAACGCTGCGGGACGCCATCATGGTGGTTCTGAAGACGCAGGAACTGGCAGGGATCGACGTGGTGGCAGACGGCGAGTTGAATCGCTTCGACCCGAGCCATCCAGAGACCAACGGCATGATCGACTACTTCGTGAGCCGCATGGACGGGGTGCGCACGCGGTACTCAATTTTGGACTACGACCGCTTCCGGGCCGACTCGGGGCTGCGTTACCGGACGGCGCCGGCGGGAGTGGTGTGCGGTGCGATCGGCGACGGCACGCTGAATCTGCCGGCGGATTACGAATTCACGCGATCCCTTACCCAGAGCCCGCTGAAGTTCACAGTGACGGGCCCGCACATGCTGACGAAGGTGCTGACGGATTCGCACTACGGGAGCCGCGAGAGGCTGTGTATGGCGGTTGCCGAGGTGCTGCGCCGGCAGGTGGAGCGGATTGACGCGGACGTGGTGCAACTGGACGAGGCCAACATCAGCGGGCATCCGGAAGATATCGAGTGGGCGCTACCGGCGCTGAATCACGTGCTGGACGGCATTGCGGGGACGCGTGCGCTGCACATCTGCTTCGGGAACTACGGCGGCCAGACGGTACAGAGCGGGCTGTGGCAGCCGCTGCTTCCGATGTTGAACCGGCTGCACGTGGATCACCTGGTGCTCGAGTTCGCCCGCCGCGGCTACCGGGAGCTGGAGTTCTTCCGCGAGCTCGATCCTCGGATCGGGCTGGGGCTGGGCGTGGTGGACGTGAAGGACAACGGGGTGGAGCCAGCCGAACTCATCGCGGAGAGGCTGGAGCTGGCGGCGAATGTGTTGGGCGCCGACCGGGTGCACTACGTTCACCCGGACTGCGGATTTTGGATGTTGCAGCGTTCCGTGGCGGACGCGAAAATGCGCTCCCTTGTAGCCGGGCGCGATCTATTTGAAGGACGTCAATCATGAGATTTTGCGTGGCGGCGCTTCTCGCCGCTCCCCTGTTTGCTCAGTCGCACGGCAAGCACCTCGAGAACATACGGCAGTTGACGGAGGGCGGGCAGAACGCGGAAGCGTACTGGTCGCCGGATGGGCAGCGGCTGGTGTTCCAGTCGACGCGAGACAAGCTCGGCTGCGATCAAATATTCGTGATGAACGCCGACGGATCGGACCAGAAGATGGTTTCGACGGGCAAGGGACGCACGACCTGCGGCTACTTCCTTCCGGACAATAAGCACATCCTGTACGGGTCCACGCACCCGGCGGGGGAGGCGTGTCCGCCCGCGGCGGACCGTAGCAAAGGCTACGTCTGGGCCGTGTATGACACGTACGACATCATCCTGGCGAAAGACGACGGCACGGTAGTCAGGGCGCTGGCGGAAGGGAAGGGCTACGACGCCGAGGCGACGGTGAACTTCAAGACCGGCCGTATCGTCTACACGTCGATGAAGAGCGGCGACCTGGACCTGTGGACGATGAAGACCGACGGCAGCGGCAAGAAGCAGATCACGACGGAGAAGGGTTATGACGGCGGCGCGGTGTTTTCGCGGGACGGAAAGAAGGTGGTGTGGCGCGCGAATCATCCGTCGACGCCGGAAGCGATGAGACGCTACACGGACCTGCTGTCGGAGAACCTGACGACGCCGATGAAGATGGAGATCTTCGTGGCGGACGCGGACGGGCGGAACGCGAAGCAGATCACGAACTTCAACTGCGCGAGTTTTGCGCCCACGTTCACGCCTGATGGGAAGAAGATTGTGTTCTCGTCGAACAAGCACAACTGTGACGGGCGCCGGTTTGAGCTGTACATGATGAACCTGGATGGTTCGGGACTGGAGCAGGTGACGGATTTTGGGGGCTTCAGCTCCTTTCCCGAGTTTTCTCCCGACGGCAAACGGCTGGTGTTTTCCTCGGACTGGAAGGCGAAGTCCCGTTATGAGTTCAACATTTTCGTAGCGGATTGGAAGCAGTGAAATTTTGTCTTGTCCTCATGGCCGCGCCGTTATTGGCGCACGATCTCTATCTGATGCCGGAGAGGTTTGCGGTGTCGCCGGGCGAGCGGATCGTGGTGGGTATCCATAACGGCGACTCGTTTCCGGACAGCGATTCGCCGCCGGTGCTGGCGCGCGTGAAGGACCCGATGATGTGGGCGGGCGGCAACGCGTACAACATGACGAACCTGCGCACGGAAGAGAAACGTGGGCTGGTGGACGTCATCGTCAAACAGCAGGGCACGCCGCTGCTGGCGGTGCGCACCGCGGCGAACGTGTTGGAGCTGGACGCGCAGAAGTTCCACGAATACCTGGTGGAGGACGGGCTGGAGCACATCCTGGAATGGCGGAAGAAGAACGGGGAGGCGGCCAAGCCGGGAAAGGAGCGGTACAGCAAGTTCGCGAAGTCGCTGCTGGTGTCGGGGCGCACGGATGACACCTGGAAGCGCCGGCTGGGGCACGCGATCGAGTTTGTGCCGGAACAGAATCCGTACGCGGCCAAGGCAGGCGGGTCGGTGCCGTTCGTGCTGCTGGTTCGAGGGAAGCCGGCGGGCGACATCCGGATCGAACTGGCGAGGGCCCGCGACGGGGCGGGCGAGGTGACGGTGCTGGGGCGGACGGACGCCAACGGCCGGATGGTGGTTCCGCTCACGACGCCGGGGATCTACCGGCTGCACGCCATTCACATCGAACGCTGCACGGAGCCGACGGTTGCCGACTGGGAGAGCTTCTGGGCGACGTTCACCTTCGAGGTTCGGTAGGCTACTGCCAGGCGGGCTGCGCGTCGCCCGCCTCGTCGCGGCGGTAGGGGGTCCAGACAAGAGTAAAGAGGCGCACGGCGACGTTGGTCTTCTTCGCGCGAATGACGACGGGCTCGAGGATTTCGGTGCGCGCCTCCATGAGGCCCGCTGCGCTTTGCAGTTCCGCTTCCGCCATCTGCTGCAACTCCAGCCGCTGCTGCTGGAGGGACTCGAGCGCCTCGGCGGCGCGCTCGATGTCCTGAGCTTCCTTGGCGGAGCGGTTCAGCTTGGAGAAGCCGGAAGTGCTGGACCGCTTCACCTTCTTGGTGAGAAAGAAATCAATGACGGCGCCGCCGAAGGCCATGGCGGTATCCATTTTCTGGCTGCGCGCCTGCAGTTGCTCGCGTTCGAGGACGCCTTCGGCGCGGCGGATGCGGTCGTCGAGAGCCAGCAGCCTGGGTCCGTACTTCTGCTGGATCTTCGCCGACAGTGCATCGCGCTTCTCATGAGAGAGTTCGTTGAGCCGGATACGGAAGTCGCGCTCGGACTCGCCGGGCTTTGAGACGGCGCCGGTGGCGGGGCTGCGCAGCAGTTGGATGGGTTTCTGCTCAACGATCCAGTTGACGAACGCCTTGTTCCAGGCGGCGTAGCTCTTGGGCTTCGCGGCGGCGGCGGGCACGGGCTCGTATTCGCCGTCCGACAGGGGTTCCTTCGCGAGCTCGAGAGGGCCGACAGAGGTTTCCACGGCCTCTTCCCAGTGGACCGCGACGGCCTCGTCGATCAAGGGCACGAGGCACTGCACCTCGTCGCAGCGATCGACCTTCGTCTTGGTATCGGCGTAGCGGACCTGCGCCGAGCCGTAGAGCATGGGCCGGTAGAGGAACGCCCCTTCGCCGTGCGCGGTGAGATAGAACTGCTGGATCTCCGGGGGGAGCACGGTGCGCTGGCGGGAGGCGGACGCGGCGGGGGGCCGCGCGGGGGCCGGCACGGCCGGGGCGGGGGCGGCGGCCTGCGCGGCGGCTTTGCGGGGCGCCATCGCGCGCTGGATTTCGGGCCTGGCGAGCGGGCCTCGGAGATAGCTCAGGGCCCAGCGGGTTTCAAAGATGAGCGGTGCGTCCTCGTGCACGTTGTGCAGGAGGAACACTCGATTGCCCAGGCCGGCGAGGGTCTGCTCCATGGCCTGTCTGTCGAACCGCCCGCCGGAGGCAGTGACGGCTCCCTCCAGCCCTTCGAGCACGCGGGCTTTGTCGCGCTCGGTCTGGAGGCGCCCGATGAACCAGGTCCCGCAGTTGGCGAGGCCTTTGTAGTCGAGGTCGACGGGGTTTTGCGTCGCCAGGACGACACCGACGCCGAAGGCGCGCGCCTGCTTGAGGAGCGTGAGGAGGGGCTGTTTTGACGGCGGGTTGGCGACGGGCGGGAAGTAGCCGAAGATCTCGTCCATATAGACGAGGGCGCGAAGGCTTGTGGAACCGCTCTGCTGCCGCATCCAGCTGACGGTCTGGCTGAGCAGCAGGGACACGAAGAACATGCGCTCGGCGTCGCTCAAGTGAGAGATGGAGAAGATGGAGATGCGGGGCTTGCCCTGGGCGGTGTAGAGGAGCGAGCGGATGTCGAGCGGTTCGCCGTGCATCCACGCTTCGAATCCGGGCGAAGCAAGGAGGTGGTTGATCGACATGGCCAGGCCGAAGCGTTCCTTGGACGGGTAGAAGGCCTCGAGCTCCAGCACGCCGACGCGGGTGACGGGCGGCTGTTGGATCTGGTGGATGAGGGCGGCGAGGTCGAGGTCCTCTCCGCGCTGCCAGGCGTGGTGGAGCAGGGTGGACAGCAGGATGTGCTCGCGGCTTTGCAGCGGATCGCCTTCGATGCCGAGCAGGCCGAGGAGGGCGGTGGCGGTGGAGGAGACGCGCTCGCGCATGGCCTCGCGGTCGTCGCGGAGTTCGGCGGCGGGCGCGGCGAAGGATTTGAGTACGGACACGGGGAGTCCGACCTCGCTGCCGGGGGTGTAGATGGAGAAGTCGGCCGACTCTTTCAGGCGCCGGATGCGGGCGGCGTCCTGGCCCCAGGATGCGAGTCCGTTGCGCCAGAGCTCCGATTGCTGCGCGGCGAACTGGTCGGGCGAGAGGCCCTTTTGGCGCGCCTCGTCTTCGCTGACCCAGGGCCGGAAGTCGGCGGGGGCGAGGTCGGGGAAGGTGAGCAGCAGGTTGCCGAGATCGCCCTTGGGATCGATGACGAGCGCGGGGATGCCGTCGATGGCGGCTTCTTCGAGCAGGTCGATGCAGAGGCCCGTTTTGCCGCTGCCGGTCATGCCGACGCAGACGGCGTGAGTGACGAGGTCCTTCGAGTCATAGAGGACGAGGTCCGAGCCGGCCTGGCGCGCGGCGAGGTCATAGCGGCGGCCCAGGTAGAAGCTGCCGAGCTTTTCGTAATCGAGCATGAACCCTCTACAATAACTTTTCATGCTCCGCCTTGCCTCCCTGGCCTGCGCCCTAGCGCTTTCGATTCACGCCGAGACGGCGGTGGAACTGCTCGAGAAGAAGACGCTGTCGCGGATTGCGCAGATCGACGCGCAACTGGACGGGGTGTTGGGCGTGGCGGCTATCGACCTGGTTTCCGGCCGGGTGCTGGTGCACAATGCGGGGACGGTGTTTCCGCAGGCGAGCTCCATCAAGATTCCTATTCTGGTGCAGCTGTTTCGGGACGCCCGGGCGGGGCGACTCCGGCTGGACGAGAAGATCACGCTGACGGCGGCCGATGCAGTGGGCGGGAGCGGGCATCTGCGCGCGCAGTTGGAGAAGGGAGCGGTGACGCTGACGCTCTTCGAACTGGCCACGGCGATGATGGAGACCAGCGACAACACGGCAACCAACCGGATCATGGCCGCTGTGGGAAGGGATCGGGTGAACCGCCTGCTGGACGAACTGGGCTTCGCGAACACGAGGCTGCAGCGGATCATGATGGACACGGCGGCGGCGGGGCGCGAGCAGGAGAACGTTTCGACGCCAATGGAGATGGCGCGGCTGGTGGAGAAGATCTATCGCAGCGAGGCGGCGCACGCGGAGGACTGCTCGGCGATGGTGGGGATCATGAAGAGAGTGAAGGCGGAGATGCGTGAGGCGGTGCCGGCGGCGGTGGACGTTGCATCGAAGCCGGGAAGCGTGCCGGGTGTGGCGGCGGAGACGGGCATCGTGTTTCTGGCGCACCGTCCGTTCGTGCTGAGCGTGATGAGTACGTTTCTGGGGGAGAAGGCGGGCGCGGTACGCGATGTGACGCGGGTTGTCTATTCGCATTTCGAGCGGCTGGCGCACTCGAACCGTTACGGGAACCGGTGGCGCTGAGGGGAACAAAACGCGCCGCGGCGCCGTTTATCATGAGGAGCATGGAACTGAAGGGTAAGCGCATCGCCTTGCTGGTGGACAATCTTTACCAGGAACTCGAGGTCTGGTACCCGCTGCTGCGTTTTCGAGAGGCAGGCGCCGAGGTGGTGACCGTGGGCGCCAAGGCGGGCGCCACGTACACGAGCAAGCTGGGGTATCCGTGCACGGCCGAAAAAGAGTATGGCGAGGTGGCTGCGTCGCAATTTGACGGCGTAATTTGCCCGGGCGGCTTCGCTCCCGACTACATTCGACGCCACCGCAAGGCAATCGACCTGGTGCGGGAGACGCATGAACAGGGCAAGCTGGTGGCCAGCATTTGTCACGGTCTTTGGATCCCTTGCTCCGCGGGGATTCTCCGGGGGCGGCGGACCACCTGCTTCTTTGCGATCAAGGACGACGTGGTGAACGCGGGCGGCCTCTATGAGGACGCGGAAGTGGTGGTGGACGGCAACCTGGTTTCCTCGCGCAAGCCGGAGGACCTGCCGGCGTTTTGCCAGGCGGCGATACGGGTGGTTGCGGCAGTTCCGGTGCCGGCTTGACCGCGGCTGCTCCCGTCATCTCCGTTCGCGGCCTGATCAAGAGCTATGGGGACTTCAAGGCGGTTCGGGGCATAGATTTCGATGTTCATGCCGGAGAGGTCTTCGGGCTGCTGGGTCCGAACGGAGCGGGCAAAACGACGACGGTCGAGATCCTGGAGGGGCTGCGGCAGCGCACGGCTGGCGACGTCAAAGTTTTGGGCTTCGATCCCAACGCACAGCCCGGCGCGCTGAAAGACCGCATCGGGGTATCGCTGCAAGCCACCAACCTGCAGGACAAGATTACGGTCCTCGAGGCCGTGGAGCTGTTTTCCGCGTTTTACTCACGAAGCATCAGCGGCGAAGGCATCCTGAAGCGGCTGCAGCTATGGGAGAAGCGCAACGCGTTTTACCAGACGCTGTCAGGCGGGCAGAAGCAGCGCCTGGCCCTGGCGCTGGCGATGATCAACGATCCGCAGTTGATTTTCCTGGATGAACCGACCACCGGACTGGACGCACAGGTGCGGCTGGAGATTCACTCGCTCATCGAGGAACTGCGCTCGGACAACCGGACGATTCTGCTGACCACGCATTACATCGAGGAAGCGGAGAAGTTGTGCGACCGGGTGGCGATCGTGGACGAGGGCCGCATCATCGCCATGGGGACGCCGCGGGAACTGCAGGCGAAGACGCTGGGCCAGTCGCGCATTGAGATCAAGTGTGAGCAGCCGCTACCGGCCGACAACGCTCCTGTCAACGAAGGCGACCACCTGGCCTTCTCCGACGACCGCCGAACGTTAACGGTGACGGCAGTGCGGCCGGCGCGGACGATTGTGGATCTTGTGAAGTGGATCGACCAGAGCGGATGCGAACTCGAGGACATCCACCTGGAGCGGCCGACACTCGAAGACGTCTTTATCGAACTCACGGGAAAGCGGCTGCGCGAATGAGACCGTACCTCGCCAACATTCGGATCAATCTTAAGCTGACCATGCGGGACCGCATGGTGTTGTTCTTCAATTTTGCGTTTCCGCTGGTCTTTTTCTTCATCTTCGGGCAGATCTTCGGGCGCGGGGACGCCTCCGGCATCACGCAGGTGATCAGCATGGTGCTGATCCTCGGCGTACTGGGAACCGGGTTGTTCGGCGCGGGTCTGCGGGCGGTGCAGGAGCGGGAGCAAAACATCCTGCGGCGCTTCAAGGTTGCTCCGATCAGCGCGGCGCCGCTGCTGGTGGCTTCGCTGGTGACCGGGTGGGTGACGTACCTGCCCTCGGCGCTGTTGTTTATTCTGTTGGGGCACTTTCAGTACGGCATGCCGATTCCGGCGCAGCCGTTCTCGCTCTTTGCGATTCTGTCGCTCGGAGTGATCGCCTTCCGGGCGGTGGGCCTGGTGATCGCCTCCGTCGTCAATTCCATGCAGGAGAGCCAGGTGCTGGTGCAGCTGCTTTACCTGCCGATGCTGTTTCTCAGCGGCGCGACATTTCCTCTCGGGCTGCTGCCCAACTGGCTGCAGATTGCCGCTCAGTTTCTGCCGGCGACGTATCTGAACACGGGGATCACTGCGATTCTGGTGCGGAACGAGTCGTTGGCGGAGAACGCGTGGCCTGCGACGGCGCTGGCGTTGACGACGGCGGTAAGCATGTTCATCTCGACCAAGCTGTTTCGCTGGGAGAAGGAAGAGAAGATCTCCGCTTCCGCCAAGCTGTGGTTGCTGGCCGTGTTTGCTCCCTTCGCGGTGCTCGGCGTGTGGCAGGCGCAGTCGAAGGAGACCATCAACAAGAGCAAAGCGTTGACCCGCGACATACAGCGGATTCGTACGACGTTTATCCGCAACGCGCGCGTATTCGACGACTCCGGCAGCGCGCGCGCGGCTTCGCTTCTGATTCGTAACGGCAAGATCGAGGAGATCTACGCCACCGAACCGGCCAAGAGCGTCTACGAGAAGGCGGCGGTCATCGAGGGGGCGGGCAAGACAGTGCTTCCGGCGCTGGCGGACCACCTGGTGGAGCTTACTGATCCGGCGGCGCCGGCGGGTCCATGGAAGCGAGACGATGTGCGCCGGGCGCTGGCTGCGTATCTGTTCTCCGGCATCACTTCGGTGGCGGTGTTGGAGGATGGGGACAAATTCGCCGCGGAGGCACGGCAGGGGGAGCGCCTGCTGCCCGAGATTACGGTGACGGGTGCAACGGCGGGCTTCGTTCGAGTCACTTCAGCGGAGGAACTGGCGAAGCGCGTTGCCGATGCGCGCGTGATCGACATCAGCGGCGTGCGTGAGGCAATTCCGGCGGCGGTTCTGCGCGACGTTTCGAAGTCGGGCGTGGCGCTGCTGCCGGCGCTGGTGTCGGTGGAGGCGTCGGAGCAGGCGGTGAAGGGCGCGCCGGAGTTGCTCGAACGAGGGCTGATCCAGCAGGTGATGGCGCGGCCCCGGCTGGAGGCTTTGCGGAGGCTCGTCCAGTCGAGGAAACTGAAGCCGGCTGTGGAGCAGGCGAACCTGGGCGTGGCGTCCGTGAATCTTCGGCTCGCTTCGGCCGAGGGCGTGCGCCTGGTGATGGGAACGGGTTCGGGCCGGCCGCTGGTGCCGCACGGCCCGGCGATTCACCGGGAACTGCAACTCTGGACGGCGGCCGGCGTGCCGGCGCCCGTGGCATTGCGCGCGGCCACGGGGGGACTTGTCCTGAGGAAAGGCGGGGCGGCGACGCTGTTAGTGGTCGACGGCAATCCGTTGGCGGATATCAGTGCGACCGAGCGGGTTTCCGCCGTGTTCTTGAAGGGCGAGCGCGTTCCGCGTTCCACGCTGTTCGAGGAGTACGACGAGGACGCGAAGTAGCGGCCGCTAGAGACGGGCCGACACGAGAAAGCTGACCATCAGGACGAAGGACACGGCCGTCAGGGCGATGCTTGCCACGGCCAGGCCTTTCCACACGCTTTCGCGCGTGCCGCCGAAGGCCGACGGGGTGCCGCCGAGGAACGCCAGAGCGAAGCCGGCGAGGCCGCCGCCGAAGTGGGCGGCGTGGTCGGCGCCGAGGAAGAATCCGATGATGGTGACGTAGATGGCCCAGCGGATGTACATGCCCCGGATGGCGCCGCCCATGCCGGTGCGGTCGCGGACGCCGAGTGCAATCATCGCCCCGATGAGGCCGAAGAGCCCGGCGGAGGCGCCGGCGGAGAGGGCGGGCGAGAACACCGCGCTGGCGTAGAAGCCTGCGACGGTGGCGACGAAGTAGATGACGATAAACCGGGCGGTGCCGTAGAATTCCTCGACGGTAGCGCCGAGGTCGAAGAGGACCCACATGTTCATGAGGATGTGGAGGAGGTTGAGGTGGAGGAAGCCGGCGAGCACCAGCCGCCAGTACTGGCCGAGGGCGATGGCGGGGGTGAACTTGGCCCCGAAGGCGATCAGGGTGCGGGTATCCAAGTCCATGAAGGCCTGAGGATTATCGCCCTTCAGGCTGTAGATGGTCATGGCCAGGTAGAGACCGATGTTGATGGTGATGAGGAGGACGGTGGTGAAGTGGGCTTGGGGAATGAGGCCTCCGAGGGCGGGTCCTCCGGAGGAGCTTCCGGCGCGCCGCGGCTCGACTTCTTCGTGGCAGTAGGGGCAGGTACGGTCTTTGGTTGAGATGAAGGCCCGGCAGTGCGGGCACATGCGGCGCGTTTCCACTACTCGATTGTAACGGTACGCTGGGCGGAGACTTGCGGGCGACGGAGAGGTACCCGGGGAAGAGCCCTAAGGGATCGCTAAGGTGTTTTCTGGGAAGAGCAGTACCGATTACCTGAATTGACCGGGTACTAGAACCGTCATAGAATCGTGATCGTGAAGGACAACGAGCATGGCTAACGGGTTCGCACCTCCGCCCGAGACCGGCAGCGTTGAAGCGGGAACCACGAATGGGACCCGGGCTCCGATCCGGATTTTTATCGCGGACGATCATCCGATTGTCCGGGACGGACTTCGCAAACTGCTCTCCTTCGAGGAGGATTTCCTCGTGGTGGGAGAGGCGTCGGACGGGCGCGAGATGCTCGAACAGGTCCTTTCCGCCGACCCGGACGTGATCCTGCTTGACCTTCGGATGCCCAACCTGGACGGGTTGGGCGCGCTCCAGAGCCTGCAGCACATCAACAAACGCGCCAAGGTGATCATACTGACGGCCTCGGAAGACAAAAACGAGTTCGTGCAGGCGATGAAGCTCGGGTGTTCGGGAATTGTGTTGAAGCAGACGGCTCCCGACCTGATTGTGAAGAGCATCCGCAAGGTGAACGACGGAGAGATCTGGCTGGACTCCCACACGACGGCCGCGGTGATGCGGCAATTTGCCTCACCCATGGAGCAGGTGGGGGCGATTGTTGCCAACAAGGGCCGGGAGCGGTCTCCGCTGAGCGCGCGGGAGCGGGAGATTGTGGCGCTGGTCGCCCAGGGCTACAAGAACAAGGAAATGGCCGAGAAGATGTTCATCAGCGAGCAGACGGTCAAGAACCATCTGCACAACATCTTCGACAAGCTGGGCGTTTCCGACCGCCTGGAACTAGCCCTGTACGCAATTCACAAAGGCCTGCATGTGGCCGGCGAGCGATAACGTCATCAGGCCGTAATCACCGCTGCCGTTCCGAATAAACCGCCTGTCTGCCCGTTCTGGTGAAAGTGCTTGCGAAACGTATGCGAATGCGTCAGTATGGCCTTTACTCAGACTGGCGCGATGACTGGCGATTCGAGCCAAAAACAGAACGTGGAGGACTTGTTGCGGTCGGAATCGACCCGCCTGCTGGCCGGGATGCTGGACCGGCGGGATCAGGAGTGGCGAAAGGTCTCGCGTCTGTTGCACGACGATGTCGGTCAAACGCTGAGCGCGGTCGGCCTTCAGCTGGACGTGCTACGGCTGGATTTTGAACGTCAGATTCCGGAGATTGGGCATCACGTTCATGAGATCCAGTCGCTGTTGGCCGCGGCGATCGAGCGGGTGCGCGAGCTCAACTTCGAGCTGAACCCCTCGGTGGTGGAGCGGGTGGGACTAGAGTGCGCGCTGAACCGCCTGGCAGAGCGGTTGCGGCGGGAGTTCGGGATTGAGGTCGCCGTTCACTACGATGGCCGGGTGCGCGTTTCGCCCTCGGTAGCAACGGCGCTGTTCCGGATTGCGGAGCAGGCGGCGTTGACGGCGGCGGAGCAGGCGCCGAGCCCCCAAGTGCAGGTAACGGTCCGGCCGCGCCACCGGGGAGTTGTGCTGGAGGTTCGGGACACCGGCGGGGACGTGCGCGGAGGGGAGCCGGGATCGGCGGCGGAGTTGAGCCTGAGGTTGATGAGGCATTACGCGGAGCGGAGTGGGTTGGAACTGGTCATACACAGCACTGCGGGCGAAGGATCCGTGGTGCGAGCCGGCGGAGGGTCAGGGATCGTTCGTGAACGGTCCCGAAGCGCAACGAACGGAGCAACCTGATCGGTTTTTATGCACTTTGACATCTTGCTTGTCGACGATCACAAGATCATGCGGGACGGCATCCGCGCGATCCTGAAGCACAGCGAAGAGTTTCGGGTGATCGGCGAAGCCGACAACGGCATAGACGCGGTGCAATTCTGCAAGCGCCAGCGGCCGCAGATGGTGTTGATGGACATTGGGCTTCCGGGGCTGAATGGGATTGAGGCCACGACGGAGATCCTGCGGCATTGTCCGGAGACGCGCATCATCATTCTCTCGATGTACGACGATGAGCACTCGGTGGTGGGCGCGGTGCGCGCGGGTGCACGGGCGTTTGTGCTTAAGAAAGCCTCAGACAACGACCTGCTGGACGCTCTGCGCACGGTGGCCAAGGGCGGGTCGTATCTCAGCTCACAGGTCTCCGACCGCCTGCTGCACCGCATCCGGCGAGGCGATCTGGAGCAGAAGCAGGCGCCTTCGGCGCTAGACGGGCTCTCGCCGCGCGAACTGCAGGTTCTGCGGCTGGTGGCGGAGGGCAAGACGAGCAAGGAGATCGCGGTGCTGCTCGATCTCGGGCTGCAGACGGTACGCAGCTACCGAAAGACCATGATGAAGAAGCTGAACGTCAACAATGTGGCCGGCCTGACGCAACTGGCGCTGGCGGCCGGGCTCACTCACCTGCCGACGATCGAAACGAAATCCGAATAGATGCAGACCCCCTGGGGCGACCTCACCGTCTGCGACGCCCACGTGCATTTCTTCTCTCCGCGGTTCTTCGCCACGCTGGCGAACCAAAGGCAGCCGGCGGCGACGGCGGCGAGCCTGGGACCGCTGCTGGGTTGGGAGATTCCAGAAACGCCGGAGGCGCTGGCGGGCCGTTGGGTAGAGGAGTTCGAGCGCGCGGGCGTGGCGATGGCGGCGATCATTGCCAGCGTGCCGGGTGACGAAGAGTCGGTGGCGGCGGCGCGCGCGGTCGCGCCACAACGGTTCGCCGGGTACTTCATGGTGAACCCGCTGGCGGCAGACGCTACCTCGCGGGTGGAGAGGGCGCTGGCCGAAGGCTTGCGGGGCGTCTGTTTCTTTCCGGCGATGCACGGGTACTCGATCCAGGCGGCCGAGGTAGACGCGATCCTTGCTTCCGTTCCCCCGGGCACGGTGATCTTCGTCCACTGCGGCGTCCTGAGCGTGGGAGTGCGCAAGAAGCTGGGTCTGAAGAGTCCGTTCGACCTGAGTCATTCGAATCCCGTGGATTTGCACGCGGTGGCCCTGCGGTACCCGGACCTGCGCTTCGTGATCCCGCACTTTGGCGCCGGGTATTTGCGGGAGGCGCTAATGGTCTGCGACCTGTGCCCCAACGTGCTGCTCGATACATCGAGCAGCAATCAGTGGATGCGGTTTCATCCGGGTCTGACGCTGGACGCGGTCTTCCGCGCGGCGCTGGATGTGGCGGGCCCGCGGCGGCTACTGTTCGGTACGGATTCTTCCTTCTTTCCCCGGGGGTGGAATCGAGCGGTATTCGAACAGCAGGTGACGGCGCTCGAGAGGGCGGGCGCGGGGGCGGATGAAGCGCGCTTCATCCTGGGGGCTAACCTGCTGGATCTGCTTGGGTAAAACGCGCGTCCTTCCCCTCGTTGCAGGCATCTATAATAAGCCGCTATTGTTGAATTAGATCCTGAACCCTGGACCAATGCTGAAAACCAAAGTCGAACCCCCGGAGGATTTGAATCCTCAAGAGACAGTGGAGTGGCTTGAAGCCCTCGATCAGGTGATCGACGAGGTCGGACCCGACCGTGCGTCGTACCTGCTGAACCGTCTCCTCGACCGCGCCGCCAACTTCGGCGTCACCTCCCATCTGAAGCTGAACACCCCGTACTTGAACACGATACCGCCGGACGAGGAATCGCCCTATCCCGGCGACCGGGAGCTGGAGCGCCGGATCAAGGGGCTGATTCGCTGGAACGCAATGGCGATGGTAGTCCGGGCGAACAAGTACGACGAGGGCATCGGCGGGCACATCTCGACATTCGCTTCGCTGGCAACGCTGACGGAAGTCGGCTTCAACCACTTTTTCCGGGGGAGCTACGGCGACCAGCCGGGCGACTTCATCTACTTCCAGGGTCACGCGTCGCCGGGCATCTACGCGCGCGCTTTCCTGGAGGGGCGGTTGTCGGAGAAGCACCTGGAGAACTTCCGCCACGAACTGCGCGACCAGCCGGGTTTGTCCTCCTATCCGCATCCCTGGCTGATGCCGGATTTCTGGCAGTTTCCCACCGTCTCCATGGGGTTGGGGCCGATCAACTCGATTTACCAGGCGCGGTTCATGCGGTATCTCGAGAACCGCGGCATCATTCCTCAGACGCCGCGAAAGGTGTGGACGTTTGTGGGCGACGGCGAGTCGGATGAGCCGGAGTCGCTGGGCGCGCTGACACTGGCCTCGCGTGAACATCTGGACAACCTGATCTGGGTGGTGAACTGCAACCTGCAGCGGCTGGACGGCCCAGTGCGCGGCAACGGCAGCATCATTCAGGAGCTGGAGGCGGCCTTCCGCGGCGCCGGTTGGAATGTGATCAAGTGCCTGTGGGGGGACGACTGGGACGACCTGCTGGCGCGCGACACGACGGGGTTGTTGCTGAGGCGGATGTCGGAGTGCGTGGACGGCGAGTACCAGGCGTTCAAGGCGCGGGGCGGGGCTTACGTCCGCAACAACTTCTTCGGCAAGTACCCGGAACTGTTGAAGCTGGTGGAGCACCTGAGCGACGAGCAGGTGGGCAAGCTGCGGCGCGGCGGGCACGATCCCAACAAGGTCTACAACGCCTACAAGCGGGCGGTGGAGCATCGCGGGGGCCCGACGGTGATCCTGGCGAAGACGGTGAAGGGATACGGGCTGGGCGAGGCCGGCGAAGGCCGTAACGTCACGCACCAGCAGAAGAAGCTGAACGAGGCGGAGATGGAGTATTTCCGGCGCCGCTTCGAGATCCCGATTCCCGACGAGGCGGTGCACACGATCTCGTTCTACCGGCCGCCGGACGACAGTCCTGAGATTCGATACCTGCTGGAGCGCCGCCGGGCGCTGGGCGGTTTTGTGCCGGAGCGCAAGGTTCGCAAGTATCACTTCGTCACGCCGCCTCTGGATACCTTCAAGGATTCGCTTGAAGGCTCGCAAGGGCGCGCGGTCTCGACGACCATGGCCTTCGTCTCGGTCCTTCGGACGTTGCTCAAGGACAAAGAGATCGGAAAGCTGATCGTGCCCATCATTCCGGACGAGGCGCGCACGTTCGGCATGGAGAGCATGTTCCGGCAGCACGGCATTTACGCGAGCCAGGGCCAGCTCTACAAGCCGGTGGACTCCGATAACTTCCTCTACTACAAGGAAGCGAAGGACGGCCAGATCCTGGAGGAAGGGATCACAGAGGCGGGCTCGATGGCGAGCCTGACGGCGGCGGGAACCTCTTACGCGAACTACGGCGTGCCGATGCTGCCGTTCTTCATCTACTACTCGATGTTCGGCTTCCAGCGGATCGGCGACCTGATCTGGGCGTTCGGCGATTCACGCGGCAAGGGATTTCTGGTGGGCGGCACGGCCGGGCGGACAACGCTGAACGGCGAGGGACTGCAGCATCAGGACGGCCACAGCCATGTCCTGGCGAGCACGGTCCCGAACTGCATTTCCTACGATCCGGCGTTCGCGTACGAGATTGCGGTGATCGTGCGGGACGGCATCCGGCGCATGTACGAGGATGGCGAGGACGTGTTCTACTACCTCACGGTGGAGAACGAGAATTACCCGCAGCCGCCGATGCCGGAGGGAGTGGAAGAGGGCATCCTGCGCGGCCTCTACAAGGTGAAGGCGTCGGAGATTGGGCCGGCGAAGGTGCAACTGTTCGGCGCGGGGCCGATGCTGAACGAGGCGATCCGCGCGCAGCGATTGCTGGCGGAGAAGTTTGGCGTGCCGGCCGATGTGTGGAGTGTGACCAGCTACAACGAACTCCGGCGCGATGCGGTGAAGTGCGACCGCTGGAACCGGCTTCACCCCACCGCGCCGCCTCAGGTACCGTACCTGCACAAGGCGCTGGAGGGCACGGAGGGTCCGATTGTGGCTTCGAGCGACTATATGCGGGTGGTGTTCGACCAGCTGGCGCCCTGGCTGCCCGGCCGCCTGTTCGCGCTCGGTACGGATGGATTCGGACGGAGCGAGAGCCGGCAGCACCTGCGCCGCTGGTTCGAAGTGGATGCCGAGTCGATCGCCTCCGCCGCGCTGTTTGCGCTCGCCAAGTGGGGGCAGTTTGAGCCCGCAAAGGTAGCCGCCGCGCTTGCCGAGCTGGGAATTGACGCCGAGAAGAAGTACGCACCGATCTCGTAACGCGCGAGATCATGCTCTTCCTCACTGAAGCCGAGGTTCAGGAACTGCTTCCGATTGCGGAGTGCATTGAGCAAATGCGCTCCGCGTTTCGGGCGCTGGGAGAAGGGGCGGCGTTGAACCAGCCGCGGCGGCGCCTGGCGATGCCGGGCGGGAGCGTGCTGCACCAGATGGCCGCATCGTATCGCGGCTACTTCGGCACCAAGTTCTACTCCACGAATCCGCGGCATGGCGCGCACTTTCTTTTCGTGTTGTACGAGGAGGAGACGGCGCGCCCGCTGGCGCTGATGGAGGCGGATTACCTCGGACAAATCCGTACTGGCGCGGCGAGCGGGCTCGCGACGGATCTCCTGGCGCCCCAGTCGGCGTCTGTATTGGCGGTCATCGGCAGCGGTTTTCAAGCGAAGTCGCAGGTAGAGGCGGTGTGCGCGGTGCGACCGATCCGCGAAGTCCGGGTGTGGAGCCGCACTCAGACGAAGCGGGATGCGTTCGCCAGAGCCATGGAAGAGAGGATCGGCCGTCCGGTGCGTGCTCTCGACAGCGCACAGGCCGCGGTAGCGGATGCGGACATCGTTGCGACGGCGACGTACTCACGGGAGCCCGTCCTGGATGCCAGCTGGGTGAAGTCCGGCGCGCACCTGAACGTGGTCGGTTCGAACCAGGCGAACCGCCGGGAGGTTCCGACGGAGCTGGTGCGGCGCGCCGCCTGTCTGGCGGTTGACTCGGTGGAGCAGGCGCGGATGGAGGCGGGCGATTTGGTGCTGGCGCTGGAAGAGGCGGAATGGGAGAAAGTAAAGCCGCTTTCGGACCTGGTGCGAGGACCGGTCACCGGCCAGGGCATGAGTCTTTTTAAGTCAGTGGGTTTGGCTGTGGAAGACGTGGCCGCGGCGGCGTCGGTGTACGAGAAGGCAATGAAGCAGGAGAAGGGGATCGATCTCCCGATCCTGTATTCGTAGCAGCTATTCCTGGGCCGCGACCTGCTGGTCGGAATCGCGCCACGCACTGATCTTGAGGCGGCGGCACACCCAACACAGGTTCTCCGACGAATTCGGGGCGACATCAGAGCTGCAAACGATACATTTCACGGGACGACGAGGCATCTTGTCGGAATCAAGCGACTTCTTCGCCTGTTCCAAGATCTCGCTCGGGACGACCGTCTCGGGAACGAACTCGGGATTGACCGGCTTCTTTCGCTTCATTGACTTTTTTTGATGGCTCACTAGCTAGTAGAACAGACACCGACCCCGGATGCAATGATTTTCCGTACTGATGGGGGGTGCGGGATTCCCTTAGGGATGCGGCGAGTCAGGGCTTAGATTCAAGAGCCGCGCGAGGCGGGCGACGGTCAGGCCGCCCGCTCGAGGCGCAGAACATATGCGGCGTCCAGCGTGGAAGCGCAGCGCGGGCATTTCTGGCCCGGCTTCACATAGACGTGCTTGCCGGCCATCACCACCTGACCTTCCACCGTGTGGGTGCAGATCGGGCAGTGCACAAAACCTTTGCTCTCGCTCTTCGGCTGGGTTTGCTTTCTCGCTATGACTTGCATGGTCAACCCCTCCTTCACTGCTACAGACGCAAGTCTCAGGCCAAAGGATTTGGGGATTTCGTAAAAGTTCTTAAAGGCCCTATTCACGAACAGTTGCCTAATGGATGGGAGTTGCGGCGGGGGATCGACGCGCGTAAGTTTTTCAGAGCCACTCGGCGTCGTTGGTCAGAGGTGTTACGCCGGCGTCGCCCGTGTTCGGCGTGCCGGCGGGCTCAAACAGCATCACCGCGACCTCTTCACGGGCCACGGGCCGGTGCTCTACTCCGCGGGGCACGATCAGGAACTCTCCCTGCTCGAGGGCGACGATGCGGTCGCGGAAGTGCATCTCAAAGCTGCCTTCAACCACCAGGAACAGTTCGTCTTCAGCGGGATGCGAGTGCCACACGAACTCTCCCTGGAACTTCACCAGCTTCACGTGCTGTCCGTTCAGCTCGCCGACGATCCTGGGGGACCAGTGGTCGTGGAACAGCGAGAGTTTCTGCCGGAGGCTCACCTTTTGCATGCGCCTATTTTCCTAGCTTGGGCAACCGGGGTGGGCGGGGGCCTCGGAGCACGGCGCCTCGTACGGGAATGTAAGAAAGCTCGCGGCGCTCGCGGGCGCAGCGGAGCATGAGTCCGCCGCGGCTCATGTCGCCGCGGCCGACGAAGTCGGCGGGGAACAACAGGCGGTCGCCGAAGATGTGGAGGAGCGGGTCAGTGTACTTTGCCGAAGCCACGCTGCCGAGCAGCACGACGGGGACGCTGCGGCACGCGGCCTGACGGGCGTCCCGCTCCAACGCCTGGCGATACCGGGGCTCGTCGGCGTCGACGGGAATCGAAGCCATCTCCTGCACCTCACGAAGCGAGACGATGGTCCCGGGCGGGAGGAGACCGCGGCCGGGTGCGATCACGAGCGCCGGCGGGCAACCGGCCGGGGGCCTGGCGAACGCCTCGGCATAGGCGAGCTTGCCGCGGAAGTAGAGGCCGCTGATGAACTGAAAGACCTCGCTAAGGGGGGCGCCGGATTCGCGCAGGCGAACGGCGAGGTCGAACTGAGACTGAGTGCGGAGCAGCAGGCGTGCGCGTTTGCCGCCGCAGTTGGCCGGCGACAGCAGGAAGATGCGCTCGTCCGTCACTTCTTCGGCGGCAGCAATTTCATGCTCGCGGGCAATGTGAAGAGGTCGTCCGTGAGGCCGGGGTTCAAGTCGACCTTTTCGGAGTAGACCTCGAAGACCTTTCGTCCGTCGCGTTCGCGGCGGATGACGAAAGGCCACTGCACACCGCCGCCGATATCGCGGAACTTCGAGAACAGCAGCACTTCTTCGCTGCGTAGGCCGGTCTTGTCGCGCCGTTCGAAATACTGTTTCACGGGGAGTTTGGTGGAACGCTGGAAGTAGACGCGCGTCACGCGGTTCTCGGCGTCGGTGAAGTCCACCGTCTCCACGGGGATGTTGTCGATCACGTCGGCGCCGCGCGACTCGATGATCATGCCCGGCTCGTCGAGACGCGAATGGAGGATATAGAAGACGTTGCGGATCTGCGAATCACGCCAACGGGCCAGTTGCTCTTCCGAGAGCGGCTGCGCACCGCGGTAAGTGACCTCCCAGCCTTCCTTCTGCTCGTTGAAAATGACCCACCAGTCCTGGTCCTTGCCGTACGCCGTGCGCTCCCGGAGGCCGAGGAACCCCGGCTGCGGTGGATTAGGTTTGGTCAAGTAGCGCGTGTAGATGTGGGCGCGGCCGAGGCCGGACAGCCGCTGCGCGAAGTCGAACGAATAGACGCGGCCGAACTCGACGCGGTCGCGCATGGCCTGGAACTTCTCGCCGCCGAGCGCGGCCAGAGCCTCGTCCACAACCTTTCGCCCGCGCACCTCGTCGGTGGTCTGAGCCATTAAGGCGGTTGCGGCGAATGCCGCCATGAATCCAACTTTCACGGCTTCCTGGCTGCCTCCTCGGCGGTCGCTCCTGTGTTCACCTTCCACTCCTGCACGTTGATTTCGGCCGCCGGCTTTCCGCCGCGCGAGACCGTCGTCTTATGCGGCAGCTTGATGCCCGACACGTCCTTCCAATCCGCATACGTCTCCTCGAGCTCTTCCGGACCCATGCGGTAGACGGACTTGAGCGGCAGGCCGGATTGTTCGTCGATCGTCAGGCGGACGGAGTTACCTGCCTTGTCGGCCACCTCGATGGTCGCCGGCCCGACGGCGTTCACCGTTCGATCCGGATCCTTGTCGCTCGTCCAGAGCAGGAACGGGAAGCGAAGCAGTTCGCTCCTTACTTGATTAAGGACGGGCGGCGGCATCGGCTGGTTGCCTTGCGGCGACTGAATCCAGCCGGTTTTGCCGTCCGAATAGACGATGATCTTGCCGAACGGCAGGGTCTGCTCCTGCCGGAACGACGACGGCCGTACCCAGAGGAGCCGCTGTGCGACCTTCATGGGCGCAGCGCCGGCATTGATGGACGAATCCGCCGTATACACGGCGTCCTTCACTGCGGCTATCTTGTCGGCGCCGCCTACCGCCTGCTGCACGCGGCCGAGGAGTTTCGCGCCTGCGGCGAGGCTCCCCGCGTCCTGTTTGGCCTGCTCACGTTTCGGATCGGGAATGGTCAGATCAACGCGGGAAACCGGCATTCCGAGGCCCGTGAGCGGTTTTCCGAAATCGGCCGCTTTGCCGACGGCCACGATTGTCAGTGCCTCGGGGCGCAGGTGCTCTCGCGCCGCGCGCTGCACGTCCGCTTTACTCACTGCTTCGATGGCCTTCTGGTACTGGAAAATGAAGTCCTTCGGATAGCCGTGATAGTCGTAGGTGACCATCCGGTTCAGGGTTTTGCTGGGGTGGTCGAAGTTGAAGACGAAGCTGTTAAGGATCGTGTCCTTCGCCGTACGGAGCTCGTCGTCGGAAACTTCGAGAACGCGCAGCCGGTCGATCTCCTCGCGGATGGTGGAGAGAGTGTCGGCCGTGGAAGCGGACTTGGTGCTGCCTTCAATGCTGAACGTGCCGGGGTGACTGTAGTTGGCGGACCAGGAGGCGCCGACGGAGTACGCGTAACCCAGCTCCGTGCGGACCTTCTTGAACAACCGGCTGGCGAACCCTCCGCCCAGGATGTCTCCCGCCACCTGCAGCGCCGGATAGTCCTTCTCACGAAGCGTGCCGCCCAAGTGACCGAGCTTAAAGAATGTCTGCGTGACGTCTTCCTTGTCCGCTACGAAGACGCCCGGCGCAGGACCGTTGGTCACCTTCGGGAACTCAGGAACGGCCGCCTGGCTGGCGGTCCAATCGGAAAAGAGCTTCTCGATCTCCGCGCGCATGGCGGCGGTTTCGAAGTCGCCCTGTATGGCGAGCATGATGTTCGCCGGGAAGAAGTAGCGCTTGTGAAAGGCGATCATGTCGTCGCGGCTGATGCGGTCGACGTGCTCGTACTCCATACGCCATCCGTACGGGTTGTTGCGGCCGTAGACGCGCTCCATGAATTCGCGTTCGGCGATCCCGCCCGCGTCATCGTTGCGCCGCGAGATACCGCCGCGGGTCTGCTGCTTGATCAGGTCGACCTTGTCCTGCCGGAACTCCGGCTGCGTCATGACCTCTTTGAAGACCGCGAGGACCTTGCCGGTGTGTTCCTTCAACGTGTTGAAGGAGACGCTGCCGCTGGTCTCGCCGATGCCGGCCTCGACGCTCGCGGCGATGTTTTCGAGCTCCTCGTTGATCTGCTCGCCGGTCTTCGACTTCGTCCCGCCGGTGCGCATGACGCTTCCCGTCATGCCGGCGAGGCCGACCTTGTCCGGCGGGTCAAACAGGTTGCCGGTGCGTACCAGCGCGAAGCCGCTCACCAACGGAAGCGCGTGGTTCTCGAGCAGGTACACCTTCATGCCGTTGGCGAGCGTGAAGGTCTCAATCTTCGGAATCGTGACCTGCTTCAGGGGCGGGTACTTCAGATTCTCATGGGAGGGACCTGTCGCAGCAGCGCCTCGGGGCGTTGCCGCCGGCTTCTTGGGCGGCGCGGCCGGCGGAGCGGTCTGCGCCGCAAGAGCGAGCGAACCAGCGAGAAGGGCAATGAGCAGCCGGCGCATGTTACTTGGTCTCCTTCGGGGCCACCGTGTGGCCAACCGTACGCGTACTGTCCTTGAGATACTCCCGCACCACCCGCTGGACGTCGTCGGCGGTGACGCGGTCGATGTCCTCGATCTGGGTAAAGAGTTTCCGCCAATCCCCGTAGTTCGCGTGATAGGAGGCAAGCTGGGACGCGAGGCCGGAGTTGCTGTCGAGCTGGCGCACCAGGGAAGCGCGTAGCTTGGTCTTCACACGGTTGAGCGTCGCGTCGTCCACTTTCTCTTTGCGGAGCTTGTCGAGGATCTCGCCGAAGGCCTTCTCGTTCTCCTCGACGGTCTTCCCTGCGGCCGTGGCCGAGGCCATGACGAACAGGTTGGCGTACTTGCCGGACGGGAACGTCGGGAACGCCACCGCTTCCAGCGCGACCTTCCGGCCTTCGATCATTTCTTTGTAGAGGAGTCCGGTGCGCCCGCTCGACAGGATGTTGGCGAGCACGTCAAACACGGGGTCGTCCTTGTGATACTGGCCGGGCCGGTGCCAGGCAAGGAAGATGAACGGCTGGCTCGGCGTCTCCACCGCGACTCGTTTCTCGCCCTCCTGCCGCGGTTCCTCGGTGCGTACGCGCGGCGGCAGCGGGCCGCGCGGCAGGGGTCCGAAGTACTTCTCGGCCAGCTGTTTCGCCCTGGCCGGATCGATGTCGCCGGCGACCGCGACGGTGATGTTGCCGGGGACGTAATAGGTCTTGAAGAACTCCTCGGCGTCGCGCACGGTCAGGCGTTCGATGTCGCTGGCCCAACCCACCAGGCTGCGATAGGGGTGGGCGGCGAGCGCCGTGGAAAGAAGGACCTCCTGCAGTTTGCCGATGGGATTCGACTCGACGCGCATGCGGCGCTCTTCGCGCACCACGTCGCGCTCCTTATAGAACTCACGAAACACGGGCTGCCGGAACCACTGCGAGGTCAGCAGAAACCAGAGCTCCGCGCGGTTTGAGGGCAGGCTGTAGAAATAGAAGGTGGCATCGTTGGCAGTGCCCGCATTGAAGCCTACGGCGCCGTTCTGCTCGATGACGCGCACATACTCGTTGGGCACCACGAGGTCATTCGCCTTGCGGATGGCGGCGTCGAGCTCGGCCTGCAGGTTCTTGATGGTCTCCGCATTCGCCCGGAACTCTTTACGGCGTTCCTCTTCGAGCTTGGCGTACACCGCTTCCACCGCCGCCAGCGCCTGTTTTTCCGCTGCCCAGTTCTTACTTCCGACGGTGGTGGTCCCCTTGCCGATCATGTGCTCGAACATATGGGCCAGACCTGTGCGGCCGGCGGGATCATTTGCCGCTCCGACATTGACGTAGGCGTGGAAGGCAACCGTCGGCGCGTTGTGCCGCTCGAGCACGATGAAGTGCATCCCGTTGGCGAGGGTGAACTCCGTTATGCGTTTTTCGAAGTCTTTCAGGTTTTCCTTGAGATCCTGGGCGCACAGCGGGAGGGCCAGGCAAGCGGCGGTTGAGACAAGCCGCATCCACGTTCGATTCATTGAGGGGCTCCGGAAGGACAAGACTTCCTTCATTGTATCGTCCCGCGCCGCTGTTACCCTGTCTGGAGTGGGGGTGCGATGGAAAAGATACACAAGTCAGACGCCGAATGGCGTGCGGAGCTGGAGCCGGAGACCTACCGTGTGGCCCGCCAAAAGGGTACGGAGCGCGCGTTCACCGGCAAGTACAACAAGCACTACGAGCCGGGCCGTTACCAGTGCGCCTGCTGCGGGCTGCCATTGTTCGACTCGGAGGCGAAGTTTGACTCCGGCACCGGCTGGCCCAGCTTCTACGCGCCGGTGGATGAGGCGAACGTCGGTACGGAAACCGACACGACCTACGGGATGCGGCGCGTAGAGGTGCTGTGCGCGCGCTGCGACGCGCACCTGGGGCACGTCTTTGAAGACGGCCCTGCTCCGACCGGCCTGCGCTACTGCATGAACTCCGCGGCGCTGCGGTTTGAGCCGAAGTAAGCAAGCTGTGCTAGGATTTCGCAAGTCAGAGGAGGAGAACTTTATTCCATGCCGAATACGATGAGTGGCGCCGAGTTCAAGGGTCAACTGAGGGCTGGGGTGCCTAAGATGGGGCTGTTCTTAAACGCCCACAGTCCGACGGTGACCGAGCAGCTCGCGCACAGCGGGTATGACTGGCTGCTGGTGGACACCCAGCACGGGCCGATGGGTTACGAGAAGCTGTCGGCGATGCTCTGCGCGGTGACCAGCGGCGGCGGCATCTCGATGGTTCGCGTGGGCGGCTATTCCGACCGCGCCGGCATTCAGCAGGCGCTCGACCTGGGCGCCGATGGCGTACTGGTGCCTTACATTAACACCGCCGAAGAAGCTCGCCAGGCAGTCAGTTGCGCCCGCTACCCAACGGCCGGCACCCGATCGGTGTACTTCCCGCAGCGCAGCACCAATAAGGCGGGCCTGCTCGGCTATGTGGGCAATGCGAACTCCAACGTGATCGTCGCGCTTCAGGTGGAGACGGCCTCCTGCATCAAGAACATGGCCGAGATCGCCGCCGTTCCCGGGGTCGACATCCTCTTCCTCGGCCAGAACGACCTCTGCATGTCGATGGGCCTCTACGAAAAGTACGAGTTCCCTCACATGTACACGTCGCCGGAATTGCAGGAAGCCACCGACACGCTGGTCCGGGAGGCGAGAAAGAATAACGTCATTCTCGGCCTGTTCCTGTTCGGGACGACGCGAGTAGGTGAGTTTCTCGACAAAGGCTTCACCTTCGTCTCGATCGGCAACGACCTGCACCACGTAATGACTCAATCGCAGGCTTACATGCAGGAACTCGAGAACATCGTCGGCGAGCGCAAGAAGAACTGGGCGCGGCGAGCTTCGGCGTAACTGAGGAAAATCGCAGTTTGGCACGCCACCTGGAACGGCTTCTTCTCGCGGCGCTTGTTCTGGTGTTCTTCTCGCTCCAGGCACGTTTCACCTGGGTCACCATCGGGTACGCTACCGACACCCTCCAGATTGTGGAGAGGCCGTTCAACGTCGACCTCAACTCGCTTGAGGTGAAGTCGCTTTCCGAGGAAGCCAAAGCCGCGGGGATGCAAGAGGGCGACAAGCTCCTCGCCATCGACGGCACTCCCGTGGACTCGGCTGTCCGCGCTCGCACCCTCACGTTCCACCATCCCGTCGGCAGCCCGATGACGTTGCGCCTCCAGCGCGATAGCAGGACCTTCGAGCTCGCCTTCACCCCCCGCAAGCGCCCAGGCCCCACCGTTCCCATTGACGTCGTCATCCCGGTGGTCATCAACATCGTCATCCCCTGGTTCTGCCTGCTCCTCGGAACGCTCGTCGTGCTGAGGCGGCCCGGCAGCAGCGTGGCCTGGGCGCTGCTCGCCATGATGTTCTCGCTCTCCCAACTGCAGCGTTCCGAAGAGGCCCTGCGCGGCGGCACCGGGCCGCCGCTGTCCTGGGCCATGGCCCTCGCCGATACCTCAGGTGCGCTGTTGCCGGTAGCCTGGATGTGGTTCGCCGTTCTGTTTCCCGATCCCCGATCGCCTCACCGTCTGTGGCCGTGGCTGCGGTGGGTGCTCGGCCCTTCCTTTGCGGTCCTGTTGATGTACCCGACCGTCATCGGCGCCGCGCAGGCCCATCAGCCGCACGCCCTCGCCGGGCTTCCGGTCTGGAATGTTTCCGGAACCCTGGCGCTGGTTCTGGTGGCGTCCAATCTGATCCTCGGCTTCGCGAACTTCTTCCACAAGCTGAGCAAGGAGAAACGCCCGGCGGCGCGCCGCCGCCTGCAGTGGATGCTCGCCGGGCTGGCACTGGGCATCCTGCCCATGACGGCACTGATTCTGTCGTCCTTCTGGTTCAAGAATGACATCAACGAGTACCCGCGTTTCGTCCTCTGGCCCGCCATCTTCTCGCCGATCTCCCTGCCGCTGACCCTCGCCTACGCCGTTCTGGTGGACCGCGTCATCGACGTCGGCGTCTTTGTCCGGCAGGGCCTGCTGGCCTCGCGGTCCGTCCTGGCGATGCGCATCCTTGTCGTCGCAGCCTTGGTCTGGTACGCATTCGTGCTCGCGTCACAGCCGTCGCTCGGCGAAACCCGATGGCTCGGCGTGCTGGGCTGCCTGGCCGCAGTCCCCGCGGTTCACTTGGGCGCGGAGCGGCTGCGGCGGTGGGTGGACCGGCGGTTCTTTCAGGAGGCCGTGAACACGGAGGCCGTGCTGCTCGAGCTGTCGCGGCAGGTCCGGCACATCCCGGACCCCGCTGTGCTTCTCGGCACCGTGACCCAGCGCCTGCGCGAGGCCCTGCACGTCACGCACGTGACTGCGCTGCTCCCGGAAGGCGGGGGCTTTACGGGTGAAGGGATCGCCTTGCCCGCCGGGCATGAGACGGTGAAGAGGATGGCGCGGGAGCGCGGACCCGTGGTGATTGGCCGCCGCGAAGAGGGCTGGACGGCGGAGGTTCTGCTGCCTCTCGGAACGGACCGTGGGCTGGATGGGATTCTCGCGTTGGGTCCCAAGCGTTCGGAAGAGCCGTACTCGAAGGGCGACCTTCGCCTGCTCGAATCGGTGGCGGACCAGACGGCGCTGGCCCTGGAGAACGCGCGCCTGGCTGCCGCGTATGCCGAAGAGGCGGCGCAGCGAGAGCGCATCGGGCGGGAGTTGGAGATTGCGCGGGAAGTGCAGCAGCGGCTCTTCCCCAAGGCAGCGCCGTGGGTAGCGGGCCTGGTGCTCGAAGGGCGCTGTGTGCCGGCGGAATCGATCGGCGGCGACTACTACGACTTCATTGAGACGCCGTCGGGCGAGATCGGCCTCGCCATCGGAGACGTGGCCGGCAAGGGCATTCCCGCGGCGCTTCTGATGGCCGGGCTGCAAGCCTCTCTGCGGGGGCTGACCCTGGCGGGCGTCTCCGATCTCGCGCAGCTGATGACAAAGCTGAACCGCCTGGTCTATGACGCATCGCCCGCCAACCGTTTTGCAACGTTTTTCTATGGTCTCTATGATCCCGCCTCGCGCCGGCTGCGCTACTCCTCCGCCGGACACAACCCGTCCCTCCTCCTGCGTGCCGGCGCTCCGCAGTGGCTCAGGACAAGGGGCGTGGGGCTGGGATTGGCGCGTACCTCGCGGTTTGAAGAGGGCGCGTGCGTTCTCGAGCCGGGCGACTTGCTGGTGCTCTATACCGACGGCGTGACCGAGGCTCGCAACGCAGCCGGGGACGAGTTCGGCGAGGAGCGGCTGGTGGCTGCGGCACAACAGGGCAGCCTGGAGGCCATTCTCGCCGCCGTCGAGGCGTTCGAGGCGGGGGCGCCCCGCCACGACGACATCACCATCATCATTGCCCGCGCCGGCTGACGATGCGATAGGATCGCAGCGGTATGCGCTACCTTGCGGTCCTATTCTCCTGTGCCCTCCTCCAGGCACAAGCTCCGCCGTCCACCGTCCTTTACGGGGTCTCCTACTATCCGGAGTACATGCCGTACGAGCGGCTCGACCGCGACGTCGAGCTGATGAAGAAGGCGGGCGTCACGGTGGTGCGGATGGGCGAGTCGACTTGGTCCAGCTGGGAGCCCCGCGACGGCCAGTTCGAGTTCGCGTGGATGGACCGGGCACTCGACAAGCTGCACGCCGCCGGGATGAAGGTCATCATGGGGACGCCGACGTATTCGATCCCGCCGTGGCTCTACAAGAAATACCCCGACATCGTCGTCACGAAATGGGGCACGGCTCCGCCGCTGGGCGATCCCTACTTTCCCACCTATCCAGGCTCGCAGACGCCGGGCGCTTACGGCCCGCGGCAGAACATGGATCTGACGCACCCCGAGTACCGCCGCCACGCCGAACGCGTCATCCGCGCCGTCGTCGGACACACCGCGAAGCATCCGGCAGTGATCGGCTTTCAAGTGGACAACGAGACGGGGCCGAACGGACTGGCGCTTCCGCGCGTGCAGCAGCTGTTTGTCGAGCGGCTGAAAGAGAAGTACGGTTCGCCGCAGATGCTGAACAAGCTCTGGGGCCTTGCCTACTGGGGCCAGTTGGTCGACAACTGGGAGGAGTTCCCCTCGCGTGAGGGAATTCTCAATCCGGGCTACAAGCTCGAGTGGGAGCGCTTCCAGCAGTGGATCGTGACCGACTTTCTCGGCTGGCAGGCCAAGATGGTGCGCGAGCTGAAGCGGCCCGACCAGTGGGTGACGCATAACTTCGTCGGCGGCATCCGCACCAACCTGGACCAGTGGGCCATTGCAAAGACGCTCGACGTGGTCGGAGTGAACCCCTATCACGCCGTGCAGGACCGCCTGGACGCCAAGAGCATCTGGCTCTCCGGCGACCTGGCACGATCGTTGAAGGGTACGAACTACCTCATTACGGAGACCAACGCCCAGACCATCGGGTGGGATTCGCGAGCGCAGTACCCGCCGTATCCCGGGCAACTGCGCCTTGCGGCGTACGCGCACGTCGCGGCTGGAGCGAATCTCATCGCCTACTGGCACTGGCATTCCATCCACTATGGTCAAGAGACCTATTGGCGGGGCGTCCTGTCGCACGATCTCGAGCCCAACCGCGTCTACGCGGAAGTGTCCCAGATCGGGGCGGAGTTCCAGCGCGTGGGACCGATGCTCGCGAAGGCGACGAAGGCGAATCGGGTGGCGATCCTCTACAGCAACGATTCCTATCACGCGCTTCGCTACATGCCCGTCGGCGACCACGTCGATCACATGTCGGTGCTCGACCAGATGTACGGCGCTCTCTACGATCTGAACGTCGAGCCCGACTTCGTGACACCGGACCACGGTGACTGGAATAAGTACGCCGTCCTCCTTGTGCCTCCCTTGTACAGCGCATCGGACGCCACGCTGAAGCGCCTGGCAGACTACGTTCGCGCCGGCGGGCATGCCGTGGTCGGTTTCAAGAGCGGCTTTACCAATGAGCACTCGACGGTTCGCTGGGAGACAGCTCCTGGCCCCCTGCGCGCGGCCGCAGGTTTCCGCTACCAGGAGTTCACGAGCCTGCCGAAGCCGCAGCCCCTCGCGCCTGACCCGTTCGCCGCCGGAGCGGAGAACACGGGTTCCGTTTGGGCGGAGTTCCTGATTCCGGAAACCGCGCAGGTACTTGCCTCCTACGATCACCCCGTGTGGAAGTTCCCGGCCCTGACGCGCAATGCTTATGGCAAGGGAACACTGACGTACGAAGGCACCAACGTGACCGCCGCGCTGCAGAAGGCCGTCACCGCCGACGCCCTGAAGCGTGCCGGCCTGTGGAGCGCCGACCAGGCGATGCCGCCGGCGGTGAAGGTGCGGCACGCACGGAGCAGCAAGGGAACGGTGCTGCACTACTTCCTGAACTTCTCCGCCGGCACGCAGAAGATCTCGTACTCATACGCCGGGGGGCGCGAACTCACTTCGGAGAAGGCCGTCAGCAAAGGAGAAGTCATCGCCCTCGCGCCTTGGGGCGTTGCCGTCATTGAGGAGACGAGACCGTGACGGTGGAAGAGGAGATCATCGGACTGGAGACCCGCGCGCTCGAGCGCTGGGGAAACGGTGACCCGGACGGCTTCCTGGAACTCTGCGACCCGGAAGTCACTTACTTCGACCCGTTCTCCAAGGGCCGGCTTGACCTCGACGCTTTGCGAGCGCTGTACGAGTCCATCCGCGGCCAGGTGCGGATCGATTCCTTCCAGTTGGTCGAACCCCGCGTGCAAGTGCACGGCGACCTGGCAATTCTAACCTTCCGCTTCGTCAGCAGGGGTAGCGAAGGCTCACTGAACTGGCACACCACAGAGGTCTATCGCCGCTGCGGCGCGTGCTGGCGAATCCTCCACACCCATTGGTCCCTTCCGCGGGACTAACGGTTACTCGTAGCGAAGCGCGACAACCGGATCGAGGCGGGCCGCCTTACTCGCCGGCCAGATGCCGAAGAAGAGTCCAACTCCCACTGACACGAAAACGCCCATAGTCGCCGCCCACAAGGGCACGCTGGTCGGAAGCGAAGGAAAGGCCACCCGCACGGCGAGCGAGATGAGCCACCCGAGCAGCATTCCCAGTAAGCCGCCCATGCCGGTTAGCACTACCGCTTCGGTCAGGAATTGCACAATGATATCGGAGCGTTTGGCGCCGATCGCCTTACGCACGCCGATCTCCTTAGTGCGCTCCGTCACCGACACCAGCATGATGTTCATCACGCCAATGCCGCCCACCAACAGGCCGATGGAGCTGAGGACCACCATCACGATGGCGGTTACTGACGTCACGCGGCGGAAATCCTCCAGCATCTGCTCGGCCGTGTTCAAGGCAAAGCTGTCGGGCGCGTTGTGGGGCACGCGCCGCTCCGTGCGGAGGATCGCTCGCGTCTCGTCCATCGCCTCGGTCAGCTTGCCCTCTTCGGCGACCACCACCAGCATGTGCTCCTTCGCCGCCGGGAACATCTTCCGCATGGTGAAGTAGGGCAGCAGAATGCGGTTGTCTTCCGAGCCGGGGAACGCGTTCGCCGGCCGCTTCATCACGCCGACGACTTCAAACTGGTGGCCGTCGACCTCCATCCACTTACCCACCGGGTCGGACTCGGCGAACAGGGCCTTGCGGACATCCTCGCCGATCACCACCACCGGTACGCGATGCGTGTTTTCGACATCCGTGAAGAACCGGCCGGAGAGCATCACCAGGTCATTGCCGACGGCGTAACCCGGCTCGGTTCCTCCCATGTCGAGGCGATAGAGGTCGTTGCCCTTGTACCGCGCCTTATGGATCATGTTGAACGGCGGGAAGAGCCACGGGCTGACGTGCTTGATGTTGCGGGAGCGTTCCTTGACCGCCATGGCATTCTCAAAGGTCAGCGGCTTCCGCAACCGCTCCTCCTGAGTGCTGCCGCGAAAACCGAACTGAAACTTGAACACGATGATCGTGTCCTTGCCCATTCCGCGAAGGGCATCGGCGATGGCGCCATCGAGTCCGGCGATGATCGAGCCGACGCCGATAATCGTGCTGGTCCCGATAATGACTCCCAGCACCGTGAGCACGGCCCGTGTTTTGTGGCCGCGGATGGTGTCGAGGGCCAGTTTGACGGCTGATGGCCAGGTAGACCGTTCCATGGTTTATCGCTCCACTCGCAGCGCTTCAATGGGATCGAGCTTCGACGCCTTATGTGCGGGATAGACGCCGAAGAACAGGCCGACGACCGCGGAGAGAGTGACTCCCACGACGACGGCGGTGATCGGCATCGACATCGGCACGGGGGTGGCGACGTTCACGATCAGCGTTACCATCCAGGCGATCAGCACCCCGATCAACCCTCCGCTGGCCGCCAGCATGGAGGACTCCACGAGGAACTGATTCAGGATGTCCTGCCGCCGCGCGCCCACCGATTTCCGGATACCGATCTCATGCGTTCGCTCCGTGACCACGGCCAGCATGATGTTCATGATCACGACGCCGCCGACGACCATGAACACGCTGACCACGGCCATCGCCGTGGCGGCAATGGCGCCGGTCAAGCGGTCCCACGCTTCCACCAGCGAATCCGAGGAGATGATGGCGAAGTTGTCGTCGGCGCCCGGGCGTACGTGCCGGTAGGCGCGCAGCAACATGCGGACCTCGTCCTGCGCGGCGAACAGCCGGTTCCGATCCATTGCCAGCGCAGCAAAACTGAGACCGCGCCGCGCCCCCCACATCTTCAAATAGGTCTGCGCGGGGATCATCACGAAGTTGTCGCGTGACTGCCCGAAGACGCTTCCCAGCGCCTTTGCCACGCCGATGACCTCGAAGGGACGGCCGGCCACCTGGATCGTCTTGCCGATGGGGTCGGCGTTCGGAAAGAACTTCTCCTTCAAGTCGGCGCCGATGAAGGCGACCGGCATCCTGCGCCGGTCCTCGGTGTCGGTCAGGAAGCGCCCCTGGGCGGGCTGCACGTTGCTGATCACTCCCATGTTGGCGGAAACGCCCTGCAGAAACGCCTCCTTCACTTCCTCATTGCCGTAGGCGATGGAGATGTTCGAGCGGCTGGCGGACATGCCGAACTCGCGAATCAGGGTAGCGTTGGCCTTGAGGAAATCGAACTCTTCGAGTGACAGTTCGGGGTTCTTCCGCTGGAGTTCCAGAAACTTCTTGGGATCGAAGTTGCCAATGAACGCCATGCGGACAATGCGAAAGCCGTCGACGCCCATGTTGGAGACGTTTTCGGCGATGTATTTGTCCATGCCGTGAATCACCGACATGACGGCGATCAGGGTCGTGGTGGCGAGAATGATGCCGAGAAGGGTGAGAAAACTGCGAAGCTTCGAACCAAGAAGCGAATTCGCGGCGACCGCCGCAGCTTCAGCAAGAGATGCTTGCCTGGAGGTCATCCTATGGGAAGACGTTCCTTTCGGAGGATTTGTTCCTGAATCCAGTGTAGGACGACGGTATCGGCCCAGAAACGGGGCCGCCGCCGGGCAATGAAGCCGAGATGCCCGCCGTGCTCGGGGGCAACCAGGGTGATGCACTCGTTCCCACGGACCGCGTCGGACTGGTAGAGGGAGAAGGGAATCAGCGGATCGTCCTGCGCCTGGATCAGCAGTGTGGGGACGGCGATGCGCGGCAGGAAGTGGATGGCGGACTGAGTGTCGTAGTAGTGCCGGGCGCCGCGGAAGCCGAAGGCGGGGGCGGTAATGCGGTCGTCGAACTCGAGCACGGTGCGGATGGCGTCCAGGTCGCGGGCGGGGAAGCGGTCCGGCGCCTGCTGCTGCCGGCGGCGGTAGCGCGCCTTGAGGCGCTGGACGAAGCGGTGTTCGTAGAGGCGGTTTTGCGGCTCCGCCATCTTGTCCACACAAGCTCCCAGATGGAGCGGGGTGCCCACCGCGCAGACACCTGCCAGCAGATCGCTGCCACCGGGACCTAGTTCGCCGGCCAGTTTCAGGACGACATTGCCTCCCAGGGAAAACCCACAGAGGAAGACGGGGCCGCGGTCCTCATTCTTAACGATCTCGAGGACTCGCCGAAGGTCGGAGGTGAGGCCGGCGTGGTAGAGGGTGGGGCAGAGGTGCTCGGTGCCGCCGCAGGTGCGCATGTTGAGGCGGGTTGCGGCGAGGCCGGCGAGGAGGGCATCCTGGGCCATGCTGACCATGTAGCCGGCGGAGCTTGAACCTTCGAGGCCATGGAGGAGGATCAGCTCTGCCCGGGACGGCCCTAAGGGGCGCTGTTCGTGAGCCAGAATGCGAACCTCCGGCTCGGTCTGGTAATACCGGTCCTTCGACGGATAGCGAGGGTGCAGCGACCTGGGCCAGAAGTTGCCGAGAATGGTCAGGGCGTGCGGATTGCGCAGCAGCGGCAAGAACGAAGCGGCCAATTATTCATGATAAATCCATTGACGAGCGGGTCTCGTGACGTCGAAAATGTCCCCTATGCGAAGAGCGACCCTTCTTCTTCTTTCTCTCGCCTGCCTTCTGGGGACAGCAGCGCAGGCAGCTCCCATCACGTACCGGTTCAGCGGCTCGGGCAGCGGCGTGCTGGGCGACATTCCCTTTAGTGAGGCGGCTTTCGTCGCCACGGTCAACGGAGACACCGACGACGTAGCATTCCAGCCCCCGCTGGCTGCCGTCGGCGCCCTTGACCTGACCGGTAGCATCTTGATCTCTGGACTGGGTACCTTCAGCTTTAGCAACCCGCTGTTCGTCTTCATCGCCTTCGATACCGTCGGTTTCGGCGATTTCACAAACGGCAATCTGATCGTGTCTCTAGTGCCTGGATCGGAAGCGCATGGCCTGGTAACGAACTTCGGGCCAGCGCTCGGCGGCCCCAACACGAACGTCAACCAGTTCGTCGATGCAGCAACGAGCGGCGGCGCCCTCAGCTTCCGGACGATGTCCGATATCACCTATGAGGCGAGCACGAACGTGGTGCCTGAGCCGGGCTCCGTTCTGCTGATGGCCGGCGGCATGGGCGCGTTGCTTCTCGTGGTGCGCCGGCGGCGGAACTAATCTGACGATCAGGAACGGGGGTCGCCGGTGGCGAGTTTGTAGCCAAGGCCGCGGAGTGTGACAAGGTACCGCGGCGCGGCGGGATTCGGTTCGATCTTCTGCCGCAGCCAGGCCATGTGGACGTCTACGGTCCGGCTGGTGACGGCGCTCGAATAGCCCCAAACCTCGGTGAGAAGCGTGTCGCGAGGGATCACTTGGTTGGCGCGCTCGGCGAGGTAGACGAGAAGCTGGTATTCCCGGGTGGACAGGGGCACCTTCAGCCCGGCGCGGCGGACCTCGCCGGACTTCGTGTCGATGAGGATGTCGCCAAACTCGATCCTGCCGGCGCCGGGAGCGGCAGAGGAAGAGGCGCGCCGGAGAAGGGCCTCGATGCGGGCGGTCAGTTCCAGCATGTCGAACGGCTTGGTCAGGTAGTCGTCGGCCCCAATCCTGAGTCCCAGGACGCGATCGGCGACCTGGCCGCGGGCCGTCAGCATCAGCACAGGGACGGCCAAGCCCTGCGCGCGGATATCGCGGCACACGTCAAAGCCGCTGCGGCCCGGCAGCATAATGTCGAGGACGATGAGGTCGAACGGGTGCTTCAGGGCAGCGGCGACGGCGGCGTTACCGTCGGCGCAGCTGTCCACTTCGTACCCTTCCGCCTCCAGGCGGTCGCGCAGGGTCATGGCGAGGCCCTGTTCGTCCTCCACGAGGAGTATGCGCCGTTTACTCATGCCGGGGCGTCCGCCTTGGGGATGCTGAGAGTGAAGCGCGTGCCGCGGGCGCGGGCGGTATCGACGGCGACGGAACCGCCGTGGGCGCGGGCGATGCGCTCTACCAGCGAAAGGCCGAGGCCGGCGCCGCCGGCGTTGCGGTTCCGGGCATTGCGGCCGCGGTGGAAGGGCTTGAACAGATTCGGGAGGTCGTGGGCGGCGATTCCCTCGCCGTGGTCCTCCACGGAGAAGTCCACCGTACCGGTTCTGGCGGTGACTTGCAGGCCGACCCACTTGCCGTCGCCGTAGCGGATGGCATTGGAGATGAGATTCCGTAGGCAGCGCGACAGCCACTCGAGGTCCGCAGCCACGGGCGGGGCGTCGTCGGCGACGTCGATGTCGAGGCGGCAGCCGGAGGCTTCGAGTTCGTGGCGGCAGGCCTCGGCGGCGTTGTCGACGATGGCCATGGGGGGAACGGGCTCCACCTGCAATCGTACGCGGCCGGCGTCGAGGCCCGCGAAGCCGAGGACCTCTTCGACCATCTCCGACAGGCGGAGACCTTCGCGGCGGAGAGTCTGGCCGTACCGGCGGATCTGGTCAGGCGTTGACACCACGCCGTCGGCGAGGTTGTCGGCGGCGGAGACGATGACTGCGACCGGCGTGCGGAGCTCGTGTGAGACGCCGGCCACGAGTTCCATACGCAGCCGGCCCAACCGGCGCGCGCGCTCGAGCGAGACGATGAGGAGCACGATGGCCGCTGCGAGCAGACCCAGGGCGGCGAGGCTCAGCGCCAGGTTCCGGGTCCGGACGCCGGCGACCAACTCTTCGAGTGTGCCTGTTGCCGGAGCGACCTCCAACTGCCAGCGGGACTCGCGCAAGGGGCGCCCGCCACCGCCGCGGGCCTCGAGAAGCGGTACGGTGAGCTCTGCCTTGTGCCCGCCGGGGGAGGTGCTGAAGACGATGCGGTCATCGCGAAGGGAGCGCACGGCGACATACCAATCGGGACCAAAGTGGCGGCGCACCAGCGCGGGGAGGAACTCGGCGTTGACGTAGTTGAGGTCGATGACGGCGACGGTCCAGGCGCGGGCCTCCGGGCCGTCGGGTGGGCGCGGTCCTTCGGGGCGCCGCTCGCTTCGGGGCGGGCGGCCGCCTCCCGGCAGGGGACCCCCATCCGGACGGAAGAACCGGGGCGGGCCGAAGCGCCCGCGCGGCGTCACCAGGGCGAAGAAGCCGCGGCGTTCGAACACCGGCGGGCCCGGGCCGAACCGTGGTGGCCCTCCATCAGCGGTCAGAAGCTCGCGCAGAGGCTCGGGCACATTCTCGACTGCCACGGTACGCCCATCCGCGGTCGGCACGGACCGCACCGATTCTCCTTCCACGACGAAGAAGGCTTGAATCAGGCGAGGATAGCGGGCGAACTCCAGCCAGACGCGGAGGCGCTCCTCGGGAGCTTCGATGGGGCCGCGGGGAGCGAGCACCTGTTGGGCGATCTCGAGGAACGCGCCGTCAAACTCGTCCGTGAACGCGCGGCTCGACTCCTGCAGCCGCGCCCGCAGCCGCGTGCGTTCGGCGTCGCTCACCTGGCCGATCCAGCGGTATTGGAGGACGGCGATGGTGATGAGGAGCACGAGGAGAGCCGCGGAGCCGCCGATGAGAACGGCGGGGCGATCGGCCGCCGAGGCGAGTTTTCGCAGGAAAGCTATATCCCTAGTGTCGCTCCGCAAGACGGTGTTCGCGAACGCCGCAACCTCTGGTTTTACGCAGGTTTAACAGTGGCCGGAACAAAATGGGCGTTCAATGGAGTTGTCAGGAGACGATGAAGATGACCAAGTCAGTACTCATTACGCTGTTGGCGGCTACGTTGGCCTTTGCGCAGGGACCGCGCGGACCGCGCATGATGGCTCCGATGGGTGGGCCGCCGCCGGGAATGCCGGGAATGCCGGGGATGGGCCCGGGAGCGCCGATGGGGGCAAGCTTTGACAGCCTAAAGGCCTATCTCACCCTTACAGACGCGCAGGTGACCGCGCTGCAGAACCTGCAGACGCAGAACCGCGATGCGAACCGGTCGACGCACGAGCAGATTGCTGCGCAGCAGAAGGCGTTGAACGATGCGCTGAAAGCAGGCTCGCAGGACGCGGCCGCGCTCGGCAAGCTGCTGCTGCAGATCCACGCGCTGCGCAAGCAGATCGGTGACCGGATGGACGGCTTGCAGGCGCAGGCACGGTCGCAGCTGACCTCCGCGCAGGTGGTGAAACTGAAGGCCCTCGAGGAGGCGATGGCGCTGCGGGACGAGATCGACCAGGCGATGCGGCTCTCGCTGCTGACTCCGCCGGAACCGCCGGCGCGGTAGGTCAGGGGCGCTTCACCGGCGGGCGGGTCGGCACGCGAAGGCCCGGCGGCTTGGTGGAGACCCAGGCGAGGAAGCGGGCGATCTCGGGGTGCGAGGCGAGGGCGTCGAGCGTGTGATAGCGCTCCTCCATCTGCTTCTCGGTGAGCACGGTGTGAATGAACTTGTGGCAGGCGCGGCAGAGCATGGCCAGCCTGCCATTGAGTTCGTCGCGGTCGAGGCCGCTGCGCTCTTTCGCCTTACGGTGACGCACCCGGGGGATGAGGTGGTGGCGGGTGAGTTCGATAGGCGAGCGGCGGCAAAGTTCGCAGGCGTCCGGCACTACCCGTTAGATGCGCCGCGGGTCAGGGCAGCAGCGGAAGGTTTCGGCGGCGCTTGCCGTCCTGCGCGAACAGGGCGGCGGCGAGGGCGGGGGCGACGATGGTGATGGGCGCTTCGCCGGCGCCGGCGGGCTCGATCTCGCGGCGGTCGATGAGGATGATGTCGATCTCGGGCGCGTCGGAGAAGCGGGGGACGCGGTACTTCGAGAGCCGGGCGTTGGTGTAGTTCGACGAGTCCCAGGTGAGGCGTTCGAACAGCGCGCCGCCGATGCCTTGGATGGTAGCGCCCATGATCTGGTGGCGGAGGCCGTCGGGGTTGAGGATAGCGCCGGGGTCGAAGGCGACGACGACTCGGCGGACCTTGGGGCCTTCCATCTCAGCGAAGAGGGCGAGGCGGGCGTCCTTCTCGAGATTGCAGGCGACGCCGGCGTGCTTGGCCTTGCCCCAGCCGAAGCGCTCGGCGGCGCGCTGGAGCACTTCTTTGGTGCGGGCGTCGGCGAGGTTCTTGAGGCGGAACTCGAGCGGGTCGGTCTCGTGGATGGCAGCGAGTTCGTCGATGTGGGCTTCGCGGGCGAAGGTGTTGGCGGCGGCGGCGAGAGAGCGGTAGGAGCCCTGGCGCAAGGGGCTCTGGGCGCGGTGATGCGCGCAGATCATGTGCGGGATGTCGTAATGGCAGCGCAGGCCGGAGGGGCCGGAGTTGTAGTTGCGGAACTCCCAGGCGGTGATCTTGCCGGCGGAGTCGGTTCCGGTGCGGACATCGATGACGCCGGCGGGCCGCGCGTAGGCAGCGGTGAACTCCTCTTCGCGCGACCACTGGAGCTTCACGGGCCGGCCAGCTGCCTTGGCGAGCCGGGCGGCTTCGATCTCGCATTCGCCGTTCTGCTTGCCGCCGAACGCCCCACCGATATCGACGCCTACCACGCGTACGTTCGCCTCGTCGATGCTGAAGGCCTGCGCCAACTGGCGGCGGACGAGGAAGGGCGCCTGCGCGCCGGACCAGACGGTGAGCTTGCCGTCTTTCCACTCGGCGACGGCGGCGCGCGGTTCGAGGGGGACGTGGGCGATGGGTTCGAGGGTATAGGAAGCCTCGTGCTTGTGGGGGGCCGCGGCGAGGGCTTGAGCGACGTCGCCGTGCTGGAAGAGGGCGGGGTAGCGGACGTTGGGGTTGGGGTCAGGGACCTGGGCGGTCTTGCGGAAGTGGTCCGGGAGTGCGGCGGATGGAAGGAGCGGTTCGGACGTCCACTTAGCCTGTACCTGCCGGGCGGCCTTGCGGGCCGCGACGGCGGAGGGTGCGACCACGCCGACGAAGTTGCCGTCGCGGATGACGCCTTCGGCGGGCTCGACGGATTCGAGCTTGGCGCGGTGGGCGGGGGGGCGGACGACGGCGCCGTGGAGCATGGCGTCGCGCTTCAGATCGGTGGAGTAGCGGCGAGCGCCGGTGACAACGTCACGACCGCCCACGGGCGGGAGCGAGGTTCCGAGGACCTTCCATTCCTTCGCCGGGGTGAGGTCGTCGGTGGCCGCGCCGAGGCGGAGCTTGCGGGCGGCGGCAGCGGCTTTGCGGACGACAGGGACGGTGAGGGGGGTGGTGATGCTGGCCCAGGTGCCGCCGTCGTCGGGCACTTGAGCGGTGTCGGCCATGACGACCTTCACGCGGGACGGCGGGACGCGGAGTTCCTCGGCAACGGCCTGGGTGAGGATCGTTCGCGGTCCCTGGCCCATCTCGTTCTTGCCGGTGAGGAGGGTGACGGAACCGTCGTCGGCGAAGTGGAGACGGGTGGAGACGGCGTCTTGCGCCGAGCCGCGATAGGTGAACAGGACACCGGCGCCGAGGACACCGAAGAGTTCGCGGCGGTCAAGGGTGAAGGCGGGCTCGCCACGCTCGGCTTCGGTCTCGTCGCGATAGCGGTGGCGGAGTTCGTCAGCCACGTTGGGCCTCCTGCCGGGAAGCGAGGCGGACGGCTTCAACGATGCGAGGATACGTGCCGCAGCGGCAGAGGTGAGGTTCGAGGGCGGCGCGAATGGCGCGATCGGCCGGCTTCGGCTGGGCTTCGAGCAGTGCTACGGCGCCGAGGATCATGCCCGGGGTGCAAAAGCCGCACTGAAACGCTGTCTTGTCGAGGAACGCCTGCTGCACGGGATGGAGTTTGCCGGCCGAGGCAGCGAGGCCTTCGATGGTGGTGACGGGCTGCTTGCCGACGGAGGCGGTGGGAGTGATACAGGCGCGGACGGCGCGGCGGTTGAGAAGGACGGTGCAGGCGCCGCACTGGCCCTCGCCGCAGCCGTACTTTGCGCCGGTGAGGTCGAGGTGCTCGCGCAGGGTGTAGAGCAGCATCTCGCCAGCGTCGATGTCGACGCGGGCCGGTTTGCCGTTCACGACCAGTTCGATGGTAGGCATTGCGCTGTGGGCATTGTAGCTTTGTTGTACCTTCGGAAGATGAAACACAAGTTGCTGTTGTTGTTCTGGGGCCTCCTGGGGTGCGCCGCGGCGCAGGAGGCCGCGAAGTACGACTACAAGTTACTGGCGACGACCAAGACATCGACCATGGAGAAGGAGCTGAACGACGCCGCGGAGGCGGGCTTCGTGTTCAGCGGGGTGATGGGCGGGGAGGCGGCGTTCGGCGGGAAGGAAGTAATCGTGATCATGACGAAGGCGCTTGGCGGCGAGGCGGCGAAGGGTACGCTGCGCTACAAGCTGCTGGCGACGAACAAGACGAGCACGCTCGAGAAGGAGATGAGGGAGGCGGGGGAGCAGGGGTTCGACTATCGCGGGCAGACGGTGTTCGAATCGCTGTTCGGCGGGCGGGAGGTGGCGGTGATTATGGAGCGGGACCCTTCGAAGGGCGAGCTGCGGTACGACTACAAGCTGCTGGCGACGTCGAAGACCTCGACCATGCAGAAGGAGCTTCGCGAGGCGGGGGAGGCGGGCTATGCGTTTCAGGGCGTGATGGTAGGGAAGACGGCGTTTGGTGGCGCCGAGGTAGTGTCGATTGTGAAGCGCGTGAGATGAGTGTAAAAGGTGGGTGGGGCGTGATTCGACGAAGTGCGCGCTGGCGGGCGCAGACATCTTCGGCGAGCGACCGCCAGGTGAGCTTCGTGACGCCACGGGCGACGGCTGTGGGAAGAGGGCTGGTGAAGGTCTGCGTGGGAAGGGGAGGCGTCGTGCGTGGACATCAACCTGTCGATCGCACCGTAATCAGGCGGCGCGGACGACGAGGCGCTGGGCGTTGCGGTCGTACGGAGCGGCGTCGAGGGAGCCGTAGAGACCGACCTTGGTGAAGCCGGCGGCGAGGAAGAGGCCGCGGAGTTCGACGCCGGAGTAGAGGCGGTGCTCGAAGGTGAAGTCCTGCTGCGAGGCGCCGTTGAGGAAGAGCCAGCGGACTCGGATGAGTTCCCAATCGGGAAGGATCTCGCGCTGTTGGAGCCAGAGGGTACCGCCGGGGAGTTGAGTCCACTCGCTGGGCGTGAAGTTCCGCGCGACCAATTCCTTTGAGTAAAGGTCGAGGACGACGGCGGCTCCGGGCTTGAGCGATTGGCGGAGGTTGCGCAGGACGAGCAGGTCTTCGTTCTTGTCTTCGAAGTAGCCGAAGGAGGAGAGAAGGTTGACGGCGCCGTCGAAGGCTTGGGGGCGGACGAAGCGGCGCATGTCTTCGTGGACGAGTTCGAGGGCGAGGCGGTCGCGAACGGCGCGTTTTTGGGCTTCCTCAATGTAGAGGTGGGTGCGGTCGACGCCGGTGACCTGGTAGCCGAGGCGGGCGAGGGCGAGGGAGTGGCGGCCGGGGCCGCAGCCGAGGTCGAGGACGGCGGCGCCGGGCTGGAGCTTGAGGAGGGCGGCGGCCTTTTCGGCTTCGAGGGCGGCGGCGGACCAGCGGTCTTCGGTGAAGAAGTGCTGGAGGAGGGCGGCCCAGAAGGCGTCGTTTTCGTGCCAGGGAATCATCGGGATCCTCCAGGAATCAGGGAGAGCCGCCCTTGCCTCACGGCGAGCGCGTGCAGAGCGCCGTCGAAGGTGACGAGGGTAGCGTTGGCGGAGGCGGCGAAAGCGAGCAGGTAGCTGTCGCCGAAGGCCTGCGGGGCGCTCTGGCCGCTGAAGGGCCTCGTCACTTCCCTGAAGGTGTCTTCGAGGTTGCGCGGCTCGCGGCGAAATTCGACGCGGGTATCTGCGAGCCAGCGATCGTACACTCTCCAGGCCTTATTGAGAGTCAGGGTATACGAGCCCATAACCGCCTTGTTCGTGAGCAGCCGAAGGAGGCCGAGTTGCGTATAGCGGGAGAAGAGCAGGCGAGCTCCGGTGGGGAGAGCGCCGGTCCAACGCCAGGCTTGTTCGCTGCGGGCGTGTCCTTCCACGGTCAGGGCGAGCCAGACGTTGAGGTCAGGGAAGAACGAGGTCATGGGGGTTCTTGTCCTTGGGGAACGCGGGTCCGAGCCTGCCAGGGCCGCCGACGAGCGGCTTGCTGAGGCCACGTGACTTCGATGGGCGGCGATAGGCCTGTTCGAGCGCCCGAACGATCAGAGAGCGAATCGAAACTCCGGACTGCTCGGCGGTGTGGCGAAGCAGGTCATGGAGGGGCTCGGGAATATCGACTGTGGTTCGGACCGGCATGACATAACTATGTCACTGGGCGCGGCCGGTCAGTGGTATTGCAGGAGCGTGAGCAGCTTGCGGTCGAGTTTGTGTCCGTGCCAGTCCTCGTAGGCGACGTCATCGCGGGCGGAGTCGAGGACGCCGAACGAGCCGCGGAAGTTCCAGAGGGCCCAGCCGATGTTGTGGATCTTGAGGATGTCGAGGACATCGCAGATCCAGCGGAGGAAGGCGTCGTGCGGGGTTTTGTTGAAGGCGCCGGCTTCGCCGCAGTGAACGCCGACTCCTTGTTTCACCAGCCAGCCCCAGGGCTCGTAGTGGGCCTCGAGGGTTTCGCGGCTGACGAGTCCGCTGCCGTCGCGTTTGACGGCGGGCCAGAGCGGGTGTGGGAAGTCGGAGCGCTTGTCGACCCAGCCGGCGCGATAGTGGCTGACTTCGGCGGGGCTGTAGGCATGGACGCTCTGGGCGACTCCGGTGGGCATCATTTCGTAGACCACCTGGTTGCCGACGCTCAAGCCGTCGATGATGATTGTCCGGTCGGGCGTGATCTCACGGATTTTGTTGGCGGCGCGGGTCATGACGCGGCGGTAGTCCTCGCGGGTCATGTAGCCGGGCCTCGGGTTCGGTGCTTCGTTCAGCAAGTTGAGGCTGAGTTCGCTGTTGCCGATATCGCGATAGCGTTTGGCGAGGAGCTCCCAGTGCAGGGTGAAGGCGTCTTCGGCGTCCTGGTCACGCCACAGAACGTAGGGCTCGAGTTCGCTGCTGTTGATGCAGTAGCCGGGGCCCCGGTGGAGGTTGAGGCTGACGTGGAGGCCGTGTTTGCGGCCGAGTTCCACGATGCGGTCGACGGGGGCGAGGCCGGGTTCGCTGATGGTGACGGCGTGCTTAGCGGTTGGTTTACCGGCGGCACGCCAGGCGGGATCGATCCAGGACCAGTAGTCCATGGGAATGCGGACGAAATCGAAGCCGAGGTCGCGAATCATGAGAAAGTCGTCCTCGGAGACTTCGACGGGGCCTTTGTGGTTGCGGGCCTGAAAGAGGTACAGCAGGTTGAAGCCGCGCCAGCGCGGGAGGGCGTTCCTGGGGGCCGCGGGGGCGGCGCCGGCGGAGAGGACGGCGCCGGCGGCGGTTTTGACGAGTTGGCGGCGGGTCAGAGACATAGGGGCTCGCGGTTTCCGGAGTTCAGGCTGAGTATATCCGGGCGTCAGGCGGCCTTGGGGAATTTCTTGGCGGCGCGAAATTCGAGGTAGCCGGGGAGGTCGGCGGCCGGGATGACGGCGACATCGCGATAGCTGGGGCGGTGGATGATGATGGGTTCCTGGCGGTCGATGACGTGATCGAGGACGGCGGCGAGGTTTCGGCGGGCGTCTACGTATCCGATTTTGCGATGCAGGCCTTCAGTTTCGACGTACCCACGGGAGCGCTTCGGTGACGGGATTGGGTTCGCTTCGACGAAAATTTTTTTCTCGATGTCGGCGTTGAACTGCTGCTCGCAGGCGAGTGCGGCCTTCAGGCGTGCGTGGCGGGCACGGAGTGCCGGGAAGGAATCCGAATAGAACGGCATGGCGGTAACTCCAGTCTCAGGTTCGCTTCGACGAATTTTTTTTTCGTGGTCGGCGGCGGCGACGCGCTGGGCCTTCCTTTTTGAACCCGCGGAGAGAATACCACGTTGTCAAGAGGCTGAGAGGGTAAGTCCTTTGTTTTCTAGAAAAGTAGTGTTGTGACTGACTTTTTCGAGGGGAGCACTTTTTGGAGCTCCCCTTGTAAGTCGTTGTAGGAAAGCGGGTTAGCGGGTTGTGGTTATTTGCATCGTAGCGGCGGCGAAGCGGCCGCGCACGTTATAGAAGGGAAAAGAGGAATATATGTTGCCGGTGATGAGGGCGCCGAGGGGGCTGGCGGTGGCGGTATTCAGGACCAGGGCGGCGGGGCCGAAGGCGATGGCGGGGATAGTGGTGGCCATCTTGAGAGCGGCATGCTTACCCGCATACCACCAATTGGCAAGGAAGGGGAAGGGAGAGCCGACGGGGTCATTGACGGTACCGGTGACGAAGTAGGGAGTGAGGCCAGGGCCGCCGATGGCGGCGTAGAGGTTGCCGGGGCGGACGGCGGGGTCCTCGACGGTGAGTTCGGGATTGTAGACGGCGGGAAGGCCGCTTTTGCGGAGGCGGCCGGCGAGGATTTCGCTGTCGGTGGCGTAGGAAAGGGTGTAGTTGTTGATGTCGCCGGTGCCGTCGGGGGAGAGGATGTTGATCCCGTAGTGGGCGACGATGCCGGGTTTGGCGGGGGAGCCGTCGGTGCTCGCGCCGGCGCAGGTTGCAACACGGATGACCAAGCCGCCGACGCCGCCGAGGTTGGCGGCGGTGTAGCCGGCGGGCAGGGATTGCTGCGCGGCGGTGAGGGAGATGGGGCCGAAACCGACGTACTCGGTGCAGCCGGTGAATTGGACGGGGAAGTTGCGGTTGCCGTCGGCGGCGGTGGATAGGGCGGTTGACAGGAGGATCAGAGTGCAGAGTGGCAGTAGCTTTCGCACGGCGGGCTCCCAGAGAAGAAGGTGGATTCACAGGGTACACCGTGGACGGCGGCGCTGACAACGGGCGGAGGCGCAGTGCAGAATGTTGAAGATGCCCGCGGGCCCCACGGTTGAGGATCTTCTCGCGCGGCTGCGCGGCGGTGACCGGGCGGCAGAGAGCGAGTTCCTGGAAGCGGTGTACCAGGACCTGCGGAGGATTGCGCGGCGGATGATGCGGGCGGAGCGCGAGGGTCACACGTTGCAACCGACGGCGCTGGTGAACGAGACCTACTTGAGGCTTTTCGGGACGGGGCGGACACAGACCTGGACGACGGCACGGGAGTTCTTTGGTTCGGCGGTGTGGGTGATGCGGCAAGTGCTGGTGGATGCGGGCCGGCGGAGGAAGGCGAAGCGGCGGGATGGAGTAAAGGAGCCGTTGAGCGAGGGGACCGCCGCGGTATCCGGAGGGCAGGAGTGGGTGGAGATCGCAGTGGCGCTCGAGCGACTGCGCGCGGAGGATGAGAGGGCGGCGGAGACGGCGGAGTTGCGACTCTACTGCGGGTTGAACTTTCGGGAGATCGGGGAATTGGAGGGCGTCTCCACCGAAACAGCGCGGAAGGAGTGGCTGTACGCGGAGGCGTGGCTGAGGCGGGAGCTCGGAGGGCGACTGAGTTGACGCCGGACCAACGCGCTCGCGCGAAAGAGCTGTTCGGGAAGGCGTTGGAGAGGCCGCCGGCGGAGCGGGCTGCTTTTGTCGCCGGTTCCGGAGCGGAGGAAGCGGTGCGGGCCGAAGTACTTTCGCTGCTGAGCCAGCACGGGGGAGAGCCGGATGCGGAGACGTTGCCACCGACCGAATCGGTGACAGAGGTTCCGGAGGGGACGCTGCTGGCGGGTCAGTACCGCGTGTTGCGGAAGCTGGGCGACGGCGGGTTCGGGGTGGCCTACCTGGCGGAGGACCAGAAGACCTTCGGGCAGAAAGTGGTGGTGAAGATCCTACTTCAGCGGGCGTCGGAGACGGCGGCGTGGGCGGCGAAGAAGTTCGAGGAGGAAGCGGCGGCGCTGGCGAAGATCGGCCATCCGGGAGTGGTGGGACTGATGCGGGTGGGGACGCTCGAGTTGGAGCGGGTGGCGTATCCATTCCTGGTGATGCCCTACGCGGAGGGGGAGCCGCTGGATGTGCTGATGAAAGGGGGGCCGCTGGATTTTGCTACGACGGCGAGTATCGTGCGGCAGCTCGGCGGGGCGCTCGAGGCGGCGCACGCGAAACGCATCGTCCACCGGGATATCAAGCCGTCGAACGTGCTGCTGCGACGGTTGGGGGACGGGGAGTGGCATGTGCAGCTGATCGACTTCGGGATTGCGGGAGTGATCCCGGAAGGGGAGTACGAGGCGGTTACGCAGCACGTGGCGGGGACGGAGAGCTACATGGCTCCGGAGCAGTTTTGGGGGAAGAGCTCGACGGCGTCGGACCTCTATTCGCTGGCGGTACTGGCGTACCGGATGCTGACGGGGGCGGCGCCGTTTGTGGGCCGCGATATGACGCTGCGGCGGCAGTGGAAGCGGGCGAGGGCGGTGAGACCGGAGATCCCGGAGGCGGTGGACGAGTTGCTGGCGGCGGGGATGCGGTTCGAGGCGGAGGAACGTCCGCGGGAAGTGGGGAAGTATGCGCGGGAGCTGGCCGCGGCGCTGGCGGGTGGGGGGCGCGAGGCGCCGGTGCCGGTTCCGGGGCCGCGGCGGCGGTGGGGGGTGGCGGTGGGATTGGCAGTGATTGGACTGGCGGCAGCAGCCGGATGGGTGTTGCCGTGGGAGCGGGGGCGAATGGCAGGGGCTTCGCCGGCGATGGCGTCGCGGATGGTACGGGTGCGGGTGCTGGAGAGGGGGACGGAGAACTGGCTTTCCGGACAGAGGGTGACGCTGCAGGAGGGCGCGGGGTTCCGGCTGGAGGTGGCGAGCCGCGAAGCGGGACGGGTGTTCGTGTTTGCTGAGGAGGGGGGCACGGGCGCGATGAACGTACTGTTTCCTTCGGTGACGAGCTATGGGGGGTCGAGCGCGGCTGAGGCGGGGCGGGCGCTGATGATTCCGGAGAAAGACTGGTTCGAGCCGGAACGGGGGACGAACCGGGTGTGGGTGGCGTGGGTGCGCGACGGGGAGGCGGTGCTGGAGAAAGCAGGGCGGCTGGCGAATGCGCGGGACTTGGGAGTAGTGAGCGCCCGTGAGGAGAGGGAGGCGATCCTGCGGGTGCTGAAGGGGCTGGAATCGGCGACGGTGGTGGGAGGCGAGGGGGCGGTGGAGTTGACGGGTAAGGGTTCGGGAGTGGCGGGGTGGGTGGAGGTTGTCACGAAGTAGTTTGTCGCAAGGCTGGGGGTTTTACGCGCTTGTAGTATCAGCGGGAGGTGCATGGGATGAAGGTGACGCGGCGGGAGTGGATGGCAGGGCTGGCGGCGGGGTCCGTATTGTGGGCGCAGGAAGAGGAAGACCGGTACCGGGCGATTTGGGATTCCGGGCTGCGATCGAAGCGGCCGCCGGCGGCGGTGACGGGACCGGGCGGGGGTCCGGTAGTGCGGGTTCCGAAGCCTCGATACGAAGCCGCGGGAAGCGGGCCGAGACCGGCGCCGGGGACGGGCGACGTTATCGGGCTGACGATCTGGAAGATGCGGGAACCGAGGGCGGACGAGGGCGACGCGCCGCGGCTGCTGGTGTTCGGGGCGAGCAAGAAGGCGAAACTGCCGATGGTGGCGGAGAGGTTGCAGCCGTCGCTACCGCTACGGGCGGGGGACAAGGTGCGGCTGTCGATTGAGGTGGCACGGGAAGGGTTCCTGTACCTGATCGACCGGGAGCTGTACCGGGACGGGAGGCGGGGGGCGCCGTACCTGCTATTTCCCTCGAGGCGGGTACGCGGGGGGAACAACGCGGTGCGGGCGGGGATGCTGGTGGACATACCGTCGCAGGAAGACGAGCCGCTGTCAATGGAGCCGCAGGGCGGGGAGTATGCGGGGGAGGAGTTGTCGATTCTGGTGACGGCGCGGCAGTTGGACCTGGCGCCGGCGGGGGACGGGCCGAAGGCGCTGGCGCCGGCGATGGTGGACGGGTGGGAGGCGCGCTGGAAGCGGCCGGCGGCGCGGCTGGATTTGGAGAGCCAGGGGGGCGGGCTGTGGACCGCGCGGGAGCAGATGTCGGCGCAGGGCGGCGCGCTGCTGACGCAGGCGGATCCGATGCCGCAGTTCGTGTTTCAGGCGCAGGGGGCGCCGGAGGACGGGCTCCTGATTCAGTACCGCCTGATTGTAGGATGAATTTTGGGAAATTCGGGGGAATTTCCGCTGGTAGGGGTATGAGAGCTTGGATTTGGCTGGTTTTGATGGCGGGATTGGCACGCGCGGAGGAGGTACGGCTGGTGCTGCGGGCCGATGGGAGCTGTGCGGGTACGCGGGGGTTCCGGTGCGCGGGCGGGGCGGGTGTGGAGACGCCGTTTGCGGGCCGGTGGGTGGATGGGACGGGGTACGCGCATTTGGAGGTGGGGAGCGACGGGACGTTTGCCGTGTTCGATGAGCTGACGCTGGGGTTGCGGGGAGGTGGGTTTGAGGTGGAGGGGCCGGGAGTGGTGCGGTTTGCGGGGCGAGAGTGCGGGTTCCGGGTGGCGGGGCGGGAGATGGAGTTGCGATGCGGGGCAGGGGATTTGTTGACGCGGCGGTGGGTGCGGAGGCGGGAAGGAGGGAGCTTGCGATGAGACTGGGACGCGTGACGGCGGTGGTGTTGTGCGCCGCGGGTTTTGCGACGGCGCAGGTGGCGAATCCGGAGCTGGTGACGCAGGGGGGTGGGAGTCTTACGAACGCCGAAGTTGTGTTTGGCGGGGATGGAAGCTGGCTGGCGGTACGGAGCGCGTCGGGGCAGGTGCGGATTTACGATTTGGCGAGCGGGCGGGTGGCGCGGGAGTTTTCAGTGGACGGGAACAGTGCGCTGGCGGCGCATCCGAAGGAACCGTTGATGGCGGTGGCGGGGGAGACGGCTCTGTCACTGCGGAGCATTGCGACGGGGGCGGTGGTTTGGAGCGTGGAGACGGGGCTGCGTTGCCAGGGTCCGGTGTTTGTTGAAGGTGGCGAGCGGGTGCGGGCCATCTGTCAAGAGGCGATGGGGACGACGCGGAAGCCGGCGGCGCCGGAGATTCGGGAATGGGAGACGGCGACGGGGAGTCAGGTGGGGGTGGTGAAAGGGATCGAGGACGTCCAGTCGATTTCGAGGTTGAGCGGGGACGGGCGGTATTACATCGCGAACAAGGCGCCAACGGGCCTGCTCTCCTCGGTCGGCGGGTTCAAGTCGTTCGTGGTGGAGACAGCTACCGGACGCAAGGTAGCGGAGGTTGGATTTTCGCCATGGTCGGTGGTCAGCGGGCGACACGCGGTGCTGATGGTGATGGATATGCGGGGGCGGTCAGCTGGAGAGCGGGTGGAATGGACGCTGGTGGATTTGGAGACGGGGAAGAAGACAGCGCTACCGGAGGATACGCTTCCGGCCGGCGGCCAGATTCTGGCGGCGGAGGGCGGGCGGTTCGTGGTGCTGACGATGAAGGGGATCGCCTTGATTGACGGGCCTTCCGGTCAGATTCGCCGGGTGGACGCGGCGGACCTGCCATTTCCCTATGGTTCCGGATTGAGCCGAAACGGGAAGCAGATGGCACTCGTGCAGGGCGGGATGGTGGTGGTATTGGATCCGGAGAACCCGGCGGAGCGGCGGACGTTGGGGAGCGGGAGCGAGGCCGTGATGACGTTGGAGTCGACGGCAAGGATGGCGGAAGCGGAGAGGCAAGCGACGAGGATCGAAACACCGAAGGAGCGGGGAAGTGTAGCGAGCCGCGTGTTTGGAATCGGGCGGAGGCAACGCGAAGAGGAGTTGCAGAGAAGGATGGAGGAGCAGGAGCGACAGCGCAACCAACAGCGGGAGGATATGAACCGGGCGCAGGCGAAGGAGGCGTTCCGAGCGGTGTCGCGGTTCGGGGGACCGGTGGTAACACCACCTGTGCCCCTGCTGCTCGAGGGGGGGCGCTTCCTGGCAGTGCGAGCCGCGGACCTGGCGTGGGACGTTTGGGACGTGGGAACTGGGGACCGGCTGCCTTTTCGACAACCGTTTGCGATCCGGGACGTGATGGAGATGGATCAGTTGGACTCCGGGGACCAGATTGTGAACGGACGCGACATTGCGCTGCTGGAGGCAAGCGTCAGCGGGCGGCCGGTGGCGGCTCCTCCGGTGCTGCGGAAGGGGAGCGGCGGAGCGTGCCGATCGTTGCTGGGAGGGCACGTCGTTGAGTTGGAGTGGACGGGGCAGAAGCTAGGGCGGGCGGTGTGGCGACGGGTGGCGGATGGGCAACGGGTGGATCTGCTGGCAATGGGGGTGCCGGCGACAGCGTTTGCAGCACCGGATCCGCTGGTTGTGCGATTGGGGGAGATTCCGGAGTGCGCGCTAAGCCCGGACGGGCGGTTCTTGGCGGTGAACCCTGGGGCGGCGTCGGTGGGGAAGAAGAAGGTTAGCCTGTTCCGGCGGACGAAGGCCGAGGATCTCTACGTGGCGTTGGCGAGCGAGGAGATTGTGATCTACGACGTGCCGGGCAAGCGAGAGGTGAGCCGACTGCAGAAGACGGCACCAGGCGAGCCGCTTCCGGTGCGGGTGGGCGAGGTCCATTTCAGTTACGACGGAGCGTGGGTGGCCGCGGGCGGGTTTCCGGAGGACGGGTACGCGCGTTATGGGGGCCGGACTCCGGACGAGAGGCCGATTCAGATTTGGGAGACGGCGACGGGGCAGAAACGGACGACGCTGTCGCAGGCGAAGCAACGGATCTTGGGGTTTGCCGCGACGGGGCCGTTTCTGCTGACGGCGACGGGGATGTCGCAGCCGGGGCTGGACGGACCAGGGGTGATGGCGTGGGACGCGCGGACGGGTGAGAGAGCATTCCAGGTGGGAGACGCGAAGGCGCGGAGCCGTCTGGTGACGACGACAGCGGATGTGCGCGTGGTGCTGGCGCCGGATGCGGAGAACCGGTTGGGGATCTGGCGGCGGGCGGACGGTGAGCGGCTGGGGAGTCTGCAGGCGTTTGCGGAGGGGGAGTGGCTGGTGACGACGCCCACGGGGTTGTTTGACGGGTCGCCGCGAGGGTGGACGCAGATTGCGTGGCGAACGAGCGATGGGGCGCTGGCCACGAGTCCGGGGGAGGCGTTCTTCAACGAGTTTTACCGGCCGGGGCTGCTGGCGGAATTGCTGGCCGGACGTGCGCCGGCGGCGCCGCGGACGATGCAGCAGGTGGACCGGCGGCAGGCGGTGCTGGGGCTGGCGGCAGAGGCGGCGGAGACGGGGCAGCGGACGGTGAAGGTGCGGGTGACGGTGCGGGAGGCGCCGGCGGGGGTGCGGGATCTGCGGCTGTTCCGGAACGGTTCGCTGGTGCGGGTGTGGCGTGGGGACCTGGACGGGCAAAAGGAGTTTGAGGCGACGGTGACGCTGGCGGCCGGGGAGAACCGGCTGACGGCGTATGCGTTCAACCGGGACAACGTGAGGAGCGGAGATGCGGTGGCGATGGTGCGGTCGACGGCGGCGGCGCGGCAGGGGGTGGCGTACGTGGTGGCGGTGGGGGTGAACGAGTATGCGAATGCGGAATTCAATTTGAAGTTTGCGGCGACGGATGCGCGGCGGACGGTGGAGGTGTTGACGGGGTCGCTGACGAAGCTGGGACGGTATCGGGAAGTGGTCGGGGTGACGCTGACGGACCGGGAGGCGACGAAGGAGGCGATGGCGTGGGCGCTGGCTCGGCTGGGCGGGAAGGCGCAGGGCGCGGCGCCGGTGCGCGGCTTGGAACGGCTGCAGGCGGCAGAGCCGGAGGACCTGGTGGTGTTGTCGTTTGCCGGACACGGGTTTGCATCGGGGGACCGGTTTCACCTGGTGCCGCATGACTTGGGGTACACGGGACGGCGCGCGGAGGTGGGCGGGGAGTTGGGGGCGCTGGCGGGGAGAAGTGTTTCTGATTTGGAGCTGGAGCGGTGGTTCGAGCCGATCGATGCGGGGCATCTACTGTTCGTGATTGACGCGTGCCAGGCGGGGCAGGCGTTAGAGAGCGAAGAGGCGCGGCGAGGGCCGATGAACAGCAAGGGACTCGCGCAGTTGGCGTATGAGAAGGGAATCCACGTGCTGGCGGCGGCGCAGGCGTACCAGGCGGCGATCGAGACGGAGAAACTGGGGCATGGGTATTTGACCTACGCGCTGGTGGAGGAGGGGTTGAACTCGGCGGGAGCGGATGTGAAGCCGGCGGACGGGGAGATCACGGGGGTGGAGTGGTTTGAGCACGCGGCGCGGCGGGTGCCGCAGTTGCAGGCGCAGGCGGGGCGGCTTCGGCTGTTGACGTTTCAAGGCGAGCGCGGGCAGACGCCGCGCGTCTATTACCGGCGGGATGGGGCGACGCCGGTGGTGGCGAAGCGATAGGAGGTAGCAATGGTGAGGCTGTGTTTGCTGCTGTTGGCGGCGGGGGCCGGCGGACACGACCGCCGTCTCTCTCGAGTTGCGGGCGGCGCTGACAACGGGTGGAGGGTCAAGCGGCGAGTTCGGCGACGACTTCGAGTTTCTGCGACCAAGGCACGGGGCGGATATCGTAATTGCGAAGGGCCTCGATTACGGCGCCCGAAACGGACTGCTCGTCATTAAGCATCGCATAGGCCTTAGAGTCCGCCGGCCGTACCTGGCGCGTATCGGCCCACGCATTAATGAACTGGAGGGCGCTATCGCGCGTGGGGCGGTTGATTGCCTGGACGAGACGTTCCGGCTGCTTCCGGGACTTCGGTATGGCGAAGTCGAAACGGTGGTCATAGCCGCTCACGCCAGTGAATTTCACATTATGCATGTAACGGATCTCGTTCGCGTCGAGCCATGCAACGACATCCTCATGGAAAAGGCTTTCAACTACGGGCTTCGCCAGATAGAAAAGGTCGTTTACGGCAAGCATGGCTTGAATCAAGCTGTGTTTGCGAAGGGGGAAGTTATCGGGAGTGGCGTGGACCTCAATCGCGTCGTCGCTCAACTTCACGCCGAAGCCATTCAGCGTCGTCTGCAGAAGGTCCCTTCGCTTGTCGGTATTCAGGTTACAGCCCGAGGCTTCGAGGTCGTGAATGGTGTAGCTGTCATCGGTCAGCACGAAGCCGCCGTTCTCCGGGCGGGCGTAAATTTGAATGGCGTCGTTGTGCCGGTCGAGATACGGAGTTGTGATTTCAACCCACTCACCGTTGATGTCCCTGAGTGTGGTCTTGTCTCTCAACCACGCACGGTAGCCGTGTAGCAGCCTTTCGATCTCAGCGACGCTCATGAGAACAGCCCCATCTGGATGTCAGGCGGGTCCTTAATGTTGCAGTGTTGCATGAACGCGGCCAAGGTTGAAGGCAGATCCTGCGGGTCCGTGTATCGATCGGCGGGTGCGGGGAAGGCCCATCTGTCTCCATACCCTTGTCGGTAGACATGCAAATGAGGGCAAGGAACCTCTTACCCGTCCGGGTTCCTGTGGGGCGGACCATCAAGGTCGAGCCGCATCAGCAGGATTGCCTGCCGAGCGCGGTTTTGGTACGTGGCCTTGGTTAGCTTGATCTGTGCGCGCGTGATATCCAGGGTGAAGTTCTCGCGCTTGTCCACGGAGGTGAGTGGAATGGACAACCGGTCGCCCGGCTCCGGGAACCACCAATTCTTATTATCGACGCGGTGCTTCTCCATCGCGATCAGCTCGTCCGCTTCCTCCTGAGTGATGTCGATGTCGGCCATGACCTCGCCCTGTTAAAACACAGATCATGACATCTGTTGCGCAACGAGGCAACCGAGAGCTGTAACCTACGGGCATGAGCTTTGGTTGACGCGATGGGAGGTAGCAATGGTGAGGCTGTGTTTGCTGCTGTTGGCGGCGGGGGCCGGCGCGGGGGCGCAGGGGGACTGGTTCTCCGTGGAGACGAAGGAGACGAAGGAGACGAAGACGGACCGGGGCGTGTTCCTGACGTTTGAGTTGATCAACCGGTCGGGGAGGGCGGTTGTGGGGTGTGATGTGGAGACATTTGGGCCGGGGGCGTCTCTCATGGGAGCAATACGGGTGGAGCGGTTTCCGAATGGCGTGACGAAGGCGAAGCGCATTGCGGTTCCGGGCGGCGTGGGGATGACGTCGACGGCGGCCGGTTGGAAGCCGCAGTATCGGGTGAGGGTGGCGCGGGTTCGGTTTGCGGAGGGAGACGAATGGCGGGCGGCGGGTGTGGCGGACGGGACGCCCTGATGTGGCGTTTGGGTGCGGGGGTGGGGTAGCCGGTAACGCTATCTGAATGAGATAACGGGTGGCCTTTCGCCTGCTGGCCGATCGGCGTGTCTCGAACCGGCCTGGTTGTGTGGTTGGTCGCGGCCCTCGCGCAGGCGCAGGAGTTTCCCGCGGTGGTGGAGAGGTCGACTGCACTTTCCTTCCTGACTCGGGAGGACTTGCGCGAGGGGGCCCTCATGGCGGTGGACGCGCGGGGGGACGTCTATGTGGCGGGGTCGAGGGAGGGGCCGGGGGGAGGCTTCGACGTGTTCGTGACCAAGCTCAGCAGAGACGACCTGCGGGTGGTGTACACGGTCCGGGCCGGGGGGAGCGGGGACGATTTCGTACGGGGGTTGGCGGTTGACGACGCCGGGGAGGTTTACCTGGTGGGGGCAACGACGTCGGCGGACTTTCTCTGGAACCGGGCAACGCAGAGCGAAGCGCCGTCCTATGTGCTGCGGCTGAATGGCCAGGGGGTGGTTTGGGTACGGGAAGTGGCATCCGGATTTACGCCGACGGCGATTGCGGTGGAACGGGGTGAGGTGTATCTGGCGGGGCGGTCGGAGGGTGGGGGAGAGAGGGGGTCGCAGTTTCTGGGAAAACTGAGGGCCGATGGAGGGGGCTTTGAATCCGTGACGCTGTACGGCACGGAGGGCGCGGCGGTGATCGACCTGCGGGCGCGGCGGGGTGGAGGGTTTCTGGTGACGTCGGGCAGTTCCTTTGCGGCGGCGGGGCCGGGGGGAGCGGCCGTGGAGTTCGAGTCGCCCGTGGAGGGGATGCCGTTGGGCGGGACGACGTACGGCGATGCGAGTGGCGAGTACCGGGTGCTCCTCACGCGCGATGTAGGGGAGGGGCGGGAGGTGTGGGTCCGGCGGTACGGACCGCGCGGCGAAGCCTTGCCGAGCACGCCGCTACCGGACTTGCCCTGGCGTATTGAGGCGGCGTTCACGGGGGCGCAAGGGGACCTGCTCATCCTTGCTTCGACGGAGTCTCTGGGGATGGCGACGAAGAACCCGGTACAGGGGTGTGTGCCGGGTGCGCAGACGAATCAGGCGCTGGCGCTGGTGGGGGCGGACGGCACGACGAGGCTTTCCTCGTTTATCCACTTTTCGGCTCGCGGGGTGGTGTATTCGCCGGTGGACGGCCGTTACTACGCGGTGGGGTGGCAGTCGAATGGTTCGTGGTTGGGGGTGGTGCGAGTGAATCCCGCGGCGGCGCCGGAGAGGGCGGTGGCGGCTTCGTGCCTGGCGCACGGGGCGACGTTCGCGTCAACGCCGGTGAGTCCGGGAGCGCTGATGACGTTGTTCGGGAGCGGGATGGGACCAAGGGACGGGGCCGTGTTCGAACTGCAGGAGGGACGAGTGCCGTTGGAGGTGGCAGGCACAAAGGTGACGGTGGACGGGATTGCGGCACCTTTGCTGTACGCGGGCGAGCGGCAAGTGAATTTCATAACGCCGTGGGGGACGCCGCCGGATGGGCGGCCGGTGGAAGTATGCGTGGAGGTGCGCGGCGAAAGGGGTTGTTTGCAGGCGGCGACGGCGGCGGAGGCGCCGGGGGCGTTCTGGAGGGGACGGGGGTCGGCGGCGTTGAACGAGGATGGGACAGTGAATTCGAGCGAGAACCCGGCGCGGAGGGGGTCGGTGGTGGCGGTGTTTCTGACGGGGGGCGGAATGCTATCGGGTGGGGTGTTGGATGGCGGGGTGGCGGAGGCCGCGAGGCACACCAGCATCGTGACGGCGCAGTATGTGCCTCCGGCGGGGACGTGCGGGCCGGTGACGGGGTGTGCGACGACGCCGGTGGAGGTCTTGTATGCGGGTTCGGCTCCGGGGCTGGTTTGGGGTGTGACGCAAGTAAATTTGCGAGTGCCGGCGGAGGCATCGACGAGCTCGCCATTCGCCTCGTTTTCCATTTTGTTTGGCGCGGTGGCGGCGGAGGCGCGGGTTTATGTGGCGCCTTAGATGGTAAGTGGTTCAGGTTGCGTTGGGTCGAACTTAGGCGCATCCGGGTATTCTGTAGAGTAACTACCGAAGGTACCTGGGATGGCCGCGTCACAAACCTGGAGCCGGATCTCCGCGGCGGTTAGCGCCGCGCTGGACGCTCCGCGTCGGGAGTGGTCGCGGATCCTGCGGGAGTGGCTGGGACAGGGCAGCCTGGCGGCCGAGGCGCGGAAGTACCTTGCGAAAGAGAACCAATTCGACCAGGTCCACGAGGGCCCACCGCGTGAGCCGGCGCTCGCGGAGGGAGCGCGCTTGGCCGACCGCTACGAGGTCCGACGGTTCTTGGGTCAGGGCAGCATGGGGGAGGTGTACGAAGCTCTCGACGAATTGATGGGACAAAGCGTAGCCCTGAAACGGTTGTTGCCGGGGCTGGGCGGGCCAACGTTGGCACGGGAGTTACGGCTGGGGCGGAAGGTGCGGCACCGGAATGTATGCCAGTTATTCGACATTTCTCCGGGGCCGGAGGTTGCCTTCCTGACGATGGAATTGCTGCAGGGGGAGTCGCTGCAGGACCGTCTGGCCAGGGGACCGATGGAGGAGGACGAGGCGAACGCGATTCTGCGGCAGATACTGGAGGGGCTGCAGGCGATTCACGAGGCGGGCGTGCTGCACGGAGACCTGAAGGCGAGCAACGTGTTCCTGGATCGGGAGCGTGTGGTGATCATGGACTTCGGGCTGTCGCGGCGGATGCACACGTCAGAGGTCAGCGTGTTTGGGCCGAACGTGATCGCGGGGACGCCAGCCTACATGGCGCCGGAGCAGATTCGGGGCGAGGCGCTGACGGCGTCGGCGGACCTGCATGCAGCGGGGGCGCTATGGTTCTACATGGTGACGGGGCAGCTGCCGTTCGGGGGCGGCACGGCGCAGGAAACGATGATCCGGAGGCTCGAAGGGCGAGCGCCGGCGGTGGCGGATGTCCGGGCCGGGTTAAGCGCGAAGACGCGGCGAGGCATCGCGTGGTGCATGGAGGCGGCGCCCGGGGACCGTCCGGCGTCGGCGAGCGAGCTGATGGCGGTGCTGGACGGCGAGAGGAGAATTCCGTGGCGGTTCAGCCGGCGCCAGGCTGGGGCGATGGCAGGGGGAGCGTTGCTGACCGCGGCGGCGGGCGCGGCGGTGACGTGGGGGCCGCGGAAGAAAGTCGAATCGCCCGAGGTGCAGCGACTGATTGCAGCGGGTGAGGAGTTCCTGAGCCGCAGGGGACCGGGAGATCTCGAGAAGGCGGTGGAGGACTTCCGGCGGGCGCTGGCGCTGAACCCTGAATCGGAGGAGGCCTGGTGCGGGCTGGGAGAAGCGTACTCTCAGATGGCGAACTGGGGGACGATGGAGCCCGGGCGGGCACTGGCGGAGGCGCGACGGGCGGCGGAACGAGCGGCGGCGTTGGCGGCGGATAACGCGAAGGCGGTGGGGCTCGGCGCGTATCTGACGTCGATCGATGTGAGGCGCTGGCTGACGGCGGATGGGGAGTTTGCGCGGGCGCTGAAGCTGGATGGCGAGAATGCGCACGTCCGGTTCTGGTACGCGTCGCACTTAGGGAGGACCGCGCGGCACGGGCAGGCGATCGAACAGCTGAAGAGCGCACTGGAGAAGAGCCCTCGGAACCTCTCACTGAGCTACTTGCATCAGTTGGCGGTGGAGTACTTCCGTTCGGGGAGGAATCATGAGCAACTGACGCAGGCGCGTGAGTTGCTGCGTGTGCAGTCGACGTTGGGGCACACGTACGTGACGCTGGCGCGGGCGTACCTGCAATTGGGCCAGATGGAGGAAGCGCGGAAGGCGACGAAGGAGGCGGAGCTCTACAAAGCCGATCGGGCGCAGTTGCTGGGAGTGTTGCCGGCGGTGGAGTTGTGGTCGGGGAACGAAAGGGCCGCGCGGAAGCTGGCCGAGGAGTTCGATGCGATGCATCGGGTGCGGGCAGTGGAACGCGTGAAACTTGCTTCGGTGTGGGCGCTGCTCGGGGAGGCGGAGCGCGCGGTGACGGTCCTGGAGGAAGGGCTTGAGCGGCGGGACCCGTCCATCCTGAGCGCGCACGTGACGCCGTGGATGTATCCGATCCGGGAGCATGCGGGGTACGTGCGGTTTGTGCGGGCGACGGGTTGGACGGGGCCGGTGGGACCTAGAGTGGGCAGTTCCAGGGGTTGAGTTCGGATTCGGCCAGCGGGTTGGGGAGCCAGCCCATGCGGACGGGCACCTCGTAGAGACGGCGTTGGGCGAAGCGGCTCCAATGGTGCACGAGGCCGGGGACGATGGTGCGGGCGACGGGGAGGCCGATTTCCGGGCGAGTCATGTCGACGGCGTAGGCGTTGAGGTGGTGGCGGGCGAGGTGGCGGACGAGATCGCCGACGTTCTTCAGGGGCAGGGGTGCGGGGACGGGGGCGCTACCGTGTGGACGCAGCCAAGGGTGCCTGTGAATGCTGGCGGCTTTGACGTCGGGCGCGGCATGTTCGGTCTGGGCCCAGAACATGAACTGAACGGACTCGCGGAGCGCCTTGGTGACGGCGATGGCGGGGTCGGGGTGGGCGGCGGCGCCAAAGAAGGGCTGGGAGCCGTCGAGGCGGGCGAGCACGGCGACGACGGCGGGGACGGCGAGGTCGGTGGTGACGTCGAGAAAATGCAGGGAGCGTTGGAGGGTGGGCAGGCTGGGCAGGGCGGCGGCGACGGAGGGAATGTGGTCCAGGAGATGGATGGGGATTTCGGGGCGGCGAAGGCGGTTGTACCACCAGATACCGACGGCGTCGCGCTCGACGAGTTCGAGGAGGGCGCGGAACTGAGCTTCGGCGAGGGTGGGCGCGGCGGCGCAGCCGTTGGTGTCGGCGTGGTGAAGGTGTGGGGATCGTCGGCGTCGCGCCAGAGACGGCAGAGGCTGGAGAGGAGCCAGACGGGCTGGCCGGACGCGAGATGGACGCCTTCGGTCCAGGGAACGGGTTGAGTGGGTTCGAAGGGAGCGGGGATCCAGTGGTCGGAGTCGGGCTTGGTGGGGGTGTGCCGGGCGTATTGGGCGGGGCTATAGCCGAGGATGGTGGCGGGGCCGATGGCGCCCGGGAGTTCGGTGAAGGGGGCGATGCGTTCGGGCTCGTTGCCTTGCCAGGTGAGGGAGTATCGTTCGAGGGCTTCCGCGACGGCCGTGGTGGCGGCGGTTTGGACATCAGCGGCGCTGCCGTAAGAGGCGTCGGGAGGGATGAGGAAGCGGCGGGTGCCCTGGGGAAGGGGCTGCGAGAAGCGAGCGTGGGAGAGGTAGAGGCCGCAGATGGGCGTGTCGGTGACGTGGACTTCGGGGAGGATGCCGGTGATGGGGTCTACCCAGTCATCGAGGGTGCGGCCGGCTGGCAGGCAGTTGCAGCCGGGGGCGGCGGAGAGGCGGGAGACGGAGTGGGCGCCGGTGGTGAGGTGGTGGACGGCGATGGCGGAGTGGAGGATTTCGGGGTAGGTTTCGCGGACGAAGTCTGTGGCGACGGCGGCGAGGAGGGAGGCGGCGTGGGAGGGGAGGGCGGCGAGGGGCGGCTCATCGACTGCTGGGGGGCAGTGAGTGCTGGCTGTACGGAGCCAGTGAGTAAGGCACTGGGGACAGACGGACTGGTTAGGGACCAGAACGGGGCCGAACCAGAATTGGTTGTTAGTAAGGCGGAGGAGGAGGGTTGGGTTGGTGAGGGCAGGGAGACTGTCAGCGTAGTTATGGGAAGTTAACAGAATTGTGCGCGGGGCGACCGGGGCGCAGGAAATACCGGCAGTGTTGAGGAGGGAAATGAGAGATTGCTTACAGTTTTCGGAGAGAGACGGCGGGTACGCGTCGAGGTAGAAAAACTGGCAGGCATTCTTGATTTTGCTTTCCATTTGTAGGAGCTTCGGCTATTATGAAGCACGTATTGGAAGAAAGATACTTATGGGCCAGGGAAACGACAAGCCTGATAATCTCGTTTGTATTCACGATGTCGAGGCCAACCGAATACGCTATCAGTACCTCGTTCTCGACACCGCTGCTATCGTTGGTCATGAGCCCTGCCGACGCATTGTTAGAGCGGTGGTAGGCCCTTCACTCGATGGTGTTCGTAAGTGGGCCGACAGAAACCCTCCCGAGACGAGTGGTTTATCGTCCCAGGGTTGCAGTCGCGTTGGAATCGGGCCGCTAGTCTGGCTGAACCAAGACGGGGGCCTGGATGCTGCGTACGAGCGCAGGTTCATGCTGGTGAGCGACTCCGTCCAACTTCTGCATCCAGGGGTGAAAGACAACGTAGTGCCGACGCGCTTCAGCTTCGCTGATTCTTTCAAAAGCATTCCCGCCAAGGATCAGAAAGCGCTACTCGATAGTCTCGGTGAGTGCAAAGGAAGCTTCGATGAGTTTATGCATGGCGATAAGAGCACGGAGGCTCCTCCGGGGGAAGCAACTACGTCCTAGCTCTGCTTGGCGAGGACGGTGAGTCATGTGGGAAAAGGGCCACAAAGATGCGCGCTGACGGCGGAGTCAGGGCGAGATCCAGGTCTTTAGCCACAATCTCGCCATTTTCCAGTCTTTCTTGGCGGCTTCCGCAGACTTGCCGATAACGGGGGCGATTTCGTTGAAGGTCATGCCCCCGTAGACCCTCATTTCGACGACTCGGGCGCGGCGGGGATCCTGGGCTTCGAAGGCGGAGAGGGCGGCTTCGGCCAAGAGGACGTCGTCGACGGAGCGGATGTCGATGGTGTCGTGCTCGTCCGAGATGGGGACGGTACGGCCGGGGTGGATGCGTTTGTCGGCGTACTCTGTGCGGATGTCGTCGATGAGGGCGCGGCGCATGGCTCGGGCGGCGATGGCGAAGAAGTGCTGGCGGCCCTGCCAGTCGATTTCACCGGCTCGCGGCATGCGAAGGAACGCCTCGTGCACGAGGGCGGTTGGCTGCAGGGCGGGGACCGTCCGATTGGTGAAGAAGACCTGGTGGGCGATGCGGCGGAGTTCGTCGTAGGTCCGATCGAACACGGCCTGCTCGGCGTCTTTGTCGCCGGCCGAACATTTCTTCAAGAGCACACTGACCTCACTCGCGGGAGCCTGGGAAGGGGACATCGCAGAACCGCCTTTCGTTGTGTCGAAGTCAAGTCGCGAAGCGTTAGTAAGTGAAGATGCTCGAGAGTTCCCCTTCGTTGCGACAAGTTCGCTATCCCCTCTGACGATGCGCGCCGGGGAACGGCGCGTGAGGGGGATAAGAGGATGCGAGCGATTCCATGGGCTGTGCTTGTGGTGTGCCTGGGGACCGTTGCGGCGGCGGCGCAGGATGGAGGGCGGGAGGCGGAGGTCCTCGAGATGCTGCGCGGAATGGGCGCGGCGGCCGACGGGGAGGAGGGGGCGAAGTTACTCGTGGAGTTAGGGGCTTTGCAGCAGGCGCGGGGGGACCTGAGCGGGTCGGCGGGGAACACGTATCGGGCGTTGCGGATTCTGGAGACGCGGTTTGGGCGCGAGGATCCGGTTCTGGTGCCGGTGCTCACGAACCTGATCGGGTTGGAGTTGCAGTCAGGCGCGATGAAGCAGGCGATGCGGTTGGCGGACCGCATGACGACGATTGCGCCGGCGGTGAAGGACGCGACGGAGGCAGGGTGGCTGCACTTCATGGTCGGCTCGGCGCGGCAGGCGGGGGGCGCACGGCGGGAGGCGGAGGAGGCGTATCAGCGGGCGCTGGGGCTGTGGGAGTCCGGCGGACGGCGGGACGGGTCGCTCGAAAGCAAGGTTCGCAACAACCTGGCGATGATGTACGCGGGCGCGGGGCGGCGGCGGGAAGCGCGCGAGCAGCTGGAGGCGCTGGTTCGCGGTGCGGAGAGTGAAGGCAGGGTCGACGAGGGCTTGGTGAAGCCGTTGACCAACCTGGGCGCGCTGCTGTATCTGGATGGCCGGCACGGGGAGGCGGAAGCAGTGCTGGCGCGCGCGTACGAAATCGCGGCGAGCCGCGCGGCGGAGAACCGAGTCCTGTTGGGGCAGGTGGCAGCGAACTACGCGGTGGTGCTGGAAAAACGAAAACAGAAAGAGCGGAGCCGGCAAATGATGGAGGTGGCCAAGAGGGCGCTGGGCGAGATCGAGCAGAGGCGGCGGCACACGGTGGATGTGTTGACACTGCTGCCGGCGCAGTAACGGGTGTCCCTACAGCCCCCGGAGAGTCTCGGCGGCGCGGGCATTGGCGGCGTGGGCGAGGAAGGCCTCGGCGTGTTTCGTGCCGCACTCCATGCCGCGGAAGCGGCTCATGGTTTCGTGATAGGGGTAGAAGCCCTCGGGGTTCTGGCTTTGGTGGGCGAAGCAGGCCTTGCGTTTGAGGGGTTCGGCGGCGGTGATGTCGACGTAGTCGCTGGGGTGGAAGGTCTGGGTTTGCTCCCCGGTGAGGACTTCGAAGTAGTAGAGGGAGAACTTGCGTTTGGTGCGGAGGAACGCGTCGTAGACGAGGTCGGAGACGGCGCGGTGGTCGCGGTGGGTGTCGATGGGGTAGTGGGTGAAGACGACGTCGGGGGCGAAGTCTTCGAGGAGTTTGCGGAAGGCGTCGTGGCGGGCTCGGTTGACCTCGGTGTCGCCGTCGACCTGGCCGGCGAAGACCGGGGTTGCGCCGAGGATGCGGCACGCGGCTTCGGCTTCGGCGGTGCGGGTTTTGGCGGCTTCGGCGTGCGAGGCGCCGCGGATACCGGCTTCGCCACGGGTGAGGTAGAGGGCGACGACCTTGTGGCCGGACTTGGCGTAGCGGGCCATCGTTCCGCCGGCGCCGGTTTCGGGGTCGTCGGGGTGGCCGCCGGCGACGACGACGGTGAGGGGGCGGCGGGCGGTTTGCGCCTGGGCGGCGAGGGGGAGGCCGAGGAGTCCGCGGCGGGAGATGTCCATAGGAATCGAGATTAGCCTACAATCACGAGCATGACCCTGCGAAGGGTTCTGGGGCTGGTGTTACTTCTGTTGCTGGTGGGGCTGGCGGCGGCGCAGACCGGGCGCGGGCGGCGCTGGGCCCTGTACGAAAGCGAAATGCAGAATCCGGCGGACGATCCGCCGGACGCGTGGGAGAAGACGGAGTTTGCGTTTGCGCGGCTGCGGTACCGGTCGGACCGCGACCGGCGGTTTTTCGGGCGGGGGTCGCGGTGGGGGATCGACGCGAACAAGAGCGAGCGGCAATTCATTCAGGGGCTACGGCGGCTGACGCGGGTGCACGCGCGGAGCGTGGAGGAGATCGTCGACATCGACAGCGACGCGCTGTTCGACTGGCCGTGGCTCTACGCGGTGGGCGTGGGGGACTGGGTGTTGAGCGACGCGCAGGCGGCGCGGCTGCGGCAGTATTTCGACCGGGGCGGGTTTCTGGTGGTGGACGATTTTCACAATGAGCGCGAGTGGGCCAGTTTCATGGAGGGCGTGGCGAAGATCTACCCGGGACGCGCGTTTGTGGAACTGGAGGACGGCGATCCGATCTTTCATACGGTGTACGACCTGGACGAGCGGGTGCAGGTGCCGGGGCTGAACGTGGTGCCGACGCCGGGGTATGAGCGCGGCGGTGTGGTTCCGCACTGGCGGGGGCTGATGGATGACAAGGGGCGAGTGGTGATCGCGGCGTGGTTCAACATGGACCTGGGCGATGCGTGGGAGTGGGCGGACCTGCCGGAGTATCCGGAGAAATACGCGTCGATGGCGTACCGGCTGGGCGTGAACTACGTGATTTACGCTTTGACCCATTGAGGGACCGGCTTTAGAATCAGACACGGCCCATGCGAGAACTCTCTTCTGGCGAGTTACTGGCCCAATACCGTATTGAAGGGAAGCTGGGACAGGGCGGCATGGGTGTGGTGTACCTGGCTCAGGACACGAAGCTCGACCGCAAGGTTGCGTTGAAGGTTTTGGCGGCCGAGCGGGCTTCGGACCAGCAACAGCGGCTCCGGCTCTCAAGAGAAGCGCGCGCGGCGGCGGCTCAAAACCATCCGAACATTGTCACGGTCTACGACGCGGGCTCGGACGGCGGAGTGGACTTTATCGCGATGGAGTATGTACCAGGACAGAGCCTGGACCGGCTGATTCCGCGGAGCGGTTTACCGGCGCCGCAGCTGTTGAAGTACGCGACGCAGATTGCGGACGGCCTGGCGAGCTTGCACGCCTCGGGCATTCTGCACCGGGACCTGAAGCCGTCGAACATCATGATCACGACGGAGGGACGGGCAAAGATCCTCGACTTCGGGCTGGCGAAGGGGTTGGAGGCGGCGGCGGCGTCTTCGGAAGCCGCGACGGTTACCGCGATTACAGAGGCGGGAACGGTGGTGGGAACGACGGCGTACATGTCGCCGGAGCAGGCGCAGGGGCTGGCGCTGGATGCCCGGTCGGACGTGTTCAGCTTCGGGGCCATGCTGTACCAGATGGCGACGGGGCGTCTTCCGTTCGATGGCGATTCGAGACTGGCCCAGCTGTCGAAGATCGTCAAGGAGGATCCGCCGCCGCCCGGGGTACTGGCGCCCGTTTCCCCCGATCTCGAGAGACTAATTCTCCGGTGCCTTCGCAAAGACCCTGGGCGGCGCTTCCAGACAATGGCCGATCTTCGGGTGGCGCTCGAGGACGTGGAACTGGACACGCGCCGGCCGGGGAGGTTCGGCTGGCGGAAGGCGATTGTGCCGGCGGCGGGACTGGCCGCGGCGGCGGCGCTGGTTTTCCTGGTGACGCAGGTGTGGAGGGGCGAGCCCGAATCCGGGCGTGAGAGGACCATCAAATTCACGGTTGTTCCTTCGAACCTGGTGCGGGGCGCGGATGGGCAGATCGACACGGAGGTTTCGGTTTCGAGCGACGGGAAGCATATCGCGTACGTGGAGCAGCAGGGCGGGCAGCTGTATGTTCGCGACATCGACCAGGAGACGGCCCGACCGGTCCCGGGCGCGAAGAACGTGTACCAGGCGTTTTGGTCGCCTGACAACCGCTTCATCGGCTACTCATCGGGGACGGCGTGTGGCGTGCGGGGCGGGTGTGACCTCATGCGGATTCCGGTGGAAGGCGGGACGCCGGTGTCGATCGTGAAGCTGAATGGGCCGTTCCGGCGCGCGAACTGGTCGTCGGATGGGGAGACGATCGTGTTCTGCGACACGACGGGGATGTACACGCTGCCGGCGAAGGGCGGCGCCGCAGCGCGCGTGGTGGCGCACACCCACATCGAGCACCCGTCGTTTCTCGACCTGCCGCGCGCGAGGCGAGCGGTGCTGTACCAGGCTGTCGAGCCGGGGCAGCGGGCGCACGGGATCTACGTGCGGGTGCTGGGCGAAGACAAGTTCCGCACGGTGCTGATGTCGGCCTCGAACAACCCCTACCCGGCGTACAGTGCGACGGGACACATCGTTTATGTCGACGGCAATCGCGACCAGGCGTCGATCTGGGCGGTGCCGTTTTCGCTGGAGAAGCTGGAGACGACGGGGAAGCCGTTCGTGGTGGCCCGGCAGGGAGCGTCGCCGGTGGTTTCGCGGAACGGGACGCTGGTGTACGGAGATGTGCCGCCGGACCGGCACCAACTGGCGTGGGTGGACCGCAGCGGGGCGCGGGTCTCGCTGATTGGCGAACCGCAGCGGCAACTCCGACCGGTGCTTTCGCCCGCAGGGGACCGGCTGGCGACGGTGGTGATGGAAGACGACCCGGAGCTGGTGGTACACGACCTGACGCGGGGGACGGCGAACCGGCTGACCGCGGACCGCGTACGCAAAAGGATGGGTCCGTGGATGCAGGGGGGGCGGGAGATTGCGTATGCGGCATCGACAGCGGTGTCGAACTTCAATGTTTTGACTATCGCGGCGAACGGCAGCGGCGCGGGGGTGGAGCGGATCGCAACGGCGGCGGAGGAGTATCCGCTCGACTGGTCCGAGGCGCGTAAGACGCTGCTGTACGGAGTGAACTCGAGGGAGACGAAGAGCGATTTGTGGTACCGGGAGGTGCGGGCGGACGGGAGTTGGGGCGAGGAGAGGATCTTTCTGCGGACGCCGTATGAGGAGGCGGCCGCCGGGTTCTCTCCGGACGGGCGGTATGTGGTGTACGTTTCGGACGAGTCCGGAAGGGGTGAAGTGTACGTGCGAAACTTCCCCGGGGCGGACAAGAAGTGGCAGGTTTCAGCGGCGGGAGGGGCGGCGCCCAAGTGGCGGCGGGACGGGAAGGAGATTCTTTGCGTTTCGAACGGCACACTCATGAGCGTGAGCGTGCGGAGTGGCGGGGAGTTTGGCCACGAGGCGCCGGTGGCGCTGTTTCGGCGGGGTTCGCTCACGCTGTTCAACTTCATGCTGGGGCTATTCAGTTCGGCTTACCCGCAGTACGACGTGACGGCTGACGGGAAAAAGATCGTGGTGTTGGAGCGGCCCGACGGGGAGAGGCCGCTGGCGATTCATGTGGCGCACAACTGGTATGAGGAGTTCCGGGGATCGGGGAAGAATTGACGGACGGGGGAGTATGCTGGAGGCGTGGATCGTCGCGAGCAGGCGGAGAGACTGGTCGGCGCCGAGTGGGCGGAGTGGTATTTCCTGACGCCCGAGGAACGGTGGCGGGAGTCGAGCCGGTTGTGGGAGATGTACCTGGCGATGGGGGGGACGCTCGAACCTGAACCCGATACGCAAAGCCCTTTCTTCAATGCGGACGAATGGCGTGCGCTGTCTGCTGATGGGCGGGCAAGCGTGCGTGTGGTACGGCGCTGCGGAGTTTAGCCGGGACCTGGACCTGGTTCTTTTGCTGGACGAGGGCAACCTGGAGCGGCTGCGGGGCGCGCTACGGGAGTTGGACGCGGAGCGTGTGGCCGTTCCGGAGTTCGCCGCGGAGTGGCTGGAGCGGGGGCACGCGGTCCATTTTCGATGCCGCCGCGAAGATGTGGCGGGGCTGCGCATCGATGTGATGTCGCGGATGCGAGGCGTCGATTCATTCGAGGAACTGTGGAAGCGGAGGACGACACTGGAGGAGGGGGGCGAGGTGGTAGACCTGCTGTCGCTGCCGGACCTGGTGCGGGCGAAGAAGACGCAACGCGACAAAGACTGGCCGATGATCCGGCGGCTGGTGGAGCGATCGTATCTTTCGGCAGTGGATGCGGGGGCGGCGGCGGTGCGGTTCTGGCTGGCGGAGTTGCGATCGGCCGAGTTGCTGGTGGAGGCTGTGGGGCGGTTTCCGGAAGAAGCGGCTGGTTCTTCGCGGGCGGCGGTGGCGGCGGCCCGGCAGGGGGACATCGCTGGCGTAGAGGCGGCGTTGGAGAGCGAACAGCGCGCGGAGCGGGAGGCGGACCGGCGGTACTGGGCGCCGCTGGTTCAGGAGTTGGAGCGGCTTCGGCGCGGGCGGAAGCACTAAGCTGGAGGGATGGGTTTTCTCGACAATCTGGAGAGCAATCTCAACGCGATGGAGCGCGCGGAGGAGCGCAGTCCGGAGGAGGCGAAGCGGGCGGCGGAGCGGCGCGAGGCGGAGCGGGCAGAGGCGTTGAAAGTGGGGCCGTGGGCGGAGGCGTTGAAGAAGAGCGCATTCACGGAGAAGCTGCTGGTGGCGAGCCGGGCGGTCGGGTTTGCTTCGAGGATCCTGGTGCAGTTCACCTGGATTGACTCCACGCTGCGGTTGGACGCGAAGGAAAAGCGGCTGGAGCTACGGCCGACAGCGGACGGGGTGAAGGCGGTGTACTTCGTGAACGGAGCGGAGGAGCGGTGCGAGATGGTGGACCTGGGCGGGGACGCGGAGGCGTTGGCGCGGGGGTGGCTGGGGGCCTAGCGGGGCTCAGAGCACAACGGCGGGATTCCGGGGACGTACGCGCTGGCAGGGTGCCTGGGGGGCAACGTCTGCTTCGCGTTTCGGACGAACACGAATCCGGACGGGGACGATCCGAGCGCGCTTGAAGATGAACTGGCTCTGGTAGTGGCGACGAGTGTGGCGGCGGTGCAGCGATGGCCGGAAGGCGACCAATTCCCGGTATCGGGCGGGGGCGCTGCGGGGGGACGGCAGCCGTTAGCGAATGAACTTGATTTTGACGCCGAGCCTAGGCAGTTTTCGCCAGTTTCGTTCGGCGGTCAGCGCTGTGCGGCGAAGGTGGCGAGCGGTGGCGAGGCACGCCCTGTCGCCGAGCGAGAGGCCGTGTGTCCATGCCAAAGGGGAAAGATCGCAGGCTTCCTGTGCCAGTGTGCCGTCCCAGGGAATGATCGGCAAGCGAAGATCGTTCAGGCTGTCGATGGTCTCGGGAAGGGAGGCTCCCATCCGCATGAGCTTCACCGCTACCTCCGTGTAGTTGACCGCGGAGATCGCTGCATGTTCCAGAGCGGCCCCGGTAAGGGCTCCGCCGGGTTCGTCGAATAGCACAGCGAGAAGCGCAGAAGCGTCTAGGACGTAGAGGACAGCCACAGGCTCTTATCGCTCTTTACGCGCTTCTTCGCGCCGCTCAGCGAGGAACTCATCCACCACTGACTGACCCGGCCTCTTGAGTCTCATCAAGCGCTCGCGGGCTTGTTTGATCGCCCATTCTCGGGTGTGAACTCTGAGCTCGCCGTTCTGGACGGTGAGTACAAGATCTACGTTCGGCTTGAGCCCCAGCTCACGTCGCACGCGGATGGGGACGAGCAGGCGTCCCGAAGCGTCGATCCGTGCGGTTGTCTCCATCATGATCCAGATTAACAGGAAGTGCCAGAAAGCAACAAATCGCCAGTTTATTCAACAATGGCAGTCTGGGCACTTATGCCAGAGACAGCTTCCAGGGGGAGCGGTAGGGGCGCTCGAGATACGAGTTCGCCTCGTCCGAGTTGGTGAAGCGTTCGGCGGCGGCGTCCCACTTGAGTTTCACGCCGGTGCGGAGGGCGATGTTGCCGATGAGGCAGGGGACGGTGCTGCGATGGCCGATCTCGATGTCGCCGGCGGGTTTCTGGCGGGTCTTGACGCAGTCGAGGAAGTTTCGGACGTGGGGGCGGTGTTGGATGGAGGTGGCGCCGCGTTCGGCCGCGGTGCCGGTTGTGAAGTAGAGGCCGGCGCCGATGAGATCGTCGAAGGCCTCGCGGAAGCCCATTGAGTCCTTCTCGCGCTGGAGGACGGATTGGGGGGTGAGCTGGTAGCCGGCGCGGTCTATGAAGAGCGTGCCCTTGGTACCGTGCAGCTGGATGCCGTAACTGCCGAAGGATTTCGCTCCGGGGTCGCCGTTGGGGCCGAAGCTGTTGTGGGCGGTGGTGGAGTAACGGACGAGCAAATTGCCGGGGTACTCCCAGAGGACTTCCTGCGTGTCGGCACACTCGCGTATGTCCTGGTAGTAATATTTGCCGCCGGAGGAGGCGACGGTGAGTGGGGCGTCGACGCCGGTGGCCCAGTGGATGACGTCCAGCAGGTGGACGCACCAGTTCGTCAGTTCGCCGCCGGCGTAATCCCAGAACACGCGGAAGTTGCGGCGGGCGGGGTTGTAGGGGACGTTGGGGGCGGGGCCGAGCCAGAGGTCCCAGTTGAGGCCTGCGGGGGGATCGGCGTCGGCGGGGTGGCCCATGCCGCGGGGGTCGGGCGAGTGGCCGTGGTTCCAGCAGCAGGCGGTGTGGATTTTGCCGAGGCGGCCATCCTGCACCAGCTTTACGGCGCGCTGGAAGTGGGCGCCGGAGCGTTGTTGGATGCCGACCTGGACGACACGATTGTAGCGGCGGGCGGCTTCGACCATGAGGCGGCCTTCGCGCACGTTGTGCGAGATGGGCTTTTCGACGTAGACGTCCTTTCCGGCTTTGCAGGCTTCGATCGCCATGAGGGCGTGCCAGTGGTCGGGGGTGGCGATGACGACGGCGTCGACGTTTTTGTTATCCAGGACGCGGCGGAAGTCGGACTCGACGAGGGTGCGGGGACCGGCGAGCTGCGCGGCTTGCTGAGCGTTGGGGGCGAAGACGTCGCAGACGGCGACGATGTCGACGTCGGGGTTGAGCTTGAAGTCGGCCAGATCCATGCGGCCCATACCCCCGCAGCCGATGACGGCGACGCCGATACGATGGTTGGCGGCGGTGGGGGATTGGGCCGCGGCTGCGGCGGCGGGCGCGGCGGCGGTGGAGCGGAGGAGGGTTCGGCGGGTCATCGACGCCGAGTATATATCGGGCGGAGCGCGTCAGGTCCGGCGGCGACGGCGCGCGGCGACGCAGGCGATCAAGAATCCGCCCGCGGACACGAGGGCGGCGGCGGACGGTTCAGGAACGGTGACGATCTGCAGGCTGTTGATGGCGAACTTGGTGGAGTTACCGGACGTGTCGGGCGGGGGCACCGGCGCGAAGCTGGAGAGTGTGATGCTGGCGATGTCGGGGCTGGAACTGCGGACGCCGAAGAAAGGCGCTGTGCCCTGGCCGCGCGGGGTGGTTGAGGCCATGAGGGATTGCAGGGTGACTGAGCCCATGGACACGCCGTCGGAATCGAAGGCTTCCAGGGTGTGGGTAGCGGTGAGGTTGACCCAGTCGTGATGGATGTTAGAGCCGACGCCATGGACGGGAGCGGAGAAAACGATGGTGAGGGTGTTGTAGGGGTGGAGGAGACGTTCGCCGTTCAGAAAGAAGCCGTTCCAGGGCGATGGGGAGTTCTGGATGAAGAGGCGCATCTGGCCCGTGGAGGAGATGGTCATGTCGAAGCCCTGGGCGCTGGTGACGGTGGTTCCGTTGGGCACGAAGCTGAAGGGAGCGCCGAGGGTGCCCCAGTCGACCGAATCCGTGGGGGCGAGAGCCGCGGAGGACGTGACGAGGGTGAGTGTTCCGCCGAAGGCGGCGACACTGAAGAGCAGGCAGAGGATCGCTGCGAGCACGAGTTTGAGTTTCACGGTTCGCGCAGGATAGCAGACCGCTTCGGGGATACACAAGCAATCTCAGGCGGCCGAGGGTTGACGGCGGCGCTGCGGGCGCTATAGCATCGCGGAGACCGGAGAAAACAATCGAATGAGCTGGTGGGTGTGGGTCCTGTTCGGCTTCGCCCTGCTGCTGGCGGAGTTGCTGACGCCAGGTGGGTTCTACTTGCTGTTCTTTGGGGTGGGGGCGATGGCGGTGGGGGTGACGCTGTGGTTCCTGCCGCTCGGCATCACGCTGCAGGTGCTGTTGTTCGGGTGTCTTTCCCTCGGGACGCTGGCGGTGTTCCGGCGGCGGCTGGTGGCGATGCGGGAGACGAACATGCCGCGGGTGGATCACCTGGCGGACGAAACGGCGTTCGCTTTGGACGATATTCCCGCCGGGGCATATGGGAAGGCGGAGCTGCGGGGCTCGTCATGGAATGCCTGGAACGTGGGGGACCAGCCGGTACAGCGGCAGCAGCGGTGCCGCGTGGAGAAGGTGGACGGGTTGACGTTGTGGATACGCGCGTAGTCACAAGGAGGAACGCATGGGTTCGCTGATCGTTGTAGCGGCGCTGGTACTGGTCTTTCTGATCGTACTGGCGAAGACGGCGGTGGTGGTGCCGCAGCAGAGCGCTTACGTCGTGGAGCGCCTGGGGAAGTATGCCGGCACGCTCGACGCGGGGTTTCACATCCTGACGCCGTTCGTGGACGTGATCCGGTATAAGCATTCGCTGAAGGAGTCGGCGATCGATATTCCGGAGCAGATCTGCATTACGCGGGACAACGTGCAGGTGGGGGTGGACGGGGTGCTGTACCTGAAGGTGCTGAACCCGGAGCGGGCGAGCTACGGCATTTCGGACTACATTTTCGCGATCAGCCAGCTGGCGCAGACGACGCTGCGCAGCGAGATCGGGCGGATCGACCTGGACCGCACGTTCGAAGAGCGCACGAACATCAACATGTCGGTGGTGAGCGAGCTGGACAAGGCGACGGAACCGTGGGGCGTGAAGGTGCTGCGCTATGAGATCAAGAACATCACGCCGCCGCAGGACATCCTGGGGGCGATGGAGAAGCAGATGCGGGCCGAGCGCGAGAAGCGGGCGGTGATTCTGACCTCCGAGGGGCAGCGCGACGCTTCGATCAACACGGCGGAAGGCGAGAAGCAGAAGGCGATCAAGACGTCGGAAGCGCGCAAACAGCAGCAGATCAACGAAGCAGAGGGCGAAGCGCAGGCGATTCTGACGGTGGCGACGGCGACGGCGGAGGGCATCCGGCGGATCGCGGAGACCATTCAGGCGCCGGGCGGACACGAAGCGGTGCAACTGCGAGTGGCCGAGCGCTATATCGAGCAGTTCGGGAACCTGGCCAAGGCGGGGAACACGCTGATCGTGCCGGCGAATCTATCCGACATTTCCGGGATGATTGCGTCGGCGATGACGATTGTGAGGGAAGGGACAAACGGATCGAGAGGTCCGATGCGCGGGTAGCGTTTGTGATATAAATCCGGCCATGCGAGTAGCGATTCTTCTCGTGATGGCCGGGACCGGCCTTTACGCGCAACTGGGGCTGTTCAGCCCCGAGCAGCGGCGCGCGATTACGGCGAACTGGACGGGCGAGCGGTTCGAAGACGGACGCCCGAAGGTGCCCGACGAGGTGCTGCAACGGCTGCGCACGACCACGGCGGAAGAGGCGTGGGGCACGCTGCGGAAGCATCGCTACAACCTGCAGTTTGCGAGCGGATTTCAGGAGATCAACGCCGACGGGAAGCGGCTGGTGGGCCGCGTAGTGACGGCGGTGTTCGTCCCGGCGCGCCCGGACTTCCAGAGCTACATCGTGGAGATGGGCAAGAAGGAAGGGCGGGTGAGCAGCGGGCAGAACTCGTGGGTGATCGACACGCTGAAGCCGGGCGATGTCCTGGTGGTGGACATGTACGGCAAGATCAAGGACGGCACGTTCATCGGGGACAACCTGGGCACGTCGATCTGGACGAAGACGAAGACGGGGCTGATTGTGGACGGGGCGGTGCGGGACGTTTCGGGGATCTCCGAGATCAAGGGGTTCAAGGTGTTCTGCCGGGGCACGCATCCGTCAGCCATTGCCGACATGACGCTGGCTGGGATTAACGTGCCGATTCGGATTGGCGAGGTGACGGTGCTGCCGGGGGACGTGGTGGTGAGCGACCCGGAGGGGCTGACGTTCATTCCTCCGCATTTGGCAGCGGAGGTGGCCGAGGAATCGGAGAGCACGCAGATCCGCGACAAGTGGGGGCACCAGATGCTGCGGGAAGGGAAGTATACGCCGGGGCAGATCGACACGAAGTGGACGCCGGCGATGGAAGCGGAGTTCAAGAAGTTCGCCGAGCAGGAGAAGGCCCGGCGCAGGAGCGAGAAATGAAGCGGCGAGGCTTTTTGCGGACGGGTGCGGCGGCGTTGACCGCCGGGTTCTGGGCCAATGACACGCTGGAAGCGTGGCAGACGAACGTCAATACGAACTCGAAGCCGAGCGATTTGAAGATTACGGACCTGCGCGTGGCGACGGTACGCGGGGCGCCGATGATCTGCCCGTTGATCCGTATTGATACGAACCAGGGGATCTACGGATTAGGCGAGGTGCGGGACGGGGCGAGCGCGACGTACGCGCTGATTTTGAAGAGCCGGCTGATGGGGGAGAATCCCTGCAACGTGGACCGCGTGTTCCGGAAGATCAAGCAGTTCGGGTTTCACGCGCGGCAGGCGGGCGGGGTGTGCGGCGTGGAGATGGCGTTGTGGGACATCGCGGGTAAGGCGTACAACGCGCCGGTGTACCAATTGCTGGGCGGTAAGTTTCGCGACCGCATCCGGTGCTACGCGGACACGGCGGAATCGCACGACCCGAAGATCTACGGCGAGCGGATGAAGAAGCGGCTGGAGCAGGGGTTCACTTACTTGAAGATGGACCTGGGCTATGACCTGGTGGAGAAGACGCCGGGGACGGTGACGCGGCCGTTGGGGACGACGTTCCGCGACGACCGCATGACGCAGCACATGTTCACGGGCGCGGAGTTGACGGACAAGGGCATCGCGATGATGGCCGACTATGTGGCCGCCATTCGGGAAATCATCGGCATGGACGTGCCGCTGGCGGCCGATCATTTCGGGCATATCGGCGTGAACTCCTGCATCCGGCTGGGGCGGGCGCTCGAGAAGTACAACATGGCGTGGCTGGAAGACATGGTTCCGTGGCAGTACACGGAACTGTGGAAGCAGATCACGGATTCGGTGAGCGTGCCGACGCTGACGGGGGAAGACATTTATCTGAAGGAGCCGTTCGTGGAGCTGGCGCGGAGGCACGCGGTGGACATGGTGCATCCGGACCTGGCGTCGTCCGGCGGCATTCTGGAGACGAAGAAGGTCGGGGACATGTGCCAGGAGTATGGCGTGCCGATGGCGATGCACTTCGCGGGGACGCCGGTCTCATGCATGGCGAACGTGCACTGCGCGGCGGCGACGGAGAACTTCCTGGTGCTCGAGAACCACTCGGTGGACGTCCCGTGGTGGAACGACATGGTGGAGGGAATCGAGAAGCCGATTGTGAACCGCGGGTTCATCAAGGTGCCGGAGAAGCCGGGGCTTGGGATTACGCTGAATGACGCGGTGGTGAAGCAGCATTTGCTCGAGCCGGGCTATTTTGAGCCGACGCCGCAGTGGGACAAAGAGCGGTCGTGGGATCGCCTCTGGAGCTAGAACGAGTAAACGGCGATGCTGTTCGCGTCGCGGATGACGATGCGGCTGCCGGCAATGGCGGGGTGTGCGTAAGAGGAGCTTTGCGCGAGGGTATAGCGCGCGGCCTCCTCGTACTGCGCGGTGTTCTTCTTGAGGACGATGATCTCGCCCTGGGTGGTCCAGATGAGGACGTTGGGTCCGGCGTTGATCAGGGCGGCGTGATTGCCGGATCGCCCCTGGGTGGCCCATAGGAGTTTGCCGGACTTTGCGTCGAGGCACACGTACTGTCCCTTGTTGCGGGCGGAGAGGCCGTAGAGGACGCCGGAGTCGAGGATCGGCGAACTCATATAGAAGTTCACGTCTTTGGTCTGCCAGACGGTCTCCACTTCCCAGGCGGCCGCTTTGCGCATGGGCTTGAGGGCCTTCGTGCCGGCGCGGACGCCGCTGACCATGATGAGGTCTCCGAGCGGGATGGGCGTGACGATGTTCTCGTTCCACTCGTCGGGGAAGGGGGCTTTCCAGAGAAGCGTGCCGGTGGCGGCGTCGAGCGAGATGACGGACTTGTCGGTCAGCGTGACGATCTGGCGTGTGCCGGCGAGGGTCACCGCGACAGGCGATGCGTAGCCGGGTCCGTCGCCTTTCCACTCCCAAGCCACTTTGCCCGTGGCGGGGTCGAATGCGGTGACGATGCCGCCGCGATCGTCGCCGAGATGTACGACGACCCGCCCGGCTTCGTACAGCGGCGACATGGCAGTGCCGGTGAAGAGCTTGCTGGTATCGATGTTCTTCGATTCGTCCTTGCGCCAGAGGAGCTTGCCGGTGGCCTGATCGTAAGCCGAGAGAACCGCGGTACCACCGAGAGTGAAGACGCGGTTGCCGACGGCCAGGGGCGTGGAGAACGGGCCCTTGGCCATGTCACGGGCGTAGGGGTTCTTGCTGAACGGGGCGGGGTAACGGTCTGTCCAGAGCACGCGGCCGTTCGCGATGTCCAGGGCGCGGACGACTTCATTGTCGCCGTCGCGCTCATGAAGGAAGAGGCGGGTTCCGGACGCGACCGGGGCGCTGTAGCCTTCGCCGGCGGCGGCCTTCCATTCGAGCTTGAGTTCCTTGGGCCAGGCGGCAGGGGCCTGGAAGGCGGGCACGGCGCCGTCGCGATTGGGGCCGCGCCATTGCGGCCAATCGGCGGCGAAGAGCGGGGCGGCGGCGAGGAGAATCAGCGCGGCTGCCAGTGTCCGCTTTTGCGACATTCGATCCCGTCGGCGAACGAGCGTTGTGAAGAGAACCATCGTGTTTGCCGTACTTTCTGAGTGGTGTGCGGCGTGCATCATTCTACAGCAGTGCAAGCTATGAACCACCTGGGACAGGACATCAAGTACGCGGTTCGGGGCCTCTACAAGAGCCCGGCGTTTACGATTATCGCGGTACTCTCGCTGGCGCTGGGCATTGGCGCAAACACCTCGATCTTCACATTGATGGACCAGGTGATGCTGCGCGCGTTGCCGGTGAAGGATCCGCAGCAACTGGTGACGCTGCGGGCGCCGGGGTCGCAGTTCGGAATGGTGTTCTGCGGTACGCAGTGTTTTTCGTATCCGCTGTATCAGGAGATCCAGCAGAACAACCAGGTGTTTGAGGGCGTGCTCTCGTACTTCGCGACGAGCGTGAGCTTTGCGGCCGGCGAAGTGACGGAGCGCGCGAGCGCGGAGCTGGTGACGGGGAACTATTTCCAATTGCTGGGGCTGAAAGCCGCGGCGGGGCGGCTGCTGACGCCGGAGGACGACCGCACGCCCGGCGGACACCCGGTGGCCGTCTTCAGCCATGGTTTCTGGCAGCGGCGTTTCGGCGGCAATCCGAAGATCATCAACCAGACGGTGCGCGTGAATGGGCAGCCGTACACGGTGGTGGGCGTGGCGCCGGCGGGTTTTCACAGCGCGCGTATCGGTCAGGCCACCGAGCTCTTCGTGCCGATCACGATGAAGGCGCAGATTACGCCGCAGTGGGACGGGCTCAAGGACCGGCGGGTGATCTGGGTGGAGATGATGGCGCGGCTGAAGCCGGGCGTGTCGCGGCAGCAGGCGCAGGCGTCGCTGGCGCCGCTGTTCAAGGCGCACCTGGAGGAAGACCTGCGGCTGGCGCGTCCGCGCAACGAGAGTTTCAAGAAGCGGTACCTGTCGAAGCAACTCGAGGTACACGCCGGCTATCACGGCTACTCGGACTACCACCGGCAGTTCGAGAAGCCGCTGTGGCTTCTGATGGCGATGGTGGGCCTGGTGCTGTTGATCGCCTGCGCGAACGTGGCGAACCTGCTGGTGGCGCGCGCGGCGGCGCGGCAGAAGGAGATGTCGATTCGTCTCGCGCTGGGCGCGGGGCGGGCGCGGATCGCCTCGCAACTGGTGGTGGAGAGCCTTATGCTCTCGCTGTTGGGCGGCGTGGGCGGCCTGCTGGTTTCGGCGTGGACGACGTCGCTGCTCATTCAGTTCCTGCCGTTCGAGGGCTTGACGCGGACGCTGTCGAGCGAGCCGGACTTCCGTGTATTGGGCTTTGCGATGGCGGTGAGTGTGCTGAGCGGGCTGCTCTTCGGGTTGGTCCCGGCGCTGCAGGCGACGCGGCCGGACATTATCAAAACGATTCGAGAGCAGGCGTCGAACCTCTCCGGGGCGATGCCGCAGGTGCGGTTCCGAAAGGTGCTGGTGGCCGCGCAGGTTTCGCTGTCGTTGTTGCTGCTGATCGGCGCCGGGTTGTTTGCACGGAGCCTGTCGAACCTGCGTTCGCTCGATCCGGGCTTCACGACGGAGAACATCATGACGTTCTCGCTGGACCCGGCGCTGAACGGCTACAAGCCCGAGCGGGCGCACCAGTTCCACGAGCAACTGCAGCGGAACCTGCGGACGCTGCCTGGAGTTCGCAACGTTTCGATGGCCACGAACCCGCTGCTGGCCGATAACTGGAGCATGTCGACGATCGAAGTGGAAGGCTACAAGGCGCGCGACGACGAAGACATGAACCCGATGTTCAACGGCGTTTTGCCGGGCTTCTTCGACACGTTGGGGATGCGCATGCTGTTGGGGCGCGACTTTACGGAGGCCGACCGCGTGGGGACGCCGAAGGTGGCGGTGGTGAACGAGAAGTTCGCGAAGTACTTCTTCAAGGACGGCAACCCGATCGGGCGGCGGTTCAAGACGCCGCGGTCGAAGGAGTGGACGGAGATCGTGGGCGTGGTGCGGGACACGAAGCACTTGAGCTTGCGGGACGAGATCTCGCGGTTCGTCTTCTACCCCACGGCGCAGACGGAGAGCGTGGAATCCGTGGTGTATTACGTGGCGACGACGACGGATCCGGTGAAAGTGGCGACGGCGATGCGGAACGAGGTGCGGCGGCTGGACGCGCAGTTGCCGGTTGGCGATGTGAAGACGTTCGAGAAGCAGGCGGACGAGTCGCTGTTTCTGGAGCGGGTAATCGCGGCGCTATCGATGTGCTTTGGGCTGCTGGCTACGATACTGGCGGCGGTGGGATTGTACGGCGTGATGGCGTACACGGTGGCGCGGCGGACGCGCGAGATCGGCATTCGTATGGCGCTGGGCGCGGAGCGGCGGCAGGTGATGTGGATGGTGATGCGGGAAGTGGCGGTGATGGCGGGAATCGGCATTGCGTGCGCGCTGCCGCTGGCCTACGGCCTTGGCCGGTACATCGAAGCGCAGTTGCACGGGCTGAAGCCGAACGACATCGGAGTGCAGGCGGCGGCGACGCTGACGCTGACACTGGTGGCGATACTGGCGGGCTACGTGCCGGGGTGGCGCGCGACGCGCGTGGATCCCATGGTGGCGCTGCGGTACGAGTGAGGGGGCCGGAGGGACGGCTACAATAGCGGGTTCATGAATCGCCGCGCCGTCCTTCTCTTCGGTCTTTCGGTTGCCGCCTGGGCGCAGCCGGCCTACGACGTCGTCATCGAACGCGCCCGCATTGTGGATGGTGCGGGCAATCCGTGGTTCACCAGCGACATCGGAGTGCGCGGGGACACGATTGCGGCGATCGGGGACTTGTCGAAGGCGACGGCGAAGTCGCGGCTCGACGCGCGCGGGCTGGTGGCGGCGCCAGGGTTCATCGACATTCACAGTCACGGCGGGCGCGGGATCTTTGCGCATCCGGCGGCGGAGAATCTCATCCGGCAAGGTGTCACCACGATCCTCGAAGGGAACGACGGTTCGTCGCCGCTGCCGGTGGGCGCCTATCTCGACAAGCTGGGGGCGACAAAGTTCGGGGTGAACTTCGGTTTGTTCGTGGGGCACGGCTCGCTGCGGCGGGAGGCGGTGGGGCTCGATAACCGCAAGGCGACCGATGAGGAACTGGCGAAGATGCGTGCCCTGGCGGCGGAGGCGATGCGCCAGGGGGCGTTCGGGCTTTCCACCGGCTTATTTTACGTGCCGGGCAATTATGCGCCTACAGAAGAAGTGATTGCCATTGCGAAAGTAGTGGGGGAACTGGGCGGGATGCATATCTCGCACATGCGCGACGAAGCGGCGGGTTCGCTCGAGAGCGTTCGCGAGACGATTCGCATCGGCGAGGAGGGCGGGCTGCCGACGCAGGTGAGTCATCACAAGATCATCGGCAAAGACAATTGGGGTTTGAGCAAGGAGACGCTGCGGCTGGTGGCGGAGGCGCGGGCGCGGGGCGTGGACGTGACGGTGGACCAGTATGCGTACACGGCGTCGAGCACGGGGACGGGGGCGTTGTTTCCGCAGTGGTCGATGGCGGGCGGGCCGAAGGCCTTCGCGGAGCGGCTGCAGGCGCCGGAGCAGCGGGCGAAGATCAAGGCGGCGATTACGGACGCGATTCTGGTGGGGCGCGGCGGCGGGGATCCGAAGAACGTGGTGCTGGCGAGCTGCGGGTTCGACCGTTCACTGGCGGGGAAGTCGCTGGGGGACCTGGCGACGGGGGCCGACGCGGTGGCGGAGAAGGCGATCGAAATCCAGTTGAAGGGCGGGTGTTCGGCGGTCTATCACGCGATTCGGGAGGACGACATCGAGCGGATTCTCGCGTTTCCTTACACGATGGTGGCCTCCGACGGAGGGATTCCGGCGTTTGGGGTGGACGTCCCGCATCCGCGCAACTACGGGGCGTTCGCGCGCGTGCTGGGGCGGTACGTGCGGGAGCGGAAAGTGCTGAGCCTGGAAGAGGCGGTGCGGCGGATGGCGGGCTTTCCGGCGCAGCGCCTGAAGCTGTATGACCGCGGGCTGCTGCGCCCGGGCATGAAGGCGGACATCGTTGTTTTCGACGCGGCGACGATTGCGGATCGCGCGGATTTCACGAGCCCGCATCAGTATGCGGTGGGCGTGAAGCATGTGCTGGTGAACGGGCGGGCGGCGCTGTTGGACGGGGCGATGACCGGCGAGATGGGCGGGCGCGTTTTGTATGGTCCGGCGAAATGACGCCAATTGAGGACGCGCGCAACCTGGGACCGGTGAGCGGGGAAGAGTTGCGGGCGTTGGGGATCGACACGCTGGAACGGTTGCGGGAGCTGGGCTGGCAGGAAGCGTGGGCGCAGTGGCGGGAGCGATTCCCGGAACGACGGCACCTGGTTGCGGGCTACGCGCTTGCGGGCGCGGTGGAGGACGCGGACTGGCGCAGGCTTCCGGATTGGTTGAAACTCGAAGTGAAACGCTCTCGCCGCCGATGAGCATCACTGCTGACCAGGAACGCGCTTTTTACGACGACCAGTACGCGCGGCACCTCGCGCTGCCGGAGCATGCGCTGCGGTTGACGCGGGCGACTCTGGAGCGCACGATCGACGATCCGGCGCAGCCGATGTACGAGCGGCGCCGGCTGTATCGAGCGACGATCGCGGCATTGCTGGAGGAGCCGGTGCGGGGACGGAAGGCGCTCGACTACGGGTGCGGGCCTGGGGACTTCGGGCTGCTGCTGGCGACGGAGGGCGCGGAGGTGACGTTCCTCGATCTGTCGCCGGCGGCGATCGAACTGTGTCTGCGGCGGGCGGCGGCGAGCGGGGTGGCGGCGCGGGGTGTTGCGGCGGATGCGAGCCGGCTGGAGGCATTCGCGGCGGGCGAGTTCGACCTCGTGTTCGCGGCGGCGTCGCTGCATCACACGCTGAAGTATCCGGGGGCGCTGGAGGAACTGGCGCGGGTGATGAAGCCGGGTGCGCGGCTGGTGTTGTGCGAAACGTGGGGCGGCAATCCTGTTTTAAACGTTGCGCGCCGAGTGCGTGCATGGCTGGCGAGGGAGCCGGCGGAGCAGGGGGAGGAGATTCTTCTGGGGGAAGAGGAGATCGGCGAGCTGCGGCGGTACTTCGAACGGATCGAACTGCGGCCCTTGAGCCTGACGGCGATGGCGAAGCGGCTGGCGCGGGGGCGGTTTACAAGCGGCGTTGTGCGGGGCGGCCTGCGGGTTTTGGAGTCGGTGGATGGGTTATTGCTGGGGCTGGCCCCGCGGCTGGGGCGGTGGTGTGGAGAGGTAGTGGTGGTGGCGCGGCGCAGGGGCCACGCCACCTGAGGGGAGTTACTTCAGTTCGAGGACTTCCTTCTCCTTGGCCTTCGCGGCGGCGTCCAGCTTACCGATATAGGTGTCGGTCATCTTCTGGATTTCGTCGTGGGCGCGGCGGTCGTCGTCCTCGCTGATGGCCTTTTCCTTGAGCAGCTTCTTCACGGCATCATTGGCGTCGCGGCGGATGTTGCGCATGGCGACGCGGTGATCTTCGGCGACGTGATGCAGCTTCTTCACCAGTTCCTTGCGGCGCTCTTCGGTGGGCGCGGGAACGGGAATGCGGATCACCTTGCCGTCGTTGCTGGGGTTGAGGCCGAGGTCCGACGTGCGGATGGATTTTTCGATGACGCCGATCATCGAGGTGTCGAAGGGCTGGATGGTGATCAGCGTGGGCTCCGGCACGTGCAACTGCCCGACGTGATTGAGCGGTGAGGGTGTGCCGTAGTAATCGACGCGGATATCGTCGAGGAGGCTCACCGAGGCGCGTCCGGTGCGGATGTGAGACATCTCATGCTGCAGATCGGCGAGGACTTTTTCCATGCGCGTTTTCGCGCCGTTTTCGACGTCCTTCACGGACTGCTGCGTGCCAGTTTGCGGTCCAGGTTTCATAAGTCAGCTCACTTGTATCGGGGCGGCGGCGTGGATGACGGTACCCACGGTTTCGCCCATCGCCATTCGCATTATATTGCCGCGGCGCGTCAGGTTGAAGACCTGGATGGGGAGGCCGTTGTCGCGGCACATGGCGACGGCGGAGGCGTCCATAACGGCGAGCGCGCGGGCGAGTACGTCCTGATAGGAGATTTCGTTGTACATCTGGGCGTCGCCGTGCTTCATGGGGTCCTTGTCGAAGACGCCGTCGACGCGGGTGGCCTTGGCGACCACTTGCGCGTGGATTTCGAGGGCGCGGAGGGTGGCGGCCGTGTCGGTGGAGAAATAGGGGTTGGAGGTGCCGGCGGCGAATATGACGATGCGGCCCTTCTCGAGGTGGCGGATGGCGCGGCGGCGGATATAGGGCTCAGCCACCTGGTGCATCTGGATGGCGGTCATGACGCGGGTGGGGATGCCCTGTTTCTCGAGGGCATCCTGGAGGGCGAGGGCGTTGATGACGGTGGCGAGCATGCCCATGTGGTCGGCGGCGACGCGGTCCATGTTGCGAGCGGCGGCGGCGACGCCGCGGAAGAAGTTGCCGCCGCCGACGACGAGGCCGATCTGGACGCCGGCGCGGGCGACTTCGGCGACTTCGGCGGCGAGGTCGTTCACGCGGGCGGAGTCGATCCCGAAGGAGCCCTGCCCGGCGAGGACCTCGCCGCTCAGTTTCAGCAGGATGCGTTCGTACTTAGGCACAGCAGGCTACTGCGCGGCCACGGGCTCCGCGGCGGCTTCCACGTCTCCGCCGGCGGCGGCGGTTTCGCCCACCTTCATGCGCACGAAGCGGGCGACGGAGATGTTTTCACCGATGGTGGAGATCTTCTGGGCGATGAGCTGGCCGACGGTGATGGTGTTGTCCTTGATGAAGGGCTGCTCGAGGAGGCAGACTTCCTCGTAGAACTTCTGCATGCGGCCCTCGGCGATCTTTTCGGCGATCTTCTCGGGCTTGCCTTCCTGGATGGCGCGCGCCTTTTGAATCTCGCGCTCCTTGTCGAGGATGTCGGCGGTGACGTCTTCCTTGCGGACGAACTGCGGGTCGGCGGCGGCGACCTGCATGGCGATATCGTGCACGAGGGCCTGGAACTGGTCTGTGCGAGCGACGAAGTCGGACTCGCAATTGACTTCGACCATGACGCCGAGCTGGGAGCCGGCGTGGAGGTACGTGCCGATGACGCCCTGCTTGGTGGCGCGGCCGGACTTCTTCTGAGCCGAAGCCAAGCCCCGTTTGCGGAGGACTTCGACGGCCTTTTCGAGGTCGCCGCCGGCCTCGGTCAAGGCCTTCTTACACTCCATCATGCCCGCGCCGGTGCGCTCGCGGAGCGTTTTGACTAGTTGCGCGCTGATTTCCGCCATGTTTGTTTCCCGTGATGAATTATCGATGACGACTGATGTACTGCAGGACGATTCGGTTGCGGAGCGGCGAGAGGCGCCGCTCCGCGGAATGAACGAAGCTACTGATTTTCGGTGACGACCGGAGCCGCCACTTCACCGGGGGCCTCTGTTCCGGGGCCCTTGCGGGGCAGGGAAACGGAGGGCAGGTCCTCATCGCTGAGGCTCTCGGCCATCAACTGCTGCGAGTACTGAGGATCGACGTACTGCATGTACTCGGGGATCTCTTCGATGGACGCGGCGGCGGGCTCTTCGGAGGGCACGATCTTCTCGCTCACGAAGTCCTGTTCAGTGGCGAGGGCGCGGCCTTCGACGACGGCGTCGGCGATTTTGTTGGTGAAGAGGCGAATGGCGCGGAGGGCGTCGTCATTGCCGGGGATGACCCAATCGACCTCGTCGGGGTCGCAATTGGTGTCGACGACGGCGACGACGGGGAGGCCGAGGCGGCGGGCTTCGGCGACGGCGATGGCTTCCTTATTCGAGTCGACGACGAAGAGCATGTCGGGCAGGCCGTTCATGTCCTTGATGCCGGCGAGGTTCGATTCCAGGTGCTTGCGCTCGCGCTCGAGGCGGCCGACTTCCTTCTTGACGCGGCCGGCATAGGTACCCTCGGCCGCCATGGCTTCGAGTTCCTTCAGGCGCTTGATGGAGCGCTGCACGGTGGAATAGTTGGTGAGCAAGCCGCCGAGCCAGCGTTGGTTGACGTAATACTGGCCGCAGCGCGTGGCCTCTTCGGCGATGGCTTCCTGGGCCTGGCGCTTGGTGCCGACAAACAGAACGTTCTTGCCCTGAGCGGCCATTTCGCCGACGTAGCGCATGGCGTCCTTGAAGAGCTTCAAGGTTTTCTGCAGGTCGATGATGTAGATCCCGTTGCGTTCGCCGAAGATGTATTCCTTCATCTTCGGATTCCAGCGCTTGGTCTGGTGCCCGAAGTGAACGCCCGCTTCGAGCAATTCTTTCATGGAAATGGACGGCAAAATTCCTCCTGGAGGTGGTTCGCGGGGGGCGTCCCCACGTTGGGGGTGGATCCGAGGCCTGATCCGGTGCGCCGCCGCGCGGCCCAAAGCGAAATTTGCGCGCGGCGAACCGGGGGCCCAAAACGAAAGGCCTGGATGTAGCGGCCGAAGAAGATTGCGGAAGGAGCTTGGCGGGGACGATCCCCGCCCGTTCGCGTTACCGCTTGCTGAACTGGAACCGGCGGCGAGCGCCCTTCTGGCCGTACTTTTTGCGCTCGTGGCCGCGGGGATCGCGCGTAAGGAGGCCGAGCTCCTTGAGCTTGCCGCGGAGTTCGCTGTTGAACTCGACGAGCGCGCGCGCGATGCCCAACCTCGCGGCGCCGGCCTGACCAGTGGTCCCGCCGCCGTTTGCGAGGATGAGAACGTCGAACTTGTCGGCCGTTTCGGTCGCCGCGAGCGGTTGCCGCACGAGCGCTTTGGAGGTCTCGGTGGTGAAATACTGCTCGAGGCCCTGGCCGTTAATGGTGATCTGCCCTTTGCCCTGCCGGAGGAAGACACGCGCAACCGAGGTCTTCCGGCGACCCGTACCAAGATACTGAACCAACGTCGCTGCCATTCTGATTCCTATCGGCTCCCTAGACCGCGAGCGCCACCGGCTTCTGCGCCTGGTGGGGATGCTTGTCGCCCGCGTATACCTTCAGCTTGCGGTACATCTGCTTACCGAGTTTGGTTTTCGGCAGCATTCCCGAAATCGCTTCCTCGACCATGCGGACGGGGCGCGTGGCGCGCACCTTGCGGGCCGAGGCTTCCTTGAGGCCACCGGGGTAGCCCGAGTGGCTGCGGTAGATCTTCTGCTCTTCCTTCTTACCCGTCAACTTCACTTTCTCGGCGTTCACCACGATGACGTGGTCGCCGGTATCGAGAAAGGGCGTGTAAGAAGGTTTGTTCTTTCCCATCAAAATCTTCGCCGCCTTGCTGGCGACCCGGCCAAGCACCTGGCCCTGGGCGTCGATGACGTGCCAGGAGCGCTCGATTGCCTGCTTGGACGGAAATTCGGTATTCATGGACAGACCTTCTCCGTTCGAGTCTTACAAACCTCTTAAGTTACCGAATTTGCGTGGGGAGTGTCAACGCGGGGGGAGCGGTGGCTCCGCGGGAGACGCGAGCCCTCACGCGGCTTCCCGTCTGCGCACGGTTCGTGCAATCTGATCGCCAGCCGTCCCGCGAGCCACCCGAAGATCGTACTCCGCCTGCAAAGCCATCCAGGTTTCCGGCTGCATGCCGAAGTAGATACCGAGGCGAAGAGCGGTGTCGGCGGTGATGGATCGGGAGCCGTGGACGATGCCGTGGATTCGATTGGGAGGGACGTGGAGGTCACGCGCCAGCCCGTTGATGCTGATGCCGAGCGGCGCCATGAATTCTTCTGCCAGAATCTCCCCGGGGTGGATGGGGTCTAAAGTCTTTCGAGCCTTTGACATCGCTTCCTCAGTGGTAGTCAATGATCTCGACGTTCGTTGCCTCGCCGTCGCTCCAAACAAAACAGAGTCTCCATTGATCGTTTATCCGGATGCTATACTGCCCGGCTCGGTCACCCTTGAGCGCTTCAAGCCGGTTGCCTGGCGGGACACGAAGCTCATCTAACGACCTGACTGCATGCAACAGCAGAAGTTTTCTCCGTGCCACTCGCTCAATTGCCCGCCATCGACCGCCCGATCGGTCATTGAACAACGCCTCAGTCTCGCGGCACCGAAACGAACGGATCACCTTCCAGTGTATTCACCGGTCGGTATTACGTCAATCGTAATAGCCGCAATACCGGTGGAATGGACGCCAGCGACGGGAGAGGTTTGATACAATAGGATTTCCGGGTAACCCCCAGTAAATTCAAGGAGTTCACTTGGCCGACAATAACGTCCCCGACGCACCCCAGAACCCGCCTGCGCCACCTGTTCCGCCGGGCGGCGGGGGCGGTTCGGGTTCGCTTTTTAACGGTGGCGATAATCTGCAGCCGGTCAACATTGAAGACGAGATGAGGCGGTCGTACCTCGATTACGCGATGAGCGTGATCGTGGGGCGGGCGCTGCCGGATATTCGCGACGGGTTGAAGCCGGTGCACCGGCGCATCCTTTACGGGATGCACGACATGGGGCTCACGTATAACCGGCCGACGAAGAAGTGCGCTCGCATTGTCGGCGATGTGCTCGGCAAGTACCATCCGCATGGCGACGGCGCCGTGTACGACGCGCTGGTGCGCATGGCGCAGCCGTTTTCGATGCGGTACCCGCTGATTGACGGGCAAGGAAATTTCGGATCGGTGGACGGAGATCCGCCGGCGGCGATGCGGTACACCGAGGCGCGACTCGCACGCATTGCGACGACGCTGCTCGAGGACATCGACAAAGAGACGGTCGATTTCCGTCCCAACTACGACGACTCGACGACGGAGCCGGAGGTTCTGCCGACGCGTGTGCCGAACCTGCTGGTGAATGGCTCATCGGGGATCGCGGTCGGCATGGCGACGAACATTCCGCCCCACAATCTCACGGAGGTGGTGAACGCGACCATCGCTCTGATCCAGGATCCGAACCTCACCCTGCCGAAGCTGATGGAACTGCTGCCGGGGCCGGACTTTCCGACGGGCGGGTACCTGCTGGGGCGGCAGGGTATCTACGATTACTTCACGAAGGGCCGGGGCACGCTGAAGCTGCGCGCGAAGGCGGCGACGGAGAAGATCGGGAAAGACCGCGAGGCGATTGTGGTCACCGAGATTCCGTTCCAGGTGAACAAGGCGCGGCTGATTGAGCACGCGGCGTCGCTGGTGAACGAGAAGAAGATCGAAGGCATTTCCGAAATCCGCGACGAGAGCGACCGCGACGGAATGCGCATCGTCTTTGAGCTGAAACGCGGCGAGCAGGCCGAGGTGGTGCTGAACAACCTGTATAAGCACACGCAGATGCAGGTGAACTTCGGCGTCATCATGCTTTCCATCGTCGCCGGGCAGCCGCGCGAGCTGGGGATTCTCGACGTGATCAAGCGGTTCATCGAGCACCGCATCGACGTCGTCCGCCGGCGCACGGACTACCTGCTGCGCAAGGCCCGCGAGCGTGAGCACATTCTGCTCGGTTTCCAGAAGGCGCTGCAGAACCTGGATGCGGTGATCGAGACCATTCGCGCGGCGCGCACCCCCAAGGAAGCGCGCGAAGCGCTGATGGGCGGGATGACATTCGCGGACAACGCGCGGCTGACGGAAGTGGTGGCCAAGTGGGCGCCGTCGGCGGGCGTTTCGCGCTTCGACTTCACCGACAAGCAGGCCCAGGCGATCATCGAGCTGCAGCTCCAGCGGCTGACGGGCATGGAGCAGCAGAAGATCCTCGACGAACTGGCGGATATTCAGCGGCAGATTGCCGAGTACCTGGAGATCCTGGGCTCGGACGTGGTGCTGCGGCGCCTGATCGTGAAGGAGCTGAAGGAAGTCCAGAAGGACTTCGGCGACGAGCGGCGGACGGAGTTCGCCGAGGATACGGGCGAGATTCATCTCGAAGACCTGATCCAGCAGGAGGACGTTGCGGTAACGGTGACGCGCGGCGGGTATTTGAAACGCACCGCCGTCGACACCTACACGCGGCAGAACCGCGGCGGCAAGGGCCGCATCGGAATGGTGGCGCGCAGCGAGGATGTCATCGAGCACCTGCTGATCGCGAACACACATTCCTACCTGCTGATCTTCACTAACAAGGGCCGGGTCTACTGGCTGAAGATTTACGAGATTCCGGATGCGGGCGCTGCGAGCAAGGGCAAGCACATCAGCGGGCTGATCAACCTGCAGCCGGACGAGACGGTGCAGGCGTTCCTGCCGGTGAAGGAGTTCACGCCGGACCGGTTCATCGTGATGGTGACGCGGCGCGGCGTGATCAAGAAGAGCGAGTTGACGGAGTTCGACAATCCGATGTCGCGCGGGATCATCGCGCTGACTTTGGACGACGGCGATGAGCTGTTGGGCGCGCGGATTACAAACGGCACGAACTACATCTTCCTGGCGTCGAGCGACGGGCAGGCGATTCGGTTTGAAGAGTCGGAAGTGCGCGCCATGGGCCGGCAGGCGCGCGGCGTGCGCGCGATGACGATTGCCGAGGGCGATGTTCTGGTGGGCATGGAGGTGTGCGGCCAGGAGGGGCTGATTCTCTCGATATCGGAGAACGGCTTTGGCAAGCGTACTCCGCTCGATGATTATCGGATCACGGGCCGGGGCGGCAAGGGCGTGATCAACATGAAGACCACGTCGAAGGTCGGACAGGTGGTCAGCGTGCTAATGGTGCAGGAAGACTCCGACCTGATGATCATCACGAAGAACGGGAAGATCATTCGGATCGAGTCGGCGAACATCCGGCAGGCGGG
>JANRJO010000036.1:0-35485 GCA_033763935.1 Bryobacteraceae bacterium
TCGAAGCCATCGAGCTTGGGCATCTGGATGTCGAGGAAGAGGAGGTCGGGCTTGCGCTCGCCAACGGCCTTGACGGCTTCGAAGCCGTTGCGGCATTCGGCGAGGACTTCGATCCCGGGGTGGTGCGAGAGCAGTTCGCGCAGGTACTGCCGGGCGAGTTCCTCGTCGTCCACGATGATGGCGGTCAGGCGTTCACTCATGCCCGTTCGTGCTCCATGGGAATCCAGATTTTCACGCGCCACATTGCGTCCTGACCATCGCCTTCGGCGCGCACGCGGGCCTCTTCGCCGTAGCGGGCGGTGAGGCGGTTGGCGACGTTCTTGAGCCCGACGCCGGCGCCACGGCGGACGGGAGCCTCGGGGTCGTAGGTGTTCTCCACCTCGAGATGCAGATGGCGGCCGGCGGGGCCGGCGCTCAAGCGGACCCAGCCCTCGTCAGCAATGTTGGCGACGCCGTGGCGGATGGCGTTCTCGACGAGCGGCTGGAGGAGGAGAGGCGGCACGTGGCAGGTGAGGACGCGCGGCTCGACCTTCTCCTCAAAGTGCAGGCGGTTGCCGTAGCGGACCTGTTCGACGGCGATGTACTTGCGGAGCAGGTCGAGTTCCTCGGCAAGGGGGACGCTCTGCTTGTCGCCCAAGCCGAGGGTGCTGCGCAGGAAGTCGGCCAACTGGATGCACATGGAGCGGGCGCGGGCGGCATCGCTCGAGGTCAGGGCACTGATGGAATGAAGGCTGTTGAACAGGAAATGAGGGTTGACCTGAGCCTTGAGGGCGCGCAGTTCGGCTTCGCGGGCCATGACGCGGGCTTCGGCTTCGCGCTTCTCCAACTGCTGGGCGCGGGTCAGGGCCTGGGTGAGCTGGTAGAGCATGGAGACGGCGAGGAAGAAGAGCATGCCGGTGGCGAACAGCGTCGGGAAGAAGGGTGTCAGGGCCGGGAGGTTTCCGGAGGCCCAGGCGCCGGCGGCGCCGGCCCCCATGGCCAGTGCGCCGCCGCCAATGGCGGTGGAGGTGACGAAGACCACCTGCATGACGGGGCGCATGGCCGCGAGGAACTTCACGGAGTACCGTGCGCTGTGCGCGGCGGCGTTGACGATGGCGCCGGCGGGCACGGCAACTGAGGTTGCGTCGAGCCATTGCCAGCCGGCGGCCACGGCCAGCAGCTCGACGAGGAGCGTGAGTCCGAGGAAGCCGGTAAGGAAGTGAATGCGCATCTAGTTTCTGACCCGCACCTGCCCGAACAATGCTACGCCTTCGACGCGCAGGACAGGGCCGTCCCAGACCTTATTGCGATCGTCGCCGCGGTATTTGCCGAGGATACCGATGCCGTCGACTTCGACGCGCCAGCCCTCGGGGACGCGCACATCGATGCTGCCGAAGACGGCGTTGGCGCGCACGGTGGCGCCTTTCTCGGGGAGCTGCGCGCGGCGGAGATCGAGCTCAGCGCGGCCGAAGACGGCGGTGGCGGCGGCGCGGTCGAGCGGGGCCGAATCGGCGGCGTACTCGGTGCGGCCGAAGAGGGCGAGGGAGTGGCCGGCGGAGAGTACGGGACGCCCGGCGTCGAGCCAGGCGAAGACGAGGATCAGGAGGACGAAGGCGCCCCATGGCACCGGGCGGGCGCTCTGGTGAGTCATCTGGGTAGTCATGGTCGGAGCTCTCCTCAGTTCTTGACTTCGATACCGCCGAAGATGGCGGCACCACGGACGATGAGTGTTTTGGTTCGGGTGGCATCGCCCGGTCTGGGATGGTAGGTTTTGTCCTCGAAGCCGCCGAAGATGGGGACGCCGCGCAGGACCACGGTCCAATGCTCGGGCACTTTGAGGACGATACCGCCGAAGATGGCGGTGGTGTTGATTTCGGCGACGTCACCGTCGATCTCGGCCTGGCGGAGGTCGGGCTCGAGGCCGCCGAAGATGGCGGTAGCGGCGCCGCCCTGGAAGCGCTGGGTACGGTAGCGGTGGTTGGAGCCGCCGAAGATGGCGAACTCCTGCATGACGTGTTCGGTGTCGGCGGAAGGCAACTCGCTACGCGGACCCTTGAGAGCTTCGATGAGCAGGCCGACGCCGGCGGCGATGATGGCCAGCGGCCAGAGATCGCGAAAGCGGATGTCGGTGAGGCCGATGGCATTCGACAGGAGGACGGCGCCGATGGCGGTGAGCATGCCGCCGAACAGGCGGTTGCCGGTGTCGTGGGAGGAGACCAACTTGGTGAACCCGAGGACCACGAGCACTGCGGGCCAGAAACGGAAGATGGTGCGGGCCTCGATGAAGTCGAGGCGGTCCAACAGGAGTATGGAGCCGAAGACGATAAAGAACGCACCCACCCAGAGGCCGGGCTGACGGTGCTGCTGTTGGAGTTTCATATCGAATGCCTTCCCATGTCCAGGGTAGGCGGAGGGGGGCGTCCGGTTCAGCAGGAGATCGGCGAACCGGCGGGGTTTACCGGTGAACGGCGCGCTTAGCCGATGGCGGTCCGGCAGGACCGGCAGAAGGCGAGTTCCTTGAGGTCGAGGCGTTCGACGGCATGGGTGGAGGCCATAGCGCAACGCCAATCGGAGCAGTGTTTGAGGCCCCAGGTGTGTCCGAGTTCGTGGAGGGCCTCTTTGGCGAGGCGCTGATGGAGGATGTCGTCGTCCGGCGGGAGGCCGTAGAACGCCTCATGGAGGCGATGCATGGAGACGAGGGCGCACTGGCCGCCGAGCTGGGCCTCGCCGAAGACGTAGGTGAGGATGGGGACGAAGAGATCGACGTCGGCGACGCCGAGGAGGCGGGAGCCGTTGGCGGCGGGAACCATGGACTGCAGGATGGCCGTGGAATGGAACTGGCCGCGGGAGGGATCGTAGGCGGGGGCGGGGTCGAGCCAGGCGTCGCGGACGCGGCAGGACATGCCGAGAGTTTTCGCGAGCGCGGCGGCGAGGCGATCGAGGCGCTCGAGGGGCACGTCGGGTCCGACGGCGACCAGATGAATCAACGGCTCTCTGGACCACCACCCCATCGGCTAGCGGAGGCTGTACCGCTTGAGCTTGTTATAGAGCGTGGTGCGGTCGATGTCTAGGATGCGGGCGGTGCGGGACATGTTCCACTTGGTCTCCTCGAGCACCTTGGCGATGTGGGCCTTCTCGACGTCTTCGAGGGTGCGGCCGCTGCCGTTGGCGGCGTCGGCGGGGTGCAGCTGGAAGGGGAAGTCCGAGGGCTGGATTTCCGCCTCGCGGCTGATGACCATGGCTCGCTCGATGGCGTTTTCCAGTTCGCGGACGTTGCCGGGCCACTGGTAGTTCATGAGCAGTTCGAGGGCGCGGGAGGCGATGCGCGGGACGGGGCGGTTCATCGACGAGGCGTACTTGGCGAGGAAGTGGCTAACGAGGAGCGGCACGTCTTCGAGGCGTTCGCGGAGGGGCGGTATTTCGATGGAGAAGACATTGAGGCGGTAGAAGAGGTCGGGGCGGAAGGTGCCTTCCTTGACGAGCTTTTCGAGGCTCTTGTTGGAGGCGGCGATGCAGCGGAAGTCGACCTCGACGGTCTCATTGCCGCCGACGCGGGTGATTTCCTTTTCCTGGAGGACGCGCAGGAGGTCGGTTTGAGTGCGGAGGCTGATGTCGGCGATTTCGTCGAGGAAGACGGTGCCGCCGTCGGCGACTTCGAACTTACCCTTCTTGCGGAACTGAGCGCCGGTGAAGGCGCCGCGCTCGTGGCCGAAGAGCTCGCTTTCGAGCAGGGTTTCGGTGAGGGCGCCGCAATGGATGACGACCATGGGCATGAAGCGGCGGGGGCTACGGGCATGGATAGCGCGGGCGACGACTTCCTTGCCGGTGCCGCTTTCGCCGGTGAGGAGCACGGTGGCGTCGGTGGGGGCGACGGTTTCGATGAGTTCGGCGACGCGCTTCATGGCGGGGCTTTGGCCGATGAGGTCGGAGCCGGGCAAGGCGTCCTGGAGGTTCTCGCGGAGGCGCTCGACCTCGCGTTTGGCGGCCTGGTGTTCGAGCGCGCGTTTGACGAGGAGCACCAGTTCATCGGGATCGAAGGGTTTGGTGATGTAGTCGTAGGCGCCCTGCTTGAGGGCTTTGACGGCGGTTTCGACGGAGGCGTAGCCGGTCATCATGATGACGGGGAGGTCGGGATCGGCCTCGTGGACACGTTCATGGAGCTCGATACCGTCCATACCGGGCATTTTGATGTCGAGCAGGGCGACATCCCAGCGGCGACCGGCGAGGCGTTCGAGTGCCTCTTTGCCGCTGGACACCAGCGTGACCTCATATCCTTCGCTATCGAACCACTTGCCGAGCGAATCGCGCACTACCGGATCGTCGTCGACGATCAGGATTCGACCCTTCAGTTTCACTGCCGTGGCGCTATGCACGTCGTCTCCTCTTCTTATCAGCCTGTTCGATTTGCGGCGGCGCCCGCCGCTGCCGGTTCCGCGGCGGCGGCCGGGGCTTCCGCCGGTAGCGAGATGATGAATTCAGTTCCCTGCCCCAGGGTTGTCTCGACGGCGATGGTTCCCGAGTGCTGTTCGATGATGCCCTTCACGATGGCCAGACCCAGGCCGGTACGGTGCGTGTTCTCCTTGGTGGTGAAGAACGGCTCGAAGATATTGGGAAGGACGTCGGGAGCGATGCCGGGACCGGTGTCGCGGATGCGAATCAAAGCGGATTTGTTGGCGGCGTCGAACCCGGTGCGGACGGTGACGGAACCGCCTTTCGGCATCACCTCGGCGGCATTCACCAGAACGGCGAGGAGAGCCTGTTGGATCTTCGCTGCGTCGCACTGAATCTCGGGCAGAGGGGGCAGCTCGGTTCGCAGCCTGATCTCCTGCAGAGCCATCTGATGCTGCACGAGCTTGATGGCGCGTTCGACGATCAGATTCAGGTCATTGGGGGCGCGCTGGGGCTTGGACTGCCGGGCGAACGCCAGGAGGTTCTTCATGAGGTCACCGCAGCGGCGGCTCTCGCGCTCGATGAGCTTCAGGTTGTCGGCGATGCCGGCCTTGCGGGCGGGGTCCTGGGATTCGAGTTTGTCCAGGTCCTTGAGGGAGAGGCGGGCGTAGGTCAGCATGGCGAACAGCGGGTTGTTGACCTCATGGGCGACGGTGGCAGCGAGTTTGCCGAGGCTTGCCATCTTCTCGCTCGAGACCAGGATGCGATGGGCCTTTTCGAGTTCGGTGGTTTTTTCGTGGACGCGATCCTCGAGGGTCCGGGCCCAGCCGGTGAGTTCCTGGTGAGCCTGATCGAGTTCGCCGGCCATGGAGTTGAACGAGGAGGCGAGGTCGCCGAGCTCATCGTTGGAGCGGACCGGCAGGCGGTGTTCGAGGTCGCCTTTTGCGACCTCCTGGATGCCGCGGGTGAGTTCTTTGATGGGACGGTGGACCACCAGCCAGGTGAAGGCGACGCTCAGGAGGCAGAGCAGAACGAGAGCCACCAGGGTGGACAGGCGGATTTGCCGCTGGTTTTCGGCGAGCTGGCTATCGACGTTCTCGAGGCTGAGCTGAGCGTCGATGACGCCGAGGATGCGCCGTGAGGAGGGGTGTGCGTGGCAGGCGGCGTTGGCACATTCGGGACGGTTCTCGATGGGGCGAATGACGGCGAGGGTGCGGCGGCCGGAGGGATCGGAGAAGATGCGGGCGCGGTCGGGGCGGTCGAGTTTCTGCAAGGGCACGTGTTGGGCGTGGCAGGCATAGCAGGCTTCGGCGGTCTTGTCGACCATGCGCCCGATCTCGGCGTCATCGGAGGAGTACTGGATGCGGCCCTCCTCGTTGTAGAGGCGGACGCGGCGCACGCCGGGCTCGGCGCCCATGTTGCGAATGCTGTGGTGGACGGCATCGCGGTCATTGTGCAGCATGCTGTAGCGGGTGCCGGAGTGGATGAGGTCGCTGATGCGCTCGGCGCTGAGGAGGATGAGCTCTTCGGAATGGCGGCGCTGCAAGCGGAGTTGCAGGGCGCCGAACAAGGCGAAGAAACTCGCCGCCGTCACAACGAGACAAGCGGCGAGCTTGACGGCGAGTCCGATACGGAGTCCGCGCGGAGCAGCTTCTGCGGGTTTCGGGGGACGGTCCCCCATTGGCTCTCCTAATCTCCCTGGGCGGCGGCGTGCTCATAGGGAGCGAGGGCCGGCGCGGGGGTTTCCTCTTCTTCGTGCTCAGAGTCTTCGAACACGGGCAGATGGCGTGCCGCCAGGCGGAAGATGGCGAAGGCGGCGGCGACAATGGCGAGCGTGACGGCGACCTCGGTCCAGCGGGGCAGGTAGGAGACGCCGGCGGCGCGCTCCATCCCGGTGACGCTGACGTTGAGGCGATTGGTGACGACTCCGAAGACCACCATGACGGCACAGGCGTAGAGAGCCTTCGGATTGGCTCGCACGTGGGCGCGGAACAGCAGCAGCGCGGGCAGGGCGAGCAGGAGGATTTCGAGCATAAAGAGGTAGGTTTCGGTGGAGGGTTCGCTCAGCAGTGGAAGAGCGCCGCGGTGGAGCAGGTCAAGGAAGCGCAGGGTCAGGTAGGTGGAGACCGCGACGGCGAGCACGCGGGCCAAGCCCTGCATGAGGGGCAGCTCGAGCGGCCGGCCGAACGCCTTGGCGCTATGCCAGCCTTCGAAGATGGTCATGGCGAGGCCGACGCACACGGCGGAGGCGAAGAACATCACCGGGAGCATGGAGGTGTACCAGAGGGCGTGGAGCTTGCCTTCCATGATGAGGTACACGCTGCCGAGCGAGCTCTGGTGGAGCGTAGAGAGGATGCAGCCGGCGATGACGAGCGGCACCATCATGGAGTGCATCCACTTCAAGGGCGTCCGGAGGCGCAGCCGCTCGAGGACGAGGGGCAGGAATTCGAGGGTGAGAACGGTGGTGTAGAGGGTGACGCACCAACCGACCTCGAACATGACGGAGCGGGGATTCCACATGATCATGGGGTGCCAGATGCGGTAGGGGCGCCCGAGGTCAAACATGAGCGCGACGACGACCAGCAGATAGCCGAGGTACGCGGTGAGGATGGCGGGCCGGGCGATGGGTTTGTAGCGTTTGATGTTGAAGAGGTGGACGGCGGCGGCGAGGGTGAAGCCGCCGGCGGCGAGGGCGACACCGCAGAGCACATCGAAGCCAACCCAGATTCCCCAGGGGAACTGGTCATTGAGGTTGGTGGAGGCACCGAGGCCGTAGAAGAAACGGACGAAGGTGGCGTAGGCACCGGCGGCCATGACGGCCGCGAAGACCCATTGCCAGAACGTGAGCTTTTTCAGACGATCGATCATCGCGCGCCTCCCTTGGCTTCCGCCCGCGCCACCGCTTCGCGGCGGTGGGTGATCCAGTAGACGCCGCCGAGCAGGACCGAGCCGACGGCGGCGACGTCGGGCACGTGGGAGAGGACGGCCCAGGTATTCTGCGGCAGGGCGTGCCTGGGGAGATCGGTACGCAAGCCCAGCTGCTCAAAGGGGACCTTGGAGAGGAAGAGCACGGACGTGCCGCCCACCTCTTCGATGCCGTAGACCTTGGGATGATACTCAGCGGGTTTCTCGGCCAGGCGCTTTTTGGCTTCGGCGATGAGTTCGTCACGCTCGCCGAGGAGCGTTGCACCGGTGGGGCAGGCTTCGGCGCAGGCGGTCTGCTTGCCGGCCGACTGCCGTTCGAAGCACATATCGCACTTCTTCACCTTGGGGAGCGGTTCGTTCCAGGTGTAGGACGGGACGTTGAAGGGGCACGCGACCATACAGTAGCGGCAGCCCATGCAGCGGTCTTCGTGGTAGACCACGGGACCGAGCTTCGTTTTCTCGAGCGCCCCGACGGGGCACACGGAGGCGCAAGCCGGGTCGACGCAGTGCATGCACATGCGGCGGACGAAATTCTCGCCCTTCGTCTGGATGGTGGTCAGCTTACGGTAGGAGATCTTCTCCGTCCGCGCGATGGACTCGTCGTAGGGCTGATTCCACCGTTTTGCGCAGGCGCCTTCGCACTCGCGGCAGCCTACACAGAGGGTGCTATCGAACAAAACTCCCCGGGCCATTACTCATCACCTCCCGCCTGCCGGGACCTGAACTGCCGATTCTGGAAGGCGACTGGCAGTATCAGTTTAACCGGAAGCGTTGCAGAATTCCACATCTTATTCTCTTTTATTTTGACGCACTACTTCAGGAAGAATTCTTCCGTGAGCGTCTTCCACTCGGCGCCGGGCAGGGCGGAGCAGAGATCGTCCACCATGACGCCGCCGTCGGGGGAGACCGCACCGGCCAATTGGGGCTGCATGGCATAGAGGCGGGTGACCATCTCCTGCATCCAACCCTGGACCAGGCCCTTGGGGAGGAGGTTGCGGGTGACGCTCTCCTCGTCGGGAGCGAAGACGGTCATCAGCCAACCCTTGCCATACGGGTCCTGGCGGAGCAGCGCCGGGTTCTGGACGACTTCGTGGTTGATCTCGACGACCTCACCCTCGACGGGCGAGACGATCTCGGCCTTCTCACCGTTGCGGAACACGGCGAGGGCTTTCTGTCCCTGGCGGACCCAATGGCCCGGCTTCGGGAGTTCGATTCTCTCGATGCCACCGGCGAGTTTGGCGGCGAACTCGTCGACGCCGACGCGCAGGACGTTCTTCCGTTCGCGGGACACCCATCCGTGGCCGGCATGGTAGCGGACGGTGGCGGGCATGTAGAAGCCGTCGATCCAGTCGCTGCCGGTGTGAGCAGGTGCGGTGGCGGGGGTTTTATCTGGTTCCGGTGTGGCGGGGGCCATCACCATTTGCTGGGCTTTCCGGCGGCTCAAGAAGGTATCTACCAGGATGAACGCCAGGAAGGTAACCAAGAGCAAGAGGACTGTCATTGTCGTACCGTCTCCTTCGCCTCTGTTTAGGCACTTTGGCGGCCATGGTACGGCACCTGATAAGCGGTTCGTTTTCAGACACTTGAGAGTTTGGGGAGACCGGGCTTACTGTTGTTCTTTGCAACAGCGGATTGCGGACTTATTCAACGGGGCCGCTTTGCAGCTGTGGAATCTGTGAGTTAGAGAGTGTAGGAGATAGCGACACCGCTTGCTGCGTTTCTCGACACCGCTCGATACATTCGCGGTAGGCGTCGTAGACCCGCTCAAAGACGCGATCCCAGGAGGCCTCGAGCGCCTGGCGACGAGCGGCCGCGCCGAGGCGACGACGGTGCGCGGGATCGAGGACGAGTTCGAGGGTGGTACGGATGAAGGCGGCCTCGTCGGCGGCGACGTATCCGGTCTCGCCGCTACGGACGATGAACTTGGGGCCTCCTCCGGCGGTGACGATAGCGGGCACGCCGGAGGCCATTGCCTCCTGGATGACGTTCCCGAAGGTGTCGGTATAGGACGGGAAGAGGAAGACGTCCATATTGGCGTACGCCTCGGACAATTCCCTGCCCCGCAAGACACCGGGGAGGACGGCGCGGCGAAGCTCCCGGCGGAGCCGGTCGCGTTCGCTGCCATCGCCGACGATGAGAAAGCGGTAGTTGGTGACACCGGCATTGAGGAGGGCCTGCTCCACCTGGAGGAGGAAGCCGACGTTTTTCTCCGGCTGGACCCGTCCGACGAAGCCGAGAACGACTTCGCTGTTCTGGCGGGTGCGGTGGGCGGGAGAGAAGGCAGTGGTGTCGACGCCGCGCTGCATGAGGTAAACGGGCCGGTTGGTGGCCTGACCGATCGTCTCGACCAATTCGCGGTTTGGCGCGAGGATCACCTTCGCGAGCCGATAGAACGAGGTGACGATGTGGAAGGCAGCGCTCTCGGCGCGGGCGCCGAGCGCGGAGCGGATGCGACCGGGTAAGAAGGCGAGGAGTTTTTCGAGCCGGCGCCGGCCGTACTGGTGCACGTTCGTCTGCCAGGAGGCGAGCACCGGCACCCTTAGCAGGTGGGCGAGGTAGACGCCGAGGATGCCCATATCGTTCGGGCCAGTGACGTGGATGACATCCGGCTGAAAGCGACGTAACTGATCCGCAACCCGATCGCGCCAGCGGAGAAACAGAGGATCGCAGCGGAGGTCGCGGTCGAGGGCGAAGGAGGCCCAGCCGCGACGGAGGTCGATGGCGACATGGTCACCCTGGCGCTCCAGGCGATGCTCGGCGGCGCCGCGGACGCTCAGGAAAGGATAGCCGCGGCGGCGGGCGAAGGCGTCGAGCTGCCGGCTGGTGAGGGCGACGCCGTTCACCTCATGAAAGCTGTCGGCGAAGAAGGCGACGCGCGGCAGGGCGCTCACAAGGCGACCTCCTCGCGGTCGGGAAGGGCAACGCGGAGGGCACTGCGGACGCGATGGCTGTCGAGCAGGGTTACCAAACCGACGAAGGCGCGCACGACGCCGGGCTCACCTTCTTTACGCCACAGCTCAGTGAGACTGCGCTCCACGCCGTCGTCCCCGCGGTAGAAGAGGCGGTCGGTCCAACGAACCCAGCCGAACTCGTGACGATCGTTGTTCCGGAGGATGTCGGCCATGGTGTGGAGAGTGCGCAGGGTTCGCGATTCGCGGTACTGGGGCATGAAGAGGAGATCGCTTGCTCCGGCGCGGATTTCATCGACGAACTCATCGAAGGTGACGGCATTGGTGAGGTTGATGATGGCGTTGGGTTCGAGGCCGTGGCGGTCTCCGCCGGAGATTACGGGCTTGTGGCAGATCTGTGCGAACCGCATGACGAAGCGGTTCTCCATCCAGGTTCTCCAGCCGTTCAATTCGAAGGCGTGGATTTGGGGGCCGTAGAGCCCCATGAATTCCTCCAAGAGCCGCTGGTGGCGTTCCACGCCGATGCCCTTCTCATCCCACAGGGGATGATTGAGAACGATTAGTACCTGAGGCATGGCGTCGAGTTCGGCAAGCAAGGCACGCACACGGGCAGCATCGGGACGGGCGGAGAGGGCCGCGCAGCGGTCCATGAGAGCGGGAGCAAGATCATGGGGCAGGTTGTGCAGGCCGACGTGGAAGAACGACGAGCCGAGCGGGATGGTCCACTCGACCGACACCGGCACGGAAGGATCTACGACGGAGAGTTGGCGGCCGGCCTCGATGTTGTCGTGGTCGGTGAGGGACACGAGGGCTTCGAGATCGCAGCGTTCTTCGATCTGGGCGCGTTCGAGGTCGTGGGCCTGTTTGGGAGGGAGGGGGGGAGTCCACCAGGCGCGGCTGAAGTCGACCTCCTCTCCGGTGCGGGCACGGTGGCGGCCTAGGCGGGCGGCGACGGCCTCGCGCAGGATGGGTACGCGCATGGCGTAGCGGGGGATGAAGTCTAGGCCCTCCTGGGAGAAGAGCGTATGGCTGTGCAAGGAAACGCCGGTCCGGAAGCGTTCGAGGTGACGGCGATCTTTCCAGTAGAAATGCAGGTGGGAGTTTCTCATGCCGCCGCCTCCTGGCCCACTTCTACGAAGCTGAGCTTGAGGAAGGAACGGGCGTCGAGTTCAATGCGGGTGGGGAGCACGGGGCCGGGAGCGTCCTGGTACCAGAGGCGGAAGCCCGGCCCGGCCTTCCTGCCGCGTTCGGCGACCCTGCCTTTCAGTCGCCAGCGGCCGTCCGCTTCGCGGTGTTTCTCGGTCTTGAGCTGGTAGATCTTGCCGTTCCAGGCATAGTCGCAGACGAAGCGGGGGGAGTGATCGGCCATGGCGCGGGACAGGGCGTAGAGGAAGGTACCGGCGCCGGCTTCGGTCTCGACGGGCGCCTGGCGGCTTTGGGGGAAGGCTTTCTGAACCTCGCCGAGCAATTCGCGGTGCCGGGTGAAGGAGTAGCTGGCGGGAAACAGCAGCCGGGCCTTGGCGCTGATCATGCGGCCCTTGGCGGCGAGGCCGTCGACGGCGCTGTAGAAGAGCGAGCCGTTCTGGGCGGCGAGCGCTTTCCTGGCCTCGTCGAGATCCTCTTCGGGGGAAGACGTCATGAAGCCGAAATATCTGGCTTCGGCGAGGGCGCCGCCCCGCTCGAGGACCGTCTCCCGGATAAATCCGAGCCGGTTCAAACCGCGGGCGCGTTCGGGGCGTGAGCCTCCGGCGAACTCGAGAGAGAGCCGGCGGGCATCATCGACCCTGGCCTCCTCGAGCACGGCGTATCCGCCGCCGACGTCCTGGCGGGAGTAAATGGGGATGCCCAGGAACGTGATGACGGCATCGGCGCGATAGCGCCGCCTCTGGGCGGTGGGTCCGGAGGAAGAGTCCAGCCGTTCCGGCCGGATGAAGAGGGCTGCAACGAGCGATGCTAACCAAGTGCGCCGCGATAGGGCTCTCATTCTGGCCTAGGATGAACGCAAACCGTTTACTACAGATGCACGCTCTGTGAATTTTAAAAAAACAAATTCTGTGGAAAATGTTCTTAAGGGGTATGGGGGTATTACAACACCCGGGCGGATGCTTCAGGAGGCTGGGGGAACGGGCGCGGCGTCAGGCGCCGTGACACTTCTTGTACTTCTTGCCGCTGCCGCAGGGGCAAGGGTCATTTCGCCCTACCCTGGCGGAACCGTTGGGCGAGGCATGGTTGTGGGGTTGGGCGTGGCCTGAGTCGTCATCGCCATGAGGATGGTCGTGCTCCTCGGGGAAGAAGACGGGTTCGAGGCCATGGAGCATCAACCGCTGGTCCAAGGCCACCTGGACCAGTTCCTCCTCGTTCTCAGAGAGGCCGCCGGCATCGGTTTCGACCTTGCGAAAGAGGCCTTTAACGCGGCCGCGCGAGACTTCCCCGGGGACGGATAGGGCGTAGGCGAAGAGCGCGTCTTCGCGCAGGTCAGCATTCTCGAAGAGCTTCCGGAGGCGGCTGACCTCCGACTGGATGCCCAGAAACCCGATGCCCCAGACGGCCTGTCTGGCGACCTCCACATCGGCGTCGTCCAGGTGCTTGGGGAAGTAGGACGAGAACCGGCGGTCCATGGATTTCCACATGGCCTCCAGCGCGGCGGCGCGCACTTCGGGCTGGTCGTAGAACTCGCGCATGCGGCGGAGGACGGGCTCGGAGGCATCGGCGGAGAGACCGACGAGGGCACCGGCGCGCTCCTCGAGGGGAGCGGAGTCATCGTTGAGGCGAGCCTCGAGCGCGGCGCGGACGGGCTTTTCGTCGATGGACTCGCCGAGCGCGCGCCAAGCGGCGGCGCGCACCTTGACGTCGGCGTCCTGGCGGGCGGCGGCGAGCAAGCGGGTGCGGATGGCGGGGGTGTGTTCGGCGCTCTGGAAGCTCTCGGCTGCGGCGAGGCGGTATTCGGCCACGGAGCTATCGAGGAACTCGAGGCGGGTGGCCACGGGGAGGTCGCTCATGGCGGGGGCGGCCTCGGCGGGATAGAGCGACCAGAGGTCGAAGGGTTCGTCGAAGGGCTCGGGCTTAGGGAGTGTGACGGCCTCCGCGGCTTCGGCCAGTTCACGCCGCAGCGTTTCGTTGTCGGGACTGGCCGGATCGACGGCGGCGAGTTTCGCTTCGAGCGCCGGTTTGGTGCCGGGGTCGCGGAAGAGGGCGAGGGCGATGGAGGCGTCGATGGGGTCGAGGTCCAGGCGGCGGACGAGGATTTCCTTCACCATGGGGTGGCGGACGCCGAGGGCAGCGAGGACGAAGGCGACTTCCCCGCCCTGCTCGTCACCGAGTTCCGCGTACAGTTCGAGAAGCGGTTCGACGGCGGGTTCGCCCAGATCGAGGAAGGCGGCCAGCAGGTCATCGGGCATTTCGAAGGGGTCGCGCCGGAGCATCTCGACGTAGAAGGGGAGGGCCTTCGGTGAGCGGAGGTGGCGCAGCATGGCGAGGATGTCTTCTTCGAGAGAGACCGGGACATCGTCGGAGGGTTCCACCATGCCGAAACGGACGAGTTCATCGACAGCGGCGGCGCCGCGTTCGACAATGGCTCGCACCCAGCGCTGATCGAGGCCGACGCGGGCGTTCGCCCCCGCCTCGAGGAGTTCGGTGACGGATGCTTGGTGGAATCGGTCCGGTGTCAGTGCCACACTCGAATCGTAACAAAGGCACTCCGGCCCGCAAGCGGGTGGAGGATGAGGGGTGGGAGCGGCGGTTCAGCGCAGCAGGCGAGCAGCGCCGGAGTCGAGGAACCAATCGGGCTCCACGCCGCCGTGGACGCCGATCTGGGCGGGATACAGCAGCGGCTGGTAGGGCTCTTCGAGGACGGCGCGCAGGGCTTCCGCTTTATCGGGTCCGGTGGCGAGGAAGGCGATGGCGTGGGCGGAGACGATGACTCCGGGGAGCAGCGTCACGCGCCACTGGTTGAACTTGGGAACCCAGACGGGGGCGGTGAGGCCGGTGCGGTCCTCGATCAAGGGCTCGCCGGGAAACAAGCTGGCGGTGTGGGCATCGGGTCCCATGCCGAGGTGGATGAGATCGAAGCGCGGCAGGGCTGCCGGGCCGAGGGCGAAGTGGCGACGGATGTCCTCTGCGTAGAGCCGGGCGGCCTCATCCGGCGGGTGTTCGGCCGGGATGCGATGGACGTTGGCGGCGGGTATGCCGGCGGGGCGGAGCAGGAGCTCGGCGGCGAGGCGATAGTTGCTCTGCTCGTGGGTGGGGGGCACGCCGCGCTCATCGACCCAGAACCAATGAACGTGCTCCCAGGGAAGAGCCGCGGCGGCGAGCACGGGGAAGAGAACCTTCACGGTGGAGCCGCCGGAGAGGGCGATGGAAGCGCGGCCCTGGCGTTCGACGGCGGCGCGGGCCGTGAGGGCGATGTGGCGGGCGCACGCTTCGGCGGCCTGCGCGCTGCCGGGAGAGAGGTGTTTCACGAGCCCAGCACCCCGCGGAGCGCCTCTTCGTACACGGCGTCGCGGCCGAGGATGCGCAGTTCTTCGCGCAGGAGCAGGTAGTCGTTGAGTGGTCCGAAGGCGGCGCGGGCGGAGAATTCGCCGCGCTGGACTTCGAGTGTTTCGTCCTCGCCGGCGAAGAGGCGAAGGTCAAGCCCATCGCCTTGGAGAGTGACGGCGCAGAGGCCGCGGGGACGGTCGGGCAGGGCGATGAACTCCGGGCGAACATCGCTGCAGCGGGCGGCCAGCCATGCGCCGAGGTACGCGGCGCGTGAAGGCATGGCGGCGCCGCCGAACTCGATGACGACGCGCTTGATATCGCAGGCGCGAGCGCCCGGCGGGAGGGAGGAGGCGATGCGTTCGCGCCAGCGGGTGAGGCGTGTCCAGGAGAGGTCGGCGATGTGGGGGCCGGTGAGGCGGGCGAGGCGCGGGAGGTCGTCGACGTCGCGGGTGGCGACGATGAGTTTGTCGACGAGCGGCAGGAGGCGTTCGAACTCCGGCAGATCAAAGAGGCGGGGACAGCGGGACCAGAGGACGACGGGGAGATCGGGGACGATGAGGCCGAGGCAGACGCTGGGGACGTCGGCGAGCTGGGCGGCGGCGGTGCGGATCTCCACCTGTTCGGAGCAGATCTGCTGGCGGCGGCCGAAGGGCATCCAGCACTGAGCATAGACGCGGGCGGAGAGGCCGGCGTCGTCGTCAAGGCGGACGACGATGGCGCGAGCGGGGTGCTCGGGCATGAGGGCGGCGAGAGTTTCGCCGGGGTCGTCGGCGGCCTCGCTGACGACGATGAGGGTCATGGAGCAGGCGCGCAGAACGCCGTGGCCGCCGGACTCCTCCTTGCCGAGGGAGACCCAGAGTTCGGAGAGTTCTTTGAGGAGCTTCGAGGGTTGGATGACGGACGCGGCGCTCATGGCACTCTCCATTCATGACCGTGGCGGGCAAGCATTTCGTCGGCGGCGGCGGGGCCCCAGGAGCCGGCCTCGTAGTTGGGGAAGGGCTGGCGGGTTTCGGACCAGACGCCGAGGATGGGCTCGACGACTTTCCAACTGGCTTCGACCATGTCCTGGCGGGTGTAGAGGGTGGGGTCACCGACCATGGCGTCGAGGAGCAAGGTTTCGTAGGCGGAAGGCGAGCGAGCTCCGAAGCTGGTGCCGTAGTTGAAGTCCATCGAGACGGGGCGGAGCTTCATGCCCTCGCCGGGATGCTTGGAGAGGAAGCGGAGCGAGATGCCTTCTTCGGGCTGAATGCGAAGGATGAGGAGATTGGCCTGGAGCTGCGGGGGAAGGCTGAGGTTGCCGTCATCGCGGAAGAGCGAGAGGGGCGCGGAGTTGAAGCGGATGGCGATGTCGGTGACGCGCTTGGGGAGCCGCTTCCCGGTGCGGATGTACCAGGGGACGCCGGCCCAGCGCCAGTTATCGATATAGAAGGTTGCGGCGGCGTAGGTATCAGTCTGGGCTTCGGGGTCGACGCCCTTTTCCTGACGGAAGCCAGGCACCTGGGCACCGCCGATGCGGGAGGGGCCGTACTGGCCGGCGACGGCGTTTTCGTGGACCTCCTCGGGCTTCATGACGCGGACGGAGCGGAGGAGCTTGGCGCGTTCGTCGCGGACGGCGGCGGGTTCGAAGACGGCGGGGGGCTCCATGGCGACGGTGGACATGACCTGCAGGAGGTGGTTCTGGATCATGTCGCGGAGGGCGCCGGCCTCCTGGTAGTAGCCGCCGCGGCCCTCGACGCCGATGGATTCGGCGGCCGTAATCTGGACGTGGTTGATGTAGCGGCGATTCCAGAGGGGTTCAAAGATGCCGTTACCGAAGCGGAAGGCCTGGACGTTCTGGACGGTTTCTTTGCCGAGGTAGTGGTCGATGCGGTAGATGTCCTGTTCGGGGAAGACGCGCTGGATGGTGTCGTTGAGGGCGACGGCGCTGGAGAGGTCGTGGCCGAAGGGCTTTTCGACGATGAGGCGCCGCCAGCCGCGGCCCTTGTTGAGTCCGGCGGCGCCGAGGCGTTCGACGACCGGGCCGTAGAAGCTGGGCTGGGTGGAGAGATAGAAGAGGACATTGCCTTCGGTCTGGCGGGAGCGCTCGAGTTCCTCCAGGCGGGCGGCGAGGCGGTCATAGAGGGCGCCGTCGCTCATGTCGCCGGCCTGGTAGAACAGGCCGCGGGAGAAATCGCTCCAGAAGCGGTCATCGATGGGGCCGTCTTCGGAGTGCTCGGAGACGGACTCGCGCATCTTCTCGCGGAAGGCGTCGTCGCTTATGCCGGTGCGGGAGTTTCCGAGTACTGCGAAGCCGGGCGAGAGACGGCGTTCGTAGGCAAGGCGGTAGAGAGCGGGCAGTAGCTTGCGCTGGGTGAGGTCGCCGTTGGCTCCAAAGATAACGACCGTGCACGGGGGCGCGCTCTGCTCAAACCGAAGCTCATCGACGAAGGGGTTTGGTTGAGCCATGCAGTTCTCACGGTAGCATCAGCGGTATGCTGATTCCCATGTCCCTGGCGGAGCACTTGCGCGAGCTGGCGCGGTACAACACGGTAGCGAACAGGCGGCTGCTGGAGGCGTGCGCGGGTTTGGCGCCCGAGGAGTACCGGAGGGAGCGGTTCGGGTCCTTCGGTTCGATCGAGAGGACGCTGAACCACATCATGATCGGGGACCTGATCTGGCTGGCGCGGTTTGCGGGAGAGCCGCTGCCATTAACGGATTTGGGAGCGATTCTGTACGACCCGTTCGAGGCCTTTCGCGCGGCGCGGGCGGAGCTGGACGTGAGGATGGAGTCTGTTTATTCGAAGTTCACGGACGAATGCCTGATGGCGAACTTCCCGTACGTGACGACGACGGGCCTCAAGATGGAGCAGCCGCTGCGGGTGCTGGCGACGCATTTGTTGAACCACGCCACGCATCATCGGGGGCAGGTGCACACGATGTTGAGCCATGCGGGGGTGAAGGCGCCGTCGCTCGACATGCACTATATTCTCGACGCGGAGGTGTTGCGGTGACGGTGGACGAGGTGATGAAGACGCTCGAGCGGCTGGGATCGGAGCAGACGCGGAAGACGTACCGGCGCCACGGGTGCGGACCGGACGTGTTCGGGGTGAGCTTTGCGGATCTCGAGGTGCTGAAGAAGAAGATCAAGACGGATCACGCGCTGGCCCTCGAGCTGTGGCGGACGCACAACGTGGACGCGCGTCACCTGGCGCCGATGGTGGCGGATGCGGAGGCGATGACGGAAGACGAGTTCGAGGAGTGGGTGAACGGCATTGATTATTACGGTTACGCGATGATTGTGGCGCGACTGGCGGCGGCGTCTCCGGCGGGCAAGAAGCGGATGAAGGCTTGGTTGAAGGCGAGGAACGACTACGTGGGGGAGACGGGGTGGACACTGCTGGCCGCGCGCGCGGGGAAGGACGCCGAGCTCACGGACGAGGAATGCGAGGAGTATCTGGAGGCGATCGAGAAGCGCATTCACAAGGCGGGCAACTGGACGCGCTACGCGATGAACGGGGCGTTGATCGCGATCGGCGGGCGGGCCGGGCTGCGGGAGAAGGCGCTGGAGGCGGCGCGGCGCATCGGGAAAGTGGAAGTGGACCACGGCGAAACGAACTGCAAGACACCGGACGCCGCGACGTATATCGGCAAGATGGCGGCGCGGGAAGCTGCGAAGGCAAAGTAGCGCGAAGAGTGATAGGCTGGCGGACGTTATGATACAACGACGCCAGTTCATGCAGGCAACGGCGTCCGCTGCCCTGCTTTCCGATATAGTGCGCGCCGACGCATTCTCGAGTCCCGAGTTGCTCGGCGGGGCGCGAAAGGAGCCCGGCCAGGCTCCGCTTGAGGGCGCTATGTGGTACGTGGCGGAGAACGAAGGGGACGGGCTGACCTATACATTCCCGGCCGGCACCCTGACCAAAGCCAAATTCCTGACCTCCGACATGCTGCTGGACGGCAACACGCTCACGACGTTTTCGCTGTCTCTATATGAAGGACAAAACGGCCGTATTTTCCGATTCTCCTTCGGCGCCCTGAACCAGTGCTCGCTGCGAATGCGGATGTCGCTCGAGCTAGTGGACCAGCGCGCGTGGATGGTGGACCGGGAAGGCGCGTTTCTGAAGCCGATTGCGGGCGGTTCGCGCGTGGACCTGGAGAAGGTGGACCGGCTTACGCTGGTGGTCCGCCGCAAAGGGCCGAAGCCGGCGAGGTGGTGCATGACGCCGCTGCGTTGGGCAGCGGAGGAGGTGCCGAAGCTAGCGAAGCCGATTCTGCCGAAGGGTAAGCTGCTCGATGAGCTCGGCCAGAGCACATTACACGAATGGCCGGGCAAGACACGCAGCATCGACGAAATGAAGGAGCGGGTGCAGGCGCAGTTCGAGCGGGCGCCGAGCAGGCGCTGGCCGGATACGTTCACGCGGTGGGGCGGCTGGAAGGAGAGGAAGCTGGGAGAGGCGACGGGGTTCTTCCGGGTGCAGAAGGCGGCGGATCGCTGGTGGCTGGTGGACCCGGACGGCTACGCGTTCTGGTCGAATGGCCCGGACTGCGTGCGGGTGGACACGGACGGGCGCATCGACGGGATCGAGGACGCGCTGACGTTTGCGCCGGACCCGAAGGGCGAGTTTGCGGACATTTACACGGCGCGGATTTCGCGGGCGGGGCGGTCCATCAACTACCTGGCGGCGAACATGATTCGCGCGCTGGGGCGGCAAGGCTGGCGGGAGAAGTGGGCGGCGACTGCGCTTGGCGAGTTGAAGCGGCTGCGGTTTAACACGGTGGCGAACTGGTCGGAGTGGGAGTTTGCGGCGAAGGCGGGCTTTCCCTATGTGCGTCCGATGTCGTTCCGGGCGCAGAAGAGCGGAACCATCTATCGCGACTTCCCGGACGTGCATCACCCGGCATTTGACGCCGAGGCGGCGGCTTACGCGTCAGAGTTGGCGAGCACGGCGAAGGATCCGGCGCTGATCGGGTACTTCCTGATGAACGAGCCCACGTGGGCGTTTTCGTCCGAGCTGCCGGCGGCGGGCATGATCTACAACACTCCGGATTGCGCCTCGCGACGGGAGCTGGCGAAGTTTCTCCGTCAGAAGTACGAAGGGGACGCTGCGCTGGCGGCGGCCTGGAAGACGCCGGCCACCTTCGACCGTGTAGCTCAGGGCAAGTGGCAGGGCGTGCTGACGCCCGAGGCGCTGGCGGATCTGCGCGCATTCAGCGTAACGTTGGTGGAACGCTACTTCCGCACGATTTCGGCCGCATGCCGCAAGGTGGCGCCGAACCAGCTGAACCTAGGCATGCGGTGGGCGGGAGTACCGCCGGATTGGGCGGTCTCCGGCATGAAGCACTTCGACGTTTTCAGCATCAACTGCTACCGGCCCAACCTGCCGCATGACTTCACGGAGAAGATTGAGGCCATGCTGAACATGCCAACGATGGTGGGCGAGTGGCATTTCGGAGCGCTCGACGCGGGGTTGCCGGCCTCCGGGATTGGACATACCCGGACGCAGGCAGACCGGACCAAGGCGTACCGCTACTTCCTGGAGGACGCTGCCGCCAACCCGCGGTGCGTCGGCGCGCACTGGTTTACGCTCTACGACCAATCGGCGATCGGGCGTTTTGACGGGGAAAACTATAACATCGGCTTCTACGATGTCTGCCACCGGCCATACGAGGAGTTATGCGCGGGCGCGGCGGAGAGCCACGAGCGGCTCTACCGGGTGGCGGCGGGTAAGGAAGGCGCCTTCGCGGACAAACCGGAGTATCTACCGATGGTGTTTCTGTAGCTTGACCGGCGGTGTCGTCGAAACGGCATGAACTCAAATTAATTGGGGGCGCCAGCAAAGTCTGCTCGTCATCTCGTACTCTGGTTGTTGTGGCCTAGGTACACGGCTTTGCAGACTTTGCTCCTCAACGTCGCGATGGCGGCGCTGCTTTGCGGCGCGTCGGGTGACGTGCGGGCGCAGGAGCAGCCGAAGGCTGAAGCACCGAACTACGAGTTTTTCTCCGGCGAGATCACTGAGGTTTCGGCGGAGAAGCTGACGGTTCGCCGGCAGGCGCGGGGCAAGCAGGACCAGACGCAGACCTTCCTCATCAACAGCGAGACGCGGGTGGAGGGAAAGCTGGCGGTAGGAGCCCGAGTGACGGTAGGCTTTCAGCGCGCCGACGGCGGCGAGCCGGTGGCGGTGCGTGTGATCGTTCGCACAAGAAACAACGGTTAGGACTTTTTCTTCCGCGCCTCGACCCAACCATCCTTCACGACCTGTTTGGAGCGGCCAAGGCCGAGCGCTTTTGGCGGGACGTCGTTGGTGATAACGGAGCCGGCTCCCACATAGCTACCCGAGCCGAGGGACAGGGGCGCGACGAGCGTTGCATTACTGCCGACGAAACAGCCGTCACCGATGGAGGTAGCGTGCTTGGCGGCGCCATCGTAGTTGCAGGTAATGGTTCCGGCGCCGATGTTGGCGGCGGCTCCGATGCTGGCGTCGCCGAGGTAGGCGAGGTGCAGCGCCTTGGAGCCGGGGCCCACGCGAGTCTTTTTCAGTTCCACGAAGTTGCCGACGCGGGCACCGGCGGCGAGGTGGTTCTCGAGACGAAGCCGGGCGTAGGGGCCGACGTGCACGTCCTCCGCGAGGTGCGAAGTATTGACCATGGTGAAGGGCAAGAGTTCGACGCGATCGGCGAGGACGGAGTCCTGGACGATGGAGCAAGCGCCGATGCGGCAGTCGGACCCGATGCGGGTAGCGCCGAGGAGCTGTGCGAAGGGTTCGATGAGGGTATCCTGACCGACTTCGACCTCGGCGTCGATGGTGACAGTCTCGGGCTTTTCGATGGTGACGCCGGCCAGCATCAACTGCTCCGCCTTGCGGCGGCGCAGGATGGTATCGGCGGCGGCGAGTTCAACGCGCGTGTTGATGCCGAGCAGTTCGGAGGAGTCGGCCACCGGCAGGGCTCCCACGGCGTAACCGTGATTGGCGAGGACCTCGACGATGTCGGTGAGGAAGACCTCGCGGGTGGTGGAGTTGGGGCGAATTTCAGCGAGGTGTTTCCAGAGGAGGCGGGAACGAAAACAGTAGATGCCGGAATTGATCTGGCGGATCTTTCGTTCTTCCTCGGTGGCGACGCGCTCCTCGACGATGGCGCGGACGTTGCCCTCGGTATCGCGGAGGATGCGGCCGTAACCGGTGGGGTCGGGGGGCTCGGTGGTGATGAGCGTACCGCCGGTGTACTCGTTGTCCTGCTGGGCGGCGACCAACCGTTCGAGGGTGGCGCGGGAGAGCAGGGGCGTGTCGCCGTAGAGCACGAGCAGAAGGCCTTCGCTCGGCTCGAGAGCGGGCCGCGAACAGAAGAGCGCATGACCGGTTCCAAGCTGCTCGAGCTGGCGAACGAAGCGCACGCCGTAGCGGGAGAGGAGGGTTTCGACGTCGTCGGCCTGATGGCCGGTGACGACGCAAACGCGATCGGGCGAAGTCAATTCGAGGGCACGGCGTACGACGTGCTCGGCGAGCGCAAGACCGCCGACGCGGTGCAGCACTTTGGCTTTCTTTGACTTCATGCGGGTGCCGAGCCCTGCGGCGAGGATGGCAACGGTCAGCGGGGCGCTCATGAACCCATTCTAGAACCCGAGGCCGCTTTGGCTTTGCGGCGGCGGCCTTCGACGGCGAGCTCCAAGGCTACGGCGGCGGAGGCGTCGGGGTCGTGGCGCACCATATGGGATTCGCCGAGGAGGTTGGCGGTGACGACGCGGAGGCCCATCTCCTCGAGCTGTTCGATGTCGTTCTCGACGGGCATGGCGAGTTCCCGGGCGTATCGCTTGCGCTGAGGCTTGGCGATGGGTGCGGTATTGATGACAACGTATTCGATGATTTTGTCGCCGGCGTGATCGTGGATGGCCTTCACGTGGTCGGAGGCCTTGAAGCGGCTGGTTTCGCCGGGCTGCCACATGAGGTTGCAGAAGTAGACTTTGACGGCGGGTGAGCGGCGCAGGGCTTTGACAACGCCGTCCACGAGAAGATTCGGGATGACGCTGGTGAAGAGCGAGCCGGGCCCAAGCGTGACGAGGTCGGCCTGACGGATGGCTTCGAGGGTCTCTTTGAGAGGCTTGACGTTCCGTGGCTCGAGCTCGATGGAGCGGATGGGAGAGCGGCAGCGGCTGATGTTGGTTTCGCCGGCGATGACGGAGCCATCCTCGCAATGGGCCCGAAGGCCGACGTTGGCGCCCGTGGACGGGTAAATGTGGCCGCCGATCGAGAGGACTTCGGAGGAGAGTTTCACGGCCTGCGCGAAGTCTCCGGTGAGGTGAGTCAAGGCGGTGAGGAAGAGATTGCCGAAGCTGTGGCCTTTGAGGCCGCGTCCGGCCTGGAAGCGGTATTGGAAGAGCTTGGACAGGAGGGCTTCGTCCTCCGACATGGCGACCATGCAATTGCGGATGTCGCCAGGGGGCAGCATGTCGAGTTCGCGCCGCAGCCGGCCTGAGCTGCCGCCGTCGTCGGTGACGGTGACGACGGCGGTGAGGTCGACCAGAGGGGAGAGGCCGGCGCCGACGGTGGGGCGGGAGAAGCGGGCGAATTTCTTGAGGCCCTTGAGGAGAGTAGAGAGGCCGGTGCCGCCGCCGATGGCGACGATGCGTGGTCCGGCGAGGGGTGAGAAGAAGAGATCGCGGGCGATTTTGGGCATGGCGAGCGGGCTAGCCCCGCTCCGGATAGACGAGCTCACGCAGGGGCGAGTGCCGCAAGCCGTCCTGGAAGTCGGCGTCGTTGCGGGCGAGGGAGCGGTTGCGGGGCTCGAGGTCGATGGCTTTCTTGAGGTGTTCGTAGGAGGACTGCAGCTCGCCTTTCAGCGCCATGGCAAGAGCGAGGGCATAGTGGACGTGCTCGGCGTCGCGGAGGTGGGCGAGGGCGATCTGGAGGTGGCGCTCGGCGTCGTCGAGTTGGCGGCGATTGATGAGCGTGATGGCGTAGTGGTAGTGGTCGTCGGGGGACTTGAGCTCGGGCTTCTCCTTGGAGAGCCGCTGCTCGCACATCCGGACGTGGAGTTGCGCGGAGTGGGAGACCTCGCGATTGGGGCCGGCGGCGACGCGGCCGAACGCGGTCAGGGCGTCCTGATACTTACCCTCCTGGAAGAACCGCACGGCCTCGCTGTAGAGATCGATCTGAGCTTTGGACGGGTCTGCGCCCTGGGCAGCCGCAGTGCTGACGAGCGCGGGAGGCGAAGCGACGAGGCCTTTGCTTTCCGGCTGCTTGGAAGATTTCTTCATAGCAACGAACGAACACTGCGCCACGCGGGCTCAGTACATGACCTTCTACCAGATCGAGGTGACAGATGCAACTTCGAGATGGCGGCCGCGGACCGGGTGCGGAGTGCGCCCGGGCGGACGGAGTGAAGGAGATCCTTAGCCGCGGTCCTCGTCGTCGTAGACGGACACGGGTTCGAGGTCTTCGGCCTCAAAGACCTGGCCACAATCCATGCACCGGACGTAATCGACGCCGTCCCGGCGGGCAATCATTTCTGTCTTGTTGTGCGAACACCCAGGCATACAGACTCGCGATAACTCCTCATTCTAATGAGAGATTTGCCGGTGTCAAGCGGTCCAGAGCTAGCGGAGGGGGAGGAGCCACGCGCCAGCGAGGGTCGCGGCAAACGCGACGACACCCAGAACTATCGACAGAACGGTGCGCGACTTGAGAGCCTCCGTTTCAGTCAGGCCGCTCATGGTGGTGAAGACCCAGAAGCCGCTGTCATTCATCCAGGAGCCGGCCATGGAACCGCTGGCGACGGCCATGCCGATCCAGACGGGGTGGAAGGGCGGCGGCGCGGCGGCGATCATGGGGGCCATCAGTGACGAGACCGTGATCATGGCGACGGTAGCGGAGCCTTGGGCGATCTTGAAGAGCATGCCGGCGGCGAAAGCGAGGAAGAGGAGCGGGACGCCGAGTTGAGTAGCCCAGGCGCTGATCATACTGCTGACGCCGGCGAGTTCAAGCATGCCGCCGAAGGCGCCGCCGGCGGCGGTGATCAAGATGATGAGGCCGGCGTCGGAGAGGCTTTGTTCGATGGGGGCGGCAAGCTGGCGGAAGGCAAGGTTGCGCTGCCGCATCAGAAGGAGCACGGCGAAAGCGGCGGCGAGCATAAGGGAGAAGTTGGGGTCGCCGAAGAACCTGGTGAAGCCGATGAGCGGAGATGTTTTGTCGATGGCGGTGGCGATGGTGTGACCGCTAATGAGGACAACGGGGACGGCGATGGGGGCGATGGAGAGCCAAAGCGGGGGGAGTTCGTGGTCTTTGCGCTGGGAGACCTCGCCCAGTTCCTGAAGCGACAGGCCGGGCGCTTCGCGGATGGGGACGGCCAGGCGGCGGTCGATCCAGCGGCAGAAGAGCCATCCGCAAAAGGAGGCGGGGGCGGCGACGGCCATGCCGACGAGCATGGTGAGGCCGAGGTCGAGGTGGAGGGTGGCGGCCATGGCGAGGGGGCCGGGCGTGGGGGGAACGAGGACATGGGTGGCGGTGCAGCCGGCGTTGATGGAGGCGGCGTAGAGGACGCTGGAGGCGCCGCCGGCCCGCACGCACATGGCGCGGGCGAGAGGGATGAGGAGGTAGAAGGTGGTGTCGGAAAAGATGGGGATGGAGAGGACGTAGCCGGTGATGACGAGGGCGAGGGATTCGTAGCGGGCGCCGAGGAGCCAGCGGAAGTGGCGGACGATTCGCTCGGCAGCACCGCTTTCCATGACGCAGCGGCCGACGATGGCGGCCATGAGGACGGAGATGCCGATGCGGCCGACGACACTTCCGAACTCGGTGCTGACCTTCTGCATGACGTCGCCGAGGGGGACGCCAGGGGCGAGAAGGGCGATGAGGATAGCGGTAGCGATAAGGGCGAGGAAGGCGTTGAAGCGCAGGCGCACGATGAGTACGAAGACGGCCACCATCGAGATCAGAAGGATCAGCGTCGGGTGCATGGGTGGGGACAAGGATATCGAAGGGTGCAGCCTCGCTACAATCGAGGAAATGCTAAACGGCAAGGCCACTCCCGAGGGGACTGCGCGCTACACCTCCCGATTTCCCGCTCTGCGCGCCGCCGGGTTCTATCGCGAGGCGGGAGGGCGGCACCTGTCGAACCTGGGCTTGGGCACTTACCTGGGGGATCTGAACGACGAGACAGACCGCGCCTACGCGGAGGCGGTGCTGGGTGCGGTGCGGGGCGGCATCAACGTGATCGATACGGCGATCAACTACCGGCATCAGAGGTCAGAGCGATCGATCGGGCTGGCGCTGGCGGAGCTACAGGAGCTGGAGGAGATACAGCGCGCCGAGTTCCTGGTGTGCACGAAGGCCGGTTTTCTGGTGCCGGAGGCGATACCGGCGCATGTTCTGCAGGACAACGATGTGGTGGGGGGCATGCACTCGATGGCGCCGGCGTTTCTTGCCGATCAGATCGGGCGCAGTTTAGAGAACCTGGGGCTTGATACGATTGACGTCTTTTACCTGCACAACCCGGAAACGCAGTTAGGATTTGTAACCCGGGAGGAGTTTCTCGCGAGGGTGAGGCTGGCTTTCGAATTATTGGAGCAGATGGTTGCGGAGGGCAAGATCGCGGGCTACGGGACGGCCACGTGGGAAGGGTACCGGAAGCCGGGGGCGCTGCAATTGCCGGAGCTGCGGGAGATTGCGAAAGGGATTGCGGGTGACCAGCACAACTTTCGCTGGATCCAGCTACCCTTCAACCTGGGGATGACGGAGGCGTTCACGTTGAAGACGCAGCGGGAGGGGGAGCGCTCGCTGACGGTGTTGGAGGCGGCCGAGGAGGCCGAGGTGACAGTAGTGGCGAGCGCGTCGCTGCTGCAGGCGCGGCTGGCGAGTAACCTGCCGGAGGAGTTGGCGCAGCGACTGGCGGGGGCGTCGACGGACGCGCAGCGGGCGATTCAGTTCACGCGGTCCACGCCGGGCGTCACGACGGCCCTGGTAGGGATGAGCCGGACCGAGCACGTGGAGGAGAATTTGGGCGTTGCGAGTTTTTCTCCGCTGTCACCGGAGGCGTACCAGGCACTGTATCGCGGATGACGCGGATCGAAGTCACAGGGGACCGGGCGGGGTTGGATGGGGCATTAGAGGCGCTGCCAAACGTTCCCGCGGTCTTCGTGGTGTACACCGAGGGGCGTGAGCCGTACCTGGCGCGGACGGGGCTGTTGCGGCGGCGGCTGCTGCGGTTGTTGGGTGAGAGGGCGGGGCCGACGCGACTGCTGAATCTGCGGGGACTGGTGACCGCGATCGACTACGCGTTGGTGGGGTCGTCGTTGGAGTCGAGCCTGCTGTTTTACGAGCTGGCCCGCGAGTACTTTCCGGGGACGTATCTCGAGTACATTCGCCTGCGATTTCCGGCTTACGTGAAGCTGGTGCTTTCGAACGAGTTTCCACGGGCGCACGTAACCACGCGGCTTGGCGGGGGGCGGGCGCTTTACTTCGGTCCTTTTCGAACCCGTGCGGGGGCCGAAGAGTTTCTGAACGGGACGCTGGATCTGTTTCAGGTAAGGCGGTGTCAGGAGGACCTGGTTCCCTCCCCCGAGCATCCGGGTTGCATTTACGGCGAGATGAACATGTGCCTGCGGCCGTGCCAGCAGGTGGTGGGCGTGGAGGAATATTCCTCGGAAGTTATGCGGCTGTCGGAGTTCCTGGGCACGAGCGGGGAATCGTTACTGCATGCGGCGGCGGCGGCGCGGGATCGCATGAGCGCGGAGATGGAGTTTGAGGAGGCGGCCCGGCAGCACGCCCGGTACGAGAAGATCCTGGCGGTGCTGAAGAAGCGGGACGAACTGGCGGCGGACGTCGATGATCTGAACGGGGTGGCGATCACGCGGTCCGTAGATGCGGAGGCGGTTGAACTGCGGTTCATGAGGGCGGGAGTCTGGGCGGCGGCGGAGCGATTCCGGGTAGCGGCTGCGGCCGAGGAGATGGTCCCGCTTGACCGGCGGCTGCGGGACGTGGCGGAGAGGGTGGAGGCGCCGGCGAGGAAGGACCGTGCCGAGCACATGGCGTTACTGGCGCGCTGGTACTATTCAAGCTGGCGGGACGGTGAATGGCTGCCGTTCGAATCGGTGGAGAAGCTGCCGTACCGGAAACTGGTGAAGGCAATTTCACGGGTAGCGGCGCGAGGTGGTTGAAATCCGTTTGGCGCGCGGCGCGTCCTAAGGTGCGATGAGATACAAACGTCTACTGCTGGTTGGCGTGGCCGGGCTGTTTCTGACCGGCTGCGGGGCTACTAAGATTTCGCGGATTTTGAACGAGCCGACCCGCTACCAGAACCGGTCGGTGCGGATCTCCGGGAACGTGACGGACACTTCTTTCGGGATACCGCTGGTGGGCGGCTTGTACCAGGTGCAGGACGATACGGGGAAGCTGTACGTGATCACGAACCGGGGCGGAGTGCCGCAGAAGGGGGCGCGGGTGAACGTGTCGGGGACCGTCACCAGCGGTGTTACCTTTGGCGGCCGCAGCTACGGCACGGTGATGCGCGAGCGGGACATGCGCGTGCGGTAGGGCTCTACCAGCGGGCGCCCTTGGTCTTGGTCCTGATGCGACAGACGTACATGTCGGCGGTGATGTAAAGCGTCGAGCCGTCGTCGCCCCAGGCGCAGTTGGAGGTGCGTTCGCCGGTTTCGATGCGTCCCAGGAGCTTGCCCTGCGGCGAATAGATATGGACGCCGCCGGGGCCGGTGGCGAAGATGTTGCCGTTGCGGTCGACCTTCATTCCGTCCGGGGAGCCGGGGAGCTTGCCGTGCAGGTGGGAGACGTCGGCGAAGATCTTGCCGGCGCCGAGCGTGCCGTCTTCCTTTACCGGGTAGGCCATCCAGATGGCTTTGGCGTCGGACTGGGCGACGTAGAGAATCTTTTCGTCGGGTGAGAAGGCGATGCCGTTGGGGCGTGCGAGTTCCTTCGTTAGCAGGGTGAGTTCGCCGCTGGGGGAGAGGCGGTAGACGCCGCAGAAGTCCAGCTCACGGCGCGGGTCATCCCAACGCTTTGGCAGGCCGTAGGGCGGATCCGTGAAGTAGAGGGCGCCGCTCGAGTGGTAGACGGCGTCGTTGGGGCTGTTAAGGCGCTTGCCGAGGTAGTTGTCGGCGAGTGTCTTCTTGCCGCCGTCCTTTTCGAGGCGGGAGACGCGGCGATCGCCGTGTTCGCAGAAGACGACGCGGCCCTGGGGGTCGAGGGTGAGGCCGTTGCTGCCGGGCTCCGCGCCGTAGTCGACGACGCCGGTGAAGCCGGAGGGCTTCATCCACAGGGTGGCGCCGTCTTTGGCGGTCCACTTATAGATGGAGTTGCGGGGGATGTCGGAGAAGAGCAGGTAGCCGCCGTCCTTCACCCAGAGCGGGCCTTCCGTCCAATCGAAGCCGGAGGCGATGACCTCGAGTCTGGCGTCCTTGTCGAGGATGGCGTCGAGCGCGGGGTCTTCGCGCAGGATGCGGCCGAGGGTCGGGTAAGAGGAAGGCGGTTGTGATAGGGCCATAGCGGGGATCAGGGCCAGGAGCGGCAGGGCTCTCATAGATTCGTATTCTATGCGCTTCGGGCGGTGCGCGACATGCGGCGGGCGGCGAGCATGGCGATTTCGAGGGCTTGTTCGTAGTTGAGGCGGGGGTCGACTTCGGACTTGTAGGCGCGTTCGAGGTCAGCTTCCGTGAGGCCGCGAGCGCCGCCTACGCACTCGGTGACGTTATCTCCGGTGAGTTCGATGTGCATGCCGCCGAGGTAACTGCCGCGAGCGGCGTGGATGTCGAAGGCGTGCTCGAGCTCGGCTTCGATCTCCTCGAAGTTGCGGGTCTTGTAGCCGTTGCCGGCGGTGCGCGTGTTGCCGTGCATGGGGTCGCAGATCCAGAGCACTTGCTTGCCGGAGCGCTGGACGACATCGATGAGCGGCGGGAGTGCGGCGGCGATCTTCGAGACGCCGAAGCGGTGAATGAGGGTGAGGCGCCCGGGCTCGCCGCAAGGGTCGAGGGCTTCGAGCAGGCGGCAGAGGTGTGCGGGTGACGTTGTTGCGCCGATCTTCACGGCGATGGGGTTGCGGATGCCGCGGAAGTACTCGACGTGAGCGCCATCGGCGTCGGCGGTGCGAACGCCGATCCACGGGAGATGGCAGGAGAGGTTGTAGTAGCCCTGGCGGCGGGGGACGCGGCGGGTCTGCGCCTGTTCGTAGTGGAGGTGGAGGCCTTCGTGCGAGGTGTAGAAGTCGACTTCCTCAAGTTCGTGATGGCGGACGCCGAGGACGTTCTCCATGAAGACGAGCGCTTCGCGGACGGTTTCGGCCATGCGATGGAACTCGTCGGCGAGGGGAGAGTGCTGGACGAAGTCGAGGTCCCAGTACTCGGGGTGGTGGAGGTCGGCGAAGCCGCCTTCGGCGAGGGAGCGGGCGAAGTTGAGGGTGAGGGCGGCGCGTTCGTAGCCGCGGAGGAGGAGGCAGGGGTCGGGGCGGCGGGCTTCGGGAGTGAACTCGGGGCGGTTGACGAGATCGCCGCGGTAGGAGGGGAGGGTGAGGCCGTTGCGGGTTTCGGTGTCGGCGGTACGGGGTTTGGCGTACTGGCCGGCGAAGCGGCCGATGCGGGTGACGCGCTTGCGGCTGCCCTGGATGAGGACGAGGCTCATCTGGAGGAGGATTTTGAGCTGGTTGGTGATGGTGGGGGCGTGGCAGTCCTGGAAGCGTTCGGCGCAATCGCCGCCCTGGAGGACGAAGCGCTGGCCGGCGGCGGCTTCGGCGAGCTGTGCCTTGAGAGCTTCGACTTCCCAGGAGGTGACGAGTGGGGGAAGGTGGGCGAGTTCGGCGACGATGCGGCTTAGCTCCGCGGGGTCGTCATAGACGGGTTGCTGGAGAGCAGGCTTCGCCTGCCAGGATGAGGGTGACCAATCCAAGTTTCGAGAGTATCATGCGGGGCGAGGAATGCTGGGCGGGCGGGGCGCGTGTTAGACTGGGGGTTTCGCCTTCCTTGAGGGCGCGTAGCTCAGTTGGTTAGAGCGCCTGCTTCACACGCAGGAGGTCACAGGTTCGAGTCCTGTCGCGCCCACCACTTCGTCTTGGCTTTCCAATCCGACAAGCGCCAAAGTTCTCGAATACATCTTTAGAAACCGTATCAAAGCCCGCCCTACGGTACCACTTTCAGGGGGAACGCGTTCGCCAGCATTCGCGGACGGCGTGTGGAGGCTTTGCGTCTCCGCTCTTGCAGCCTCATCCTCGCTCAGATTCCAGGCGACGCGTTCGCCTCATTGCATGGCGGCTGCACTCGATAGCGGCGTGGGCGGCACCATCTCGTGGTTCATCCGCTCCCATGCGGTGAGGAGCTCGCCGAGGCGCTGCGGTTCCTTCGCCGCGAGGTCGTTTTGCTCGCCAAGATCGGCCTCGAGGTCGAACAACTGCCATGGGCCGGGCTTGGCTCCATGGCCCACCTGCCGCACGATTTTCCACCGTCCGTGCCGCAGCGCCCCGGACGCGTTGTAGCGCCAGTACAGCGGGCCACGCGTTAGAGGCTTCCGCGAATCGGCGAGGTGAGGCAGCAGGTTCATGCCATCGACATTTCCGGCGGGCCGGCCTCCGGCCGCGGCGAGGATCGTCGGCAGCAGATCGAGTGAGATCACAGGGGTTGTCAGCGTCTGGTTCGCCCGGATCCTGGCCGGCCACTGCAGCGCGAACGGCACGCGGATTCCGCCCTCGTACAACTGCCCCTTCTGTCCGCGCAGGGGCCCGTTGCTCGACGTCAACTCCTTCACCGGCCCGCCGTTGTCGCTGAGGAAGACCACCATTGTGTCCCGCTCCAACCGGTTCTTCCGCAGCGCCTGCAGAATGGAGCCGACCGCTTTGTCCAGGCTCGACAGCATGCCGGCGAAGACGCGCCGGTGCGGGTCCGCGATGTGCGAAAAGCGGTCGACGTCTGGAGGCTCGGACTGCATGGGGCTATGCACCGAATTGAACGGCGCGTAGAGGAAAAACGGGCGCGAGGCATTTCGTTCAATGAAGGCGCCTGCCTCCCCGCCGAATGCCGTAGTGAGATAGCGCTGCTCCTCAATCTCCTCGCGGCCGCGCATCATCGGGTTGTGCTCGTCGTACGGCGGCTCCTTCGGCCGCAGATGCTCCACCATCCGCTTGTTGGAGGGCGGCACGTAGAAGTGTCCCTCGTGCAGAAAGCCGAAGAACTCGTCGAAGCCGCGGTTCAGCGGGTGAAACTCCGGCGCGCCGCCGAGATGCCACTTGCCAATGAGCGCCGTGCGGTAGCCGAGTTCGCGCATGTAGTGCGCCATCGACTTCTCTCTCGCCGGCAGCCCGACGTGCGGCAGAAGATTCTGCCTGCCTACCGGATTCAACTCATGTCCGAACCGCGTCTGATAGCGGCCCGTCAGAAGCCCTGCGCGTGATGGGCTGCAGAACGGCGCGGTGACATAGCCATTGGTGAATCGGACTCCGCTCCGAGCGATGCGGTCGATGTTTGGTGTTGGAATCTGCGGATTGCCCTGACATCCGAGCTCGCCATAACCGAGATCGTCCGCGACGATCAGGACAATGTTCGGACGCCGCGTCTGGCCGCGCGCTAGAGTTGCGCCGATGCCCGCAAGGAAATGACGCCGCCACATCACTGCGGCATACCCCGGGCTTCGAGCAGTGGGCGCTCGGGATTGTAGTTCGCGTTGGGCCCCGGCACGGGCGAACCTGTGGAGCGGATCCAATCATGCAGCTTGCGCCGCATGGCCGCTGCCCGTGTCGGCATCGACGCCGCCAGATCGCGCCGTTCGCCCGGGTCGTCGCGGAGGTTGTACAGCTCCAGCCTGACGCCGGGCCTGTATTCGGCGCCGGCCGGCATCTCCTCAATATAGTCACCGAAGAACTCGAGCAGCTTCCAATCCCCATCGCGCACCATCGCCGACGGCGACGCCAGCCAGCGCACGTCGTAGAACGGCTGATACCAATAAAGCGCCCGCGGCGGGATCCGCTTGCCCTGCAGCAGAGGCGTGAGGCTGACGCCATCGGTGACGTACCCTTGCGGCGCCCGGGCGCCGGCGAGGTCGAAGAATGTCGGCATCAGGTCGACGATGTGTACCGGCGTCCGACACGTCTGGCCGCCGCGAATAGTCCCCGTCCATCGCGCGATCATCGGCACACGGATCCCGCCCTCGTACGAGGAGCCCTTGCCTGCCCGCAGCGGAGCATTGCTCAACTGCGGCTGTCCGTCTTCCAGCCGGGTTCCCGGAGGATTGGGCTTCCATGATCGGAAGATGCCGCCGTTGTCGCTCAGAAACAGTACCAGCGTGTTCTGTCCTAGCCCGGAATCGTCAATCGAGCGGATCAGCCGGCCGATGGCGGCGTCGAAATGTTCGATGGCAGCGAGGTAAGTCGCGTTGTTCAGCCCCTCGGCGGGGAAGCCTTTCTCCCGGTACTTGCGCACCAGGTCGTCCGGCGCTGACACGACGTTGTGAATCGAATGATGCGGGAGGTAGCAGAACCAGGGCGTCTCCTTGTTGGCGCCGATAAAGCGGATCGCCTCCTCCGTAAACCGGTTGACGGCCTTGTCGCCCGTGGAGAACTCTTTGGGAATGGCCGATGGCGTCGCGACGGTATCGAACCCGTAATGCTGCGCCGCATCGGGCCGAAGGCCGTTGTAGTCTCCGTCCGCCCCGACCGTCAGGTGCCACTTGCCAATGCACGCCGTGGCATAACCGGCCTCCTTCAGTCCCTTTGCCAGCGTGAAGGCCTCGCGGCCCAGGTTCTCGCGGAACGGTGGCTCCTTCACTGCGCCCTGCGGATACTGATACGCAGGAATCACGTGCCACATCCGGTTCCGCGCTGTGTACTGTCCCGTCAGCAGCGTCGCGCGCGTGGGCGTGCACTGCGGTGTCACATAGGCGTCGGTGAACCGAATGCCCTGACCGGCAATGCGGTCCAGGTTCGGCGTCGCCACCAATTTGTTGCCGAAACAGCTCAGCGCGCCGTAGCCGAGGTCGTCCATCAGGACCATCAGGATGTTCGGCTTTGTCCGCTGGCTGGCCCAGCCCGGCGTTGCTGCGCCGAGCGCGCCGATAAACCGCCGTCGCGACATCAGTGCAACGTCACTCATCCGCATGCAGTTGTAGCACACGGCGGCGTATCACAGTGAGTAGAATGCAATGCGGGCACGCAGTCAGCAGTCAGCGGGTGTTTGCAGGAAGTGCCTGACACTTTGGTGGACCGACACATGCACAGACGCTCTTTCCTTGCTGCAACGGCTGCGGCCGGCATGCAAACCCCGTCCACTGCGGCGCCGGGACGTTTCATTGGCATCCAGGTTGGCCCCCACAGTCTGCTTGATGAAGGCATTGAGCGATCGCTCGACCTCATCCAGTCCAGCGCAGCCGCCAATGCACTCCTGATCTACTCGCAGACATATCATTTGTCCCCGCGCCCGTTGGCGGTGCTGGCGCGCGACCACGGGATCAATCCGCGTGACCCCGCGAAACGGAAGTTGCCGCATTTGTGGTTTCGCCCGCACGACGAGTTCTATCGCGGCACCGCGCTACGTCACCAGAAGGTGGATGGGTCGTACGAGTATCACGATCGCGATGTATTTGAGGAGGTCGCTGAGCCAGCCCGAAAGCGCGGCATCCGCGTCTATGCGCGGATTCTGGAAGCATCCGGTCGCGAGGCCGCCCGGGCCATTGAGAACTGGCCCCGCATCCTGTCCCAGGATGTCCACGGCCGTCCGACGCTGCTGCCTTGCTGGAACAACCCGGACTATCAGGCTTGGTGGATGGCGACCGCCGAAGATCTGTTCCGGCACTATCCGATCGACGGTCTGCAGTGGGGCGCCGAGCGGGTTGGCCCTTTGTCGCTGGTGCTTTATCGAGGCGCAATGCCCGTGTGCTTCTGTGGTTATTGCCGGGAGCGCGGGCGGGACCGCGGCGTGGATGTCGAACGAGCCCGCACCGGCTTCAAACTGCTGCACGAGTACGTGAGCGCGCTGATGCGGGGTGAGGCAGCCCCGCCGGGCGGCGTAATGACGGGAGCACTTCGCTATCTCCTGCAGTACCCGGAGATTCTGCAGTGGGAACAGCAATGGCGGCAATCGAAAGAGGAGTTGGCTCAGAAGATCTATGGAGCGGTGAAGGCAGTCCGGCCGAACGCGCAGGTTGGGCGCCACATTGATCACCAACAGTCGAGTTGGGATATGATTTACCGCTCCCAACTCAGCTACGGAGACATGGCGCCGTACAGCGATTTCATCAAGTTCATTGCTTATCACGACATCCTCGGTCCGCGTATTCGCTGGTGGTACCTCGAGCGTCTGCGCCAGGGCGTCTTACGCGAGCTGTCGCTGGAGCAGTCGCTCAGTCTGTACTACGCGTTCTTCGGCTACGACCCCAAATCGGAGGCAACCGTGGCGGAACTCGAGAAGGGCGGCTTCTGCGCCGAATACGTGTTCCGGGAGACCAAACGTTGCGTGGAGGAGCTGGCAGGGAAGGCTGCAGTTTACGCCGGGATCGGCTTCGACGTTCCGTTCTGGAAGGAGGAAGGCATGCAACCCTTTCCGAGCGACCCGGGGAAACTGACGCTGGCGGTGAAGCGCGCCTTCGATGCCGGCGCCAATGGGATCGTGATTTCGCGCGAGTACGATGAGATGCGTTTGCCGAACCTCCGCGCCATTGGCCGCGGACTCCGCCTCTGAAACCTGTAACCCCACAATTGACTGCGTTCAAGGCCAGCAATGATCCCGAGTTTGCCGAGAAACTGGAAGCGATCGTCGGACTTTACCTGAATCCGCCGGAGCACGCGATTGTGCTCTGCGCGGATGAGAAGAGTCAGATTCAGGCTCTGGATCGCACCCAACCCGGTTTGCCCTT
>JANRJO010000037.1:0-95544 GCA_033763935.1 Bryobacteraceae bacterium
GGGGGTTCCACCCGTTCCCATCCCGAACACGGTAGTTAAGCCCCTCAGCCCCGATGGTACTGCACCGGCGACGGTGTGGGAGAGTAGGACGTTGCCCGATTCAACCAAAAGCCCGCCGGTTCCACCCGGCGGGCTTTTTGCATTTACGGGCTCGGTGTGCGGCGTCATTTCGTTTACTGGCAAGACGCTGTCTCCCCTGCTATACTGAAAAAACTGCCCACAGCAGTAGTCCGTCTGTACACACCCAACGGCATCTGACGAGCAGTCCGGATCCCCGGAAGTACCTATGTTTGAGACCCTTTCGGACAAGCTTCAGCGCGCGTTCAAGAACCTTCGCGGCGAAGGCAAGCTCACGCCTGAGAACATGGAGGCGGCCCTCAAGGAGATTCGGGTCGCTTTGCTCGAAGCGGATGTCAACTTCAAAGTCGTCAAGCAGTTTATCGAGGGCGTCAAGCAGAAGGCGATGGGTGAGGAGGTGCTGAGCGCGCTCTCTCCCACGCAGCAGGTAATCAAGATTGTCCGAGACGAACTGGTGCAGGTGTTGGGCGGGCATCAGTCGCGGCTGCGCCTCGGTGAGCCGCCTTCCGTAGTGATGATCGTCGGCCTGCAGGGCTCGGGTAAGACCACGACCACGGGCAAGCTGGCACGCTGGCTCTCGAAGAACGGCAACAAGCCGATTATGGTCTCCGTTGACGTGTACCGTCCGGCGGCGCGGCAGCAGCTGGCGGTGATCGCAAAGGACATTCAGCTTCCGATCTACCCGGGTGTTGACGGAGAGACAAAGCCCCTCGATCTCGCCAAGAGCGCGCGGCGGGAGGCGACGCAGACGGGCCGCGATGTCGTCCTGGTGGATACCGCCGGCCGCCTTCACATCGACGAGGAGTTGATGGTGGAGCTGCAGCAGCTCAAGGAGAGTCTCAACCCGGTTGAGATCCTTTTCGTCGCGGACGCGATGACGGGCCAGGACGCGGTGAAGTCGGCTGACGAGTTTCACAAGCGCCTGGGGATCACCGGGGTCATCCTAACGAAGATGGACGGCGACGCGCGGGGGGGCGCGGCGCTCTCGATCCGCCACGTCACTGGTCAACCACTGAAGTTTGTCGGCGTCGGCGAGAAGTTCGATGCCATTGAGCCGTTCCATCCGGAACGCGCGGCCTCACGCATTCTCGGCATGGGCGACGTCCTCTCCTTCATCGAGAAGGTAGAAGAGACGATCGATCAGAAGAAAGCCGAGGAGATGCAGCGCAAGCTGATCGACAACGAGTTCACGCTCGAGGACTTCCGTGACCAGCTCCGGCAGTTGCGCAAACTCGGCCCGCTGGAGAGTCTGCTGGGGATGATGCCCCAGGTGGGCATGCTCAAGGACCTCAAGAACGTGAAGGTCGATGAGAAAGAAATCACGCGGGTGGTCGCCATTATCGACTCGATGACGCCCAAAGAGCGCGCCAATCACATGATCATTAACGGTGCGCGGCGCCGGCGCATCGCGAAGGGGAGCGGCACCAGCGTGCAGGACGTGAACAACCTGCTGAAGCAGTATTCGCAGGCGCGCAAGATGATGAAGACGTTCTCCGGCGGCTTTATGGGCAAGAAGCTCGGCAAGATGAAGATGCCGGACCTCAGCCAGTTGCTGGGAGGCGGCCGGTGAGGATTGATCCTTTCCCGACTGCGTTTTCGGGCCGCTCCGGAAGGCCGCGGTTCAACTGTAGCCAAAGTTACACTATACTGTTGGAGTTAATCGAATGTTGATGATTCGCCTGGCCCGCTTCGGCGCCAAGAAGAAACCGACCTACCGGCTGGTGGTCATTGAGAAGGATCGAGCTCGTGACAGCCGCGCGGTGGAAGTGGTTGGCCATTACAATCCGGTGGCGAAGCCGGCCGAGGTCAAGCTCGAACACGACCGGATTGATTACTGGTTGAAGAGCGGCGCCCGCCCGTCAGATACGGTCGCTCGATTGCTGAAGAACAACCCGGCACCGGTTGCTGCTCCGGTCGCATAGGCACCACTCGGAACGGGTGTTGCGGTCTGCTGGCAGCCCTCGGTGCTCCTGTAAGTTACTGTAGGATAAGCCTCTCTCTCGTCGCTGCGAAGCTGCCCCAGAGGACCGGGGTGCTATCATCGGGAGAGTGCAGGAGGTCCAGGGATGGCAGGGATGAAAGAACTAGTAGAAGATATAGCGAAAGCACTCGTGGACATCCCGGAAGAAGTCAACGTTCGCGAGGTTCAAGGTGAGCAGGTCACGGTTCTGGAGTTAAAGGTCGCGCCGAGCGATCTGGGGAAGGTCATCGGCAAGCAAGGCCGCACCGCAAGGTCGATTCGGACCCTTTTGGGCGCTGCCGGTATGAAATTGAACCGGCGGTTTACGCTCGAGATTTTGGAGTAATTCGGCACTGAGCCGAGAAAAATGGACTGGATTACCGTGGCCCGGCTCGGCCGGACTCGCGGACGCCACGGCGAGCTGTTAGCCGATGGCTTCAGCCGCCCCGAACGCTACACGGCCCTGACGGAGGTGTTCCTCTTCGGGGACGGCGGCGCTCCTCTGAATGGTGGCGCTCCGCTCACGGTAGAATCCGTCTGGCAGCACCAGGATCGTCTGGTATTTAAGTTTCGCGGCATCGACTCCATCTCGGACGCGGAGCCGCTGGTGAACGGCGAGGTGCGCATTCCCGCTTCCGAACGCGGCGAGGCGCCTGCCGGCGAGTACTTCGTCGCGGACCTCATCGGTTGCCGCCTGATTGACGGGCGCACCGGCGATACCGTCGGCGAGGTAACGGATTGGTTGGAATTCGGCGGTCCTCCGTTGCTCGAGGTTACTGCCGGCGACGGCGCCGAAGTCCTGGTTCCGTTCGCGAAAGCGGTTTGCGTGGAGATTGACGTGGCGGGCCGGCGCATTGTCGCCGAATTGCCGGAAGGTCTGAGGGATTTGAACTCGTGATCTTCCATGTCGTCACGATTTTCCCGGAGTTTTTCCGGGGACCCTTCGCCCACGGTGTGGTGGCGAACGCGGCGGAGGCGGGCGTCCTCGACATCCGCATCCACAATCTCCGCGATTGGACGCAGGACCGTCATAGGACGGTGGATGACCGCCCTTTCGGAGGCGGCGAAGGCATGGTTTTGAAGTGCGGGCCGCTGTTCGACGCGGTGGAGTCGATCTGGCCCGGTGAGCGCGGCGCCGATTGCCGCGCCGTGCTGTTGTCCGCGCAGGGCCGACTGTTCGATCAGGCCGCCGCCCGCCGCCTCAGCACGCTGAAAGAGTTACTGTTGATTTGTGGCCGGTACGAAGGCGTGGATGAGCGGGTAGCCGAGCATCTGGCCGACGAAGAGCTGTCGGTGGGCGATTACGTCCTGAGCGGCGGCGAACCGGCGGCGGTGATCGTTCTCGACGCGGTGGCTCGTCTGCTGCCGGGCGTCCTGGGGAACGAGGCCTCTTCCGTCTTTGAGTCCTTCAGCTCAGAGACCGGGGAGAAGGTTCTCGATTGCCCACACTGGACCCGGCCGGCGGAGTTCCGCGGATGGAAGGCGCCGCAGGTCTTGTTGAACGGGAATCATGCCGAGATCCGGAAGTTCCGGAGAGAGGCTGCTCTCGACAAAACGCGCCGGATGCGCCCGGATCTTTTGGACGCGGCCGGCGACGAGCTTCAGAAAGTAGAGTGAGCTATGACGCACGCAGCACTGCAGAAGGTCATTAACAAGAACAAGCGAACCCAGGCCCTGCCGGAGTTTCGCCCGGGCGACACGATTCGCGTTCACGTCAAGATCAAGGAAGGCGACAAAGAGCGTCTCCAGGCCTTCGAGGGCACCGTCATCGCCCGGAACGGCACGGGTATGGGGGAGTCCATCACCGTGCGCAAGATCAGCTTCGGACAGGGTGTGGAGCGCATCTTCCCGGTGAACGCGCCGGTGATCGACCATGTCGATGTGATTCGCACCGGTAAAGTTCGCCGCGCGAAGCTGTACTTCCTGCGCGCGCTGAAGGGCAAGGCCGCTCGTCTGAAAGAGCGGGAGTAGGATTTCGTTGGCGGGTCGCTTCCGCTGCACGGGCACCCTGGAGCGCACTCTTCGCGCGGAAGGTTACCGCTGTGTCGCGGGCGCCGATGAAGCGGGGCGGGGAGCGCTGTTCGGTCCGCTCTTTGCCGCGGCGGTGATTTTGTCGCCGGACCGGCCGGTGCGGGGGCTGCGAGACAGCAAGGTTCTCACGGCCGCGCAGCGCGAAGAACTGGCGGGCGACATTGAGCGCCGCGCCGTGGCCTTTGCCGTGGGCGCCTCGGACGCGAATGAGATCGACCGCGTCAATGTGCTGCAGGCTTCGCGTCTCGCCATTCGCCGGGCGCTCGGGAAACTCGCCGTTCCGTGCGACTTCCTTGTTGCCGATGCATTGACGATCGATTGGCCGGTGCCGCAGCAGTCCGTGATTCATGGCGACGCGAAGGTGCAGGCGATTGCCGCGGCGTCGATTCTGGCCAAGGTGGCGCGCGACCGTTGCCTGGACGCCTGGGACCGCGAGTTCCCGCAGTATGGCCTGGCGCGCCACAAAGGATATGCCACGGCGGACCATCTGGAAGCGCTGGCCGCGCATGGTCCCACGGCGCTTCACCGCCTGACCTACGAACCGGTCCGCGCCGCGTACCGATTTTCGCGAAGCGAACCCGAGCAGCTTGCGCTGGCCCTCACCGCGGCCCTATGACCCCAGGCACCACGCCCGCCGAAGCGCCCGCCTACCGCTGGTATCACAAGGTCTCGGCGCTACTCTTCGCCGTCTTCTGCTTCGAGCTCGGCGCATTTCTGCTGATCTTCCCCTGGCTCGAATCCTGGCCCACCAACGTGCTTCGCTCCTTCCACCCGGTGCTTCATCACCTGTGGCTTCGCCCCGAATTCCGCGGCGCGCTGTCGGGGCTGGGGCTGATCAACCTCTACATCGCAACCGTTGAGATCTTCCGGCTGCGGCGCTTCTCTCCGGAGTAGCAGCGTTCATGTGCAGCGCCAGCATGCCACAATAGAGAAAGCCTCCGAGGGACACGCGTGCAACAGGAAAACCTCACCGCCCCAGACACTACTACCCCGCCCCAGAAGAAGCGCAAGCCGGAGCCGCAGCGCGGCACGATTGCGGAATGGACGGTCACGGTCCTGCTGCTCCTGTTCGGCACGACCACCCTCGTCCAGGCGTTTGTCATCCCTACCGGTTCGATGGAGGACACGCTCCTGATCGGCGACCACCTGCTGGTGGACAAACTTGCCTATTCACCTCCGGGCCCGGTGAGCAAGCACCTGCTTCCCTACACGCCAGTGAAGCGCGGTGACATCATTGTCTTCCGCTACCCGGTGGACATCCGCCAGACCTTCGTCAAGCGCGTGATCGGCGTGCCCGGCGACCGGATCAAGATCCTCGACAAGCAGGTTTTCCTGAACGGGAAGAAGCTGAACGAACCGTACAAGTACCACAAGACGGACTATTTCGATTCCTACCGCGACAACTTTCCCGGCGAGCCCAACCTGCGCGTCGACGCCGGCGCGGAGGACATGCTGCGCAACCACGTGGACCGCGCCACCGGCGAGATTGTCGTCCCGGCCGAGGCCTACTTCGCGATGGGCGACAACCGGGACTCGTCGCTCGACTCGCGGTATTGGGGCTTCGTCCCGCGCGAGAACATCATCGGAAAGCCGCTGATCATCTACTGGTCCTACGATGCGCCCACGGAGCGGCTGACGGGCTCGTTCATCAGCATTGACCATCTCACGGATCTCGCGAAGAACTTCTTCACCAAGACACGCTGGCGCCGCACGCTCCAAATCATACGAGGCTACGAGATCAACTGACACCCGCGCGCCTGTTGCGCCTGACCCTGGCCTTCGCCGTGGTCAGCGTCTGGGCGTCTACGTTCCTCGTTCAGCCCTACGTTGTCGACTCCACCTCTATGGAGCCGGCCATCCTGCCCGGTGACTCTGTCCTGGTAGACAAGAACGGCGAGCGTGCGGTCCGCCGGGGGGATGTGATCGTGTTTCGCGACCCGGTGGAAGGCGCCGATCCGCTTGTGAAGCGGGTCATTGGGTTGCCCGGAGAGAGCATCCACATCGAGCACGGCCGCGTGACCGTGAACGGCGAAGTGCTTAGTGAGCCGTACAAGCGCGAATCGGGCCTCTCACACTGCGCGGCGGGCTGCCGCTTCGACGTCCCGGCGGCGCACTACTTCGTCCTCGGCGACAATCGCGATCACTCGATCGACAGCCGCGTCTTCGGGTTCGTTCCCGCCTCCCACGTGATGGGGCGGCCGTGGCTGGTCTTCTGGTCCACCGAAGACCGCGGCGTCACCCTGCGGCCGAACGCCAGAATGCGGGAACTCGCGCCGAATACGACGCGTATTTCCTTCCGTGGCACGCGCTGGCAAAGGTTCTTCCAAATCATCCGTTAAGCGTCACTGGGCGGCGGATTGGTCGGTCCAGGTTCTGATCCTGCTGTTCGGCGTCACCACGGTCGCGCAGCCGATGGTGGTACCGACGGGCTCGATGGAGAACAAGATTCTGATTGGGGATCACGTCATCGTCGACAAGCTCGCGTACTCGCCCCACGGTCCCATCAGCAAGCATCTCCTGCCTTATCAGGATGTCCGCCGCGGCGACATCATCGTCTTCCGCTACCCGCGCAACATCCGCGAGAACTACGTCAAGCGCGTGATCGGCGTCCCGGGCGATCGCATCCGCCTTGTGAACAAGCAGCTTTGGCTGAACGGGAGGCCCGTCCACGAGCCGTACGTGATCCATAAGAGCCCGGACATCGACAACTACCGCGACAACTTCCCACCCGGCGGTGAACTTCTTGTGCCGCCCGGCATGTACTTCGCCCTCGGCGACAACCGTGACGAATCGCTCGACTCCCGCTACTGGGGCTTCGTGCCGCGCGAGAACATCATCGGCAAACCGGTGCTCGTCTGGTGGTCCTACGACGCGCCGACGGAGCGGCTGGCAACCTCCAACATCTCTCTCGATCACGTGGCCGACATCGCGCTCCACTTCTTCACCAAAACCCGCTGGGACCGCACAATGCGCCTCGTTCGGAGCTATCCTCTGAACTAGTGCCCAAATCGGACCATTACTACGGACTCATACTCGCCGGCGGACGCGGAACCCGTTTCTGGCCGCGCTCACGGCGCGCGAATGCCAAACAGGTGCTCGACTTTCTCGGCGGCGGCTCGCTCATCCAGCAGACCGTCGAGCGGCTGAAACCGCTGCTGCCGCCGGAGCGCATCTGGGTTCTCACCAACGACCACCTGCGCGAGCGCATCGTCAAGCAGCTGCCCGAAGTCCCCAAGAAACAGATTCTGGCGGAGCCCGCGCAGCGGAACACCGCTCCCGCCATCGGCCTGGCGGCGTGCATCCTTCAGTCGATCGACCGGGACGCGGTCATGGGTGTCTTCCCCGCCGACCACTACATCGCGAAGCCGAAGCGCTACCTGCGGCTCGTCAAACCCGCTTATGAAGCCGCGGCGAAGGGACAGATTGCGGTCCTGGGCATTCAGCCGCGCTGGCCTGAAACCGGCTACGGCTACGTGGAGTTCCCGAACGGCATCCAGCCCGGCTCCCTTACGCCGCAGCCCGTTCTCCGATTCCGCGAGAAGCCGGACGCCGATACTGCGCAGCGCTTCCTTGACGCAGGCTGCTTCTATTGGAACGCGGGTATGTTCTTCTGGAAGACTTCCGTAGTGCTGGACGCCCTGCGCCACCACCTGCCGCGCACGGCCACGCTGCTTGCCTCGCTCCCCGCCTTTGGGAGCCGCCAGTTTAACACCAAGCTTTCGGAAGCGTTCCCGCACTGCGAGAACATCTCGATCGACTATGCCGTCCTGGAGAAAGCCCAGAACGTGGTCGGCCTTGCCGTGGACGACATTGGGTGGAACGACGTCGGCAGCTGGAACGCCGTCTACGAACTGCTGGGGCGTGACGGGCTGGGCAACGCCGCGCGCGGCGAACTTCTGCCGCTGGACGCGACGAACAACTTCATCGACGCCCAGGGCAAGATCGTGGCCCTGCTCGGCGTCCATAACCTGGTGGTGGTCGATACGCCCGACGCGCTGCTGGTCGCCGACCGCGCCCGCTCGCAGCAGGTTGGAGAACTCGTCAAACTGCTCGAGAAGAAGAAGCGCGAAGAGTTGTTGTAGGGCCGTCGTAACCCTTGCGGATTCCGCACGTCTAGATCTCTTACCACACGTGTGCCGTGAGGTAAGATTCTAACGCACATGCGATTCGCAAAAACGATTACACCGGTTCTCTGTCTGTTCGCCGCGGTAACCGCCGCCTCCGCACAGACACGCCTTCTCCGTTTCCCCGACATTCATGCCGACAAGGTCGTGTTCACGTATGCCGGCGACCTCTGGACCGCGCCCGCGGTGGGAGGTAATGCCGTCCGGCTCACGGCTCACCCTGGCCTCGAGCTATTCGGGAAGTTTTCCCCCGACGGGCAGTGGATTGCCTTCACGGGCCAGTATGACGGTGACGAGCAGGTCTACGTCGTCCCGGCGGGCGGCGGCGCTCCCAAGCAGCTGACCTGGTACCCGGCGCGAGGTCCGCTGCCCGATCGCTGGGGCTACGACAACCAGGTTGTGGGCTGGACACCCGACGGCAAGGAAGTCGTGTTTCGCTCTACGCGCGATGGGCACAACGTCGGCGATTCCCGCCTCTACACGGTAGCCGCCACCGGCGGGCTGCCGAAAGCGCTGCCGATGCCGAGCTCCGGCATGGGCGACGTGGCGCCCGACGGCACGAAGGTGGTTTACACCCCGCTGTTCCGTGAGTTCCGCACGTGGAAGCGATACCAGGGCGGCTGGGCGCAGAACCTCTACACGTTCGACCTGAAGACGAGTGCCGTCGAACCCGTCGCGCATCACCCGCGCACGGAGCGCGACCCGATGTGGATCGGTTCCAAGATCTACTTCAACTCCGACCGTACGGGAACGCTGAATCTCTTCGAGTACGATCCCGCCTCCAAGAAGGTGACGCAGCTCACGTCTTTTTCCGACTGGGACGTACGCTGGCCGTCGAGGGGCGACAAGGACCAGATCGTATTTGAGCTGAACGGTGAGCTGCAGGTGATGCAGGCGAAGGCGGGCGGAAAGCCGCAGCGGATCCGCATCAACGTACCCGACGATGGCCTCTCCTCCCGTCCTTCGCAGATGAACGTGGGGAGCCAGGTGGCCGGCTTCGACTTGAGCCCGAAGGGGGAGCGCGCGCTGTTCGTCGCCCGCGGCGACGTGTTCACGGCGCCAATCGAGAAAGGCGTCCCGCGCAATCTCACTCGCACGTCGGGCGCGCACGATAAGGCGCCGGCGTGGTCGCCCGACGGGCGGCAGATCGCGTTCATCTCCGACATGAGCGGCGAGGAGGAGATTTACGTCGCGCCGCAGGACGGCAACGGTAAACCGCAGCAGCTCACCACGGGCGGCAAGGTGATGCGGTATCGTCTGCGGTGGTCGCCGGACAGCAAGCGCGTTGCGTTCTCGGACAAGGACGGCAAGCTGTACCTGCTGACGCTGGCGGACAAGTCGGTGGTCGAACTCGATGACGAAGCGCGCGGCCAGCTACTCGATTACGCGTGGGCGCCGGACAGCCGCTGGCTGGCGTACAGCAAGTCCAACCCGAACGGGGGGAACTCGATCTATATCCTCAGCGTCGCCGACCGCAAGCCGGTGCGAGTGACCGAGGACCGCTTCAATGCGGTGAACCCAGCGTGGGACCCGGAGGGCAACTACCTCTACTACCTGAGCGACCGCGAGTACGCGCCGATGATCAGCTCCATCGAGTTTAATTTTGCGATGGCGCGTAGCCGTTCTATTTACGCCCTGGCTTTGCGCAAGGACGTGAAGCATCCCTTTCCGCCGGAGAGCGATGAAGTGACGGTGGAGCCGGAGAAGCCTGCCGACGCGGCCAAGCCGGCAGAGGCTGCCAAGCCGGCAGAGGCTGCCAAGCCCGCCGCCGGCGCGAAGCCGGCGGTCAAGGATGTCAACATCGATTTCGACGGGATCGATGCCCGGGTGGCTCGCGTCCCCCTGCCCTTCGCCAACTACGGCGGCCTTTCGGCCAACAAGGGCCACCTGCTCTTCTCGCGCTTCGGCAACCCCTATTACGGGCGCGATTCGGAGAGCCAGCCGGCCCTCGTGCTCTACGCGATCAAGGAGCGCAAGGAGACCGTTCTTGCCGACAACATGAACGGCTACGCGCTCTCCCAAGACGGCTCGAAGGTGCTGGTCCGGCAGGGGCCGGGGTTCACGCTCATGCCCGCCGCGCCGAATGGTCCGCAGGCGAAGAAGACGGTATCGACGGCGGCCCTCACTGTCGACCGCGTGCCCTCGCAGGAGTGGGCGCAGATTTTCAACGAGGTCTGGCGGCGCTACCGTGACTTCTTCTACGTGAAGAACATGCACGGCTACGATTGGGAGGCGCTCCGCAAGCAGTATTCGCCGCTGCTCGAGTATGTCGGCCACCGCGCGGACCTGAACTACATCATGGGCGAGATGGTCTCGGAGCTGAACGTGGGCCACGCCTACATCAGCGGCGGCGATTGGAACCAGCCGGCGCGGCCGCGGGTGGCTCTGCCCGGCGCGCGGTTCGAGCTCGACGACGCGGCCGGCCGCTATAAGATCTCGCACATTTACAAGGGGCACAACGAGGAGCCGGCGTTCCGTTCGCCGCTGACGGAGGTCGGGATCAACGTGAAGGTAGGCGACTATCTGCTCGCCATCGATGGTGAAGAGCTGACGCCGACCACGAACCCTTATCGTTTGCTGCGCGGCAAGGCCGACCGTCCGGTGCGCTTCACCGTGAACAGCAAGCCGGCGATGGAAGGATCGCGTGAGATTGTCTTCACGCCGATCAGCGACGAATCGAAGCTCATTTATCTCGAGATGGTGGAGCACAATCGCGCGTTCGTCGACAAGCAGACGGGCGGCAAGGTGGGCTACATCCACATCCCGGATATGGGCGCGGACGGCATCCGCGAGTTCATCAAGCAGTACTACCCGCAGATCCGCAAAGAGGGCATGGTGGTGGATGTCCGCGGCAACGGCGGCGGCAACGTCTCGCGCATGTTGATTGAGCGGCTGCGGCGGCAACTCCTCGCCACCGGCTTCGCACGCACCAGCGACGACGTCACTACGTACCCGGATCAGACGTTTGTCGGGCCGCTGGTCTGCCTGCTGAACGAGACGTCGGCTTCGGACGGCGACATCTTCCCGGCCATGTTCCGCGAGGCCAAACTCGGGCCGCTGATCGGGAAGCGCAGCTGGGGCGGTGTGATCGGCATCACCAACCGCGGCAACCTCATTGACGGCGGCCAGGTGAATGTCCCCGAGTTCGGCTTCGCCAGCGCGGACGGCAAGTGGATCATCGAAGGCGAGGGCGTGACCCCCGACATCGTCGTTGAAAACGATCCGAAGTCGGTGATCGAAGGCCGAGACCCGCAGCTGGAGCGCGGAATCAAAGAGGTGCTCGCGCGGATGAGCGCTTCACCGAAGAAGCTGCCTTCGCGTCCGCCGGACCCGATCAAGACGAAGGAGGCGGCCCGCTAAGCGCCGGCCGCCGCGCCTTCCGCCACTACCGGATTCCGCAGTTCGCCAAGGCCGGCGACCTTCACTACGACGTCGTCGCCGGCTTTGAGCCAGCGCGGCGGTTTGCGAGCGAAGCCGACGCCGGACGGCGTTCCCGTGGAGACCACGTCGCCCGGCTCGAGCGTCACCACGCTCGACAAGTACTCGACCAACTGCGGGACGCCGAAGATCAGCTCCCGCGTGTTCGAGCTCTGGAGCACTTCGCCGCTGATCTCCAGGCTGATGTCGAGCGCGTGCGGATCGGAGATCTCGTCCGCCGTCACCAGCCACGGCCCCATCGGGGCGAACGTATCGAAGGTCTTGCCCATCAGCCACTGCGTGGTCGCCATCTGGAAGTCGCGGGCGCTGACGTCGTTGACGATGGTGTAAGCGGCGACGTGCTCGCGCCACTGGCCGGCCTTGATGTGCCGGCCGCCCTTGCCGATGACGAAGGCAAACTCGGCCTCGTAGTCGGGTTTTTCGGAATTCGCGGGCAGCACGATGGGTTCGCCCGGCGCGATGACGACGTTGGGGAATTTGTTGAAGATGGTGGGAACCTTGGGGATTTCCATCTTCGATTCGATCGCGTGGTCGCGATAGTTCAGGCCCACGCAGATGAGCTTCGGCGGGCGGGGGATCGGCGCCATCAGCTTCACGGATGAGAGCGGGATGGTGGCCGGGTTCGATGTGGCATAGGCGCGGACCTTGTCGATCGCGCGGAGAGCCGAGACGGCGCAATCGATACCGGCCGCGGCTAGCGGCGCAACCTGATCCGCGGTGATCAGGACGCCGGCTTCATTCGCGCCGCCCGAGCGGCGATAGGTGACTAGTTTCATACGATGATCTCCGGAAATTGTATCATTGCGTTTTACACCGGCATCCTCATGAGCTATCTGGAATCTCTCTTCTCTCTCAACGGCAAGGTCGCCTGCGTCCTGGGCGGCACCAGCGGCATCGGGCAGGCCATCGGCCGCGGCTTTGCACAGGCGGGCGCGACGGTGGTGTCCTCGAGCCGAGACCAGGCAAAGGTCGACGCCGAGGCCAAGGAACTGGAAGCGCTGGGCTCGAAGACCATCCGCGTCACCAGCGATGTAACGAACCGCGAAAGCCTGGACGCCGCGTGCGCGGCCATCGTCAAGGAGTTCAACCGAGTGGACGTGCTCGTGGTCACCAGCGGCGTCCACCACAAGGCGCCGAGCGCCGACGTCAGCGAGCACGACTGGACGCGCGTGATCGACGCGAACCTGAACGGCAGCTTCCGCGCCGATCAGATCTTTGGCCGTCAGATGATCGCGCAAGGCGCGGGCTCCATCATCAACATTGCCTCGCTGACGAGCTTCGTCGCGTTCGGTGAGGTGACGGCGTACGCCAGCAGCAAGTGCGGCGTCATCATGCTGACCAAGCAACTGGCGTCGGAGTGGGCGGCCAAGGGCGTGCGCGTCAACGCCATTGCGCCGGGCGTCTTTCGCACACCGTTGAACACGAAGGCGCTGGATATTCCCGAGCGTGCCGCGGCGATTCTCGGCAAGACGCCCATGGGCCGCTTTGGCCAGACGGAGGAACTGGTGGGCGCGGCGATTTACTTTGCGTCGGACGCCGCGAAGTTCTGCACGGGCCAGATCCTGGCGGTTGACGGCGGCTTCCTCGCCAAAGGCATCTGAGCCCGACGCTTCAGCCGTGCTTCCAGGTCTCGAATGGCGTCGGACAGGTCGTCCGGGCGCCAGATGTCTTTGGTCTCTCCGTTCATCTTGCCGACCAGTTTCTCGATGCCGTCCTTCCAGGGAAGGTGGAAGCGCGCCAAGTGCAGGTAGAAGAAGAGAGGCGGCTGTGGTCCTGCCACTTCGCGTAGGAGGTCCGCCGGGGGGCTGTCATCGTACCGGGTGTTGGGCCCGATGAAGACGATGGCGTCGGGAGGGTCAGGACGCTGCAACTCGCGCCGCACCACCTGGTCAATTAACTGCGGCACGCCTTCGGGCTTCGAGAGGACGTCGAGCCCGATGGTTCCCAGCTTCAGTTCGTCCATGGCGGCGACCAGGCGGCGGAACGCGTCCAGATCGAGGCGGTCCGTGCGCAACAGCTCGCGTTGTTGATTCAAGTTGAACGCGGTGACGGCGACTTCGCTGAGTGACGTCTTCTCGAGCAGCGCGGCAAGGGTGCTGATCAGCAGCGCCTGGTCGAACGGGTGCAGCGATGTAGACCGCAAGCGATACGGGGCGGCGTGCAGCAGAATGGAGACCTTGAAGGGTCTGTTCGCACGGTCCTCAGCGTTCCAGCGCGACAGAATCAGCGGGGTCACCGTGTTTGGTTCGAGCGGCTGGCGGTGGTCGCGCCCGGGCTTCAGCTTCACTTTCCAGGAGTCCGTGCAGCGCCGGCCGCGATGATCCTCCAGGAGCCAGCGCACTTCGTACTCGCCGGGCCCGATATAGAAGCCGCCCCCGACCTCTCCCACCACCCGCTTCCCGATCTTCTCGGCCGGGAACTTGGGCACGGTGAAGCCTTGCCAGAAGTAGTACGGGTTGCCGCCGGCCAGCGGACGGACGCTGGTGGTCATCGACACCTGCGATCCCTGCGGGTCCATCTGATGAAGGGGCAGCGACAGGAAGAAGCCGGTCTGGTGCCGGAAGGAGAACGTCAACGAGGGCGACAGTTGCCGTACATCGCAGTCCAGCGGCTCCCCGGAGGGCTTTGTCCAGGCGGTCTCGAAGCGGTCGATCAACTCCCGGCCCTCGGGCTTCGACAGGTCCACGAGGACCTGGGGCGCCGCCGCGCCGGAACACACGATGAGCAGGACGAGTGCTCTCATCGTCCCTCACGCCGGCGTGCCAGGCGATCCTCCAGCTCGCCAATGGCGCGGGCCAGATCTGCTGCCCGGCGGATGTGAAAAACGTTGCCGCGTACCCGCTTCATGAATTTCTCAATGCCATCCCTCCATTGGACGCTGCCCGGAGCCAGGTGGAAGTACGCAAAGTACGGCAGACGCGACCCTGCCCGTTCGCGGAGTGCCCGTGCCGGCGGTTCGTCCTCGATCAGAGTTGGCGGGCCTATGACCACGACGGCGTCGGGAAGTTCCGGCTCGTTGAGTGCCCGCTGGAGCATGCCGTCGAGCAGCGTACCCGCGCCCTTCGGATTCCTCAGCACATTGAGGCCGATGGTTCCCAACTGCAGCTCTTCGAGCCGCCCCATCAGGCGGAGAAACTCGCTTCGATCGAGGTTGCGAGTGTGGAACAGATCCAGTTGCTGATTGAGATTGAAGGCGCTGACGGAGGCTTCCTGCACGGCCGTCTTCTCGAGTACAGCAACCAGCGCGCTGGCGAGCAGCGACCGGTCAAACGGATGTAGGGCGACGGACCACCAGCGGAGAGGCGCGGCGTGCAAGAGGATCGCGACGCGAAAGCGGCGGCCTTCCTGCTTCCTCTCACTCCAGCCCTCCACCACCAGGGGCGTGACGGTGTTCGAGGCCAAGGGCTGCGGCTGCTTGCTCTCTCGCAGGCTGAGCCGGTGGCGGATGGTCCAGCGAAACGAGCAGTGGTTCGCGCGATTGTCTTCGAGCAGCCAGCGTACCTCGTAGTGGCCGGGCCCGATGTAAAAGCCGCCGCCCAACTCTCCGGTGATGCTCGAGTGAATGACCGGCGTGGGGAACTTCGGCACGCGGCTTGTCTGGTAGAAGTAGGTCGGCGCCCCGCCGCCGAAGGCTGGGCGAAAGCTGGTGACCGCGACCAACTGTGCGCCGGACGGATCCAGCTGATAGAGCGGGAGCTTGAGATAGAAACCGGTCTCAAACCGGAAAGAAAACGTAAGGCTGGGATCGAGCGGCTTCAGTTCGCACTCGAGGGTATTGGGGGAAGGCTTTGAAAAGACGGACTCAAAACGAGAGATCAGGGCTCTGCCGCGGGGAGTGGCGGGGTCGACCAGCACTTGTGGGGAGGCGGGAAGCGTCAACAGGACGAGTACAGCCAGAAGCCTCGTTTCAGCGTTATGAATCCTGGGGAGCCTGAAGTACGTCCATATAGGTGTGAACAAGCGAGAAGCGTTAAAGGTTCGCTTAGAGCGCGGAGTCGAGACGCTGCTGCAGTTGGAGCAGCGCCGCGTCCGCCGCAACTCCAAATCGCTCGGCATGTCCATCGAACGCGCCATTATTCAAAGGGAGTTGGACGAACTGGAAGCTGACCTTGTTGCCAACCCGCCCAAGCAGCGCATCGGAAACGACACGGATTAGGCTACCATTGCGGGTAGCTCCCCGTGCCCGCCCGATTCCTTGCCGATTTAGACAACGTCCTTCCGTCCGATCTTCCTGAGCGAAGCCGCGTGGTTACGGGCGTGGCGGAGCATCTTGCGCTGGTCGCTCGCGTGAACGAATATATGAACCTCACGCGCATTCTCTCGCCGCGTGACGCCGCGATCAAGCACGCCCTCGATTCACTGATGCCCTGGCGCCTGGTGGAGCCGTATTCTTCTGTGCTCGACATCGGTTCGGGCGGCGGCTTTCCGGGAATACCGCTGGCGCTGGCGCTGCCGGGGACGCGCTTCCTGCTTGCCGAATCCATTCAGAAGAAGGCTCAGTTTCTACGGGACGCGGCGAGCGCGCTCGGGCTCGAGAACGTCGACGTTGTGGCCGAGCGAGCAGAGGCGGTGCTGAAGACACGCGCATTTGGCGCCACCACGGCGCGCGCCGTTGCGCCGCTCGAAAAACTGGTGCGGCTGTTGAGCCCGGTAGCAAAGAACGCCGGGCGCCTGCTTTTGTACAAGGGCCGGGACGCGAAGCGGGAGATGGATGAAGCGCAGTCCGAGCTCGGGCGGCGGCGGCTGGACGCCCGGATTGCGATGGAGTACGAACTGCCGGATGACGCGGGCAGACGGTTCATCGTAGAGGTGTCGGGGAGGTGATTCGACCATGAGCGAGACAACCGCGGCTTCCTATTGGAGCGATGAGCGTGCCGCGAAGTGGCTTGCGGGGGTGGCGCGTATGGAAGCGGGCCTTGCCCCGGTCGACGGGCCTTTGATCGACGCGCTTGCTCTGGACCGCGCTTACCGGATCGTGGATGTCGGCTGCGGTGGAGGCGGCACGACATTGGAGGTGGCGCGAAGGGCTCCGGGTGGAAGCGTCGTTCACGGGTACGACCTGTCGCGCGCGCTGGTGGACTGGGCGAATGGCCGCGAGCAGGCTCGCGAGCGAGGGGTGCGTTTTCGCGTCGCGGACATGCAACGGGAGGCGCCGCCAGAGGCGCTGTACGACCGGATGGTCTCGCGCTTCGGCGTGATGTTCTTTCCCGATCCGCCCGCGGCATTCGCCAATCTGTGCCGCTGGGTGGCGCCCGGGGGCCGGTTCGCGTTTGCCGTATGGGGACCGCTCGAAGAGAACGTGTGGATGACGAGCGTACGCGACGCGGTGGGCGGCCTGGTGGAGGCGCCGAGATTGGATTCGGAAGGGCCGGGCGCGTTTCGGTATGCCGAAACGGACCGGTTCCGGGGATTGCTGGAAACGGCCGGATGGAGTGAAGTGGCGGTACGGGAATGGCGCGGCGATCTGGCCATTGGCGGCGGGTTGCGGGCGCGGCCGGCGGCCGAGTTCGCGTTGGGCTCGTTCTCGTCGTTTAGCGAACTGCTGGGCGGGCCGGAGAGCGACCTCTTTCAGCGCGCATGCGAGTCTCTGACCGCGCGATTCGTGGAAAGCGAGCGAGACGGCGCCGTGACGCTGCAGGCACACGTTCGCATTGTGACGGGCGTCCGTCGCGCGTGACGGGCGCGCTACTCGTGCCGAAGCGCGTCGATGGGATCCACTTGCGCGGCGCGTAGGGCGGGCACGATGGTGGCCATGCCGGCTGCCAACATCAGCACGGCGGTGACGGCGAGCCAGGTGAGGGGATCGGCGGCGGACACGTTGTAGAGCATGCCCTCGAGCACTCGCGTGAGGGCGGCGGCGCCGGCCCGCCCCACGGCGATGCCGAGGCCGACGGGCGCCAGGCCGTCGCGAAGCGTGAGCCGGACAACGTCGGCCCGCGCGGCGCCTACCGCGATGCGGATGCCGATTTCGCGCGTGCGGCGCTCGACGGCGTACGCCAGGACGGCATAGACGCCGACGGCGGCCAGCAGCATCGCCAATCCCGCGAAGGCGGCGACCAGCGTCATGGTAAAGCGGCGGGCGGACACGGACTCGCCGAAGACATCCTCCATTGTTCGCATGCGGGCCACAGGCTGGTCTTTGTCTACCAGGCGGACCTGCTCTCGCAAGGCACCCGCCACGGCCACCGGCGCTCCGATGGTTCTGACGATCACGGACATGGCCGGGCGCGGATTCTGGGCGTGCAGCAGAAAGATCTCCTCGACGGGCCTTTTGTCGAGTGTCCAATGGCGAACGTCGTTGACAACGCCGACGATGGTCAAGACGGGCTGATCAATGCGGATCTGCTTACCGATGGGGTCGTCGTTCCGGAAGTGTTTTTCGGCGAAGGTGCGGTTGACGATGGCAACGGGGGTGGTGTTTGCCTGGTCTGTGCCGGAGAAACCGCGGCCGCGGAGCACGGGGATGCCCATGGTGGCGAAGTACTCAGGGCTGACGGTGTTGACGTCGGCGGCGGGGACCATTCCCGGCGGCGGGTCGGGCCGTCCGATGACCGCGAAGGTGAGGTTCGAACCACCGCCGCTCAACGGTAGTGACCCAACCAGCGCAACGGATTCGACGCCGGGAAGGGCGCGTACGCGATCCTTGAGCTGATCGAAGAAGGCGAGGACGTTGGCCGCAGCCGGATAACGGGGGCGCGGCAGCTGCAAGTAGGCGGTGAGCATGCGGTCCGTGCGGAAGCCGGGATTTGTGGCAACGAGTCCGGCAAAGCTGCGGGCCAGCAGGCCGGCGGCGATCAGCAGCATCAGCGATAACGCCACCTGGGCAGCCAGAAGACCGCCGCGCAGGCCGGCGCCGGAGCCGGCGCCGCGGAGCCGCAACTCGGCATGCAGGTCGGCGCGGGAGGCGTAGAGCGCGGGCGCCATTCCGAAGAGGATTCCGGTGAGAGTTGCGATGCAGAAGGTAACGGCCAGGACTGTGAGGTCGATGGCCACTTCGTTGCTGCGGGGCAGGTCGGTCATCGCAAGCAGCGGCTTCAGCGCGAGGCGCGCGAGTACGGTGCCCGCGAGGCCGCCGGCAAGGGAAAGCAACACGCTCTCGGCCAGAAGCTGCCTGAGGAGTTGCGCGCGGCCGGCGCCCAGGGCGGCCCGGACCGACATCTCCTGCGAGCGGGCCGCGGCGCGGGCAAGCATCAGGTTGGCCACGTTGGCGCACGCGATCAGCAGCAGGCAGGCGACGGCGCCGAGCAGCAACAGCAGGGCCCGCTCTACTTTGCCGACGAACTCTTGACGGACGGCGACGACATCGACGCCGATGTTCAGGTTGGTGTTGGGGTACTGTTGCGAAAGGCGGGCGGCGATGGCGTCCATTTCACTCTGAGCGGCCTGGCGGCTCACTCCGGGCTTCATGCGCGCGGCGACAAAGAGGAAGTCATTGCGGCGGCCCTGGCGCGCGAGGTCGATCGTGAGCGGAACGAGAATGTCGCCGCTGACCGGAAGGACGAACCCCGGCGGCATGACGCCGGCTACGCGCCGCGCGATGCCGTTAACCTGGATGTTGCGGCCGACGATGTTGGGGTCCGCACCGAAGCGGCGGCGCCAGAGGCCGTCGGTGAGGATCACGGCCCGCTGCTCGCGTTCTCTCCATTCCTCGGGGCTGAAGCCGGGCCCAAGGACCGGCCGCACGCCGAAGACGCTAAAGAACTCCGGGGAGACAGCGGCGCTAATGACGCGCTCAGGCTCTCCATCGCCTGTCAGGTTTGCTCCGCTGCGCGCCACCGCGGTCAGGGATTCGAAGGACTGGCTTTGCGCGCGCCAGTCGAGGAAGTCGGGGCCGGAGGAGGTCTCCGGACCTTCGCTCAGCCGCGTCCACAGCACAACGATGCGGTCTGCATCGGGGTACGGCAGCGGCCGCAGCAACACACCGTTCACGACGCTGAAGATGGCTGCGCTGGCGCCGATGCCAAGGGCCATGGTGAGGATTGCCAGGGCGGAATACGCCGGATTCCGCCGAAGAAGGCGGGACGCGAAGCGGAGGTCTTTGAGGAGCATCGTTCTATTCGTGCCGGAGGGCGATGAGTGGATCGAGCTTCGTTGCGCGACGCGCGGGGAGCCAGGATGCGGTGACTGCCACTGCGCCAAGGAGCAGCGGCACCGCGATAAAGACGGCGGGATCCGACGCGCTGACGCCGAAGATCAGTCCGGCGAGGAGTCGCGCCATGCCGAAGGCCGCGGCGAGGCCGACGGCGAGTGCGGCGGCGGTCAACAACACCCCCTGGGCAGCGAGGCTTCGAAGGACATCGAGCGGCTGCGCCCCGAGGGCCATGCGGATGCCGATCTCGTGCGTGCGCTCCACCACGGCGTGCGCCATCACGGTGTAGATGCCGACGGCCGAGAGCACGAGTGCGATCGCACCCAGCACCGCCATCATCGACGCCACGTAGGCGAAGCCGAGCATGTTGTCTCGGATGACAATGGCGAAGCTACGCGGCTCCCAGACGGGAAGGTCCGCATCGATGGCGGCGATTTCACGACGGAGGCCGGCGAGTGCGGCCAGGGGATTCTCCGCACGGAGAGCGAGATTGGTAGTCCGCCCGGGCATCTGCAGATACGGGCGGTAGACGGTGAGGCGAGGCTCGCGGTCGTAGCCGTCATGATAGACGTCGCCGGCGACCCCCACGACGGTCATCCACGGCGAGGCAGGCGAGATACCGAAACGGATGCGCTTGCCGGTGGGATCCTGGCCGGGCCAATAGCGGCGGGCGAAGTTCTCACTGACGATGGCGACGGGCGTGGAATCGCGGCCGTCGCTTTTATCGAAGACGCGGCCTTGCTTCAGCGGGATGCCGAGCATCCGGAAGTAGTCCTCGCTCGTCGCCTGCCAGAGAGCGAGCGACGGTTCGCCCGGCTGGCGCTGGTGTCCTTCCACGGTAAAGCCGGAGTTGAAGCTGGACTGGCTGTAGGGCAGGTTGGTGACGAGCGCCGCGCCGCGCAGCCGCGACATCAGGCGTTCCTGAAAGGCGGCGACATCCTCGTTCTTCGGGTACTTCGAGTCGGGCAGCGCTATGCGCACGGTCAGCAGTTTGTCCGGCTGCGATTGCGGGAGGGGGTTAAGGGTATTCTGCAGGCCCTTAGTCAACAGCACCGCGCCGACGAGCAGCACCAGCGCCATGGCGATCTCGGAAGCGACCAGCAGGTTGCGCAGGCGATGCCGCGACGAACCCGCGGTATTCGAGCGGCCCCCCTCCTTCAGCGCCTCATTCACATCCGCGCGGGAGGAATGGAGGGCAGGCAGGATGCCGGAGAGGATGCCCGCGAGTGACGCGATGACCGCTGTATAGCCGAACACGACGTGATCGATGCCCATGCGCCGCCAACCGGGCAGGAACTGCTCGATCTCCGCGGGCATGCTGGATTTGACGAGGTGAATGAACCACACGGCGATGGCGAGGCCGAGCACGGTGGCAATGAAGGAGACGGCGATGCTCTCGGTCAACAACTGGCGAACCAGGCGACCGCGGGTGGCGCCGAGGGCGCGGCGGATGGACAGTTCGCGCACGCGGGCCGAGCTGCGGACGAACTGCAGCGCGCCGGTGTTGGCGCAGGCGATGAGCAACAGGAACGCGGCCGACCCCAGCATCATCCAGGTGTAGCGGATGGTGTAATCGCCGACGATCAGCTCTTTCAAAGGAAGAACGTACGAGCGGCGGTTCGCGTGGGTGTCGGGGTACTGCTCGGTCATCCGTTGGGCGAAAGCCGTGAATTCGGCGCGCGCCTGTTCGAGGGTCACGCCGGATCTCAGGCGCGCCACGGTGCCCACACGGAAGGCCTTCGATTGCTGCTCTTCGGGTGAGAGTATGCGCGGCACCCAGACCTGCGCGGCGGAGGGGAATCGGTAGTCGTCAGGCATCACGCCGATGACGACGTGGGCGCGGCCGTTCAACTGGATCTGGCGGCCTGCGATGGCAGGGTCCGCGCCGAAGCGGCGCATCCACAGGCCGTAACTGATGACTGCAACCCGGTCCTGCCCTTCTTTGACGTCTGCCGGCGCGATGGTGCGCCCGAGTAGCGGCGCGTGCCGCATGGCGGGGAAGAAGTCGCCCGACACCGCGAAGGCCTGCAGGCGCTCGGGCTCGCCGTCTCCGGTGAGATTCAACGATGCCCACTCATAGGCCGCGAAGTTGTCCACCAGCTTCGATTGCCGTTTCCACTCGCTGAAGTCCAGGTCAGAGATCAGAGACCAGTTTTCGGAGCCCTTCCAGAGCCCCTGCACGGCGATGAGCCGCTCTTCCTCTATCAGCTTTAGGGGCCTGAAACAAAGGGCGTCGGCAACGCTGAACATTGCGGTGTTCGAGCCGATGCCGACGCCGAGAGCAAGCGTTGACAGCAGGAGGAAAATCGGATTCTTGGCAAACGAGCGCAATGCGCCCCTGAGGTCGGACGAGAGCCCACGCATGAAGGCAATCCTGTTTTAGAGACGATCGAAGGCGCGGCCGATGCGGTTACCCAGCTCGTCCACGCGTTGGGCAAATCGGTTCGCGAGGAACTCCACGCGCTGCGCGAAGCGGTTGCCGGCGCAGTCCACGCGGCGGCCGAAGCGATTACCGGCTTCGTCCATATGTTGGCCGAAGCGATTACCGGCGGTGTCGACGTGCTCACCGAGCCGATTCATCCGCGATTCGAAGCGCCGCTCCAGGAACTCCGCGCGCTGTTCGAAGCGCGCGGCGATGAGTTCCGTCCGGCGCTCGAAGCCGATGAGCTTTCGTGGGGCTTTGGGTGTTTTCGGCGGGGCGGGCAGCGACACGGGCTCGTCCAGCACCACCGACCGATGACCGTAGCCGCGTCCCTCGCTGACCACCGCGTAGCCGAGGGTGATGGCGAGGAGGGCGAGAATCTCGGGGTACTTCTTCAGGTTCATGACGTAGCCTCAACGCTCTCCTCGACAATGCGACCGTCGAAGAGGTGGATGGTGCGGTCGGCGTAGCGGGCGTAGCGCGGATCGTGCGTGACCATGCAAATGGTCGCGCCGCCGCGGTGCAATTCGCGAAGCAGGTCCATCACCGCTTCGCCGTTGGCGGAGTCGAGGTTTCCGGTAGGCTCGTCCGCGAGCAGGATGGAGGGATCGCCTGCGAGAGCGCGAGCGACGGCGACACGCTGCTGCTGACCTCCCGAGAGCTGCGAAGGATAGTGCTTCACGCGGTGGGACATGCCGACGCGCTCGAGCGATTCGTGCACGCGCTTCTTGCGCTCGGCCGAGGGCATGCCGCGGTAGGTGAGCGGCAGCTCGACGTTTTCATAGACGGTGAGGTCGCCGATGAGGTTGAACGCCTGGAAGATGAAGCCGATCTCGCGGTTGCGGATGCGGGCGCGTTCGGAGAGCTTCAGGTTCTGCACCGGCTTCGAATTCAGAATGTAGGAACCGCCGGAGGGCGAATCGAGCAGGCCGAGGATGGCGAGCAGCGTCGACTTGCCGCAGCCGGAGGGGCCGGCGATGGAGACGTATTCGCCACGCTTGATCTCCAGATGGATACCCGCCAGAGCGTGCGTCTCCACCTCGTCGGTGACGAAGACCTTGGTCACGCCGTCCAGGTGAATCAACGTCTGTCCATTGCTGCTCATGTTCGGTTTCTCCTTACCTTTTCGAACCGTCGTTCTTGCTTAATGACGGAATACGCACCACGCAGTTAGCTAGTTCAAACGAATTCTGTTGTGGGCATCCCAGGCGGACATGTCGGACAGGACCACCTGGTCGCCAACCTTAAGGCCTTCCACCACTTCAATGGTGTTCACGGAGCTGCGGCCCAGCTTCACCTGGATGCGGTTGGCCTCTTTGGTCACCGGGTCCAGCTTGAAGAGGCCGACGACGCTGTTCGCCTGCCCGAAGACCGGACGGCCCACAAAGACTACGTCGTCCAGGCGCTCCAGTTCGATGGTTCCATCCACCGAAAGGTCCGGTACGGCGCCCGGGGGCAGGTCGCCTTCCAAGCGGACGTCCACGGTACGGGTGCCGTTGATGACGGCGGGATCGATGCGCGAGACCTTGCCGGGGATCACGCCGTTGCGCGTGTCGATCATGGCAATCTGGCCCAACTGGATGTCCTTCGCCTGGGTTTCGGCGATCTTCAGATCCGCCTTGAGCTTCCAGGGCTGGGCTACTTTCGCGAGCAGCGTACCCGGCGTCACGCGCTGGCCGACTTCGACGGGCAACTGCTGCAGTACGCCGGCGGCGCCCGCGCGGATCCTGAGCTGATCCACCTGCTTCTTCTTCAATTCCCATTCGGCGCGCAGCTTGCTGATTTGGACCTGCTGGGCGGCAAGTTGCGCCTCCTGCGATTCGCGGCTGATGGCGAGCCTCTTCTTTTCGATCTCAAAGCGCTTCGCGGCTTCGCTGGCGGTGGCCACGGAGAGCTTGACGGTGAGATCGGGGGTGAGGCCCTGCTTGCCGAGTTCGGCGTCGCGGTCCGCCTGGAGCTTCGCGCGGACAAATTCGGATTCAACGCGCGCTACGGAGGCCTGCAAGTCGAGGTAGTTGGTCTCCAGCTTCACCTGGAGGTCTTTGAGGTTCGCTTCGGCCTGCTTCACCTGCCACTCGAGACCGGTGGCGGCAAGTTCGAGTTCCGGATTACCGAGGATCAGGAGGACGGTATCTTCCTTGACGTTCACGCCGGGACGAAGGACGATCTTGTCGACGCGGCCTTCGTTCGCGGCCTGGATGAACAGGATCTCTTCCGGCACGAGCGTGCCGAGGCCGCGGACCTCGCGCTTCATGGGGCCGCGCTTCACGGTATCGACCCAGACGGTGGCTCGTTCGACGCTGGGCGCGGCAGGCTTCATTTTGGAGAGGCCCCACGTGACGAGGGGAACGGTAATTAACAGGATTGCTCCGTAGATGATTCGTTTAACGAGCCTGCGTTTCGCTGCACCCTGCCGCGGTACATCCATATGATTTCCTCCCTAACCCTAGGGGCAACTGCGCTGCCACGGGTGCGATACCCCGAATGTTGGTGTCAGCTCAGAGGTTATCAGAGTGAGGCAGGAGAACCGTGGAGCGAGGGGTGTCCGCTTGTGGGACGTGCCTGTACGGCGGTGGGGAGCCCGAGGGCCTCACTTTTGTGTGAGGCCCATGGCGAAGTTGTAGTGGGCGAGACCTTTGCGGAAGGCGTCGGAGGCGGGGCCGACGGTTCCTTCAAGGATCTGCAGGGAGCGTTTGTAGAGGGGCTCGGCGCGGTCGCGGCGCTTCTGCAGAACGTAGACGTCGGCGAGCTGCGAGAGGCAGCGGGCGACGCCGGCGTCGTTGGCAGGAACAGCCCGTTCGAGCACGCTGACGGCGCGCTGCAGGGCGGACTCGGCGGCCGAGTACTTGCGCTGAAGGGCGAAGTTGCGGCCCATGGCCTCGAGGGTGGCGGCGAGCTGGGGGCTGGCCGGGCCGAAGGCGTGCTCCTGGATCACGAGGGCGCGTTTGAATAGAGATTCGGCCCCAGGGTGCTTCTCGAGGGCCTCGAACAGCGTTGCGAGATTGAAGACGATGGAGGCGAGTTCGGGGTGGTCCGGGCCGAACGTTTTCTCATAGATGGCGACGGCGCGGCGCAGCAGCGGCTCTGCTTCGGCGTGGCGCGCCTGCGCGCGGTAGCTCTCGCCCAGGTTATTGAGCGCGGCGGCCACGTGCCGGTGCTCGGGACCGAGCTTCTGCTCCCAGATAGCGATGGCTTCCCGCAGCAGTGCGTCGGCCTCCTCAAAGCGGCCCTGCAGGCGGCGCACGGTGCCCAGGTTGTTGAGGGTGCCGGCGACGGTGGGATGATCGGCGCCCAGCTTCGCTTTCCGGATGGCGAGCGCGCGATCGAAGAAGTCCTGGGCCTTTTCGTAATCCTCGCCGTCCTGATAGGTGGCCGCCATGTTATTCAGCACCGTGGCGACGTACAGGCTGTCTTCTCCGGTAAGGCGCTTGCGCATTTCGAGGGACGCTTCATAGTTGCGGAGCGCGTCATTGCGGCGGCCTTGCGCGCGCAACAGCTCTCCGAGGTTGTTCTGCATGGTGGCGTAGCTGAGCTGATGGGACAGCTTGGCTCCACCCTCGGCGCTCTCGATGAGGTTCACGCGGAGGGCCATGGCGCGGACGTAGCTGGCCTCGGCTTCGGGAAAGCGTCCCTGCAGGCGATAGAGCTCCGCGAGGTTGTTGAGACTGGCGCTGATGTTCGCGTCTTCGCGGCCGGGGTGCTTCTGCCAGATCCCGGCGGCTTGCAGGAACAGCGGCTCGGCTTCGCGGAAGCGGCCCTGGTCCAGCCTGAGGGCGGCGAGATTATTCAGGACCTTCGCGCGGCGAACATCGTCGGCCGGGAACTGAGCGGCGGCCTCGAGGGCCTGCGTATAGAGCTTCTCGGCCTCGGCGGCGCGGCCGGCGTTGCGATGGACGTTGCCCTGTTCGATCAACTGCTCCCACTCTGAGGCGGTCACCGGGACCGCAGCGCCGGCGGTCGCGGCGATCAACAGAGCCCAAACAAACAACGTCGTAAATGTCGTTGTCCCAGCAGACATGGTCGACTCCTCCGCGGTGATCCCGCGTGCTCCATGCCCTAGCGCCTCTCGGCGCCAGCCCCGACTGGCGGCCCCCCGGCCGCATCGACTTACTTGCTTATACGGGGATTCAGTTCAAAGGTTTTGTAAACTTCGGGCGGGGTGTCGCAAGACGACTCAGCGCGCGGTGGAACACAACTCCGGAGGCCACTCGGTCTTGGCTGCGAAATTGTAGCGGAGGAAGTGGCGATTGAGCACTGCGTTGTTCAAGCAACTCACAGTCATGCGCCATCGCGGCGAGGGGAGTTCCTTCTCAAACTTGATGAAGTCGTCGTACCCGCCGGTGAACCGCAAGGGCCAGCCCTCGGCGAGGGGCGAGTTCGGGAAGTCGCGGCCGCGCGTGGAGAGGCGCTCGAAGGTGCGCTTCATGTCGGCGGCGACGGCGTCGTTCTTCTTCCAATCCGTGGGCAGCGTTCCGTGCTTGCCCCATTGAATGAAGACGCGCGTTGGGTCCGCCGATTTCAGCAGGCGGCCGTGATAGTAAGAGTAGAGCTCGAGTGGAGTGCGAAGCGAGCCGTCGACACGTACCCACAAGACCTCGTGATCGCATGGATCGTTGTCGTCCGGGAAGTCGATGTCGTCGTCCCAGAAGAGATGGTAGGCGATCCAGGGCGCGGCGGGATGCAGGATGGCGACGGCATCCTTGAGTGCGAAGGGCTCATTCGCAACGGTCAGGAGGCGCGGGGCGGATTTGAGGATCAGTGCCCTCTCCGAGTCGCTAGGGTTGCGCGGAGGCGCGAGCGAGATGGCCTTGGAGTACGCTGCGCTGGCATCGGTGAGGCAGCGGCGGGAGTGAGCCTGCATGGCCCGTGTGTTGACTTGGAGCGCCTCGGTAGAGGTACACGCGCACGGCTGGGCGAGGAGCGGGAGCGGCAGCAGAAGCAGGAGGAGTCTCATCGCAGGTGTTGACGGCGGAGGACGCTGGGGTCGTCCATACGTGCGGGCTTTACGGGATCCTTCGGCTCTCTCGCGGTGGCCGGGTCGAAGATCTGTGGATGCACGGGGAGCGGTTCGAACGGTGTGACATCGGGTTCGTTCTGAAAGGCCTCGGCGAGGTCGGCGGCGGAGGCGTCGAACAGATTCAGCGACGGGAGGCCCAGGATGCGGAAGCTGGTCTTCAGTATGGACGGGAAGCTGGCGTTGTTGCGCAACACGTAGTTTTTGCGGGCGTAGGGCGAAATGAGGAGGAACACGGTGCGGTGCGAATCGATGTGGTCGACGCCACCCTGCGCGTCGTCCTCGGTGACGAAGATGGCCATCTGTTTCCACGCGGGCGTCTTCGAGAGGAACTCGACGATGCGCCCGAGCGCATAGTCGTTGTCGGCGACGTACGAAGCGTCGAACGGGTAGCCGTCTTCCGGACGCGGCTTGTCGGTGTGGTCGTTGGGCAGGTGGATGAAGATCAGGCGTGGAAGTTCCTTGCCGGGGTCCAGGTAGAGACGGCGCATCTCAGCGATGAACTGATCGGCGCGGAACTGGTCGGGGATGTTGGTGTTGTACTGCGCGTACTCGCGAGACGTGTTGCGGAAGAGCGGGTCCGGCATAGGGACATTGGTGAGGTAGCGCGCACCGGTCGGCTTCAGGCCCTCGCCCTCGTCGGCGCCGGCAAGTTCAAAGCCCTCTCCGAAGTTGCGGAAGCTGACGCCGTGGCGGTCCAGGTGATGCCAGAGGGCGCCGGCTTCCAACTGCTCCTCCGGATGCACCGAAGAGTTCGATTGCGCGAAGCTCAGGCGGCCAGGCGCGCTGGTGGGCAGGCGAAAGTCCTTCTGGCCGCCGTAGGAAGCCATGAGCGAACTTTCCGTCCATGCGTTCGGATAGGAGCCGACGATCCAATGATGGCCGTCCACGCTGACCTCGGAATCGGCGTAGAAGTTATCGCTGAAGGCGAAGCGTTCGGCCAACGCGCGATGGTTCGGCGTGACGTTCACACTCTTCAGCACGGTGCGGTTTTGAAGGCCCGGCGCGGATTGAACGAGACCCCGGCGGCCCCATCGTGCGAGGTCCGGCGCCCCGCGCACCTCGCCGTTCGAGGCCTTCTCGATGTCGCCGAAGATCTCGTCGTAGGTGCGGTTTTCCTTGACGATGATGACCACGTGTTTGAGCGCGGCGGGCAGCGGCGCGGGCGCTTCGTTCGTGGGACGGAATCCATTGTTGTCGAGCACGCGTGTGGTCAGCGGGCCGAGTTCGGCGGGGGCCGGCAGTTCGAAGCGCGTCAGCGCGCCGCGGCGCAGCTCGCCTTGAAAGCTGCGGGGCAGCGGCTTCTGGCGGTCGGCGTTCGGGCCAGTGCCGTGGCCCTTGGCGTTGCTGACGTATACCGTGTCGCCGTCAAGCTGGATGCGAGTGGGGAACCAAGCCGCGGGGATGTGGCCGATCACCTTGCCGGCGCCGATGTCGATGACGCCCACCGCGTTGACGCCGGCCTCGGCGACGAGCAGCCAGTTGCGGCCGGGATGATAGGCGAGGCCGATGGGCAGCACGCCGCGCAGTCCTTCGAGTTTGGGGATGCGAATCGGGATCTCCGCGGCGACGGTCAGCTTCGCGGCATCGACGATGCTGACGGAATCGTTGTGACCGTTGGAAACATAAATGCGGTCCTTTGTGGCAAGCACACCGGAGGGGCTGCTGCCGCCGAAAGAGCTTGCGCCGAAGGGCTTGCCGGTGCGAACCCAGGCAATGACCCTGGCGGCGGCGGGGTCGGCCACGTCGACCACGGCGAGCGAATTCGATTCCTCGACGTTGGGGCTGCCGAGGCCGGGCACGTCGACAGGCCCGCGCGCGGTGTCGCGGCGGGCGCCTTTCTCGGCTTCCGCGGAGGGGAAGCCGAAGGCGGGGAAGGGGAGTCCCGTCTCGCGCGCGTTCTTGCGATCGGCGCCGGGGATGGGCTGGTAGGCGAACATGCCGATGTTGGTGACGTAGACGCGCCGCTTGTCCGGCGAAAGCGCGAGGGCGAACGGCAGCCGGCCGACGCGAACGGAAGAGACCACGGCACGGCGCTTCACATCGAGAATGGCGAGGCGGAAGTTCGCCTGGTCGAGGACATACAGGAGCTGGCGGTCGCTGTCGTAGGCGAGATCGCCCGTATAACTGTCGCGGAATGTGCCCTGGTTCAGGTGGAAGACTTCGATGGTCTTGCCGTTACCCGCGTTGACCAGCCTCACCTTGCCCGAGTTGCCCTCCGAGGCGAACAACTCGTCGTCGTTGCGAAAGGCGAGGCCCATGAACACGCTGCGCCACTCGTCGGGTTCCTCGTCTTTCCTGGGGCCGCGTTCGGTGTCAATCTGGCGGGCGCGCCACTGATCGCCGTCGCGCTTCAGTACGGTGAGCGAGTACCGGTTCGGGCCGCCGTTGCTGGTGACTACGTACGAGCCGCCGGCGCTGAGAGCGAGGCCGAAGGGGCCGGGGCCGGTGGCAAAGGTCTGGCCGAGAGGGGCCACGATGCGGCCGCCGGGAAGGATGGACTCGGCACCGGGACGGCGGGCGGCGGTGCGCTCGCTCGCGGGAGGCCGGAACACCTGTGCGTGAACATACGGTAACAGTAGTGCGGCGAGGAGGAGGGCGCGCCCCATGCTAGTACTGTATATGACATGACTCGCAGAACGTTCGGCGGGCTGATTGGAGGAGCGGCAGTGAGTTCAATGGGACAAGCAGCCCCGGCGCCGCGCTGTTACCGCATGCAGACGTTCTACCTTCGCCAGGGAACGCAACTGGCGCGGCTGCACGAGTATCTTTCGTCGTCACTTCCGAACCAGACACCCGCACTGGTGCTCGAAGCGATTGTGGCCGCGCATCTGCCGCAGGTGGTGTTGATTCTGCCCAACGGGACGCTGGAGCAGGCGGTGTTTACGCCGCGGGGTGAGGCGGTGGCGAAGTGGGAGAGCGGCGAGGAAGCGCCGTATGAGCACTACTCGCTGAGTATCCTGGAGCCGACGGCGTATTCGCCGCTACTCGAGTTTCCGGAGAAGCGCCCGGAAAAGCCGCGCATTTTCGAGCTACGAACGTATCATTCGCCCACGTGGCGGCAGCTTGCGGCGCTGCACGAGCGGTTCGCGGGCCCGGAGATCAAAATTTTCCACCGCGTGGGCGTGCATCCGATTCTGTACACGCAGACGATAGCCGGAGGCAACATGCCGAACCTCACGTACGTCATACCGTTTGAGTCGCTGGCGGCGCGGGAGAAAGCATGGGACGCGTTCGCGGCGGATCCGGAGTGGATTAAGGTGAGGAAGGAGTCGATCGAGCGGAGCGGGCAGATCGCGAGTATCAACCAGATTTCGCTCTTCAGGCCTGCATCCTATTCGCCTATCCGGTAACGTATGCGCGTTGCGTTCATATTATTTACGACGGTTCTTGCGGCGTGGGCGGAAGACGCCCGTGAGATTGTCCGCCGCTCAGTGGAGCGGGACGTCTTCAACTCGGAGAAGACGAAGGACTATACCTACATTCAGCGCCAGGAGACACGGAAGCTGAACGGCAAGAATGCGGTGACAGACACCGATTCGGAGACGTTTGACGTGCTGCTGATCGAAGGGCAGCCGTACCGGCGGCTGATCGAGCGGAACGGTAAGCCGTTGAGCGAGAGCGAGCGGCTGAAGGAAGAGAAGAAGTTCGACAAAACACTGGCGGAGCGGCGGGCTCAATCGCCCGCGGAGCGCAACAAGCGTCTGGCGGAGGTGGAGAAGCAGCGGCGGGAGGGGCGCGAGTTTCTGAAGGAAGTGCCGGATGCATATGCGTTTCGACTGGTGGGCGAGCAGTCGCTGGAAGGCCGGGACGTGTGGGTGATCGAAGCGGAGCCTCGCAAGGATTACAAGCCGCGGTCGCGCCGCGGCGGGTTGCTGATGAAGTTCCGCGGGAAGCTGTGGATCTCGAAGGGCGATTATCAATGGGTTCGGGCGGAGGCAGAACCGATTGACACGGTCTCCTTCGGACTGTTCCTGGCGCGGCTGGGAACCGGTTCGAAGGTGGAGTTCCAGCTGATGGAGGTCAACAACGAGGTGTGGCTGCCGCGGAGCGTGCGGGTGCGGGTAGACGCACGAGTAGCACTGCTCAAGCGGTATCACGCCGAGCAGGACATCGATTTCCGGAACTACCGGAAGTTCCAGACGGACTCGCGTGTGGTGTCGTCAGAAGAGATCTCGCGTCAGCCGTAAGTGAATTCGTCTTCGACCTGATCGGGCTCCACGCCACGATAGGCCATATTCAGGAGAGGCGGAGCGACGAGCGTCGTGGCCACGGCCATAAAGACGGTCACCGCGTATACCTGGTCAGAGATCACGCCGAGGCCGAGGCCGATCTGGGCGACCACCATGCCGACTTCGCCGCGGGGCACCATGCCTGCGCCGATGCGGAAGGCATCGCCCCAGCCGCGGCGAAGCGCGCCCAGTCCGCAGCCGAGCAGCTTTGACAGGATGGCCGCCACCAGGATGACAGCCGAGAGAGCGAGCGTCGCCGGAATGGTGAAGACGGAGATATCGAGGTGCATGCCGATGCCGGCCAGGAAGAACGGCACCAGCAGCTCAGTGACTCCGTGGGCCAAGTCGTGGACACGGTGATTGACGCTTTCCGAGAGCGCCATGCCGGCGAGGAACGCGCCGATGATGGCGGCGACGCCGGCGTAGATGGCGAGAACGGACAGGCCGAAGAGGAGAATCAAGGCCAGGTTGAACTGTGCTTCGCCGGCGCGGAATGATTCGGTTACGCGCGGGACCAGACGATTCAGGGCGCGGCGGCCCAGGATGGCGACCAGCAGCGTGAATCCAATGGACAGGGCAGCGGTGATGCCGATCTGGACGAAGTCGATCGCGCCCTTGGCCATGGAACTGACGACGGCGAGCACTAAGAGGCCGAGGACGTCGTCGATCACAGCGGCGGCAAGGATGATCTGGCTGGCCTGGGCCTGCAGGAGCCCTTTGGCGCTCAGCACCTGCGCAGTGATCCCGACGCTGGTGGCGACCATCGCCGCACCCATGAAGATGGCTTCGATCGGCGGCCCCCCCCACAACCGCAGGATGCCCCATCCCAAGGCGAACGGAATGACCACACCGAGCGTGGCGACAATCAGCGCGGTGCCGCCGACGCGGAACAGCGACGAGGCCTTCACCTCCAGACCGACGCGGAACAGCAGGAACATCACGCCTAACTCAGCGAGCGCGGTCAGCAACTCATTGGGAGCCACCCAGGCGAGGACACTGGGGCCGATGAGGAGGCCGGCCAGGATTTCGCCCACGATGCCCGGCTGGTGAAGCCGTTCGAACAGTTCGGCCATCAGCTTGGCGGAGCCGAAGACGAGCAGCATCGATAGCGGCAGACGAACGGCGTTCGCGTCGGCGGCGAGCAGGAAGGAAAAGAGATCGAAGGTCAACGTTTCGGCCTTTGCAGTTCAGCGATGATGGTGAGCGAATCTACTCCAAGCCGCTGCGCCATGGCGCGCTCCAGCAGGGAGCGAGTGGATTCGGGCAGCGGGGTGCGTGCTTCGTAGCGCACACGCAGGACAACGCCTTCCTCGCTGAAGCCGAGCTCGGACGAGAGAAGGTTGCCCGCTTCGGCCGGCCAGAGCGAAACCAGGGGTTGGCGAAAGCGGTTCATGACGTCGGCGCGAATCAAGGAGAGTGCTACGGGCGCCGGCGGTTCGGGAGCGGGAGCGTTTTCGGCGAGGCTCTTGCGCAAGGTCAGCAGATCGTCTTCCGCGGCGACCTTCTGCACGCGAATGTGGGCCGGACGGCCGCTGGCGGCGGCCAGGCGCCGTTCGGCTTCCTGGACCTTCTCGGCAGGTACGGTCTGCGTAGTGATCACCCGCACCAGCAGGCGTTCCGGCTGGACGTCCACGCTCTGGGCAACGATCGCCTCGGGCGGCGCCAGCGACCGCACCGTCTCACGCGCCGAGGAACGGGCGACGGTCTCGTCGCGCAGGCGCTGCAGGGACTCGCGCAGAGGGAGGTACAGGCTTGCTAGCACCACCACCAGCATCACGACACGCCACCGGAGGCGGCCGACCTCTGCGAAACCGCGAGCGAGCGCGGTGTGATTGAGGAAACGATAAAGGTGGTCCTGAGAGCGGTCGACTGCGTCGCGCACGCTTACCGAGTCCATCCGAGCCACCAGGAAGACGACGAAGGCCGCTGCGACGATGGCGGCGAGGTTCGTGACGAAGAGAAGGCCGGCCCCCGACATGATCTCCGTTCGCCAGCCACTGCCGACGCCGAAGCCGACCGTGCAGAGGGGAGGCATGAGGGCGACGGCGATGGCCACGCCGGGGAGGGCGGTAACGCCGCCGCCGCTGCCACCGCGCACTACAACCAGGCTTCCGGCAAATCCGGAAAGGACCGCAACGCCGAGGTCCAGAAGATTGGGTTGCGTCCGCGCCAGGATCTCCGAAGTAGCGGCATGGAACGGCAGCAGCCAGACCAGCGTGGCGGAGAAACCGACAGCCCCGAAGACGCTCAGCACGATGAGGAACAGGGAGCGCACGCCGAGGTAGAGGTCGGCGGCGCCGAGCGCGAGACCGGCGGAGAGAATGGGACCCATGAGCGGCGAAACCAACATCGCGCCGATGACGACGGCCGGGCTGTTCAATACGAGGCCCAGAGTGGCAATGCCTGCGGCGATCGTCAGCTCCAGCCAGTAGTTGAGGCTCTCGATTTCGGCCGCTTCGTAGAGCTGCCGGTAGACCCTCGGCTTTGCGGCGGGGTCGAGCCGCAACAGGCGTTCGAGACGTTCGAGCACGGGTGCGGTGGTCGTGGCAGCCATTCCCCTACAGATTAACGAATGCTAACGCTAGGACGGAACCAGCAACGCGACCGGAAAGCTTCTGAGCACGCGGTGCACGTCCAGCGAGCCGGAGAGCGAGGCGTGGACACGCTCCCCGGTGTACACGTTGAGCCATTGCCGGGGCGCGCCTTCGGGAAGCGGGAGGGCGGTATCGCGCCAGTGTGGGCGGCCGAAGGGCATGCGCTCCTGGGTTTGGAGGCGTGCGAGGAGGCGGGGAACGGCGCTGAGGGCCCATCGATCTTCGCGACGGCGAGCGAAGGCCACGACGTTGTCTGCTCGCGTTCCCGTTGGCTGAATCGGCAGATACTCGCCGACCGTGAACAAGTCAGGATCGCGCCTGCGCTGTGCCATCGCTTTGATGATCGTGTAGAGCTTGACTCCGCCGTCGCGCCAGTTTTGCAGGAGCACGTCAACGAGGGGCAGGGCAGCATCGGCCCGCCAGGAAGCGATCTCCTCCAGTACGTTGGCACGGATGCGGTAGTCGACGGGCCGGCGGTTGTCGGGATCGACGAGACTGAGGTCCCAAAGGGCGGTGCCCTGGTAGAAGTCGGGCACGCCCGGGGAGGCGATCTTCAGCAGAGTTTGGGAGAGCGAATTCAACGCGCCATGGAACGCCACGCGGCGCTGGAGCGGGAGGAAGTCGTCGAGAAAGGGGTTGCCGTTCTCGTCGCGCAGCAGTCCGGTGACGAATTTCATCAGCGCTTCTTCGTACGGCTCATTAGGGGTGAGCCAACTGGAGTTGCGCTTGCCCTCCCGCACCGCCTTACGCATGTACTCGCGGATACGGTCGGGGAGTTGCGGCAGTTCCGCATCGTCGAGCGGCCACGCTCCCACCAGTGTCTGGTACACCAGATACTCATCGTTCGCGTCGGGGGCGGGGACTCCGTCGATCTCCGTTTTGAAGATCCGGTTCCAGCGCCGCCACTTCACGACGCGGCGGGTCCATTCGGCGACGAGTTCGGAGAGGACGTTCAGGCGAGCGCGGACGTCTTCGCTGCGCTTGGTGTCGTGGGTGGAGGTAGCGTTCATGGTGGCGGGCCAGGCCTTCTGGCGCTGGCAATTGAACGCGTGGAACTCCTCGGGCGACACAGGCTCCTGGCGGCCGCCGACGTCGTTTACGGAGATGAGGCGGTTGTAGAGGTAGAGCGTCGTATCTTCGACACCTTTGGCGGTGACGGGTCCGGTGAGCTGCTGCCACCGCCTGACGAAGGCCAGCGCATCGGTGCGTTGCTGGGCGGTAAAGCGCCGCGGGAAACGCAACAGGAGGATTTGCTCGAGGAAGCGAAAGACTTCGGGAGCGATGGTGGTGTTGCGGCGGCGGGCGTGCTCGAGGGCGTGGAGAAGGACGGCGCGGTCGGCGTCGCTCATGCGTTCGTCGCGCGCGTAGGTGCGGTATACGGGCAGGCAGGCGTTGACCTCGATCAGCGCGCGGCGGAGCTCGTTGGGGCCGAGGTCCCGGGCGTGGCGGTCCTGTTCGGCGAGCAAGGCGAGATGAGCGGCGAGGGCGAGCATTTCGCCGGCGAAGAGGACCTTCATCACGCGCTTCTTCTGCTCGTACTCGATGTCCTCGAAGGCGATGTCGACGCCGACCAGCCTGCGGTACAGGTTGTCGAGGTTCTCGAGGCCGGGCCGGCTGACGAAGAGATTGTTCACCGCTCCGAGGAAGTCGTAGCCGCTGGTGCCATCGCAGGGCCAGCCGTCGGGCAGCCGCTCGTGACCGGTGAGGATCTTCTCCACCACCAGGTAGGCGCCCGGCGTGCCGGCGCGCACCCGGTCCAGGTAGGCGTGCGGATCGTAGAGGCCATCGATGTGGTCGATGCGGAGGCCATGGACCTTGCCTTCGCGGACGAGTTGATAGATGAGGCGATGCGTCTCCTCGTGGACGGCGTCATCCTGGGCGCGGAGGGCGACGAGTTCGCTGACATCGAAGAAGCGGCGGTAGTTCACCTTCTCGCCAGCGGCCTTCCACCAGGCGAGCACGTAGGTTTGGGCGGAGAGCAGCGCGTCGAGCTCGTCGAAGCTCTCGGGTTCGCCCTTGCGGCCGCGGAGCCGGTTGAGTGCCGCGACGAAGGCGGCGCGCACGGCGCCGGATTCCGCGTGCAGCGCTGCGAGCTTCTCTTTGAGCGCACGGCTTTCGCGAGCGCGGGCTTCGAGATTGACGAAGTCGGAGGACTGGCGCGGAGGCAGGCGCTCGAAGGAAGCGATGAGGTCGGCCAGGGCGGGGAGTTCAGCATAGGCGGGAGAGGGGCCGAGAATCGCCGGGTACGAAGAGGGGTCCACGGGCAAGCGGGCCTCATAGTAGCGGATGACGAAGGCGCCGTTCTCATAGGCGGGAATCAACTCCTGGTTCTCGAGGACGGAGCCGTAGGTGCTGCCGAGGATGGGCAGGAGGACCTTTTCTTCGGTGGAGCCCCGGGCGGGTTCCCAGTCGATATCGAAGTAGGTCGCATAGGGAGAACTGGGGCCATTCTCGAGCACGTCGGTCCACCAGGGATTCTCGGAGCTGGCGGCCATATGGTTGGGGACGATGTCCAGCAACAGCTTCATGCCCTGTGCGGCGAGGGCCGCCACGAGCGCGTCGAAGTCATTGGGCGATCCCAGCTCGGGATTCAGCCGTAGGGGATTCGTGACGTCGTACCCGTGTGTGCTCCCCTGGCGGGCCTGCAAGATGGGCGACGCGTAGAGATGAGTGACTCCGAGCCCGGCGATATAGGGCAGCGAGTCAAGCGCGTCTTTGAAACCGTATCGGGCGTTGAACTGCACGCGATAGGCGCCGGCGGGGAAGCGTTCGAGGCTGCTCATGGAAGGCGGACTCCGCACCGGTCACAGACGCGGCGAAACAGACTCTCCCACTTTGCGGCCTCGGTGTCTCCGGCAGCCGCGCGCTCGCACATTACCGGCAGCATCCCGCGCATCAAGGAGAAGCAACTGTTCTGGACGCTCCAGGTGCTGACCGGGAAGGGAAGCAGGCGCGTCACGTCGAGGAGTTCGTCGAGTTGCTCGAGGAGGAAGGTGTGGAGCGGTTCGGCTTCGAGCGCGGCTGCGAGGGCGTCCATACGCTGGCGAAAGCTGTATTCGAGGGTCGTCGAGTCCAACTCCACGTGGCGCTTCGACGCCTCGGCTACCAGCGCGCGCACGCGGTCCAGGTCCGGCTCGCCATGCCGGAACGCCCGGCGCAGGCTGCTGTTGATGGCGTACTCCGCGGTGCTCTCAAACACTTTCGGGAGCGGTACGGAGAGGTCGGCGAGGAAGCTCATCATCGGGGCGTAGCGCTCGTAGAGCTGGCGGTAGAGACTGCCGGCCTCGTCGAGGGAAGCGTTCAGGATGGTGCGGATGACCTTGCGCTGTTCATCGCGGAACAGGGTTTTCAACGAGTACACGTTCTTGCCGAAACCGGAATCCATCAACCGAAGGACTTCGGGGATGTCGGCGCGGTCGAACGCGGTGCGGACGGCGGCGGAGAGGGCGTCGTAGGCCTCGGGCCCCTGGAACTCGCGCACACCTCCGGTCACGTTGTGATCCCCGAAATGCAGTACTCCGTAGGTCAGCAACTGGCGGTGCCGTGTGATCTCGGACGTGAACCATGCGCGGCCCATGGTGAAGCGCATGGGTCCGGAGAAGAGTTCGAAGCGATCCTCCGACACGGCGGTATAGCAGTAGGCGCGGGACTCCTCCTCACCGAACAGGCTGCTGATGGCGTAGTGAGCGGCCACTTTGCGGAGGTCGACCATGGCCGGGCGCACCCACTTCTCAAAGATGACGCGGCCGTCGCCATGTTCGGGGAGATTGCTTTTGGCACGCGCGAGGCGTTCGAGAAACGGCTCCTCAATGCGGTCTTCGAATAACAGCCCGGACAGCTGCACCGCGCGCGCGGCGTAGGCGATGACCTGGACCGTTTCGATCCCGGAGAGCTCATCGAAGAACCAGCCGCAGCTGGTGTACATGAGCATGGCGTGGCGTTGGACTTCGAGCAGCCGCCAGCAGAGGACCTCGTCGTCGTGGTCGAGCGGACGGACAGCATGCTGCGCCAGGAACGCCGCACGCGATTCGGGACAGCGGTTGAGGACCACGTTGATATAGTCGTCGCGCGCCGCCCAGGGGTCTTTCAAGAGCTTCGACGCCTCGCGTTCGTAGAGCGGGGCCAGGGTGTCGCGCAGCCAGTCGAGCGCCTGCCGGAGGGGCCCGCGCCACCCCTGCCGCCAGCCGCGGCCGCCGCCGGCCTGGCATCCGCAGTCGCTATTCCAGCGCTGGACGCCGTGGCTGCAGCTCCAGGCCGTGTTGGGATAGATTTCGACTTCGTGAGCAGGCGGAAACAGTTCGAGGAACTGCGCGTAGTTGGTGATTTGCGCGAGGTTCTTCTCGGCGACGTGGCGCAACGCGTAGGTGAGAGCCATTTCCCCGTGGCGGTGATGATGGCCGTAGGTTTCGCCGTCGGTGGCGATGTGGAGGAGCCGCGGGCGTTCCTCGAGGGGCGCGGTGTCCAGCATTCGCTGTGCGAGGCGCTCGCCGCTGTCGAGCAGCCGCTCAAAGGCGACGGCGCGGGAGATGGGGCCGTCGTAGAAGAAGACGTTGATAGTCCTTGACGAGGGCAGGCGCACGCGGTAGGCGCGTGTGGGGTCAATGCGGCCGCCGGTGACGTCCTTCCATGAGCGGCCGCCGATCTTGCGAACGCGCCGGCATTGATACGGCGCCAGAACGGTGAAGCGCACGCCGTGCTCGGCCATGATGTCGAGGGACTCTTCGTCCACCGCGGTCTCCGGCAGCCACATTCCTTCGGGAGGCCTCTTGAAGCGGTGAAGGAAATCGCGAATGCCCCACCGGATCTGTGTGCGCTTGTCGCGGCGGTTGGCGAGCGGCATGATCAGGTGGTTGTAGCATTGCGCCATGGCGGAACCATGGCCGCCGAAGCGTTCCGCGCTGAGGCGGTCCGCTTCGAGCACGCGGCAGTAGTTGGCGGGCGAGTGTTTCTGCATCCAGCTCAGCAGCGTGGGTCCCACGTTGAAGCTGATCTGGGAATAGTTGTTGACGATGTCGACGATGCGATGGTCGCCATCCAGAACGCGGGAGGCGCTGTTGGGCCCGTAGCATTCGGCGTCGATGCGCTCGTTCCAGTCATGGTAAGGGTAGGCGGAGTCCTGCAGTTCGATCGTTTCGAGCCAGGGGTTCTCCCGGGGCGGCTGGTAGAAGTGCGCGTGAACGCACAAGTATTTCATTCGGCGGCTACCTCACTTGCGAGCACGAGGCACGACTTGGGCTGGAGGACGAGGCTGATTCTTTCCGGCGCGGCCGCGAGGGGGCCGTTCCAGCGTGGGTGTGCGGAGTCCAGCGCCGTGCGCCACGCGCCGGCGGGCCGGGGCACAGTCTGCGCTTTATCGGCGAAGGAGAAGTAGAGCAGGCATTCCGCGCCGGCGGGCCGCGGATGCCAGGGACCATCGGCCCACCGGCGGCTAACCACCAGCCTGCGGCCTTCGTCAGGGCACACTTCCATGTTCTGCTTGCCGCGGTGCGCCAGGCCGGGAAGGTCGCGTCGCAGCCGCAGCAGTTCTTTGTAGAACTGGTGGAGGACGGCATGTCGTCCCGTGTGGAGCAGTTCCTGGGAGAGAACGCCGCTCTCAAAGGTCGCGATCGCCTGCGGGTCCGGGGCGTCGCCGGCGAGTGCAAACTCCGGGAACTCTTCGCGCCGTCCCCGCCGCACGGCTTCAATCAGGCTGGGGTCGCCGTGGCTGACGAAGTAGGGGAAGTCCTCCGGCTCGCCGTACTCCTCGCCCATGAAGAGAAGGGGAATGAACGGCGAGAGGATTGTTGCGGCGGCGGCAAGTTTCAGCTCCTCGAACCCCACCAGCGCGGTCAAGCGATCGCCGCGCACTCGGTTGCCGACCTGGTCGTGATTTTGAGAGAAGACGACGAACCGCTCGGGGGGGATGTCGTCGGGGGGAGCGCCGTGCGGGCGCTGGCGATACCGCGAATACTCGCCGGTGTAGCAGTAGCCTTCGCGCATCGTCTTGGCGAACTGCTCGACGCCGTCGAAGTCGGCATAGTAACCGCGGCGTTCGCCGGTCAGCAGGACGTGCAGGCAATGGTGGAAGTCGTCGGACCATTGGGCGTCCAGGCCGTAGCCGCCCGCTTCCGGCAGGCGCAGCAGACGCGGGTCGTTCAGGTCACTTTCGGCGATCACCGGCACAGTGCGGTCCAGCGCGGCGGCGCGAGCCGCCACGTGTTCCTTGATTTCCTCGAGGATGTGCCGGGGGGACAGATCGACGATGGCATGGACCGCATCCAGCCGCAATCCGTCGATGTGAAACTCGGTGACCCACTGCAGTGCGTTCTGGATAAAGTAGTCACGCACGGGACCGCTGTCGGCGCCGTGGAAGTTCAAGGCCGCGCCCCAGGGCGTCTTGTGCAGGTCGGTGAAATAGGGACCGAACTCCGCCAGGTAGTTGCCCTCCGGGCCGAGGTGGTTGTAGACCACGTCCAGGACCACCGCCAGGCCGCGCGCGTGGCAGGCATCCACGAGTCGCTTGAGACCATCCGGACCGCCATAGCTGGCCTGGACTGCGAACGGGTACACGCCGTCGTAGCCCCAGTTCCGCTCGCCGGGAAAGGCGGCCACCGGCATCAGTTCCACGGCGGTGACGCCAAGGTCGGCAAGCCGGTCGAGGTGGGGGACAACCGCGTCGAACGTCCCTTCGGGAGTGAAGGCGCCGACATGCAATTCGTAGAGTACGTAGTCTCTGAGCGGCACGCCGCGCCAACCGGCATCGCTCCAGGAAAATTGTGCCGGCTGGACCGCGGAGGGCTGGTGCACGCCGTCAGGCTGCAGCCGGGAGGCGGGATCGGGCAGCCGCCGGTGTCCATCGAGACGGAACAGATAGCGGGCTCCGGGCGCCACGGGTACGGTGATCTCGAAGTAGCCGTGCTCACCGGGCTGCATAGGTATCGCCTCTTCCCTTGGGACGAGCAGTAGTTCCACTTGGCGGGCCCGAGGGGCCCAAGCGCGAAACAGGCAGTGATTGTGGTCCTGCCAGAACGCTCCAACCTGCTGCAATCGATGACTGCTCATAGATAATTAAGATACATTAATACTTAGGATAGACGAGTCGTAGAGGTTTGTGCGTGGGACACCTGTTGGCCGGGGGAAGTTTCAGAAGTTCGGGGAGGGAACCGCTTGACACCATTCGGCGGGGGGAGCATCCTTCCTGACAGAGGAGAGACCGATGACCCGTGAATGCAAGCGCGGGGCGGGATCCTCCGCAACCGCGACGCTTCTTTCGGTGAGCCCGAACGAAGAGGACCATCGAACCGTTGAAGGCTGTTTCCGGCGCTCCGCGTGGCCGATTCGCAAAGCGGCCACATGCTTGGAAGCGGAGCGTGCGTTAGGCGAACAGACTGTCGCCGTGATGTTGTGTGAAAGGGAGTTGCCGGACGGCGACTGGAAGAGACTGTTGGAGATGGCGAACCGGCGCGCCGAACCGCCGCTGGTGGTGGTCACATCACGACTGGCCGACGAGCGGCTGTGGGCCGAAGTGCTGAACCTGGGCGGTTACGACCTGCTAATGAAACCGTGGGACCGGGGAGAACTGACTCGGGTGCTGGAACTGGCACGACTGAACTGGCAGGAGGGGAGGGCGGTCCGCACGTAGGGTGCGGACCGCCTCCTTCAAACTACGAGAACCGCATTTTCTGGGTCTTTTCGTCCCAGTAGACTTTCTTGTTGTTGCGCAATGAAGCGGTGGCCATGTGGCCGGGGATGGCGGCGATCTGGCCGGCGGCCGGCGGGGCGATCACCCGGGCCTTGCCGCTGATGGCGTCGAACCAGTTACGGAGGTGGGCTTCGACGGCGCGGTTGTCGACGCTGGCGGGGGGCTCGATCTTCACGGCTTCCCGGGCCTTCACCTTGTCCGGCACGCGGGCGTAGTTCTCGGGCGTGAACGTCAGGACGCTGCGGTTGAGCACCTCGATGGTACCTTCGTTGCCCATGAACTGCTCGCCGTAGCCGTAGCGCACATTCCCGAAGTAGCAAGAGTAGTTCAGGTGGAACTTCTCGGCCGGGTACTCATAGATGGCGCTGATGGTGTCGGGCACCTCGCGGTCGTCGTCCGAGTCGGTCCAGCGATAGATGCCGCCGGAGGCGACGCAGGAGGACGGCAGCGAGCGGTTGAGGACGAAGTTAGTGATATCGGTCTGGTGGACGAGCAGGTCAGTGGAGATGCCGCTCGAGTAATCCCAGTAGAGGCGCCACTGATAGAAGCGGCGCTTATCGAAGGGCCGCTTGGTGGCGGGGCCGGTGAAGCGGGCCCAATCGGTGTTCTGCTCGGTGGCCTCGGGCGGGATGGCGTAGCGCCAGGCGGGGTTATCGGGGGGCGAATTGCGGTACCAGAAGGCACGGACATAGTGGCAGTCGCCGATCATGCCCTGGGCCACCATCTCCTTGGCCTTGATATAGAGCTCATTGGAGCGGTTCTGGGTGCCCACCTGCACTACGCGCTTGGTCCGTTCGGCTTCCTTGATGATCTCGTAGCCCTGCTCGACGGTTTTGGCGATGGGCTTTTCGAGGTAGATGTGCTTGCCGGCGCGTAGCGCGTCCATGGCCATGGGATGGTGCAGGTGCTCGGGCGTGGCGATGATCACCGCATCCACCGACGGGTCCTTCAGGATATCCCGGTAATCGGCGAAGCCCTTGGCCTCATTGCCGCCCATGGTTTTCACGCGCTCTTTGGCGCGGTCGATCCGCGGGCCGTGGGCATCGCACACCGCGGTGATGGCGAAGCGGCCTTCGTTGCCCCGATAGGCTCGCTCCATCAGGTAGTAGCCGCGGCCGCCCGTCCCGATGACGCCGAGGGTGACCTTATCGTTCGCGCCGAGGGCGGAGTGAACGGCGGGCGCGGCGGCTGCCGCGACGGCGGCCGAAGTCTGTAGAAAACTGCGGCGGGAGTGTTCGCTCATCCTGGAGTCTCCTTAAAGACCAAGAATATCAATTTCGGAGCGGGGTGGCCGCAATCGGGGGGAGCGTCACTTCAGGTTGATGGTTCCGCGGCAGAGGCGCGAGCCGCACTTGCAGGGGACCTTGGGAACGTCTTTGGCGAAGCGGTAGTCGATGGTCAGTTCCTCGCCGGGCTGGATGGCGCGCGCGGACATATAGAGGATGTGGCCTTTGAAGATCCACGCGTAGCAGTTCGGATCGCAGCAGTGGTTGATGTACTGCGCGCCGCTGCCGCCGACGGAGCCGTCGAGCGTCCAGTAGTTGTCGAGCGAGAAGAGGTAGTTGAGGGGACCTTCGGCTCTGCGCTTCGTTTCCTTGCGGCTGATGCGCTCGCCGGTGTACTCAATGATCTTGCGCCGCGGCGGGATGAACTCCGCCGCATAGATGCCCCATCGATGGATGCGGGAGCGGCGAATCTCGAGTTGGAAGCAGCAGTACTTGTAGTCGATGGTGGGAGCGGGCGCGGCCTTCGGCTGCATGCGAGATAGGGGTTGAAAAATTGTAGCGGATCGGGGGCTCGTGCGTTCTGCCACCGGAGCTTGGATGCCCGTGCCCCCGGAACGTTACCGACTTTCTACGCGCCGAACTTGGCCTTGAGCACGTCGATGAGTTCCCTGACAGCCGATGCGCTCTTGGCAAGCTGGGTCTTCTCGTCTTCCTGCAGGCTGATCTCGTAGATCTTCTCGATGCCGTTGGAGCCGAGCTTGACGGGCACGCCGACGAACAGACCGTTGATGCCGTACTCGCCTTCGAGGAGCGCGGCGCACGGCAGGACCTTCTTCTTGTCCTTCAGGATGGACTCCACCATTTCGACGGTGGCGGCCGAGGGCGCGTAGTAGGCGCTGCCCGTCTTGAGGTACCGAACGATCTCCGCGCCGCCGTCGCGCGTACGCTGGACCAGCCGGTCAATGGCTGCCTGGTCGAGCAGTTCGGTCAGCGGGATGCCGGAGACGCTGGTGAGGCGGACCAGGGGCACCATGGTATCGCCGTGTCCGCCCAGGACCATGGCCTGCACGTTCTCCATGCTGACGCCGAGCTCCTGCGCGATGAAGGTGCGATAGCGGGCGGTGTCGAGGACTCCCGCCATGCCGATGACCCGGTTCTTGCTGAACTTGGAGACACTGAAGGCGGTCCAGCACATGGCGTCCAGCGGATTGGTGACGAGGATGAGGATGGCGTTGGGAGAGTATTTGACGGACTGCTCAGTGGCGGCCTTGACCACCTCGTAGTTGGCGAAGAGCAGGTCGTCGCGGCTCATGCCGGGCTTGCGCGGAAGGCCGGCCGTGATGACGACGATGTCGGAATTCGCGGTGGCTTCGTAGTCGTTCGCGCCAGCGATGCTGACGTCGTAGCCTTCCACGGGGCCCGACTGGAGCAGGTCGAGCGCCTTGCCTTGGGGGACGCCTTCGACCACGTCCACGAGTACGACATCGGCCAGCTCTTTCGAGGCGATCCGAAGAGCGCAGTTGGCGCCCACATTGCCGGCGCCGATCACAGTCACTTTATTCCGCATATGAGTTGTCCTCTAGAAGAAGCACGAACGGCGGCCAGAAGGACGCGAAGTCCGCTTGCAGCCCGTCGTAAACCTGAAGTCCGATTATAGCCCCGCCGCAATCTGGCCGATGCGAACAGTAATGGACATCGATGTCCTTTTTTTCCGGCGCTACCCGCGCGACGAGGCGCTGCACCAGGCGGTACTGCATGTTCTGCTCGAGGAGACCGACCTGCTGGAGCGGTTCAGCGGCTGGCGCCTGAGCGCCGGCACGGTACGCGCGGGGCAGCGGCCCGGTTTCGAACTGCGGGCCGGCGAGAAGCGGTTGCGAATTGAGATGCGCGCCCAGGAGCGCCTGCGGATTGATCACGCCTATCAGGTGTTTCGAGACGCGGCGCACGGCGACGCGGCGATCTTCATACTGCTGGGCGTGACGCCGTATCTCAGCGAGCCGCTCTCCAACACGCGAATGTTCCAAACACGAGGTGGCGGACGCGGCGGGTGCCGGGCGCGGCTGGGCGAGGGCTGGGGCGACGGGCAACTGGAGCAGTTGAGGCAGGTGGCGGGCTCGGCGCTGGCGGGCGACGCCGTCCGCCTGGTGCGACAGGAGGAACTGCTGGCGGCGATGCGAGAGGTGGCGGGCGCCGCAGGTCCGATGTCGCCGGTGGCGGCCGGATATGCGGCGGCGCTCGAGAGGACGCTTCGCTTTCACGCCACCGAGTACGAGCTTCTCGCCTTCGACGACTGGCAGGTGGAGCACTGGTGGGACTTTCTGCGCGACCTGGGGGCGCGCATCGGTGTCGCCCGGCGCTTCGTGGCTTTGGGTGGCGGGAGGCACGGTGAATCGATCGTGATGCGGCTGTTCGACCGCACATCGACCACGGCCGGGAAGTGCGAACTGGAGATTGTGGGCAGCGGCAAACGTGAGCGTCTGCGGTTCTCCGTCTGTCACGAGGATCGCCTGCTGCGTCCTGACGCAAACCTGGCATGGCGGCTGGCGCTTGGACGGTCTACGAGGGAACTGGGGCTGCCGGCGGAGACGCTCGCCTCGGCGCGGGGAGCAGCGGGGCCGGTGCTGGAATGGGCGGGTCCCTTTCGCGCGCCGGAGCACCGGCGATACCTGGACTGGGGGCACTGCGAGCAGGTTGTCGCCACCTGCCACGGGCTGATCCGGCGCGCTGAGATTCGCTGATCGCTTTTCGGCGGTGGGGCGTCTTCCGTGCGGAGCGCACGATGAAGATCACCAGTGAGGCGTTTGAAGACCACGGGAGCATTCCGGCTGAGTACACCTGCGACGGCAGGCGCGTGAATCCGCCGCTGTCGTTTGAGGACGTACCGCGGGACGCGCAGAGCCTGGTCCTCATCATGGACGACATTGACGCCTCTCACATGCCGGACAGCATCTGGAACCACTGGCTGCTGTGGAACATTGCTCCGGAGACAAAGGGCATCGCGGCGGCCGTGGGCACGCCGCCGGGTGTGAACGGGCACTCTACCGGCGGTGAACTGGAGTATCAGGGCCCGTGCCCACCCGAGGGTGAGCACCGGTATGTCTTCCGGCTCTTCGCTCTCGACAGGGAGCTTCACCTGGACGTGGAAGCGACCCGCCGGCCGTCGTTGCTGAAGGCGATGGAGGGTTGCATTCTTGCGCGGGCGGAACTCACCGGCCGGTATGCCCGGACGCTAGCGCGCGGCGATGCCGAGAACGGCGTCCCAGTGGAAACGCAGGAACTTGTATAGCTCGGCTTCGAGGATGCGCTCCTGGTCGCTGTGTGCGCCGAAGCCGAGGGGGCCGTCCTCGACGTCGATCGCCGGACCGATGCCATAGCACTGCATACCGCGCTCACGGAGGAACGCCATGTCGGTGGCGCCGGTGCCCATTGCGGGGAGCACGGCCTTCACGTTGTAGTGTTTCAGCGCGTTGCTTTCGAGGACGCGGTAGGCGTCCGTCTTCAGGCTGGAAGGCGGCGATGGTGGACGGCTGTGGCGGCGCGCGGGCTCGATGGTCACGCGGGGATCGTTGATCACCTTGGTCAGCTCGGCCAGGAACTCCTCGCGGTTTTCCGTCGGCGCCAAGCGCACGTCGAGCGTTGCCTCGGCGCTCGAGGGAATGCTGTTCACGCGAATGCCGCCGCGGATCATGTTCGGCGAGATGGACGTGCGCAGCATGGAATAGTGGCGGGGCTCGTTCTTCTGCAGCCAGTCCTGGACCGCCTCGGCGCGAGCGCTGTCGAAGATGCCGTTGTAGCGGGTGCGGGCTTCGGGGGAGCTTATTGAGGCAAGTTTTTCGAAGTAGGTTCTGGTGGTGTCGTTGAGGCGCATCGGGGTGCGCCAGGCGCCGATGCGGGCCATGGCGCCGGAGAGAGCGACCACAGGGTTGTCGGTCAGCGGAACGGACCCGTGGCCGGCGGTGCCCTTCGCCGTCAGTCGCAGCCCGAACGGGATCTTCTCGGCGGTTCCGATGTTCGTGGTCCAGTATTGCCCGGCGCGGCGCTGCGTGCCGCCGCCTTCGGCGAGGCAGAACTCGGCATCGAGTTCGCTCCAGTGGTTTTCGACCATGTAACGGATTCCGTATTGCACGGCGCCCTCTTCGCCGGCTTCCGCGAGGAAGATGACATCCCGGTCAAGCGGCACGTTCATGCGTTTGAGCAGCAGCATCACCATCAGGCCCGCGGCGAGATTGTCCTTGTCGTCGACGGTGCCGCGGCCGTAGATGTAGCCGCCTTCGCGGACGGCGCCGAAGGGCGGATGCTTCCACTTGGCTGGGTCGACGTTCACGGTGTCGGTGTGCGCCATGATGAGCAGCGGCTTTTTCGCGCCGCTGCCCTTGAATCGAACCAGCAGGTTCGGCCGCTTGGGGTCGGTGCTGTAAACTTTCACCGGGATTCCCTCGGCCTCCAGCACCTTCTTCAGGTACTCGACAGCCGGCGCCTCGTGGCCCGGTGGATCGCTGGTATCGATTTGCACCAGCGCCTGATAGTGGCGCAGCAGCTCAGCTTCCGCGGAAGCCCAGTCGGGCGTTCGCTGAGCGAATACGGGGAGCATACCGGCGACCAGGACGGCGGCTGTAAGAGGACTGACACGTCGGGCGGCTAAACTAAGAATCATATGCTGCTTCAAAACCCCTTGAGCCGAGGTGTGTCACGACGGCTCGCTCGGTTAGTCATCAGTGTTCTCGCACTGGTAGGAGTTATTCTCGCGCAATCCGAGGTGGGCACGGCCAACCTCTCCGGAACCGTCACCGATCCCTCGGGCGCGGCCATCGCCGGCGCCAAGGTGACCGTCTCCAGCAAAGCCACCGGCCTCACGCGCGTCACGGAAACCAGTGAAGCCGGCCTCTACAATCTGCCGCGCCTGCCGGTCGGCAGCTACGATCTAGCCATCGAAGCACAGGGCTTCAAGTCCGCCCGTAAGGCGGAGATCCCGCTTTCCGTCGGCGCGCAGTTGACCTTCGACGTCCGCTTGGAGGTCGGCGCCACCAGCGAAGCTATCACCGTGACGGGCGAAGTGCCGATCGTCGAAACCACGCGCACCCAGGCCAGCACGGTAGTGAACCAGAAGGCGGTGAACGACCTGCCGATCAACGGCCGCAACTTCCTCGACTTTACGCTGCTGACGCCCGGCGTGGTGCGCGACGTGCGGCAAGGCGACATCTCCTTCGGCGGCCAGCGGGGCACGGCGAACAGCCTGTTGGTTGACGGCGGCGACACCAACAACAACTTCTTCGGCCAGTCGATGGGCCGCATCGGGAGCGGCCGCAGCCCGTACAGCTTCAGCCAGGACGCGGTCCTGGAGTTTCAGGTGAAGACCAACGGGTACGACGCCGAGATCGGGCGCGCCGGCGGCGGCGTTGTCAACGTCATCACCAAGTCGGGCACCAACGACTTTCACGGCGGCGCCTTCTGGTTCTTCCGCGACCGTGCCATGAACGCCAACACGTCCATCAACAACTCGCGGCGCATCGCGCGGCCGATCTATCACTTCAACCAGTTCGGCGGCAACCTGGGCGGCCCCGTGAAGCGCGACAAGCTGTTCTTCTTCTTCAACTACGACGGCCAGCGCAACGCCACTCCGAATGAAGTCTTCCTGCAGGTGGCCGCGCCGCCCGACGAGGCGAGCCAGCGCGCCTTCCAGACCTTGCTCCCCTTCACCGGCGTCTATCAGCGGCGCTTCGACAACGACACTTACCTGGGCAAGGGCGATTGGAACATTTCCGATACGCAGCGTTTGAGTGTCCGTTACAATGCCAGCCGCTTCACCGGCACCAACCTGGAGAACGGCGGGATCAACCGTTCGCTCGAGTCCACGGGGAACAGCCTGGTCACCAATGACCAGTTGTCCGCTGCCTACACCAAGACGTTCGGCGCGGCCGTGGTCTACGACGGTCGCTTCATCTACATGCGCGACGATCAGCCGGGCCTCTCCAACTCCACCAACCCGCAAGCCACCATTCAGCAGGGCGGGCAGACCGTGATGGTCCTCGGGCGCAACTTCTTCAGCCCGCGCTACACCAACATCAAGAAGTTCCAGACCGTACAGACGGTGAGCTATGTCCGCGGCCGGCACACCTACAAGATCGGCGCGGACCTGAACTTTGACCGCATCGACAACTTCTTCCCCGGCAACTTCAGTGGCGCGTTCCTGTTCCCCAGCTATGCCGCGTTCACCAACCGGCAGGCGAGCCTCTTCACGCAGGGCTTTGCGGGCGAGGGGACCGACGGCGCGCTCACCCGGCCGAACCTCAACGAGTACGCGTTTTTCGTGCAGGACAACTGGCGCGCCACCGACAGGCTCACCCTGAACTACGGCATTCGCTACGACCTCTTCGACTACGCGCAGCCGAAGGTGCGCAACACCGACGCCGGCCTGAATCTCTGGAGCCTTGACACCGGGCGGATCAACCAGGACAACAACAACTGGGCCGGCCGGCTCGGCTTTGCCTACCGATTGACCGACGATGACCGGGTGGTGGTGCGCGGCGGCTACGGCATCTTCTATGCCCGCACGCCGTCCATCATGATCGGCACGGCGCACTCGCAGAACGGCATCCAGGTGCAAACCTACACGCTTACCGGCGCCGCCATTCCGACCTACCCGAACATTCTCTCGGCGCCGCCCACGCTGCAGCGCCGGCCCGACATCTGGGCGTTCGCACGCGATTACGTGCAGCCGCAAACGCACCAGTGGAACTTCCAGATCGAACGGCGAGTCACAGCCAACCTGAGCGTCATCGGCGGGTACCTCGGCGTACGCGGCCTGAAGCTGTCGCGTACCCGCGACGTGAACCTGTTCCCCGCCGAGGCCGTGCAGGGAACCATCTCCACGGGCGGCACGATTACCTTCTTCCGACACCCTGGCGCCCAGAACGCCCCGGCCCGCCCGGCTACGAACTTCGGCCGCATCAGCCTCTTCGACAGTGGCGGCGACTCCATCTATCATGGCGGCTTCGTGCAGGTCACCAAGCGCTATTCGCGCAACCTGCAATTCCTGGCGAGCTACACGTTCTCGAAGGTGATTGACAGCGCGCCAGACCAGACCTCCGTCACCATCGGCGGCGGCGACGACGCCAAGCAGGCGCAGAACACGCTGCTACCGAACCTGGACCGTGGTCCGGGCGTCAGCGATGTGAATCACCGATTCGTCTTGTCCGGCGTCTACGACATCACGTTCGCCAACCGCGCCTCGAGCCCGTTCGTCAAGTACACGCTGGGTGACTGGCAACTTGCCCTGATTACCCAGGTGGAGAGCGGCCGCCGGTTCTCGCCGATGGTCTCGAACGACCCCAACAACAACCAGATGTTGACTGACCGCACGCCCGGCGTTGGCCGCAACGTGCTCCTCGGTCCTGGCTTCGCCGCCGTCGACGTGCGCCTGTCGAAGCAAGTGCCCCTCGGCACGGAGCGCATCCGCCTGCGCCTGATCGGCGAGGCCTTCAACATCACCAACCGCGCTAATTTCACCAACTGGAACATGCAGCAGTGGCTCTACACGGCCGCGACGCGCGTGTTCACGCCGAACCCCAACTTCCTCGCTCGAACGGGGACCGCCGATCCGCGCATTCTCCAGATCGCGGCGAAGATCACGTTCTAGCGTCGCGCCGGAGCGTTACTGAACCATGCGGGCGCCCGGCGGCATCTTCGGCTCGTAGATACAGAACGGCTCTTCGCCGAGGTAGTCGCCGGTGACCCCGTAGGCGCGGGCGCGGCAGCCCATGCAGACCTGCTTGAACTCGCAGTGGCCGCACTTGCCGTGCAGGTTGTCGAGGTCGCGGAGGGTGTGGAACAGGTCGGAGTCCTGCCAGATCTCGCGGAACTTCGACTGGCGGAGGCTGCCGGCGGAGGTCGGCAGATAGCCGCAAGGCTGGACGTCCCCTTGGTGGGAGATGAAGCAGACTCCGCTGCCGGCAAGGCAACCGCGGGTCATCTGGTGCATCGAGGGGGCATCGCTCACAGGGTGGCCGAGGCCGCCGCCGCGGGAGTGGTGCCCGTGGACGCCGGGGAGGTCAGGAACGCTAAGGCCGGCGCGGCGGGCATCGGCGCGACGCTGGCGGACGATGCGGTAGTAGTGCGGAGCGCAGGTAGCCTTCATCTCGATCCCGCTGTCGAGGGAGCGGTCGTAGAACCAGTTGAGGATTTTTTCGGCATCGTCGCCCTTGATGGACTGATCCTCGGCGATGGTCAGGCCGCAACCCACGGGAACCAGGAGGAACAGGTGGAAGGCGTCCACTCCGAGCGATAGCGCCAAATTCAGCAGTTGGGGCAGTTGGTGAACGTTGTGCTGCGAAATCGTGGCGTTAATCTGAGTGGAAAGACCCACCTGCTTCAGGCATTTGAGGCCGAAGAGGGCGGCGTCGAAGGCTCCGGCGTGGCCCCGAAACGTATCATGAGTCGTACGATCCGCGCCGTCGAGGCTGATGGAGACCCGTTCGATGCCGGCTTCCTTGATGCGGAGAGCCATGGCTTCGTCGACAAGGGTGCCATTGGTGGCCAGGGCGACCCGTATGTTCTTGCTCCGCGCGCGCTTAGCGATATCGAAGACGTCCCTGCGCCACAGGGGCTCTCCGCCGCTCAGGACGAGGATGAGTGGGGCATATTCCGCAATCTCGTCAATGATGCGGCAGCACTCGGCGTAGGTGAGGTCGTCGGGACTCATCAGTTCCGTGGCGCTGGCGCGGCAGTGGATGCACCTGAGATTACAACCAGTTGTAAGTTCCCAGAAGATCAGCCTCGGCCTGGGAGCAAGGGACGTCTCGGCTGCGGTCATGCCGTTTTGTGCTGCAATTCGGAGACCGCGGCGCCGATTGATACGATGGAGGGTCTCCATGAAGCCTGCGGCGCTGGTGCTCTACCACTATCTCTATCCGGACGATGTGGTGAGTGCGGTCCACCTGACGGAGCTATGCACGGGGTTGGTGGAACGCGGCTGGGAGGTGACGGCGAGCGCCTGCAACCGTGCCTGCCGAGACGAGTCGAAGTCCTACGAGCCGGAGACGGTCTGGAAGGGAGTGCGCTTTCGGCGGCTGTGGAGGCCGCGGTTCCGGCAGTCGTCCGCGTTGGGGCGGATGGCGAACGCGGTCTGGATGGTGGGGCGCTGGAGCCTGATGGCGCTCGATCCGCGGGTCCGGGCGGACGTGTTGATTGTGGGGACGGACCCCATCTTCAGCCCTGTCGCCGGGTTCGCCTGGCGGATGTTTCGCCGCCGGACGCGGCTGGTGCACTGGTGCTTTGACCTCTATCCGGAGGCGGCGGTCGCGGACGGGTTGTTGCGGGAAGGCTCGGGTTTGGTTCGGGTGTTCCAGGCTCTGATGGGGATGGCGTATCGCAGGTATCACCTGATCGTCGACATTGGCGGGTGCATGCGGGGCTTGCTGGCTCAGTACGGGTCGCGGGCGGCGGTGGAGACGGTGGTTCCGTGGGCGCTGAGCGAACCCGAGGGGCCGGCGCCGGCAGCCGAGGGAGAGCGGCGGGGGCTGTTCGGCGACGCTTCGCTGTGCCTGCTCTACTCGGGGAACTTCGGGCGGGCACACACTTGGACGGGCGTGCTGGAACTGGCGCAGGCACTCGCGCCGCGGGGCGGGGCAGTAGTGTTTAGCGTGCGGGGGAACGCGGTGGAGGACTTGCAGCGGGCCGTAGCCGCCGCGGGCGCGCCGGTGCGGTTTGCCGGGTTCGCTTCGCCGGAGGCGCTCGAACAACGCCTGGCGGCGACGGATATCCACATCGTCACCTTGAAACCCGAATGGACGGGAACCGTAGTGCCGTCAAAATTTTTCGGAGCGCTGGCGATCGGGCGCCCGGTGCTGTTTGTGGGGAGCGGCGAGTCGGCGGTGGCCAAGTGGATTCGGCGATTCGACGTCGGCTGGGTTCTGGAGCCGGGGCGCGAACAGGCTTTGGCGGATGAGCTAGTTCGGTGGTCGGCGAGCGACGAGGCTCGCCGCCAGATGTTCGAACGATGCCACGAAGTCTACCGGCGAGAGTTCTCGCTGGCAAGTGCGCTCGACCGCTGGGATCGAGCGCTGCGCGCGCTGTTGTAGCTAAGCGGGCTGGAGCGCCCGTTTGGCGACCTGTTGCGAGATCCAGTTGTAGGTGCTGGTCATGCCTTCGAGCAGCGGCGCGTTGGGGGCCCAGCCGAGCTTCTGCTTGATCAGCCGGTTGTCGGAATTGCGGCCGCGGACGCCGAGGGGGCCGGGGATGTGATCGATGGTGAGCGTCTTACCGGCGATCGCCATGGCCATTTCGGCGAGGCCGTTGATGGTGATCATCTCTTCCGAGCCGATGTTGACGGGCCCGACGAAATCCGATTCCATCAAGCGGCGAACGCCTTCGAGGCACTCGTCAATAAAGAGGAAGGAACGGGTCTGCTTGCCGTCGCCCCAGATCTGGATGGAGCCGCCGTCATTCGCTTCCGCGACCTTGCGGCACATGGCGGCCGGCGCCTTTTCGCGCCCGCCTTCCCAGGTGCCTTCCGGGCCGAAGATGTTATGGAAGCGCGCGATGCGGACCTGGAGGCCGTGGTTGCGCATGTAGGCCATGTAGAGGCGCTCGCTGAAGAGCTTCTCCCAGCCATATTCGCTGTCGGGCGCGGCGGGGTAGGCCGAGTCCTCTGAGCAGATCGGGTTGTCGGGATCGAGCTGGTTCCGCTCGGGGTAGATGCAGGCGGAGGAAGAATAAAACAGCCGCTTCACGCCGGCGGGTTTGGCAGCTTCCAGGATGTTCAGATTGATGGTGGCGGAGTTATGCATCACCGCGGCGTCATGATCGCCGGTGAAAATGTAGCCCGCGCCGCCCATGTCGGCCGCCAACTGGTAGACGTCCTCCACGCCTTCCACGGCCGCTTCCGCGGTACGAACGTCACGCAAATCGCCTTTGAGGAACTCATCCGCAGCAGTGGTGCTGAACTCGGGGTACTTGAGGTCTACGCCCCGCACCCAAAACCCATCGCGCTTCAGCCTACGCACCAGGTGGCTGCCGATGAACCCTCCGGCTCCGCAAACAACGACCTTCCGCATCTTTAATTTGTCCTCCCAGCTCTACAAGTTAATTGTGGGGCAATCGCGGCCCCCGTACAAGCGAACCGTCACCCTATCTACCGGCCTCGTTCCAGTACCACTGAATCCTCTCCTCGGGGATTCGCCCTACGCCCCCTCTGTTTTTCGCAACGGTTGCAACAGACATTCACAATTTGTAATATTTGTACCAATACTGCTTCGTTCTGTTTAAGACGGAAACTTTCAGAGGGGTAAAACTGTATGACGCGTCTCGCTCTGCTGTGTGTCGGCCTTTTGCTGGCCGGCATTCCACTACTTGCTCAATCTACCTACGCTGACATTCTGGGAACGGTAACGGACCCCAGCAACGCTGCCGTAGCGGACGCCAAGGTTACTGTTCGGAGTCTGGATACGAACGCCACCCGGGAAACGACGACGGCTTCGGATGGGGCCTTTCGGGTGCGCCAGCTTCCGATCGGGAGTTACGAGGTCACTGTTGAAAAGGGCGGCTTCGCCCGGTACATTCAGGGGCCGATCGTACTGCGTCTGAACCAGAACGCCGACCTGACGGTGAAGCTGGACGTAACCACTGTCTCGGAGACGATCACGGTTCAGGCCGACGCCGCGGTGATCAACACGACGAACGCGGAGGTCTCGACCAGCTTCGAATCGAAGCGCGTGTCGGAACTGCCCCTCGCGCCGAACCGGAACATTCTGAACCTGGCGCTTTCGGTGCCCGGGGTGAGCCAACTGTCGAGCGGCCAGTCGAACTTCGCCTCCGGCGGCGTGAACTTTTCGGCCAACGGCATGCGGGTTCGGTCGAACAACTTCATGATCGACGGGCAAGACTCGAATGATCCATCTGTAACAGGGAACCAGCAGACAATTAACAACCCCGACATTGTGGCGGAGGTTCGCATCATCACGAACCAGTTCCTGCCGGAGTACGGGCGGTCGGCGGGCTCTGTGGTCAGTATGGTGACCAAGAGCGGCTCGAACGAGTTTCACGGTTCGGCGTTCTGGTTTTATAACGGCAACGCGTTGAACTCGCTTTCGAACCAGGAAGTGAACGCGCGAGTGACGGAAGTTCCGTTTCTGGTGGAAAACCAGGTGGGCGGCACGCTGGGCGGGCCGGTGATCAAGAACAAGACGTTTTTCTTCACCTCGTACCAGCGCTGGACGGTGCGGCAGCTCGGGTTCGGTACGACGCTCGACGGCGCGCCGACGCAGGAAGGCCGCACGATTTTGAACCAGTTCTCGTCGCGCCCGCAGGTGAAGGCGCTGCTTGACTTCCTGCCGGCGGCGCAGACGCCGCTGGGGCGGTCGGTGGCGTTCACGGCGAACGGGCAGACGTACAACGTGCCGATCGGGCGCATTACGGGTTCGTCCTCCATCGGACAGACGAACCACCAGGCGACGGGCCGTTTCGACCACCGCTTCAACGACAGCAACCTGCTGACGGGCCGCTACATGGTGAACGACGACTTCACGGGCGGCACGGGGCAGGTGACGCCGCCGGGCCTGACGACGATCAGCCCGAACCGGACGCAGTCGGCGACGCTTTCCTGGAACAAGACGTTCAGCCCGACGATCTTCAACGAGCTGCGCGTGTCCTACCAGCGGTTGAACTCGCTGACGAACGCGTCGGACGACTCCTCGCAGGCGATTCCGTCGCTTGAGGTGGCTGAGCTGGGCCTGGTAGGCATCAACGCCGCGGCCACGCGCACGGCCATCGGGCTCGCGGTGAACTTGCCGCAGTTCCGGCGGAACAACACCTACCAGATTCAGAACACGACGGGCATTATCCGCGGCAGCCACTCGTTCAAGTTCGGCATCGATTTTCGCCGGGTGGACATTGTGAGCTTCTTCGGGCCGACGGCCCGCGGCTCGGTGTCCTACGACACGATGCAGCGGCTGATTGACGACGTGGCGACGGTAGCGACGATCAACGCGACGCTGCCGGGCGGCGACGTGATCTGGCCGTTCAAACAGTACGACTACTACATGTTCTTCCAGGACGAGTGGCGCGTGAACCGGAAGTTCACGCTGACCTACGGGCTGCGGTACGAAACGCCGGGACCGTCGCTTGAGAGCCTGGTGCCGATCAACAATCGCATTGTTGCGGCCGCGGGTAACAACGAGGAGTTCCGCCTGATCAACCGTCCGCCGCGCGACTGGAACAACCTGGCGCCGCGCATTGGCTTCAACTACCGGCTGCTCGAGAACACCGTCATCCGCGGCGGCTATGCGCGCAGCTACGACCACAACTTCGTCAACCTGACGCTGAACGTGGCGAGCGCCTTCCCGTTCCTGAACTCGGTGAACTTCATCTCGGGCGGCGTGGCGCAGAACGCGTTTGTGCGGATTCAGGACGCCCGGCGCGTCGGCGTGCCGGCGAACCCGCGCACGGCAAACCGCACGATTCTCTCGCCGGATAACCGGTCGGCCATTGCGGAGCAGTTCTCCTTCCAGGTGGAGCGGGAACTGGCGAAGGACTGGTCGACGTCGATCGGCTGGGTAGGTACCAAGGGTACCGGCCTGTTCCAGACCATCGACGAGAACCCGATCGTTCCCGGCTCCTCGCCGGCCGTCCGGGTGAACCCGAACTTCGGCGTCATTCGCAACCGATGCAATTGCGCCTCCTCCATCTACCACTCGCTGCAGGCGAGCTTGAACAAGCGGCTCTCGAACAACTTCTCGATGGCCGCGCATTATACGTGGAGCGCGTTCATCGACAACGCGAGCGAGCTGTTCAACCCCAACCCGCTGGCGGACGTCGCGGTTTCGCAGGACAGCTTCAATCGCCGGGCGGAACGGGGCCGGTCGACATTTGACCGTCCGCACCGCTTTACGGTGAATGGCGTGTGGGAAGTTCCGTTCTTCCGCGAGCAGAAGGGCGTGGCGGGGAAAGTGCTGGGCGGCTGGCAGATCAGCCCGTTCCTGACGATGCAGTCCGGCGCTCCCTTCACAGTGCTGAACGGCGCGGATCCCGGCGGACGGCTGGCCGGTATCAGCGGCCTGGTGGGCGTGGCGATTCGACCGAACGTGGCGACCTCGATGGACCTGTCGTCCATGAAGGTTGATGAGCTGCGGGCGCGCTGGGTGGGCGGCGAGCGGTTCTTCACGCCGGTGACGGCGGCGGCGCCGCTGGGCAACGCGGGCCGCGGCATTCTGCGCGCGGACGGCATCCTGAATATGGACGCCAGCTTCCTCAAGAATACGCGGCTGACGGAGCGCATCAACATGCAGTTGCGCGCCGACTTCTTCAACCTGACCAACACGCGCAATTTCGGCATTCCGGATGCCCGTATCAATTCCGCTGCGTTCCTGAACCAGTGGAATACGGACGGCGGCCGGCGCCGGATTCAGATCGGTACCCGGTTCGTGTTCTAATCGCAGACCGGCAGCGGTAACCGGAAGGGCGCGGGACGGAGAACATCCGGTCCGCGCCTTTTTCTGTTTGGGGAGCAGCGAATCTTCCTTTACCAATTCGGTTTCTTGAATACGATATTCAGACCCTTGATTCTTTGTCTCCGGCCTGTAATAGTTGTAAGAACCACATCGACATCGATGTAACGAATCAGGTGGTCGCTGTCCGCTCCCGGGCAGGCACTAAGGCAGGTATCGATATGAATTACTTTTCCCGACGGGCGCTTTTCGCGCTATTCACCATCCTCATTTTGGTAGGCATGCCAGCGGCTGCACAGACCGTCTACGGCTCGCTGGCGGGCACGGTTTACGACGCATCGAATGCCGTCATCTCGGCCGCCACCGTTACCATTCGCGGCGTGGACACGGGGTTCACGCGGGAAGTGAAGGCAGACACCGTGGGCTTCTGGCGGGCGCCGTCGCTGCTGCCCGGCCGCTACATGATCGAGGTCTCGATGGCGGGATTCGAGAAGGTGATTCGGGGTCCGATCACGGTAGAGCCGACGGTGGAGCGCGCGGTGGATGTGACGTTGAAGCCGGGTTCGACGACGGAAGTGGTGACGATCACGGAAGAGACGCCGCTGATCGAGGCCACGCGGGCGCAGATCAGCCGGGGCGTGGAGACGCGGCAGATTCTCGAGTTGCCGGGTTTCAACACGCAGGCGGGATTGGCGCTGTTGCAGCCGGGCGCGGCGCCCAATCAGAACGGCCGGCCGGGGTCCGGGTTCGTGGTGAACGGGGCACGCTCGCGCTCGAACAACTTCATGCTGGACGGGGCGAACAACAACGACCAATCGTTGTCGATTCCGACGCAATCGGTGCCGGCGGAGGCGCTGGGCGAGTTCCGCATCGTCACCAACAACTTCTCCGCGGAGTTTGGGCGCAACTCGGGTTCGGTGGTGCAGCAGACGACTAAAGGCGGCACGAACGAGTTTCACGGGATTGCGCGGTGGTCCTGGAGCGGCAACGGGTACAACGCGCTCCGCACGGGTGAGCAGCGGACGTTCAACGCACAGAGGGCGGCGGGCCTCAGCGACTACAGCGCACTGCGGAAGTCGCGCGCGGTGAACGTGCAGAACGACATGGTGCTCAGCGGCGGCGGTCCGATCGTGAAGGACAAGCACTTCTACTTCCTGAGCTATGACCGCAACTGGTACCGCACGTCGGCGGTGCCGATTACCACGGCTTTGTCGCAGGAATCGATCGCCTTGCTCGAGCAGAACCAGAGCGCGTTCGCTTCGGGGGTAGTGCAGTACATCAAGTCGACGTACCCGATCGCGAACGACCCCACGGCGCGCGGCACGCAGCGGGTGACGCTACCCGATGGCCGGGCGCTGACGCTGAATATTCAGCAGTACAACCGTGCGACGGCCGAGGGCGGCGCGCTTTCCTATGGGACGAACAACCATCGTGGTCTGGCGCGCACCGACCACCGGTTCGGCGAGAAAGATACGGTCTCGGCGCGGGTGTTGATCGACCGCTACGACGATCCGGGCAGCCCGGCGGCGATTCCAATCAACCAGATCGGGCAGGCGACGCGGAACTACAGCGTTACGGGCAATCACGTACGGGTGTTCACGCCGTCGCTGGTCAGCGAGGCGCGGTTCAGCTACATCAACCGGTCGCTGACGTTCCCGGAGAATCTGCCGGCGCAGTTCCAGGCACCGGGTCTGCCGACGCTCGGCAACCAGAACTATCCGCAGTTCCGCAAGCAGAAAGCGTACGAGTGGACCAGCAACTGGTCCTGGACGCGGGGGCGGCACACGATGCGCTTCGGCGGCAACTACATGCTGATCGACATGAACTCGTTCTTCGCGCCGTCGCTGCGGGGCGTGATTGCGTACCCGAGCTTCAGCGACCTGCTGTTCGATCGCAACGCCACCTTCAGCCAGTACGCCGGGACGGGCGAGGTGCCGGCGCGGACGCACGAGTTCCAGGGCTTCTTTGGAGACGACTGGCGAGTGACCAGCGAGCTGACGCTGAACCTGGGCATCCGTTATGAGTACACGAGCGTGCCGTTCGGTTTCTTCTCCGACGCCAAGCCAGACGTCAACAACTGGGCGCCCCGGGTCGGGTTCGCCTGGTCGCCGAAGGCGCGCAATCTCCTGTTTGGGGACGGGCAGTTCGTCATGCGCGGCGGCTATGCCATTAGTTATGACCAGGTCTTCCAGAACATCCTGCTGAACAACTCCCGCAACTACCCGCGCGGTGTTTCGATTTCGGAAGCAAACCTGACGGGCCGTAAGCTGTGGATTCCGGAGAACCGGCCGGCGGCGGTGGCGCCGGAGGAATACGTTCGCCGCGGCGGCAACCCGCTGACGCTGCCCTACCGGCTCTACTCGCCGAACGAGCGGATTCAGCAGCCGTACAGCCAGCAGCTTTCGCTCGGCATCGAACGCCAGTTCGCCCAGAACTACGTGTTCAAGGTGTTCTACGTGGGCACGCGCGGCATCAACCTGGTGCGGGAAGTGGAGCGCAACCTGGGCTTCTTCCAGCGCGCCATCGACAAGAACCCGACCCTGTACGCGCCGGTGATCGCGGGCATGAAGCCCACGACGGTGTCCGGCCTGGCGGCGCTGCGCGTCGATCCGACGAGGGGGTCGATCCTGATCGGCGATGGCCTGGCCATGTCGAACTACCACTCGCTGCAGACGACTGTGGAGAAGCGGTTCACGAACGGGCTGCAGTTCCAGGTGAACTACACCTGGAGCACGTTCATCAGCGAGAGCGACGATATCCTGGGCGGACAGGCGAACCGGACGCTACCGGCGGTCCCGTTCAACCTCAAGCTGGATAAGGGCCGCTCGGGGTACGATCAGCCGCACCGGCTGGTGGCGAACTACATTTACCAGTTCCCGAACTGGTTCTCTTCGCGGAAGGCGATGAACCGGTTGATGGGAGGTTGGCAAATCGCGGGCGTTACCACGCTGAGTCAAGGGACTCCCTACACCATCTTCAACAACTTCAACCCGCTGGGGATTCTGCCGGGGCAGGTGGGGACTGTAGCGTTCTCCCAACGCGCCAGTTTCAATCCGTCCGGGGCGGAGAAGACGGCGACACCTGCGGCCAATGCGCGGTTCATCGCCGACGCGGCGGACAGCGGTGTGATCGGCAACCTCGGGGCGAACACGGAGCGCGTGGGCAACACCTACAGCTTCGACGCGTCGCTCTCGAAGGAGATCAAGTTGTACGGCGAACGTCACCGGATGCAACTCCGGTGGGACGTCCTCAACGTGTTCAATAGGCGGAACTTCTCCACGATACCCAGCAACTTCATCGACAGCAATACCAATCTGACGACCTTCATGAACCTGGGGTACACCGACGTGGCAGGGCGAACCATGACCCTGAACTTGCGGTACATCTTCTAGTTCCACGCCCAACCTGGCAAGCAGAGCCGCCGGCTGACCCCGGCGGCTTTTTGCTTTTCGGTACCAACAGGGTCAGAAACAGTCATTACGTCGTTCTGTTTACAGTTGCAAAGTGGTGCACGACTCCCTACAATCGGTAAACATCACGGCCGGAAGGGACTTCCAGCCTCTGGGGGTTTTTGCATGACTGAGAATTGGGCACCCAAGGTACTACTGTTGGTCCTTGTGCTGCTTACATTTGCAAACTTATCGGTGGCGCAGGTCGCCACAGGGCGCATCGAAGGCACGGTGGTCGACCCGGCCGGCGCGGTGGTGCCACAGGCCGCGGTGACCGCAACGAACACCCGCACGGGCATTGTGCTCACGGTGAAGGCGAACGAACGCGGGCAGTTCATTTTCGCGTCGCTGCCGCCTAGCATTTACACCCTCTCTGTTGAGGCGCAAGGCTTTCGCAAGGCGGTGATGGCGAACCTGGAGCTCAACGCGGCGGTCACGATCAACGAGATTATCCGGCTGGAGGTCGGCTCGCTGACGGAGGCGGTCACGGTGGAAGCCGAGGCGGTGCGCGTGAACACGTCGGACGCGCAGATCGGCCGCAGCGTCACCTTGCGGGACATCGCGACGCTGCCGCAGCTGGGCCGCGGTCCGCTGGCGATTGCCGTATTCGCGCCGGGCATGTCGATCAATCCGGGCGACGTCACGTTCACGCGCGTGAACGGGACGAGGCAGGGCTCGAACAACGTTCGTTTGGACGGCATCGACGCGAACGACGCAGTTGTGCCGCGCTTCGGGCTGAGCATGACCTCGGTAAACACGGACTCCGTCGAGGAGATGCGTGTGATCACCAACGGCGGCAAGGCGGAGTACGGGCGCAACGCCGGCGGCCAGGTCGAGATGATCACCCGCTCCGGCACCAACCAGTTCCACGGCAACGCGTTCGAGTTTCTGCGCAACACGAAGCTGAACGCGAATGACTTCTTTAACAACTCGAGCGGCGGTAGGCGGCCGAAGTTCATTCAGAACATCTTCGGCGGGTCGTTCGGGGGCCCGGCCATCAAGGACCGCACGTTCTTCTTCGGCAACTACCAGGGACGGCGGACTGCGCAGGAAGTGATCCGCAACCGCACGGTGTTGACGCCGGAAGCCAAGCAGGGTTTATTCCGGTGGCGCTCGCCCGGCTCGCAGACGATTCAGAGCTTCAACATTGTGGGTGCTGACCCCACGGGGCGGGGCATCGATCCGCGGATGCGAGAGATTTTCGGGCTGCTTCCGGCGCCGAACAACTTCGACATCGGCGACGGCCTCAACACGGCCGGCTTCCGCTTCAACAACCCGGCGGGCAGCCTCGAGGACCAATTCACCATTAAGGCGGACCACAACCTGTGGAGCGGCCACCGGGTGTTCTATCGCCACAGCTGGCAGCGGAACGACTTCATCGACTCGCTGAACGGAGCAGATGCGACGTTTCCGGGACGGCCTCAGGGCACGCAGGGCGGCCGGCGATGGGGCGTCTCGGCGGGTTCGGACTGGATGATCACGCCGACGATCGTTAATGAGTTCCGGCTGGGCTACCAGAGCGCCTCGGTGGCGTTCAACCGTCCGGACCGCCCGCAGGGGCCGGCGGTGGTGTCGAACCTGTTCACGGACCCGATCAACCCCGCGTTTGCGCAGGGACGCAACTCTCCGGTGTGGGACACGACGAACAACCTGACGCACATTCGCGGCAAGCACACCCTTAAGGTCGGCTTCCAGCGGCGGCACGTGCTGCAGTACGGCTACAACGATGCGGGCATCTATCCCAACATCACGCTGCCGGCGACGCTGGCGACGGTGCCTTCGGCGATCGGGCCGACGGGCGCGGCGGTGATCTCTTCGGCCGACCGGCAGCGGTTCGAGTCGCTCTACAATGACGTGCTGGGCCGCGTTGGGCAGATCTCGCAGACGTTCTACAGCGACCTGGAGAAGTTCCAGGCCGCTGGCACGCCGCGTGTCCGGAACCTGGACTTCAACGACTACGGCCTGTTCCTGCAGGACGACTGGAAACTGCTTCCGAACCTCACGCTGAACGTCGGCGTTCGCTGGGACTACTATGGGTCTCCGGTGGAGCGCGACCGGCTGCAGGGCACGCTCGACCGTCTGGAGGAGATCAACTTCAACGGCCGCATCGACAACTTGCGGATCCAGCGCACGGGCCAGTGGTACAACAACGACTACAACAACCTGGCCCCGCGTATCGGCTTCTCGTGGGATCCCTTCAAGGACGGGAAGCTGGCGATTCGCGGCAGCTACGGAATCTTCTACGACCGCATCATCGGCGCCACCTCAAGCCTGGTGGACGGCAACACGCCTGGGTTCGCCCAGCAGGTGCTGACGCAGGCGGGCAACCAGTTCACGGTGGATACGCGCATCGCGCAGAACCCGGCAGCACCGGCGCAGCCAGCGGCGCCGCTTACGCAGCAGCCGGTGACGCGGCAGACGAGCGTGGTGGTGTTCGATCCGAATCTCGCCACCGGTTACGTGCAGCACTTCAACCTGAACATCCAGCGCGAAATCATGCGCAACACGGTGCTGGATGTCGGCTACGTGCGCACCAAGGGCACGAAGCTCTTCACGTGGCTGGACGTGAATCAGCCGCGCATCTACGGCGACACGCTTGCGGCGATGCGCGAGATCGACGCCTTCCGCGTGAACGGCACAGCGCCCTCGGCAAACAATCCATTCGTGCGGATGTTCGGCACTCCGGCGGCGGCGGTCACCGGTCTCGGCGCGACGAACCTTGCCCAGGGGTTGGCGGGCACGATCGCCGCGAACGTCGACCAGACACGGTTCAGCCTGTACCCGAACGCGGGGCTGAACAACTTCTTCATTCGCAACTTCCCGCAGTTCAACCAGGTGATTCTGGCAACGAACAATGGCAGGTCCTGGTATGACTCGCTCCAGGTCAGCCTGGCGCGGACCGCGGGTTCGCTGAAGTTCCAGGTGAACTACACGTTCAGCAAGGCGTTGGACAACAGCTCGGTAGACGGCAACGGCTTCACCGCGCCGATCGATAATACCAATCTCGGCCTGAACAAGGCGCGGGGCGATTTCGATCGTCCGCACGCGCTGAACTACAGCGTGATCTGGACGCTGCCGATCGGTTCCGGCAAGCTGCTTGGCGGCAACATGCCGGGGTGGGCGGACAAGATCGCCGGCGGGTGGGACCTGGGCGTGCTGGGCATCTGGCAGAGCGGCTCGCTCTACACCGTGACCAGCGGAAGGCGAACCGGTCCTTCCACGGCCAACACGTGGGCGAACTACTCGGGTGATCGCAGCATCGGCGAGATCGAGCGCCGCAACGGGGGCATCTGGCACTTGACCGATGAACAGCGAAACGCCTTCTCGTTCCCCACGTTTGGCGAGCTTGGGAGTTCGGGGCGCAACGCGTTCCGCGGACCGAAGTACTACAATTTCGACATCTCCATCGTGAAGAAGTTCGGGATGCCGTGGGGCGAAGGGCATTCGGTGCAGTTCCGCGCGGAGCTGTACAACGCGTTCAACAATGTCCGGTTCGGCAATCCGAACACGAGCATCGTGAACCTGCCGACCTTCGGCCGCATCGACTCGACGGTGGGCGGCGCGCGCATCATGCAGATGGCGCTTCGCTACGACTTCTAGTCGAGACCGTTCACCTTGTTTTCCGGCCCGCCGCGGTGTTCGCCCCGGCGGGCCTTTTCTGTTTTCGCGCTACAGTTGTGATTTGAGCGAATCGGACATCAGTTCTCTTCGATCGCAGACGTTCGCAAAGACGGCGCTGCTAGGCGGCCTTACGCCGGAGGAGCGCGAGGGCATCGCGGCGCTGGCGGGAGTGCGGCGGTTCGGTGCAGGGGACACCTTGTTCTATGAGGGCGACGCGTGCGAGGGGCTGTGGGTGATCGGGTCGGGATCGGTGAAGATCGTGAAGACGAGTGCGTCGGGCAGGCAGATCACGCTGGCGGTGGAGGCGGCGCCGTCGAGCGTGGCGGAGGTGCCGCTCTTTGACGGAGGGGCGTACCCGGCGAGCACAGTGGCGCTGACGGACGGGGTGGCGTTTGTGCTGCACAAGCGCGATTTCCAGCGGTTCTGCGAATCGCATCCGCAGGTGCCGCTGAAGGTGCTGGCGGTGGTGGGGAAGCGGCTGAGGATGCTGGTGCAGTTGATTGAAAGTGTCACGTTCGGGAGCATTCGGCAGCGGGTGGCGCGCGCGCTGCTGGAGTTTCGCGCCGAGGCGGGGGACGACCGCTTCGCTTTGCCGGTAACGCATGAGGAGTTCGCCAACCGCCTGGGGACGGTGCGGGAGGTGGTGTCGCGGAACCTCAGCCGGTTCCAGACGGAGGGGATGATCCGGATGGAGAAGGGGCAGTTACAGATCCTGAACCGGTCGGGGCTGGAGAGTGAGGCGGAGGCGGCGCTGTAGGGGCTGGGGCTACTCGAAAATTGGAATCAGGCGAGCCAGAACCTCGTCGACGAGGACATCGGGTACACGTTCCAGCCTCGTTCCGCCTCGTGCGGCCAGGTCTAACACTCTGGGTTGATCGCAACGGACGACGCCTGTTGTCTTAGTTCCGCAACCGCTGAGCGGCACAGCAAAGCCGGCGGTGCGGGCGAACTCGCCGCCGCTGGTGATGGGAACAACCACCGCAGTTCTTGTGAGGGTGTTGAATGGGTCCGCGGAGACAATCAGAACTGGCCTGCGGCCACGCTGCTCGTGGCCAAACGTAGGATCCAGCGCTACGAGCCAAATTTCGCCACGCTTCATCAGATCAGTTCTGTTCCAACCGGCTTGGAGGACGCCCACTCCCGATCCTGCTTCGAGCGACGGGCTTTGGGCTTGCAGTTCGCGAGCAACTCGGTCAGGCTGTAGCGGCGCCGCGGCTTCGGCTCTACCATGAGCCTGCCCTGTTGAACGGTAAGGCTCACCTCGCTGCCGGCTTCCAGATCCAGTGCGTCGAGGAGGGCGGGTGGGACCGCCAGCATAATCGAACCGCCCACCTTGCGCAGAGTCGTCTTATTCATCCTTGCCTTTGATTATATAGCTGTATAACTTTCCAGGACGCCTCAGCGGCATCCCTCACTCACGGTCCGGACTTGGCGGAGGAGTTCGGACAGGCGGTGGAGCGGGAGGGCGTTGGCGCCGTCGGAGAGCGCGGTCTCGGGGGATTCGTGGACTTCGACGAACACTCCATCGATGCCGCAGGCGGCGGCGGCGCGGGCGAGCGGCTCGATGAACTTCGGTTGGCCGCCGGAATGGTGGCCGGCGCCGCCCGGGAGCTGCACGCTGTGGGTGGCGTCGAAGACGACCGGGAAGCCGAGTTCGCGCATGGTGACGAGGCCGCGCATGTCGACCACCAGGTTGTTGTAGCCGAAGGTGGTGCCGCGCTCGGTGAGGATCACCTTTTCATTGCCGGTGGACGCCACCTTCGCGGCGGCGTGGGCCATATCGTGTGGGGCGACGAATTGACCCTTCTTGATGTTGACGACCTTGCCGGTGCGGCCGGCGGCGACGAGGAGGTCGGTCTGGCGGCACAGGAAGGCGGGAATTTGCAGGATATCGATGCCCGCGGCGGCGGCGGCCTCGGCGTGGGCGGGCTCGTGGATGTCGGTGAGCACGGGGAGTCCAGTGGCCTTGCGGAGCTCCCCGAGAATGCGGAGGCCGTCGATCAGGCCAGGGCCGCGGTAGGACGATACGCTCGAGCGGTTCGCCTTATCGTAGGAGGCCTTGAAGACGAAGGGGCCGGCGACTTTGCGGATCTCCGCTGCCAGGTAGCGCACGTGCTCTTCGCTCTCGATGACGCAGGAGCCGGCGATCAGCGCGAGCGGTTCGCCGCCGCCGAAGACGACGCCTGGCGCGACCTCAATCCGCATGCGAGAACTGGCCGCGCTGCTGTTCCGCGGCCTCTTTGGCATCCTCGAGTTCGCCGAAGAGCGGCGCGGACTGCCTGGCGAGGCGGTGCTGCCGGTGCTGGTGGGCCGCCGCGATGAAGGCGCGGAAGAGCGGGTGAGGCTCGAGCGGCTTGCTCTTGAATTCGGGGTGGAACTGGCAGCCCAGGTACCAGGGGTGGTCGGGCAGTTCGCAGATCTCGACGTACATGCCGTCCGGGGTCTGGCCGGCGAGGCGGAGGCCGTGGCGGGTGAGGATCTCCTCGTAGTCGCGGTTGAACTCGTAGCGGTGGCGGTGGCGTTCGCTGATCTCGGCCGCCTCGTAGGCTTCGCGGGCGAAGGAGCCTTCGGCCAGCGCGCAGGGGTAGGCGCCGAGGCGCATCGTGCCGCCGAGCTCGTCGATGCCTTTGAGCTCGCGCAGCTTGTAGATGACGCGGTGGGGCGCGGCGGGCTCGAATTCGGTGGAGTCGGCCTCGGTGAGGCCGCAGACATTGCGCGCGAACTCAATGACCATCGTTTGCATACCGAGGCAGATGCCGAAGTAGGGGACGCGGTTCTCGCGGGCGTAGCGGATGGAGTCGATCATGCCCGGGATGCCGCGTTTGCCGAAGCCGCCGGGGACGAGGATGCCGTCGAAGTTCTCGAGCACGCGCGCGCACTCGGGCCAGTGCATGTTCTCGGATTCGACCCAGGTGATCTTGAGTTTGAGGCGGTGTGCCATGGCGCCGTGGAGCAATGCCTCCTTGAGGCTCTTATAGGAGTCCTCGTACTCGACGTACTTGCCGACGAGGGCGATCTCGACTTCGTCCTCCGGGTTTTTCATGCGGTCGAGCATCTCGCTCCAGCAGGCGAGGTCGCGCGGCTTCGAATCGAGCTTTAAGTCACGCAGGATGATCTCGTCGACGGCCTGGGCGGCGAACTCAAGGGGCACCTCATAAACGCTGCCGACATCCTGGGCGGCGATGACCGCTTCTTTGGCGACGTCGCAGAAGAGGGCGATCTTCTCCTTGAGGTCCTGCTCCAGGGGGCGGTCGCAGCGGCAGAGCAGCATGTCCGGCTGGATACCGATGGCGCGCAGTTCCTTCACGCTGTGCTGTGTGGGCTTGGTTTTCAGTTCCTGGGCGGCGGCGATCCAGGGCACGAGCGTGACGTGTACGAAGAAGGCGTTGTCGCGGCCGACTTCGTGGCGGATCTGGCGGATCGCCTCGAGGAAGGGAAGACTCTCGATGTCGCCCACGGTGCCGCCGATTTCGACGATGACGAGGTCGACGTCGTTCGAGATTTTGCGGACGGCGGCCTTGATCTCGTTGGTGACGTGGGGGATCACCTGCACGGTTTTGCCGAGGTAGTCGCCGCGGCGCTCGCGAGTGATGATCTGTTCGTAGATGCGGCCGCTGGTGAGGTTATTGGCCTGGGTGAGCGGGGCGTGGGTGAAGCGTTCGTAGTGGCCCAGGTCGAGGTCGGTCTCGGCGCCGTCGTCGGTGACGAAGACCTCGCCGTGCTGGAAGGGGCTCATGGTGCCGGGGTCGACGTTGAGGTAGGGGTCGAACTTCTGCAGGGCGACGCGCAGCCCGCGGCTCTCCATCAAACACCCGATGGAGGCGGCGGCGATGCCTTTTCCTAGGGATGAAACCACGCCGCCGGTAACGAAGATGTACTTAGCCATGGGACAAAGAGGAGCTTTGGAACAACTGAGAAACCTTCTCCAGGTCTTCGGGCGTATCGACGCCGAGCGATTCGTACTCCGTCTCGATCACGCGGATGGAGTAGCCGTTTTCGAGGGCGCGAAGCTGCTCGAGCTTCTCGGCCTGTTCGAGGGGGCCGACGGGGAGGTCGGAATAGGCGAGCAGCAGCGGGCGGCGGTAGACGTACAGGCCGATGTGCTTGTACCAGACCACCCGGGTGTGCGGTTGGTCGCCGCCGCGGGCGAAGGGGATGGGGGAGCGGGAGAAATAAATCGCCTCGCCGGCGTGGTTGGTGACTACTTTAACGACGTTCGGGTTGGCGACCTCCGCCGGGTCGTCAATTTTCTTTTTCAGTGTCCCCATCGGCACGTTTGGATCGTCCAATAGACCAAGGACGGCGGCATCGATGGCGGCCGGGTCGATGAGCGGCTCGTCGCCCTGGATGTTGACGATGATCTCGGAAGGGTCGGTGCTGGCGACTTCGGCCGCGCGGTCCGTACCGGAGAGGTGGTCGGAGCGGGTCATAACGACGGGAGCGCCGAAGCCGCGGGCGGCGCGTTCAATCCGCTCGTCGTCGGTGGCGACGACGAGACGGGTGAGATACCGGGCGGCGGAGGCGCGCTCATACACGTGTTGGAGGATGGGCTTACCAGCCAATGAGGAGAGGGCTTTGCCGGGGAATCGAGAGGAGGCAAACCGGGCGGGGATAACGCCCAGAATTCTCGTCGGCACGTTCGATCATACCATGAAAAAGTCGCATGTTATACTGAAGGCGGTTGCGGCCGATAGGGGGGATGAAAGTGCGCACCGGCCACTATAAACGGCTTGTGGCCCTCTGTTGTCTGGTGGGCTTTAGCGCTTGGGCAGGGACTGCGGATGAGCCGCCTCCCCCGAATCCACGAGTTAACATCACACCCCGTGCGAAGCCGCCCGCCGAGGCTCCTTCCGACGGCCCCCGCGAGAGTAACATCCGTGTCGACACCAACGTTGTCCTGGTGAACGTTTCTGTCACCACGCCGTTGAACCAGTTCGTGACGGGCATGGACCGCGAGCACTTCAAGGTGTTTGAGGACAAGGTGGAGCAGAAGGTTGTCAGCTTCGGAAGCGTGGACGCGCCGGTTTCGATCGGGCTTGTGTTCGACGCTAGCGGCAGCATGGGCGCGAAGCTGAGCAAATCGCGGCAGGCGGCGGCGGAGTTTTTCAAGACAGCGAACCCGGACGACGACTTCTTCCTGGTACAGTTTAACGACCGGCCGGAGATGGTGGTCCCGTTCACGACGAACACCGAGGAAATTCAGAACCGGTTGACGTTCACGCAGGCCAAGGGGCGTACGGCGCTGCTGGATGGTGTGTATCTGGCGATGGCGACGATGAAGAAGGCCAAGAACCCTCGGAAGGCGATCCTGATTATCTCCGACGGCGGCGACAATTCGAGCCGCTATACGGAGAGTGAGATCAAGAACGTGGTGCGCGAGGCGGACGTGCAGGTCTACGCTATCGGCATCTTCGAGCCGATTGGGGCGCGCGGACGTACGGCCGAGGAGATGGCGGGTCCCGGGCTGTTAAATGAGCTGGCGCAGCAGACGGGCGGGCGGCATTTTGCAGTGGAAAACATCGCCGAGTTGCCGGACGTGGCGGCCAAAATCGGTATCGAACTGAGGAACCAATACGTCATTGGATATAGCCCTGCGAATCAGGAGCGCGACGGCAAGTACCGCCGCATACAAGTGAAGGTCGTGCAGCCGAAGGGGCTTCCGCCGCTTCGGGCCACGTTCCGCCAAGGATACTATGCACCAACGCAGTAAAACCGCGGCGTTGCTTGCGGGCGCCTTGCTTCTGGGCGCGCCGTGGCAAGCCGCTTCCCAGGACGACCAGTCGACGTTTCGATCGGACACCCGGCTGGTGGTACTTCACGCCAGCGTGCTCGACAACAAGGGCAACCTCATCACCACGCTCCGCCGCGACGACTTCAAAGTCTTCGAGAACGGGGTGGAGCAGCAGGTGAAAGTCTTCCGGCGGGAGGACGTGCCCGTGTCGATGGCGATGGTGATCGACAACTCGGGCAGCATGCGCGACAAGCGGCGGAAGGTTGAGGCGGCCGCGCTGGGCCTGGTAAAGGCGTCGAACCGGGACGACGAGGTGCTGATCGTCAATTTCAACGATGAGGCCTATGAGGACGTTCCGTTCACGAATGACATCAAGAAGATGGAAGAGGGGCTGACGAAGATCGACTCGCGCGGCGGCACCGCGATGCGCGACGCGCTCGAACTGGTGATCGACCACGTCAAGGCCAAGGCGAAGAAGGACAAGAAGGTGATCTTCGTGGTGACGGACGGGAACGACAATACGTCCGCGATCAGCCTGGAAAAGCTGGTGCAGAAGGCGCATAACAGCGAGGTGGGTATCTATGCCATCGGGCTGTTGAGCGAAGAGGACGGACGGGAGGCGAAGAAGGCGAAGCGCGCGCTGAAGGCGATTACCGAGGCGACCGGCGGCGTGGCATACTTCCCCGAGGTGCTCGACGAAGTGGGGCCGTTGGCGCTGAACGTCGCCAACGATATTCGGAATCAGTACATCATCGCCTACTCACCTTCGAACCAGACGCTGGACGGCAGCTTCCGGCAGGTGAAGGTAACGGCGGGCGGCAAGAAGTACAGCGTTCGCACGCGCTCCGGGTATTACGCTTCGGCTGAGCAAAAGGCGGCGCGGCAGACGATTTCGCAGACCACGCAAAAGCCCGAGTAGATGCTTGGATTCCTGTGGCGCTTCAGCCGAGGCTATCGCCTCACGCCGTGGCGCAGTCCGTACTTACGCTGGCGCATCGAGACGTACTGGGGAATTCCCGCCGAGAAGATCGGCTTTCGTGAGTTCTGGCAGTTCAGTTGGGAGCACCGGTCTGAGCTGACGCGGTTTCTCCGGTGGGCGGAGCGGATGGAGCGCTAGGCGAAGCCCTTGCGGAAGCGGCTGACGATTTCGGCGGGCGGGACGCGGTTCCATGTTTCGTTCACTTGAATGAGGAACTCGCGATCGCCTGGGGCGAGCCGGGTGGAGATGCCTGCGGTTTCGAGCCGGCTCTGATAGTTGGGCGCGTTGACTCCGGGCGTGCGCAGGCGAAAGAGATTCGTACCGCCCGGGATACGCTCGATTTCAAAGCTCGCGTCTTTGGAGAGTTCGGCGATGACCCGTTCCGAGGCGTCGATGGCGGCGCGGAAACGTTTGTCGAAGCCGTCGAGGTAGTGCAGCGCGACGGCGGCGAATGGCCATGCCTGGTAGAGCGAACCGCCGAACATGCGGCGCGTATCGTGGAGGTTGGCGAGCAACGCTTTCGGACCGGCGAGGATCGCCCCGCTCGCGGCGTTCAAGTACTTGTAGAGGGACACGTAGACGGTGTCGAAGAGGGACGCGTAAGCGGCGGGGGTGCGGCCGGTGTAGGCGCATTCGATGAGGAGGCGGGCGCCATCGAGGTGGCGACCGATCCGGTTGGCGCGAGCCCACGCGGACAACCGCTGTATCTCTTCGAGGTGGAAGCGGCGGCCGTGGAGGCGGCGAATGGGGGTCTCGATCTGCAGTGCGCCGACGGGCGCGGGGACGCGTCCGGATTCGGCGTCTGCGGCGGCGCGCTGCGCGGTTTCGAGAGTCAGCGGCGACAGCGGAATGAGATTGAGGTTGCTGAGGGTTTGGGCGCAGTCCCCGGAATCGTTGTAGAGATGGCTTTCGGCCTGGACGAGGACGCGGCGGCGGTCGCCGGCGAGCAGGCGAACGGCAAGGTGGTTGGCGAGGGTTCCGGTGGGGAGGAAGACGGCGGCTTCCTTACCGAGGATTTCGGCGAAACGGGCTTCGAGACGTTCGACGATGCCGCCGCGCGAGTAGACGTCTGGTTCGATGGCGCCGGGCTTGGCGAGGAACGCGGCGTATTCGGGGGGCGTGAGCGGGATGCCGTCGCCGTAGGCGTGGACGCGGTCTTCGCCCTCCGCGCCGCGCGCTGCCTGCGCGGCAGCGAGCGGTACGGAAAGGAAGTGGCGACGGCGCATCGTTACTCGGTGGGCAGGGGCTTTGCACCTTCGGCGCCGCGCGGCTGCGGCTTCGGCAAGGGCTTGCGCGGAATCATCTCTTCGCGCATGGCCGTGTGGTAGACGAAGCTCGCAATGATAGCCGAGGCCTGCATCATGTCGCCCTTCTGAATGCGATCGTAGGTATCCATGTTCGAGTGATGCGTGCGAGTGGAGTACTCGACGGCGTCCTGGATGAACTGGAAGCCCGGGAGGCCGACGGCGTCGAAGGACTGGTGGTCCGTGCCGCCCGTGTTGCGAATGGAGACCGTGGTTGCGCCGAGGTCCTTGAACGGCGCGAGCCACGCTTCGAACACGGGGCGGGCCATATCGTTGGCCTGGAGGTAAATGCCGCGGATCTTGCCGGTGCCGTTGTCGAGGTTGTAGTAGGCCGACATCTTGCCGTGCTCCGAGGTGACCTTCATGGTCTCGCGGTCGGCGAAGCGCTCCTTGACGTAGGCGCGGGAGCCGAGGAGGCCCTGCTCTTCACCACCCCAGAGGGCGATGCGCACGGTGCGGTCGAGCTTGAGGTCGAGCGCCTTGAGCACGCGCATGACTTCCATCATGACGGCGGTGCCGGCGGCGTTGTCGGTGGCGCCCTGAGCGCCGTGCCAGGAGTCGAGGTGCGCGCCGATCATCACCACCTCATCCTTCTTCTTGCCGGTGCCGGGGAGTTCGGCGATGACGTTGAACGAGTCGGTCTCCTCGGGGTAGAACCTGGCCTGAACATCGAGCTCGACCTTCACCGGGATCTTCTTCTGCACCAGGCGGAAGATGCGGTTGTAGTGTTCGGGCGTGAGGGCGATGCTGGCGGGCGGGATCGGGTCCTTCACTTCGCGCGAGCCGGCGGCGGCGCCGAACACCGTGCCGCCATCGCCGCGGTAGGGCAGGCTCAAGACAGCGAGGACGCCTTCGTCCTTCAAGAAGCCGTTCAGCTTGCGGCGCTGGGCCTGGGCTTGCTCGCGGCTCATCGGCGGCTGACCGGGGCCGCCGGCAGAAGGCGGGGGGCCGCCGAAGGGCGAGCGCTGGCCGGGGTCGGGGGCGAGGAACATGTCGTTCAACTGGTCCGGGGTGTAGCGCATCAGGGCGGCGCGGTCCTGCGGGGTGAGCGCTTTTTCCGGCTCCATGATAAGGATTTTGCCCTTGAGCTTGCCCTTCCATTTCTCCATGTCGGCGTCGGTGCGCAGGGCGGGAACGTGCATCACTTCGGCGGTCACGGGGCCTTCCGTGCCGGCGCTCCAGGCAAGTTGGAAGCCGATGAGGGGCGAGTAGGTGGGTTCAACGAGGTGGGCGGAGAAGCGGGTGTTCTCCCAGCCCTGGCCGAAGGGGCCCCACTTTTCGAGCTTAACGTTCTTGAGGCCCATTTCATTGAGCTGCTTGGCGGCCCACTCGCCGGCGCGGCGGAAGCCGGGGGAATTGGTGAGACGCGGTCCGTTCACTTCGGTGAGCTGCCAGAGGTAGTCCATCACCTTGGAGTTCTGCAGGGCTTCGTACCGGATGCGGTGGACGGTGGTGAGATCGACGCGCTCCTGGGCGCTGAGCAGGGAGACCAGGAGGAGGAAGACGGCGAGGCGAAGGCTGAAGCGTTGCATAGAATTGTTTAAGAGAGTAACACGATACGGGCGCGCTACAATCTCGTTTTGGACTCCATTCGGCTGTGAAGATCACCATCTCCAAGGAGAACTATCTCAAGGCGATTGCCGAGGCGGAGAGCGAAGGCGAGGTGGTGATTGCGGCCACCCTGGCTCGGTGGCTGAACGTGTCGGCGCCGGCGGTAACGATGGCGACACGGCGGCTCAAGCGGGACGGACTGATCGACGTGGATGGGGAGGACGGCCGCATCCGGCTGACGGGGGAGGGGCGGGAGATTGCCAATCGGCTGCTGAACCGGCACCACCTGATCGAGCGAATGCTGACGGAGATCTTCGGGATGGAGTGGTACAAGGTTCACGACGAGGCCGAGCAGCTGGAGCACGCGGTTTCGGAGGATTTCGAGCGGCGGCTACAGGAGCGGTTGGGCGGCGGCGGTGCGTGTCCGCACGGGAACCGGGTGGAGGACGACGCTCCGGAGCACCGGCGGGCGCGGGGGTTGGTGCCGCTGGACGAGGTGGTGGCGGATGGGCGCGCGACCGTGGTGAGCGTGTTTGAGCGGGACCGGCGGCTGCTCGAGTACCTGGATTCGCTGGGCATTCGCCCCGGGGCGGGGGTGGAAGTGGCGAATCGCAACTATGACGAGACGCTGACACTGAGGATCGGGGAGGAGATGGTGCCTCTGGGGCGGTCGGCGGCGCGGCGGATTTGGGTGCGGCCGGAAGCGATTGCGGTACACTGAAGGGGTCCACGACAATCGGGCCGTGGCGCAGCCTGGCTAGCGCGCTTGCTTGGGGTGCAAGAGGTCCCGGGTTCAAATCCCGGCGGCCCGACCAAATTTATCTAGCACTTACAGACGCCAGGGCCTCCAGACACCCCATTCTGGAGTCCAACTGGCGTCCAAAACTCTCCGTTTCTCGTTGCGAGTCCACGGGCAGTGTGTGGATTCGACGCCGCCCACGACCAAGCCTTGCGATTCAACGCCAGCCGGAGTCTGGGCAGTGTGGGCATCATCTTCGCGCGTGTTCGCCGCTGGAGACGAAGACGAATCTTGTTTTCTCTATAAGGACGATGCCCGTCGCAGCCCAACCACGCCGCCTCTCCAGGCCGATTCACTTTACTGTTGACGACTGAATTTCGCGCCTGCTATTCAGAAGACAGAACGCTGCGGTCCTGGCGTTTGAGAGACGGGACTCTCGCTAAACTCCTTCCCTTCGACTCCCGCACTCGACGTGTCTTCAAACAACAAACCGATCCCGCTCTACTCTGCCGACGGGCGTTGTGTCGGCTGGCGTTCCCGTGAGGCAGCCGAGAAGATGGTGGCGGCAGGGTTCTGGAAGCCGTCGTACGGGCGCAAAGGCCATCTGAAGGCCGTGTGGCTCGGGCGGGACGACGGGAGCAGCCCAGTCGAAACCAACGCGCGGGCAGGCACGCGCTACAGCTTCCTTCAGAAACTTGAGAGCGGGAGGCGTTGCTGGAAGTTGCGGCCAGTATCCGGCCGCGACGAGGACGGCGAACCCGTGACGACGCGCGGCGTCTTCCTGCAGGTCGTGGCGGATTGTCTGGTGGGTTGAAGGATCGACGCTGATGCGGGCAAAGTCGTTCGGTAAGATCGCCGTCCCCACGCCGGGAACGCCGGTGCGCCTGACAACGGACACCACTCTGCGCGTGGCGCGGTTGCGGTTTGCGGTTGTGATTGGCGAGACCGGGCGCGTGTTCCTGGGCATCGCCGGGATGAACAAGGCGAACGGGACGGGCGTGATCAAAGAGTTTTGGCCGACTGGAGCGGGTGGTGGTGTGGCCGATCAGGTCGAAATTGCAGCCGTGGACAGCCGCCATCTGCTCGTTCCAGCGGACTACTACATCGATGCCAATACCGCGAACGAAGGGCTTATCGCCGCATACTGGTCCTGGTGAACTCATAGGTACTTCCGGGCCGAAAACTCCGGCGCGTTGCACGATTGCACAATGCCGCTACCGTCTGGCGAAAAAACAGGTGGTCGGTGGTCACCCTGGCGCGCCCGTTGCGCCCGTGCGCCTCGGTGGTAGGACGGGCCAACCCGCCGCGCCGGGGCGCAACGTGGGCCAAGCGTGCGCGAAGGTGTGGCCAATGACGGCCATGGCGAAGTAGTTCTCCCGTGATCCAAGAACCCGTTTCCATCACGCCCGCCTTGGCGCGGCGCATCGAGATCTGGCCTGTGGGGCGTCTCGTGCCGTACGCCCGGAATGCGCGTACCCATTCGGACGCCCAAGTTGCCCAGATCGCCGCTTCCATCGCGGAGTTTGGCTTCAACGCGCCAATCCTTGTGGACAGCAACGCCGGAATCGTCGCCGGGCACGGTCGTTTGCTCGCCGCGCGCAAGTTGGGCCTCCCGGAAGTTCCGGTCGTCGTGCTGGACCACCTGAGCGACACCCAGAGGCGCGCCTACATCATCGCGGACAACAAACTTTCGGAGAACGCGGGGTGGGACGACAAAATCCTGGCCGCCGAACTCGCCGAACTTGAACACGAGGGCCTCGATCTCAAGCTGGTTGGCTTCTCCGACGAGGAGTTGGAGGCGTTGCTGGCTGGCGACGGCGACGGCTCCGCGCCGGAAGGCGAAGAATCGATCCCGGAAGCCCCCAGCCAGGCGATCACGCAGTCCGGCGACGTGTGGTCGATCGGAAACCACCGGCTGATCTGCGGGGACTGCCGCGATTTCGGCGTGATCGAGACGCTCCTCGAAAAAAAACGCGCGAATCTGGTAATCACGTCGCCGCCCTACGCCACGCAGCGCGAATACGATCCCACCAGCGGCTTCAAACCGGTGCCTCCGGATGAGTACTGCGACTGGTTTCGAGACGTTGCCGCGAACATCCAGGCGATTCTGGCGCCTGACGGCTCCTACTTCCTCAACATCAAAGCCCACGCCGACGAAGGCGAGCGCAATCTCTACGTGATGGACCTCGTGCTGGCACACAAGCGGCAGTGGGGGTGGCGCTTCGTCGATGAATTCTGCTGGCGCAAAACCGATAATGGCGTGCCGGGAGGCTGGGGGAATCGTTTCAAGAACGCCTGGGAGCCGGTCTTTCACTTCTGCCGACAGCCAGAGATCAAGTTTCGACCTAAAGCGGTCGGTCACGTCTCGGACGATTGCTTTGACTACTCGCCGAACAACCCGAAATCGACGTCCGGCAGCGGATTGCTGGGCACAGGAGCGCGCGGGAGTGCGGCCGAGAAGCCAGGCGCGGCGGATGAGGATGGCCGGTTTCGCGGTCTCGCTCGCCCGAGCAACGTCATCGAGGCGAGGACGGAGTCCAACCAGGGATCGCACTCCGCGCCCTTCCCGCGCGGCTTGGCCGAGTTCTTCGTCAAGGCGTTCACGGACGGCGGCGACGTGGTGTTCGATCCGTTCCTGGGAAGCGGGACCACGATTGCCGCGGCGGAAGTGCTGGGGCGGGTCGGGTTCGGATGCGAAATCAGTCCGTCCTACTGCGACGTGATCCTGCGCCGGATCTCGAACCTGAACGGCGAGGTCCCAGTCCTCCTTGCCAATGGCCAGACGATCAGTGAAGTTGCTGCCGAGCGTGGAGTCCCGATTGAACAAGTCGATAACCCTCGCGCACGGGATGCGAGGCGTATTCAGCACAACGGGCCGGCACCGTTCTACGGAAGCCACCGGAAGGTTTCCTGAGCCATGAAGACCGACCTCCAGGTACAGCAGTGGCCAGTTGAGAAACTGATCCCCTACGCTCGTAACGCCCGCACTCACTCCGACGAACAGGTGGCGCAGGTCGCGGCGAGCATCATCGAGTTCGGCTGGACCAATCCGATCCTGATCGCCGCCGATGGTGTGATCATCGCCGGCCACGCGCGTTTGGCGGCGGCCAGGAAGCTGAAGATGACCGAGGTTCCCGTCATCGTCCTGGACCATCTCACGCCAACGCAGCGCCGGGCCCTGGTCCTCGCGGACAACCGGCTGGCTCTCAACGCTGGGTGGGACGAAGCGATGCTGCGCGTCGAGTTGGAGGCGCTCGAGGAAGATGGCTTCGACCTCGATCTGGTGGGCTTCACCGACGAAGAGGTTGAGGAACTTCTGCGCGATCCGGAGGAGTCCAATGTTGGACTGACCGACGACGATGCGATTCCGGAAGAGGAAGAGCACGCGATTACGGCTCCCGGCGATGTCTGGCTCATGGGTGAGCACCGGCTGCTGTGCGGGGATGCGACCAGCATGGACGCGATCCAGGCGGTTCTCTCGGGCGGCTTGGCCGACATGGTCTTTACGGACCCACCGTACAACGTCGATTACGAGGGCAAGACGTCGAAGAAACTCAAGATCGGCAACGACACGTTGGGTGGAAAGTTCTACGAGTTCCTGCGCGACGCCTGCGCGAACGTGCTGGCGGTCACCAAGGGCGCGGTGTACATCTGCATGTCGTCATCGGAACTGCACACGCTGCACCAAGCTTTCACCGATGCTGGCGGCTACTGGTCCACCTTCGTGATCTGGGCGAAACACCATTTCACGCTGGGCCGGTCGGACTACCAACGTCAATACGAACCGATCCTCTATGGCTGGCGCAAAGGCACGGATCACTTCTGGTGCGGCGCGCGGGACCAGGGCGACATCTGGTTCATCAAGAGGCCGGCGTCGAGCCAGGAACACCCGACGATGAAGCCTGTTGAGTTGGTGGAGCGCGCCATCCGGAACAGCAGCAAGACGCGGGACACGATCCTCGACGTCTTCGGGGGCTCCGGCACGACGATGATCGCGTGCGAAAAGTCGGGACGGCAGGCGCGGCTCATTGAACTGGAACCGAAGTACTGCGACGTGATCGTCCGTCGCTGGCAGGCGTTCACCGGGCGGGAAGCGAAGCTTGAGGCGGACGGAAAGAGCTACCGCGAGGTCGCCGGAGTCCGAAGCGCAGTGGCGGCGTGAAATGGACCGGTGCCGCGCAGAGATCGCCGCCATCGAAGCGTTGCTGCTGGCCGGGCATCCGGACATCGAGGGCCTTTGCCTGGCGCTATCGGACTGGTCGGCGGAGTTGAGGATTCTTGAGGGATCAGAAGCAGAACCGCCGCCGGATCGGTGAACCCGGCGGCGTGAGGGAGGTCGGCGCGGTGCTAGCGGTTCCTCCGAGTGGGCTTGGCGGGGCGGATCGCGTCGGCTATCTCGCAGGCGATCCGGTGCTCGCCATCGATTCCGCGGGCCCAGACTTTGTAGACGTACGGGCAAAGCGGCGATTCGCCCTGGTCCAGGCGTTCCAGCCTGCTCCGGAAGTCGTCCTGGGCGACCTCGCGCGCTTCGCCGACGTTGGCGACTACGGCTACCGGCTCGTACTGGCCGTCTTCGGACTCCGCGATCAGCATCGCAAGTCCGAGGTCGGTGGCGTCGGTGATTTCGACGGCGAATCCGTTGTGGTGGTTCTGCTTCTTGGTGGTGGTCTTCATGACATGACGATTCATCACTCCGGTGCGCCCACAAAGCAAGTGGATAATCGCGCCGGGCACAAAAAAGCCGCCCGTTTCCGGGCGGCCAGTTTGGAGCGAGGATTGCAGCTACTTGGCGAGCTTGTAGACGCGCTCGCCCGCCTCGTTCTTCGAGGACTCGATCTTGATGCGGTTCTTCTTGGCGGCGGTCGAGATGAAGCCCCGGACGCTGTGGGCCTGCCAGTCGGTGGCCTTCATGATCTCAGCGAGGCTGGCTCCCTTGGCCCGTCCGATCATCTCCAGGATCTTCGCGCCCTTGCTCTCGGTGCGCGGCTTCGCCTCCTTGCGGGCGGGTTTAGCGGCCTTCGTAGGCTTGGCTTCCTTCCGGGGCTTCGCGGCCTTGGCGGCCTTCTGGCCCTTGGGCGCGCCCTTCTTCTGGCTGGCACCCTTCTTCGAGGAGGCCTTGTCCGGCGCGACGTGCGCGCCCTGTTCCGCAACGGCGGCGGCTGTGTTGGCTTCTGCGTTGGTCATGATCGTTTCTACGTTCCTTTCTGCGCTGGTTCGCGCATGACGATTCATCACTCTGGTCGCCCGTAAAGGCAAGGGAATTGTGACGGCCAATTCGACGATTACGCGCGAGGCGAATGCATGGCGATCATGAGTCTCCGGCAGTACGCGAAGCATCGCGGCGTGGCTCTGTCCGCTGTCCAGAAAGCAATCCAGTCCGGCCGCATCCGGACGTTGGCCGATGGCAAGGTCGATTCCGAGACGGCGGATGCGGAGTGGGAGAAGAACACCAAGGCGCACGCGCCAGCCGTGGCCCGGCGCGCGGAACCTGAGGACGACGATGGCGCGATCTTCGGCGCAAGCCAGTACACGAAAGCCCGCGCCGTCCGCGAGCACTACCAGGCGCGTCTGGCCAAGATCGAGTACGAGGAGCGGACCGGCAAGCTCGTCTCGAAGGACGAAGTACAGGTCGCGGCGTTCAACAAGTTCCGGCAGTTTCGCGACCACATGCTCAACATTCCGGATCGCCTGGCAGCGATCCTCGCCGCGGAAACCGAATCGGCGAAGTGCTACGAGTTTCTGGCCACCGAGATCCGGAAGGCCCTGAATGAATTTGCAGACTCCAACAACTGAGGAGATCTACTCCGCGTCGGCAGCTGCGGGCGCGCGCCCGGAGACGCTGCTCACGATCTCGCAATGGGCCGACAAATACCGCACGCTGTCGCAGCGCGCTTCCGCCGAGCCAGGACCGTGGCGAACGGATCGGTCGCCGTACCTGCGCGAGATCATGGACTGCCTCTCGCCGTCGTCACCGATCGAACGCACAGTCTTCATGGCCGGCGCGCAGATTGGAAAGACGGAGAGTGGCAACAACTGGATCGGCTACGTGATCCACCAGGCACCCGGACCGATGATGGCGGTGCAGCCGACCGTCGAGATGGCAAAGCGCAACTCGAAGCAGCGCATCGATCCGCTGATCGAGGAGTCGGAGGTGCTGCGGAACCTGGTCCGCGAGCCGCGCTCGCGCGACTCCGGCAACACGGTTCTCTCCAAGGAATTTCCGGGCGGCGTGCTGGTGATGACCGGCGCGAACAGCGCCGTCGGCCTCCGGTCGATGGCGGCGCGCTATCTGTTTCTGGACGAGGTCGACGCGTATCCCGGAGACGTGGAGGGTGAAGGCGATCCTGTCAACCTTGCGATGGCGCGCACACGCACCTTCGCGCGGCGCAAGGTGCTGATGGTCTCGACGCCGAAGATCACCGGAATGAGCCGGATCGAGGCGGCTTACGAGGAGAGCGATCAGCGGAAGTTCTGGGTGCCGTGCCCGACCTGCCGCGAATACCAGGTTCTCAAGTTCCCGCAGTTGCGCTGGCCCAAGGGCAAGCCGGAGTTGGCCGTCTATGTCTGTGAGCACTGCAACCAGGAAATTCAGAACCATCAAAAGCAGTGGCTTCTAGCGCGTGGCCAGTGGCGCGCGGGCGCGGTCGGCGATGGCAGGACGGCGGGCTTCCACCTGTCCAGCATGTACTCGCCGGTCGGGTGGCTCTCGTGGGGCGATGCCGCGAAGCAGTTCGAGCAGGCGCAGAAGAATTCGTCGTTGCTACAGGTCTTCGTCAACACGGTGCTGGGCGAAACGTGGACCCAGTTGGGCGAGGCTCCCGATTGGCAGAAGCTCTACGACCGGCGCGAGGACTACAAGACCGGCATCGTGCCGCGCGGCGGTTTGTTCGTAACGGCGGGGGCCGACGTTCAGAAGGACCGCATCGAGGTCGAGATCGTCGCTTGGGGACGGGGGAAGGAATCGTGGTCGGTGGATTACCGGGTGTTTGAAGGCGACACTTCGCGGCCGCCGGTGTGGGAGAAACTCACCGCGCTTCTGAACGAGACATTCACCACCGCGAGCGGCTTGGAGATGCCGGTTGCGCAGCTCGCCGTTGACTCCGGCTTCGCCGCCACGGAAGTCTACCAATGGGCGCGACGGCAAGGCGGGAGAGTGGTCGTAATCAAGGGCGACTCCCGCGCACCCGCGCTGTTGGGCCCGGCGGCCCCGGTGGAAGTCGGTCCACTCGGGAAGAGAATCAAGCGCGGCGTGCGAGTCTGGCCGGTGAACTCGGGCATGGCGAAGGAGGAGTTGTACCGGTGGCTGCGTCTTGATCGGCCCACGGACGAGGACCTCGAGAAGGGCGCGCCGTACCCGCCAGGCTACTGCCACTTCCCGCGATACAGCGACGAGTATTTCAAGCAGATCACCGCCGAGCAACTGGTCACCAAGATCGTCAAGGGCTACCGGCGGCATCAGTGGCAGAAGATGCGCGAGCGGAACGAAGCTCTGGACTGTCGTGTCTACGCGCGCGCGGCGGCAAGCAGGATCGGGCTGGATCGATACCAGGAAAAGAACTGGCGGGCGATTGAGGAGCGCTTGGGCGTTCCTAAGACGCCGGACACGCCTCCGGCAGCACCGGCTCCGGCCGCGCCAGCGGGATCGCGCCCACAACCGCGCCCAGCAAGGCGTCGGACGTGGGGCCGCTTTTCGGTGTGACAGAGAGCAAAACCATGGCATACACGCAAGGCCACTTAGATGCGTTGCAGGAAGCTTTGGCCTCCGGCACGTTGACGGTCACATTCGAAGGACGGAGCATAACCTACCGGTCCGTTCAGGAATTGCAGCGGGCGATCGCGGTCGTGCAAAGCTCGCTGAACCAGCAGTCGGGCAAGCGCGTGCGGCAGTACCAACTCTCAGGGAGCAAGGGCTTCTAACCGGTGTTCAGCTTGAGTTCATTTCTGACCCGCTTCAAGCGGGGCGAGACAGGTGCGCCAGCGCAACCGCCCGCGCGGCGCGCCAGCGGTTCGCCATACGAAGGCGCGACGTCTGGACGGCGGCTCGGCAACTGGGTCACAACCCGCGACGCCATCAACTCGGTCTGGTATCAGAGCGCGGATCAGTTGGTGGCGCGGTCGCGCGACATCGTCCGTAAGGATGGCTGGGCGTCGAAGGCGGTGGACGAGTGGGTGTGCAACGCCATTGGAACTGGGATCAAGCCGCAGTCACTGCACCCCACGGTCGAGATCAAGGAGAAGCTACAGAATCTCTGGACGGTCTGGGCGAGTGAGGCGGATGCGACGGGCCTGACCGATATCTATGGACTTCAGGCGCTCGGGTTCCGGTCGATGGTCGAAGGCGGCGAGTGCTTCGTCCGCATGCACTTCCGCGATCCACGCGAAGGCCTGGCCGTTCCACTGCAACTCCAGTTGATCGAAGCGGAGCAGTTGCCGTTCTATCTTGCGAAGCCGACTCCCAATACGCCGCAAGGCAACCTAGTGCGCGCATCGATCGAGTTCGATCCGTCCGGACGCCGCACCGCCTACTACTTCTACAAGGAGCATCCGGGCGAGCGGATCTTCTTTCCGACCGGAATGGACCTGATGCGCGTTCCCGCCGCGGAAGTCATGCATCTGTTCCGGGCGCTTCGTCCCGGCCAACTGCGCGGCGTGCCGTGGATGGCGAACGCGCTCGTGCGCCTGTGGGAACTGGACCAATACGACGACGCGGAACTGCTGAGGAAGAAGTTCGCCGCGATGATGATGGGATTCATCACGCGGCAGAATCCCGACGACGCGTTCTTCCCGAACGCGACACCTCAGGAGACGACCGGCGCGGGTGGCGTTGCCGGATCCGGTGACCCGGGCGTCGCCGTGGCTCAGCTCGAGGCCGGCACCATGCAGGAGCTGGAGCCTGGCGAGGACGTGAAGTTCAACGAACCCGCCGACGTGGGCGGCAACTACGAATCGTTCGAGCGCATCCAGTTGCTCCGGATCGCAGCGGGCCTGGGCCTGCCATACGACATGCTCACCGGCGATCTGTCGAAGACCAGCTACTCGTCGATCCGCGCGGGCATCCTCTCGTTCCGCAGGCTGTGCGAGCAGATCCAGTACGGCTGCTTCATCTTTCAATTCTGTCGCCCGACGTGGCGGGCGTTCGTTGAGCAGGCGGTGCTAGCCGGAAAGCTCGACGCGCGCGACTACCAGAAGAACCGCGACGACTACCTGGCGGTCGAGTGGCACACACCGAAATGGGCTTGGGTCGATCCCGAAAAAGATGTCAAGGCCGAGATCATTGCCATCCGGTCGGGCCTGAAGGCCCGCAGCATGTCCATCAACGAGATGGGCATGGACGAAGAGGAAGTCGATCGCCAGATCGCCCGCGACAACGAGCGTGCCGACTCGCTCGGCTTGGTGCTCGACTCCGATCCCCGGAAGACCGATGCGCGAGGTTCCGCAGCCTCCGCACCGCCGCCAGGCGAAGGCGACGGCGGGACGAACGAAGGCGACACGAAGGAGCCAGCGAAATGAAAGCGAACTACCTCCCGCATCTCGCGGGCCGAGTCTTCGGCGTTCCGCTGCTGATTCAGCCGCAGAAGCTGAGCGTCATTCTGCAGGCCATTGGTCCGCGTCTGGGACTTCCGGCGGGAGAGATCGAGGTGCAGGGTTTGGGCATGCCGGTGGTGGCGCGGATGCCCATGGAAGAGGATGATCCCGACGAGATGGACGATGCGTCGCGGGGCCAGAAGCCATATCTGGTAACGCCCGAGGGAATCGCGGTGATCGGCGTCTCCGGAACGCTCGTGAAGAAGGCCAGTTGGCTCGATGCCGTGTCCGGGCTTCAATCCTACGAGAGCATCCGCGCGGACTTTCAGGACGCCGTCAGCGACCCGCGCATTCAAGGCATCCTGCTCGATGTGGATTCGCCGGGCGGTGAGGTTGGCGGGCTGTTCGACCTCGCGGACGAAATCTACAACGCGCGCACGGAGAAACCATGCTTCGCCATCGCGGACGACGATGCGTTTTCAGCGGCCTATGCGATCGCCAGCAGCGCGCAGCGCCTCTTCGTGACCCGCACTGGCGGCGTTGGCAGCGTCGGCGTGATCGCGCTGCACATGGACCAGTCCGGTTTCGATGAAAAGGCCGGCAGGAAGTACACCGCGATCTACGCGGGCGCCAGGAAGAACGATTTCAACCCTCATGAATCCCTATCCGCTCCGGCCAAGGACGAACTGCAAGCCGAGATCGATCGGCTCTACGACATGTTCGTGGGCACGGTCGCGCGCAACCGCGAGATGAAGCCTACGCTCGTGCGGAACACGGAGGCGGGCCTCTACTACGCGGAGAAGGCAGTCAGTGCCGGTCTCGCGGACCAGGTCGGAACTTTTGACGACGCGCTCAATGCCGTACTCGAAGCGGTGACGGCGCGCAAACAAGCTCGCGTGGCGGCGTCTGCCGCAACGCAGATCCCCAACAAGGAGATGGATATGAGTACAGCACCCGAAACGAAGGCAGACGCCGCTCAGACCACGACCGCGGCTGCCCCTGAAGTTAAACCCCCGGAAGCTCCCGCTTCCACACCCGCAGCGCCTGAAGCTCCGGCACTGGACGCCGCCGCCATCGAAACCCGGTTACGCGCCGAGTACGAAGAGATCGCGGCGCTCTGCTCTCTCGCTAGCCGTCCCGAGTTGGCCGCGGAAATGATCGCCAGCAAGCGAACGGTGGCACAGGTTCGCGAACACCTGCTCTCGCTCAAGGCGCAGGAGTCGCAACGCACGGCGGTGCAATCGCACGTGCAAGCGGGTCCCACGGGCGCGGAGGCGCAGTTGAATACCGCCGCGCAGCAACTCGCCGCCAGCCGCAACATCCCGTTCGCCCAGGCGTATGTGGAGGCGATGAAGCTACACCCCGAGCTTTATCAGCAGTATCTCGCCGAGAAGTCGGCCACGGTGAGGCCGAACTAACTCAGACCAAAGGAGCAATCAACCATGGCTTTCGAAGTCAATATGCAAACGATTTCCGTCCCGGCCAGCACCGATCTCTCGACGAAGCAGTTCTTCTTCGGGTCGGTCAACTCGTCAGGGCAAGTGGCGGTGACGGGCGCGGCGGCTGCCGCCGACGGCGTCATCGCGAACAAGCCCGATGCTCAGGGCCGAGCCTGCGCCCTGGCCTCGGTCCCCGGCCAGGTGGCCCGCGTGCAGCTCGGCGGAACAGTGGCCAACGGCGCTCTGCTCGAAGCCGACGCCAACGGCAAGGCGGTCACGCAGTCCTCGGGCAAGATCCTTGCCAAGGCGCTCTCCGCGGGCGTCGCCAACGACATCATCCCGGCTCTGCTGATCCTCATGCGGTAGCGGGCAATTCAAACAAAGGAGCAATGAACCAACATGTATACGCCGACTCCCGGTGACGTTCACGTCAATACGCCGCTGACCCAGATCAGCATTGCGTATCTTCAGAGCCAGGACCAGTTCGTGGCCGCGCAGGTCTGCCCCGTCATTCCGGTGACCAAGCAGAGCGACCGCTACTACGTCTACAATCGCGGCGACTTCTTCCGCGACCAGATGCAACGCCGCGCGCCCGGCACTCCGGCCGCGAGCGTGGGCTCCCGCCTCGACAACACGCCGACCTACTTCGCCGACGTGTGGGCCGAAGCCAAGCCGATTCCCGACCAGTTGCGCGGCAACGCCGACGCGGTCCTCAACATGGACCGCGACGCGGTCGAGTTCCTCTCGCAGCAGGCTCTCATTCGGCGCGAGAAGATCTTCGCCGCCAGTTTATTCACTTCGGGCAAGTGGGGAACTGACGTCACGGGCGTGGCCTCCGGTCCCACCGCCGGCCAGTTCCTTCAGTGGAACGATCCGGCGTCGAACCCCATCGAGGACATCCGCGCGGGTAAGCTGGCCATTAAGCAGGCCACCGGGTACCCGGCCAACACGCTGGTGCTGTCGGAGCCGGTGTGGTTGAAGCTCGTGGATCACCCGGACCTTGTGGACCGCGTGAAGTACGGCCAGACGGCTGGCCGCCCCGCCACGGTGAGCCGCGAGGCGCTGGCCGCGATTCTCGAACTCGACCGCATCCTGGTGATGGGTTCGATCGAGAACACGGCCGCTGAGGGTCAGACGGCCACGCACTCCTTCATCGGCGGCAAGAGCGCGCTGCTCTGCAACGTCGCGCCGAATCCCGGCTTGCTTACGCCGTCCGCCGCATACACGTTCGCGTGGACCGGCTATCTGGGCGCGGGCAACGAAGGCAACCGGATCAAGCGGTATCGGTGGGAGATCATCGCGAGCGACATCGTCGAGATCGAGATGGCCTTTGACACGAAGCTTGTCGCGCCCGAACTCGGGTACTTCTTCGTCACCGCGATCGCGTAGGAGGGAGGGCGATATGGCTTACCGATCCTTGCCGAAGTTCGATCCTTCGGCCCGATTCCTCGTCACCGCGCGCCTGCCGGTGCTCAATGGCGTCCCCATGAAGCCGGGGGAGACGATGCCGCCTCCTCCGGCCGAACCTGGGCTGGCGCGCGTGTATGTGCGACTGCTGCGGCAGTTGTACGAACTGCGGAAGATCACGATGGTCGAGCCTTCCGCCAATCTTCACAGCAAACAACGGAAGGAGAAGACCACGCATGGGCGCGCAAAAGTTCAAGGGTAAGGTCGTCATCCCCGAGCTTGGACAGGGCGGCGGTGCCGACCTGAAATATTCCGACGTTCTGATCTCGAATGCGGAGTTGAAGGCGCTCCGGGCGACGCCGAAGACACTGGTTGCCGCGCCCGGCACGGGCAAGGTGCTGGAGTTTCTCTCGGGAGTGCTGGTGCTGGGTGCCGGAACCAACGTCCTCACAGAGGCGACGGCGAATCTGGCGGTGAAGTATCAGAACGGAGCAGGCGTGCAGGTCTCGCAGACCGTGGAGATGACCGGGTTCATCGATCAGGCTACGCATCAGGTCACCTACGCGCTTCCGAAGCTCGATCCGATCACCGCGCGAACCGCCTGCGAGAACCAGCCCCTCGTGCTGCACAACCTCGGTGCGGGCGAGTTCGGCGGCAACGCCGCGAACGATGCGACGCTACGGGTGAAGGTGGCCTACCGTGTCCACACCTTCGGCTTCTAGCCGGAGGCCCGGAGCGATACATGGCATCTACTCCATTCGCTGCCCTCAACCGGACGTGCGTCAAGTCGTTCGGTGAGCCGATCACCTACCAGCCAGCCACCGGTACTGCGTTCTCAGTTACAGGCATCTTGCAGAAGGATTCGGACGAAGAGCGACACCAGGACGCGGTGTACGCGCGCCTGTTCGTCAACCTCGCGGACTTCGCGACGCCGCCAGTTCAGGGAGACGAGGCAACTGTGGATGGCAAGACCTACAAAGTGTTCGAGGTCCTGACCGACCCGACGTTCGGCGCGTGGCTCGCTCTCCGCGAATCGTAACGGTCCTATGGCTTCGGTACGCATTTATCAGAAGAAGCAGATTCGGCTCGACCGGCTGAACGTCAAGCAGCACCAGATGTTCAAGATCGGCAATGTCGGCGCGGCGGCGGTGAAGAACCGTCTGGGCGCGGCGCTTGGGCCCGACGACTCGCCGGCCAAACCGCTCACGAAACGGTACGCGATCCGGAAGACGCGGCTCGGCAAGGGCAACCGGCGCAATCTCACGCTGACCGGCGACATGCTCCGCAACTTCCAGGTCCGGACGGTGAGTGAGAACAAGGCGAAGGCCAGCAACTCGACCCGCAAGGACCGGGTCAAGGCCTGGATCAACCAGAAGATCGAGCCGTGGATCGTGTTCTCGCCCAAGAACAAAGTGGCGGTGCTCGATGCAGCCAAGCGCGTCCTGAATGAAATCGTTCCGCGGCTCGCCGTCGAGCGCGCGCTCGGAGGTAAGCAACAGTGATCGATCCTTCCATCCTTGTCAGCTCGTTCGTGGCGATGCTGAAGGACGTCCCAGACCTTGTCGCGGAGATGGACGGCGACCCGGAACGCATTTATGCGTACCACGACCAGTATCCGAAGCGGTCGAGTCTCGCGATGGCGATTCATACGATGCCCGCGCCGGGGATCATGGCCGTCTGGCAGGGCACGAGTCCTGGGGCATTCGGCGGCGTCGATGTGTGGAAGCACCAGGTGACTCTCTACCTTCGCGCGCGGGAGACGTTTGACGGCGACCCGCCGACTGCCTACTACCGGCTGTTCCGGCTAATCACCAAGGGCGTCCCGGCGGCGGCCGGAATGCCGATGTCCAACGCAACCGTCCATCCCTCTTGCTACCCCATGGACCTGCCGCTCATCCAGCGTCAGACCGATGCGGAGGGATTGGACTACTTCGAGGTTCCCATCACGTTCACGGAGATTGGCGATGACTAAAGACCGCGTGTTCATGAAACCGCCCTTCGGCCTAGGCGAACCGAAGGAAGTCGATGCAACGCCCGATGTCCTGGTGCCGCTGATGCTCGCCGGGTGGAGCCAGTGCGAGCCGCCAAAACGCACCGAGGAGGTGACGAAGAATGTCCACGACTAGATTGCAGGAGGTTCTGATCTGCTTCGGCAAACAGAAGCAGACCGACATTGCCGCTGCCAATACCAGCGGCCAGATGTGGCAGTTGCGCAAGCTGAATGCCGCGCTTGCCAATCCGAAGCTGAACACAGAGAACGACGCCGAGGAATTTGGCAAGGGCCACGAGTTCCCGACGCAGTCCTTCCAGACTTCCTGGGACGTGAACGGCACGCTGGAGAAGTACCTCGGCGCTGAGATCGGCGCATGGGCGATGGCGTACGGCCTGGGCAAGGTCGTGAAGTCGGGCACGAACCCCAACTTCACTTATACGTGCACGCCGCTCATCCCGGCGAATGGCGACGCGGCCGAACTGCCGTACTTCTCCTTCGTCGAGCAGATCCGGCCTGGAGCGGGCGTGGTTGTTGATCGCATGGCGGTCGGATGTGTCGTCGAAGGATGGACGATCGCGATCGGCAGCGGACCGGGTCGCGCCAACTCGAAGATTACGGTCGAGTTCGTCGGTTCCGGGAAAGCCGCGGAACCCTCCGGTATCACGATGCCGGCGGCGACGCTCGAGAAGTTACTCCCGTCGGCCTCGCTCGCGCTCACGATCAACGGCGTCAACTACGTCTCGAACAAGAACATCGTTTCGCTGGAGACGTCCTGGAAGAACAATGTCCGTCTGGACAGCGGCTTCTATCCCGGCTCGGGCTTCCAGTCGCCAGGCGACGCCACGAGCGGAGCCATTCGCGGCCGCCTCGAGTTCGCCAACCGCCAAGGGACGCTGAAGTTCGTGGCCCGCTTTGAGAACGGCTCGACGGAACTGACCAAGCTCAAGAATCAGTCCACCGGCACCGCCGTCATCTCTCTCACCTATGATTCCAACAACTCGCTCGATATCACCTGGCAGAAGGTGTCGTTCGCGATGGCCGAAGTCGGCGAGACGGACGGAATCGTGACGGTCTCGGTCGAATGCCTGCCGATGTACGACTCCACGAACGGTATCGTCTCGGCGGTGTCGAAGTGCACCGTGGACAACATCTGCCAATAGGAGAGAATCATGGAACAGACGACTACTGTATTCGACGCGGCGCGCCCGATCGCGCTGCAGTTGCGGACTGCGGCGGGTGTGAGGACCATCCGGGTCCGCTTTCCCTCGGACGAGGAATGGACGGAGCGCCAGCGCCGCCGCAAGGTGATCATCAAGCAGTTGGGCCGGGGCGTCTCGGAGACGATCATCGCCAACGGCGAGGATGCCGACGCCGCACTGCTAGGCAAGATTCGAACAGCCGAAGGCGACGCGCCTGAGCTGGACGCGTTCGAGGCGAGCCGGATCGTCGAGCAATTGAGTCTGGCCGAGGTGGACGACGTAGTGCAAGCCGGCGATTCGTTCCGCGTGACCCTGCGCGTGCTCGGCGGTACCGTGACCCATGTTCTGAAGATGGCCTCGGCGAAAGATGTGACCGAGTACCGCCGTGGCTTCGCCCGCGTTCTGGACCTTCCCTACAATCGCCAGGAACTCACCATCAACCTCGCGGCGGCGGGCGCGCTATACAAGAAGCTGAGCACGGAAACCGAGGGCTACGCCGGGGACGTTCCGATCATTCACCAGGCCGTCGCCGTCAAGGCCGCGATCGACGCTCTCGACGCGGGCTTCCAGGAGCTGGCCGACCCAAACTCGTAGGCGGCCCGTGGCCCGAGCAGCCCTCCCTGCGATTTCTGGTGCATTGGGCCCTGCGCCGCGACGAACTCTGCGACCCGAGCCTCTGCCCCGATGCGCCTGATGATGGTTCCCGGTGCGACCACTGCACGCTCGACAAGCTCGATACGGCGCAGTCGTCGGAAGCCGGCCTGCTCATCCGGCGCGCCTTGGATCTCCGGGCCGCGTTGAAGCTGGGCATCCACCTCACCCTAGACGACATTCGCGCGGATGAGTTCAACGCGATGTTGATCCTCGAAGACGAACGCGAAAAGCTGGACCGCGAGCAGTTGAATTCCCATGGCCGATAACAAACTCGAACTGGTCGTCGCCGTTGAGGTGGACAAAGCCAATCAGTCCATCAAAAGCGTCAACGCGAGTCTGTCGAGCATGGAGGCATCCGCCACCAAGAGCGCAAAGGGAGCGGCTCAGGGCATCGACGGGATGACCGCCGCCATGGTGAAAGGCGCGACCGCCGGGAACCTGCTCGCCGACGCCATCAAGGGTGCGCTTGCCTGGGCCAAGGAGTTCACCGTCGGCTCCATCATGATGGCGGCTGAGAATGCCAAGGCCGAAGCATCACTCAAGGCGTTGGCGACCGCGCACGGCGTAGGAGCAACGGCGGCAGCAAAGCAGGTGGCCGCAATCGAAGACATCGGCTTCGAGTATACGGAAGCTGCGCATGCTGTCGAGCGTCTGATTGTCGCGGATATGGACCTGGCGAAGGCCCAGGGTCTCGCCAAGCTCGCCAAGGATGCGGCGGCGGTGCAGAATGTCTCCGCAGGCGAGGCGATGGAGGGTATTGTCCTCGCCATCGAGTCAGGCGCGTCGCGCGGACTCCGCACACTCGGATTGTTCGTCGACTTCCAGAAAGAAGTCCTGATTCAGGAACTGAAACTGGGCCGCGCGCTCACCGAAACCGAAGAAAAGCAGGTCCGCTACAACGCCGTGATGCGCGAGGGTGCGAAGATTCAGGGCGCGCATGCGGCCGCTTCGCAGACGGTCGAGGGCCAACTCGGCGCGCTTCGGCGCGAGTTCAACAACCTCCGGGAGGACATCGGGGCCAAATTCCAGGATGACCTGAAGGCGATGATCGGCAGTCTGCGAGGGCTGGTCGGGTGGTTGAAGGACAACACGGAACTGCTCCGGAAGTTTGGCGAGATTGCGCTTTGGGTGTCTGGCATTCTCGCATCGTATGCACTGGCCGAGAAGATCATGGCGCTGGCGAAGTCGATTGCCGCGCTCAGGCTCGCCAGTCTGAACCCCTACGCTCTGCTGGCCGTCGGGGTCGTTGGTGCTGGATTTGCGATCTACTCCAACTGGAAAGACACGCAGGAGCGGCTTCAGGCGCAGTTTGACGAGATGCAGCAGAAGGCCCTCCGCGAACAGCTCTTCAGCGGCAAGACCAGCGTTGAGGCTCTCCGCAAACAGGGGATGACCGACGACCAGATCCGGGAGCTTATTACCGGCAAGCGGCTCCTGCCCGGTGAGCAGCCGTGGGTATATGAGGGCCCGAAGATCACCCTCAAGACGGGAAATGAACCGGACCTTGAGGCGCTCAAGCGCGCCGCCGAAATCCGCAAGCGCCAGGCGGAAGTCGAACGCGAGTCCCGGCAAGCGGCGATCGAGGCCGGTGTGCGTGGCCAAGCGGGCTTCGCGCGCGAGATCGCCGAGATCAACGCCCAGATCCAGAAGTGGACCACGTTTGTGGATGATCGGGGCGTCGAGCACCGGATCGCGCTGACGGGCAAGGCCTGGCAGAACGTGCTCGATCAGTTGTCCAACCGGTGGACGGCGTTCAAGGAGAAGCTGCTCAAAGACAATCGCGAGCACATCGCCGAATACCTCAAGGATGAAGAGGAAGCGGCACGGAAGCGAATCGAGTTCGAGTCCGAGGTGTTCCAGAAACGGCTTCAGTACAACGAGGAGATCTCGCGGCGGAACCTCGAACACATCGAGCGCATGCTGGGTGTCGAGGAGCAGCGGGCAGGCATCGATCGGGACGCGCGCCTCCGAGCGGTTGAGGCTGTTGACGCCCAGACCCTCGAGCAGAAGGTCGCTGTGGAACAGCGGAAGGCCGCCATCGAGGTGGACTACCTCGAGCGCGTCCACGAGATCAAGATGCGCCTTTTCGATCTCGAAACCTCGCGGATGGTCCTGGAGGAAGAGGCGAACCTGAAGCGCCTCGGCTACCGGGCAGACGAGGTGAAGGCGCGAATTGCGGAGCTCAGCCAGCAGCGCGAGGAGATCAGGCAGGCCAACCAGGAGGCGACCGATGCCGCGATCGACGCGGCGCGCCAGAACGCCGCGAATCGCACGGCGGGAATGATTCGCGACCACAACCGGCAGGTGTTTGAATCCTTCAAGCGACAAGCTGAAGGGGTCTTCGATGCGCTGCTCACGAAATCGCAGTCCATCTGGTCGGCTATCGGTAACTCGCTGAAGACGGCCTTGCTCACTGCCATCAAGGACGTAGTCTCGTCGCGCGTGGCGGCGCTGCTGATGCAGTTGTTCACCGGCCAACGTGTGTCTCTTGCGTCCGGGGGATCGGGCGGCGGCGTTCTTGGCCGGTTAGGTGGCGTGTTGGGCGTCGGTGCGATCCCTGTCTTTGGCGCGGGCGGGAGCGGCCCGATCCCAGGCGGCGCGGCTGGTGGCTGGGGCACGCCACCATTCATTCCGAACGGCGGCGGTGGTGGCGCTGGCTTTGGTGGCTTGACCACCGCAGCGGGCACGGGCGGCTTGTTTTCCAAGGCCAGTTGGGCGGGCACGCTTGCGAACCTGAAATCCTTGCTCGGGATTGGCGGCAGCGTCCAGTTGGCTCCGGGAGTGGCGACTACCTGGCAGGCGGCAACACTCGGCCAGAAGCTCTCCTCCATCGGCAAATCGAACGCGGCCCTGATGGGAGGCGCGTTGCTGGCGCTCGACGGCCTGCGGCGTGGTGGATGGCTTGGGGTTGGCGAGACGACGGCTGGTGGCGCGCTGATCGGGTTCAAGTACGGCGGTCCCCTGGGCGCGGCCATTGGTGCGGGAATCGGATTCGTTGCCGGTATTGTGCGCCTGTTCGTGAAGGGCGCGCAGGAGAAAGCCCGCGAGAAGATCAAGGCGACCTACGGCGTCGACATCTCCGACAAGGGACTCCTGAAGCAGATCGTTGACATCGCAAAGCAGGGTTTCGGCGGCAATCTTGACGTGGCGATCCGCGGCCAGCAGATCCGTGATCTCGTGGAGTTGTATGCAATGAGTACCGGCCAGAAGCCGACCGGCATGCCTGGCACGGCCCACCCGCTCGACCTCGTGCAATCCGGAGGCTCGCTTTTCCAGTCGCCCGGATACTCCAACGGCACCGCGCTCGCCGGCCTGGGAGGGCTGCCCACGCTCGACCGGATCGGCGGGGGTGTGGCGTCCGGTGCTGGCAACGTCGTGATCCAGTTGGACGGGCCGGCAACTACTGCACTGCTGCGCGGCGAGGCTGTGCAGGCTATTGCGGACAATCCACGTGCGGTTCAGGGAGCGGCGATGAGCGCCGCGCGATCAAATTCCGGCCGGAGGCAGATGGCCACGCTCCAAATGAGTCCCGGTCTGCTGACGACGTAGCCCATGCCTGGCTCTATCCAGAATGCTGCACCGGCCACGGTGCTGCCGCAAAGCCTGTCTCGCGCTTTCGCGCGTTCGCAGGAGTATCCGGTCATCGAGAACGAGTACCGGAACGGAGAATCGCAGCGCTCGGTACCGGTGAACAACAGCCGGAAACGGTGGCGGCTGGCGAAGCGTCTGCCGCCCTCGCCGCTGCAGGCGCTCCGCGACTTCTACGATGCGCGGAGCGGGCCGACCGAACCGTTCTACTTCTACGATCCCTACGAGACCAACCCTAAGTTCTCCTGGGACCCAACCGGCGTCGCAACAACTGGCAGATACACCGTTCGGTTCGAAGGCGAGTGGAACCAGTCGTCCGGTCCGGGCCGGTCGGACGTGGACATCGAACTGGTGGAGTTGGCCTGACACCCGAGGAGAGGCAATGTCGTTTTCCGCTTACCTGGATCAGAAGATCCTTGAGAAGGCGTTTCTCGGGCAGGACTTCCAGGTCGCCGAGCACTGGTGCAGCCTGCACACCGCCGACCCGGGCAAGACCGGGCAGAGCGAGGCCTCAGGAGGCCCCTACGCGCGGCTGTCTCTCGCGCAGTTCACGGCTGTCGACAGCGACGGCGCCGCAAAGCGGGTCCGCAACGCACCGGCGCTTTTCTTCCAGGTTCCCGCTGGGACGTACACCCACATCGGCATGTGGGATGCCGTTGTTGACGGGAACTTCCTCGGCGGCGGCGCGCTGTCGTCACCAGCCACCGTCAACGACGGGGACTTCGTCATCGTCCGCGAGAACGACTTGTCGATCCTCCAGGATTAGGAGCCGCACGTGTCCACGATCCGCACCCAGTTCGGTCTCGTCACCAACTTCGGCATCACCCTGAACGGCCTCGCCACATCCGCCGCGCGCAGCTCCGCGAAGGTCGACAACCAGAACAGCCGTTACATCGACGCGATCTGCCAGTTCAAGATCAAGCCGGCGTCGGGATCTGTTGGCGACCGCTATGCCGTGTACTTCTTCGCTTGGGGCGCAGCCGATGACGCGTCTCCCATCTTTCCGGCTGGTGTGACCGGCGTCGATGAATCCGTGTC
>JANRJO010000043.1:0-43387 GCA_033763935.1 Bryobacteraceae bacterium
AGGGAGGAGGCGAGGGCTTCGCCGCGCTCGATTTTGAAGCGGCAGCGGGCGAGTTCGGTGACGATTTCGAGTTCGACGGGGTTGGTGGGCTGGAAGGTGTGGAGGTAGCGGTTGAAGAGTTCGACGTAGGCGGCGTGGTTATCGGCTTCGAGGAGGGTGTCGATGCGGCGGGCGGCTTCGCGGACGGGGGCGGAGCGTTGGTGGCCGTTGGCGGCGCATTTGGCTTTGCCTTCGGGGGTGACGGGGCCTTGGGATTTGGCGCCGTTGCGGCGGGCGGCTTCGCGCTGGGCTTCGGTGCGTTTGGCGGGCATGTCGGGTCGGGCTCCTTTCGGTATGGACAGGCTCCCGCCATGGCAGGCGGAGGGGAGGGGGCGGTCCGGAGGGAGCGCGGCCCGGTTCGAGGGTAGCAGGAGGGGGTAGGAGAGAGCGGTAACGGTAGTCGGGTTGCGAGTCGACGATCTTGTGCAATTTCTGAGACTTAGGCAAGGCAAAAATATTTCTTGGAGTTTTGTGACCGACTTACAGAAGTCGCCCGATTGTGAATGACTCGGGGTGGCCGCAACGGAGGATGAGGCGCAGCGGCGGCGGTTACCGCCGTCAATGTAGATACGAATCAAGGGGTACGTTCGGTACCAGCGGGCGAAGGCGGCGAGTACTCTTTGCCGCAGCTCAGCGTGGGGCCGGTACAGCGTTTCTGTTGAAGCGCCGGGCTTCAGACGGCAAGTGCAGTCCGGGGTCGAGGTACACGGCGCAGTTGGGGTCGCGCTGGTACCGGGGGGCAGTTCCGGGGCGGGGGATCAACCGGCGGTGGACTTTTCCAGTCCGTCCGGCTCGATCGACTTAGTCAGCTACTCGGCAAATGGGCTCCGTGGCTGGGTGCACATGAGACAGCCGGGCGGGCCTCGCCGGCGGCCCGACTGTAAGATGCCGTACAGATACCGCACTTAGTACTAACAGTACCTGGACTCGGTTTACTCTTTCTGGCCTTTTTTCCTATCGCCTTCCGCTAACAAGTGTGTTTGGGAGTCAAGCATCGGACTTGTAATAGTCGCTCCCACAACACAACTCACGGCCGAGGAACTTCATGTTGCGAGCGGGAGACGTTGCCGGCGATCACCTCATCCTCGAACAGATCGGTGAGGGTGGAATGGGCAAGGTGTACAAGGCCCGGAACCTGATCTCCGATCGCGTCGACGCGGTCAAAGTGCTGCACCCGGATTTCGTGGGACGCGCCGACATCTCAGAGCGCTTTCTGCGTGAGATTAAGCTGACGGCGTCTCTCAACCACACCCACATCGCGCATCTTCACACGGCCTTTCGTCACGAAGGGCAGTTCGTGATGATTATGGAGTTCGTCGAGGGGCTACCGCTCGAGAACCTGATTCGCAGAGGCCCATTCGCCGCCGAGGTGGCGATTGACTACGCGCAGCAGGTGCTGGCGGCGCTGGCCTACGCGCACTCGCTGGGCATCATTCACCGCGATATCAAGCCGCCGAACATCATGGTGACGCCTACGGGCCAAGTGAAGCTGATGGACTTCGGCATTGCCCGGGTGATGGCGGATCCGCAACTGACGCAGGCGGGGGCCACGGTCGGCTCGCTGTATTACATGTCGCCGGAGCAGATCCGCGCGGACGTGAACGTGGACGGGCGGGCGGACCTCTACTCGCTGGGCATCACGCTCTACCAGATGCTGACGGGGAAGCGCCCCTTCGACGGGTCGAGCAACTACGCGGTGATGTGGGCGCACTTGTATGAAGCGCCGGCGCCGCCGTCGGCGCACGTACCTTCCCTGCACCCGTCGCTCTCAGAGCTGGTGCTGAAGGCGATCGCGAAGGATCCGAATGAGCGTTTCCAGACGGCGGAGGAGTTTCGGGCGGCGCTGCTGGCGGTAGCGCGTCCGTTTGACGAAATTCCTGCCTATGTTCCCGCGCCGGAAGAGCAGGCGACGGTGACAATGGCGGCCCAGGCGCCGGCGCAGCAGACCGCGCTCGATGGCAAGCAGATCCTGCGGATGTCGGCAGCGGCGGTGCTGGCGCTGGCGTTGCTGGCGGTGATCGTAACGTTCTCACCGGCGAAGAAGAGGCCGCCGCAGGCAGGCGCCGTCAAGGCGCCGGCGGTATCGACGCAGCCCGCGCCGGCGCCAGCACCGGCGCCATCTCCGGAACAGGCTAAACCTTCGTCCCCCGCTACTTCCGTGCCGGTGCAGCAGGCGGCAACGACGGCAGCCACTCCCGCCATCGGGCCGGGGACGTCAGCAAAGGCAAGCCGCAGGACCGCTGCCTACTACGAAGAGACTCTGCCGGAGGCAGCGCCGGTGGACCGCCGCGCGCTGCCTCCGGCGATGGCCCCCGAAGCGCTCCGGCGGAAAGTGGGACTGCGGTACTGGCTGACGTACAAGGCTACGCGCTCGAGCCCCGAGCGGTTCGCCTCGCTGGACCGAATCTTCGAGCAGGACGAGTCAGTGAAGCTCCACGTCGAATCCAACATCGACGGCTACCTCTACGTGTGGATCAAAGGGTCGAGCGGCCGCGAGAGCCTGCTGTATCCCAACCCGCGCATCGACGGTGGGCGCAACATCGTGCGCAGTTGGCGGCCGACAAAGGTCCCCGACTCGGGGTGGTTCCGGATCACGGACCAGCCCGGCACGGACGTGCTGACGCTGGTGGTCAGCCGCGTGCCACTGGTTGACTTAGAGGGCCGCTGGAACGACGACCGCCTCTACAGTTCGCTGCGCAGCCGGCTGCCCTCGGCCACGCGCGACTTCGAGTTCATGACCGAGGAGGAGGCGGCGCCGGAAGGCACGGCTCCCAGCCGGATCGTCCTTAACCGCAACTTGCAGACGAACGAGACCGTGTACGCCGAGGTGGCCATCCGCCACCGGTAGCCCCTGAGTGAGGAGAATCCTGATGCGCATTCGATGCCGCCTCCTTCCGCTGTCCGTATTGGCTGTGCTACTCACGACTCCGGCCTTCGCCCGCTGGCTGGTGTATCGAACCGATGCGGGAATTCAGATCGTGTCCATCGCGACGCTCACCATCGCCGGGAAGGACTCCGTACGCGTCCTGGCGCAGACGCCGGCGGGCTCCTTCGACGCCCGGCGGCTTCCGACACGCAAGCTGACGGGCGCCGAGCGGTTGGTGAAGGACGCGACAACGAACGCCGTCGCCATGCTGGAGAACGACGGGCAAGCGCTCTTCGTTCTTCCGGTGGGCAAGGAGAAGGGCCCGACGAACCTTGCGGCAGCGTGGGCAAGTGGTGACTTTGCGTATAAGAAGGCAGACAAGCAGGCGGGCTCGGTGGCCGCGGCGCGGTTCCTGGCGTTGACTCCACCCGACGTCAAGGCCCTGGCCGACCTCGCGCTCGACTTTGGGAAGGCCGAGCGAATGGCGGGCGCGGGGCAGGGCGAAGCGCTACAGATCGAGCTACTGAAAGCGTTCGGGGCGGGCCCCGCAACGGCTCCGGCATTAGAGGCCGCGGGGCAGCGCCTGGAAGCGGCCATGCGCGAGAACCTTGACGGCTTCCTGCGGGGCAGCAGCCTGGAGGCGCTCGAAGCCGGGCTGCGCAACGCGCGGCTGTCGGCGGGCGCATTCGCCGGCGACGTCCGGCAGACGGCGCTGCGAACGCAGATCGCCAACCACAAGAAGACGCTCGACGAGCGCCTGGCGGTCCTGCACGGCCTTTACGAAGGGAAGCAGTGGGACGCGTTCCTGCTCGCTTACCGGGAACTGGAGCGCCAGGAGTTCGCCTTTCCCGACCTGATGAAGGCGCGGGGCGCGGCCGAGGAAGCGTCGATTGCGGAACATCGTGCCGCGGGCGACCGCCGGATGGCGGAGCGGGAATGGAAGTATGCGCTGGCCGAGTTCCGCAAGGCGGGCGCGGTGCGGCCGCGCGATCCGGTGCTGCTCAAGCAGATCGCGGCCGCGTGGACGGAGTATTCGCTCGAGAACGCACGGCGCGAGCAGGGGCGCATCCGGAACCTCACCAACTCGCAGCGCGAAGCGGTGGCGCAGGCGGTGCAACTGGCCGAAAACTATCGCCAGTCGGGCGACTTCGACGCCGCCCTGAAGCGGGTGACGGAAGCCGAGGAGATCGATCCTACTTCGATTCCCGTGTTGCTCAAGAAGGCCGAGGTGCTGGGTTCACGAACGGAGATCAAGTCGGCACTGAACGCCCTGGACCGCGTGGACATGCTCGCGGTGGACGAACAGCGGGAAGCGGCACGCAAGATCCGCACGGACCTTCTGTTCAAGCTGGACCGGGTGCGCAGCGAGTTCCAGACGCAGGTGGAATCGCTGATCGCGGAGTTCTCCTTTCACAAGGCGCGCGAGCTGTCGCGCCGTGCGCTGCTGGCGGATCCGGACGCCGGCGACAGCCTGTACTACGCGGCGCTCACCTCGCTGGTGACGTTTCAGCGCGCCGAAGGGATGGACCTGCTGAAGAAGTACCTGGCGGCTCCGTCCACGTCGTCGGACCAGGAGCGGCGGCGCAGTGTCTACCGGCTGCTGGATTCGCTCGGCGACACGCCGGCGGCGGCGGGACCGCAGCCGCTGCCGGGCGGGCCGGCGGGGCGGCGGAACTGGTTCTCCGGCGAGCCGCTCGCTTCCGACCTGTACTACTGCCCGGTCTCACTCGCATTCAACCGGAAGACGGCGATGGTGAACAGCGGCAAGATGTCGCTCCGCTTCTCGTGGTCGGGCGACCGGTTGAAGTCGATCGTACCCGCCTGGGAAAAGGGCGCGAACGAATCGGGCGAGCGGCCGTTTTACTTCGCCTACAACGCCGCCTTCCCTCACGTGACGCAGGTGGACAACGTCGAGATTCCGGACCAACCCGAGACGCGGCCGGCCGTGTCCGGGCGGAGCGCACTCTCAACGCTGGTTCGCCGCGCGCCGGGGAGGGAAGGCCCCGGCGTCGCCGACCCTGACGAAGCGCTCAAGAAGACGTCGATCCTGCTGGGAAATAATCGCTACCTGGACCCGATGATGGTGGAGTTTCTGCTGGGGCAGCAGGCAGCGGTTGTGGCGACGGGCAATCGCTTCTTCCATCCCTTCTATTGGAGCAAGCTCCACTTCTTCCGCCTCTCCTACGACCATGCGGGGCGGGTGAGATCGGCGACCGAGGTGTCTGAGGATTCCTCGCGCACCGCCGACGCGGTGTATCTGGAGTTTGACTGGGAAGGCCGACGGCTGCTGGGCATCCGCGGCTACAGCGCCGCGCCGGGAGGCCGTGCGCGGGGGACGATCTACGACCGGCGGCTGCAATACAACGGCGGACAGTTGGCGGCCGAGACCGTCCGTTTCGGCGGCAGGGAATCGAAGATTCGCTACAAGTACAACGGGCCGGACCTCGTCATGGCCGAATGCGACGACGATTCCAGCGTGAACAGCCGAGCCCTGCAAGTGTCGTTCGAACGATAAGGAGCCAGACATGCGTACCGTGCTCTCCCTCGCCCTGCTGACTGCTTTCCTGGCGCCCCTCGGCGTGGCCCAAGACCAAGGCCGCCGCGTGGCCCTCATCATCGGCAACGGAAGCTACCTGCGCCGCCCCCTGCGCAACGCGATTAACGACGCGAAGCTGATGGACAAGGCTCTGCAAGGGGTCGGCTTCAAGACCATCGTGCGAGAGAACGCCAACCGGGCGCAGATGGAGGAGGCGGTGGTGGCGTTCCTGAACGCCATTGGGCCGGGTGATACAGCGCTGTTCTTCTACGCCGGACACGCGGTGCAGGTGGAGAACGAGAACCTGTTGATCCCCACCGATCTGGACCGGGCGCAAAGCGTGATTGACGCGAAGCTGAAGAGCTTCTCCATGGCGTTCTTGTTCGAACATCTGAACCGCTCCCGCGCGGCCGAGCGGATCATTATTCTCGACGCCTGCCGCAGCAACCCGGTGGTGGAAGACCGCGGTCTTACGGCGGGCCTGGCGATGCCGTTGAACGCGGGCCGGGACTCCTACATCGTGTTTTCCACTTCGCCGAACTCCACTGCCAGCGACAACCCGGACGGCGCCAACAGCTACTTCACCGAAGCGCTGGCGGAACTGCTGCGCAAGCCGGGGCTGTCCATTGACGAAGTGATGACGCAGGTGAACCGGCGTGTGGCGATGGCGACGGAGGGACGCCAGACGCCCTGGAAGCAGGGAAGTCTCACGCGTACGTTCCATTTCATTCCTCCCGTGGGGGGCGTGGAGGCAGCCGATCCTTCGCTGCTGGAGGAGCGCCTGACGGAGGCCATTCGGCTCCGCCAGCGAGGGAACTGGGAGGAGGCTCTGGCGGCGACGAACCTGGTGCTGAAGGGAAATCCGGTGGGCGAAGTGCTCGACACGGCTCGGGCGTTGCAGCAGTATCTGGCGCTGCGAGTGCGGGCGGAAGAAGCCGCGGAGGCGGGGGACTGGCTGACGGCCGCGTCCGTCCTGCGCGAACTGTTCGAGCGGGATCGACTGGATTCAGAGGCGGCGCTGCTCGCGGGTACCTACTATTTACTGGCACGCCGGATACCGGAGGCCATCGTGCCGCTGGCTTCCGCGCGTTCGTTCGGGACCAGCAAGGTGCATGCGAACGCGGTGGCCATTCTCGAGCGGCTGGCACCGATCACGCCGGCGGCGAAGACGGCACTGGGCGCCACGAGTTCTCCGACTCCCCACGAGGTGTCGAAGCTGCCGCTCTGGTACACGCGCGGGACGCTGCCCTCGGTGGCCATCGCGAGCCTGGAACGGGTGGTGGGCGCGAGACAGCGGGTGACGCCGCCGGTGGAGATTGCGTTTGCCTCCTTCTTCAGCGGGGAGTCCGAAGTTCGCCTTCGGGAACGGGGCCGCGAGGAGGTGGTGGTGACCGCGGCGGCGCCCGCTTCCACTGCCGCGGCGGCGGCCGGGGAAGCGCCGACAGCGGGTCTCGACATCGTGCCGATCGGGGAGAGCCGCGACCTGGTGTTCCAGGAGGAGCCGGCCGATCCACCGACGAACGTGGCGGGGCCGGCGCGTTCGGGGACGGTCCCGGTGAAGGTGACGTCAACGCCGATGCGCGCGAAGCTCAGCGCGGAAGGCGATCCACCGCAGTCGTGTGAGACGCCGTGCATCGTGCATCTGCCGCCCGGGCGAAACGTGTTGAAAGCCAGCCGCAATGGATATCGAGACGCCGCGCGCATCGTGGAGGTGAAGCGCGGGGGGAGTGAAGTGCGGATTGAGCTGCAAATGAAGACGGGCAACATTCGCGTGGATGCCGAGAAAGGCGTACCGATCCTGATGGAGGGACGGCCCACGAAGTACAGCACGCCGGCGGTGATGGCCCTGCCGGAAGGGAAGTACGAGTTCCGATGGGCGAAACAGGGGGTGGTGACGTTTAAGGAGGAGGTCTACGTGAAAGACGGCGAGTTATCGAAGGTGACGATACCGGAGCGGTAGCGGGGCGCGCTACTGGGGATCGAGCTTCTTCTGCACGGGCGGCGTGACCTGCCGCGCCGGTTCGAAGAGTGCGAACGACGTGATGGCGGTGGCCGAGGCAATGGCGACATACTGCTTCCCGTCCACTTCGTAGATGATGGGTGACGCCGAAAGTTGTTCGCCGAGGTTGAAGTGCCACAGGTGGCGGCCGGACTTCGCGTCGAGCGCGACCAGGTGGCCGTCATCGTCGCCGCTGAAGACGACGCCGGCGGCATTCGAAACGATGCCGGTCCAACTACCGGTATCGCCGGTCATCGGGTACTCCCAGACGCGGCGGCCGGTCTCGGGTTCGAGCGCGCGCAGGATGAACTGTCCGCCCACCTGCGTTGCGCCGCCGCCCTGGAAGTTTTTCATCGGCGTGGGCTCCTGCTGCGAACTCGAAAAGAGGCCGCACTGTTCCAGGGTCAAGACATAGAGCAGGCCGGTGTCCGGGTTGTAGCTCTGGCCCATCCAGTTGGTGGCGCCCTTTACGCTGGGGCAGACCATGATCCCTTCGGGGGTCGGGTCCATTCCGGGGATGACGATGGGCTTGCCGCCGGCGTCGACGCCTTTCGCCCAGGTCAATTTGTCGACGAGCTTCGTGGCGTGGAGGAACTCGCCCGTCAAACGGTCGAGGACGTAGTAGAACCCGTTGCGGTTGGCATGCACGACGAGCTTGCGCTGAGCGCCCTTCACAGTCGCGTCAAGGAGCATGGGCCAACTTTGCGCGTCCCAGTCGTGGGTGTCGTGCGGAGTGAACTGGAAATACCACTTGCGCTTGCCGGTTTCGAGGTCGAGCGCGAGGAGGGAGCAGGTATAAAGGTTGTCGCCCTTACGCGGTGTTCCGGTGAAGTCGGGCCAGGGATTGCCGGTGGTCCAATAGAGCGTTTTCGTTTCGGGGTCGTAGGTTCCGCTGAGCCAGGTTGCCCCGCCACCCCACTCGATGAGGTCGCCCCAGGTTTCCGAACCGGGCTCGCCCTTGGCGGGTACGGTGAAGGTGCGCCAGAGTTCTTCGCCGGTGGCGGCGGAGAGCGCAGCGATGAACCCGCGCATGCCGGTGTCGCCGCCGGCGCTGCCGACGATCACCTTGCCGTCGACGATGACGGGCGCGGAGGTGGAGGTGATGCCTTTTTCGGGGTCGGCGAACTGTTTGCTGTACTGCAGGGCGCCAGTTTGCCGGTCGAGCGAGACCAAGCGGTTGTCGGCGGTGGTGAAGAAGACGTTCTCGCCCCAGATGGCCGCGCCGCGGTTCACGCCCTTGCGGGTGGCCTTGGTGTCGGCGTAGCGCCAGATGAGGCGGCCGGTGCGGGCGTCGAGGGCATAGATGGAGTTGGTATCGGTGGCGTAGAGGACGCCGCGGTGCACGATGGGGGAGGTGCGTAGGCCGGCGGCGTTGGGGACGCGATAGGTCCACTGGGCAGCGAGGCGGCCGGCGTTCTCCGGGGTGATCTGTTTCAGTGAACTGTAGCGCCAGCCCTGGTAGTTGCCGGAATACGTCAGCCAGTCGGCGGCCGGCCCGCGGACGAGATCTTCAGCGCCAACCTGCGCCCATGCACGAGCGCAGAGCACCAACAACAGAATGGATCGGGTCATTTCGATTCGCGCACGGCCTGACGCGCGAGGAACGCGATCAGATCCTCGAATTCCTTTCGGGAGAGACGCTGCTTGTAGTCTCCGGGCATGGGGGAGCGGTCGGAGACGGCAAGCTCGGCGACATTGGCCATGTCGATCAGGTGCAGCTTGCCTGCCCGGTCCACCAACTGCAGGGCGTAGTTGCTGCGGTTCTTGGCGACGCCTTCGAGACGGCGGCCGTCCCGGAGCGCGAGGGTTACGGCTTCGTTGCCGGCGGGAGGGTCTTTCGAGGGGTCGAGGATTGCCTCGCGCAGGAGGGCGAGCGGCAGGCGTCCGCCCACATTCGTCAGGTCCGGGCCGGCCTTTCCGCCCTGGCCACGGATGGAATGGCAGGCGGTGCAGCCGGCCTTTTCGCTGCGGAAGACGGCTTCGCCGGCGGCGGCGTCGCCCGGTGCGCCAACGGTCACCGCGGGCGCGGTCATTGAATGGACAAAGGCCACGAGGCTCCAGGTCTCTTCGTCGCCCAACTTAGTGGGCGGCATGTCGGCGCCGGGGACGCCGTTGCGAATGACTCTGAAGATGCCGTCGTTGTCAAGCGGGTGCCAGTTGGAGCGGCGGATCAGGTTGGGGCCACGCGCACCGCCGCCGTCCGGGCCGTGACAGCCGGCGCAGGAGCGGAGATAGAGCTTGCGGCCGGCGGCGATGGCTTCGCGGTTGCCAATCGCCGGGTTCGGTTTCTTTTCGTTTGGCGAGTCCTGCCCGGTGTGCTGCGCGGCAAGGCCGGAGACGACGACGAGGAGGATTCCCAGGGTCCTCACTTAGACAGTCTACCTGTTCAGCGGGGAGGGCCGGGCGCGAGCCGCGTCGAGTCTATCCCGCCCTGCGACATGGCCCGCGCCACCATACCAATCACTGGTGCTGAATATGGTAGCTTCGTGGAATGGAAGCAGCGCGCAAGATCACCATCGAGGTACCCGCCGATCTGCTGGAAAAGGCGCAGCAGGCGAGCGGCGCGGGGATCACGCAGACCGTGCGTACCGGGTTACAACTCGTGGCGGCTTCGGGCGCGTATGCCAAGCTACGCAAGATGAAGGGCAAGGTTCGCTTCTCGCGAACAGTGCGAGAACTCAAGTACGATCGATGATCGCGGCCGACACCAGTACGTGGATCGCTTTCCTGGAGGGCGATTCAGGCAAAGACGTTGAGCTCCTGGAGAAGGCGCTCGAAGACCGGCGGGTCGTCATGGTGCCGGCCGTCCTGACTGAACTGCTAAGCGATCCAGAGTTGCCTGATCACGTTGCTCAGAGCCTGAGAGACATCCCGCTCATCGAAATCGAGCCCGGGTACTGGGAGCGGGCCGGCACTTTGCGGGCGGCAGCCATCTCCAAGCGACGCAAGGGTCGTCTCGGAGACGCACTCATCGCACAGAGCTGTATCGATGGGGGTGTGCCGCTGCTAACGCGTGATCGCGACTTCCGGGCGTTCGCGGCAGGCAGGACCCTGGAACTGGTGACGGTTCAGCCGAAGCGGGATGACATAAGATCATAGATCACCGTCGTAACGGGGCGGTTTGGTATCGAGGAGCGTTCATGACATCCCTTTGGCGCGGGGTGATTCCCGCGATCACTACTCCTTTTCGCGAGGACTTCAGCGTCGACTACGACGCGTTCACGGCGCACTGCCGATGGATGGCGGAGTGTGGGTGCACGGGGGTGGTGATCGGGGGGTCGCTGGGGGAGGGCGGCAGCCTGACGCTCGACGAGAAGGCACGGCTGATTCGGGCGGCGCGGACGGTGGAAGGGTTACACGCGATCCTCGGGGTGGCGGCGCTGACGACGGCGGAGGCGGTTGAGATTGCGCGCATGGGGGAGCGCGAGGGAGCCCACGGGCTGATGGTGTTGCCACCCTACGTGTATGTCGGGGACTGGCGCGAGAACAAGACGCATGTGAGCGCGGTCTGCCAGGCGACGCCGCTGCCGTGTATGCTCTACAACAATCCGATTGCCTATACGACGGACTTTCTGCCGGAGCAGGTTGTGGAGTTGCTGGAAGCGAACCCGACGCTGCACGCGATCAAGGAGTCGGCGGCGGACGTTCGCCGTGTGACCGAACTGCGGGCGCTGGCCGGCGAGCGGCTGGAGATCCTAGTGGGCGTGGACGACCTGATCGTGGAAGGGGTCGCGGCGGGCGCGGTGGGATGGATTGCCGGGCTTGCGAACGCGTTCCCGCGGGAGTCTGTGGAGCTCTTTGAACTGGCGCGCGCTGGCCGCCACAGCGAAGCCTTCGCGCTGTATCGCTGGTTCCTGCCGCTGCTGCGCATGGACACCGTGCCGAAGTTCGTGCACCTGATCAAGTTCGTGCAGCAGGAAGTGGGTCGCGGCAACGAGCGGCTGCGGCCGCCGCGTCTCGCGCTCGCGGGAGAGGAGCGAGTGCAGGCGAAGGCCGCCCTGGAGCGGGCGCTGGCGGCGGCGGCGGCCGGGTAGTCAGACGCGGAAACGGTCGGCGAAGGAAGAGCGTGCGATCACCTCGAGGAGTATAATGGCGGTGTTGTGATTGCGTTGCCGGAAGGGGCTTCCTTTGCCGGCGCGGCAAGGGTAGCAGAGACTCGCAACGTTCCCTCGCAAGGTAACGGCAGTGCATACCGCGTCGGCTCTCGCTCGTGAGCTTCCAAGATCTGAACCAGGGCTCGCGGTTCTCAACAGCGAGCTTCGTTACGTTGCGGTGAACGAAGCACTCGCATCACTCAACCGCTTAGCTGTTCACGAGCACGTTGGCAAGAGCATCCGAGACGTTGTCCCCGATCTCTGGCCGCAGCTCGAGCCCCTGTTCCGGCGGGTGCGTACAGTAGGTTGTTCACTAAGCCAAGAACTTTGCGGTCGCCGTCGTGACCCTGCCGACGTTGTGCGGCAGTGGCGCCTGGATGTTCATCCTGCTCCCGCTGTTCAGGACTCCTTGCTGGCCCGGGTGTCGGCGACAAACACGTGGGGACAGATTCGGAGCCGCACACATCCATCCACTCGACTGCGTGCAGCTCCGGCCGATTGGCGGATCGACTACATGGAACGGCACATCGAAGCTGAGCACGGCGCAGCTCATCTCAGTTTGATTGCGTTCAGTCAACAGCTTCGGACCTCCGAACGCCACCTCGGCAGATTATTCCACCGCCATACTGGGCTCTGCTTCCGATCCTACCTTAGACGCGTGCGGATGAGCAGCGCGGCGAAGCTGCTTACCAATGATTCATATACAGTCGAGCGGACTGCGGTCGAACTGGGTTGCGAAGACGTAGGGAACTTCGCCCGCGACTTCCGAGCCGTCTTCGGCGTTGCTCCACGCGGCTATTGTTCGCTAATTACGCCCGTGCCTGGCTTTTTGTGTTATGTGATTCGCACCGACACTCCTCCGTCTGTGCCGGACCAATTCTCATGATCTTCCATTGATTTTTCACAAACCATGTCCGGTTTTCACCTTGGACTGCTGTTGAAAGTGGATCTAAGCTCTTATTGAGCCAGTGATCGGTGAATCACCTTTGGCCTTTCCCCGGGCTACAGTCGCTCTCGCTTTTCGGTGCTGATCACAGGCTGGCCATTTATGCAGGGAGGACGTTCATATGAAGGTTGCTCTTCATCAACGGAAGAGTCGCGCCCGTACGGTCGCCGTGCTCTTCGTAATGCCCGCAGCATTGCTGTTATCGATTTCGGGCGGAGCTTCAGGGCAAACGGTGCCGCAACCAGAGTACCTGATCCCAATGTGTGTGATCGCGGGCGCGGAAGCGAACGAGATCGCGCGTAGTTCTACGCCGGCGAACACGACACAACTGGTCATCCGTCAATTCGGTGTTGATGAAGCTGAGTGGGCCGTTCTGTCACGTGAGTGTCGAGTGCTCTTCGCCTCGATCGAGAATATTGCTGCACAGGCGCGGTCGGCCCAAGCGGCTGCGACTACTCGACATCTCGACGCTGCCGCCGTTTCACACTACACTGCTCAACGGCGCAACAGCGCTTCTACAAGCCTCCGGCGAATACAACAGCTCGTGTCGCCACCAGCATGGACTGCCATCACCAAGTATCTTTCCGATCTCGCGGCCAATACGCAGTCTATGAGGCTCGGACAATGAGAATCTTGCTTAGTTCGTATCTTGTTGCTGTTGTCGTCGCCGCCCACCCAGCATGGGGTCAGTGCAGCATCAGCGCGCAGGTTACCAAAGGAACGAATCGGCCCGACGGCAATCACGTTAAGGGGTACTCGGTCGCTTGGGCCTCAAGCGGCGACTGGTGGAACTGGACTGCCCGTGCCTATGGGACGTTCTACTTCACACCACTTGGCGGCGCACCGCAGCAACTGGCCAGCGGCAGTGGCAGCGGCGCTCTTTCCAATGGCGACTATACCAATCCGAACAATCCTCAGTGGAGCAATACCACAGACCTCGACAGCAAAGGAAATGGGAATTACTACGCAACCGGCCATGGTGATTTCTTCTCCCTTTGCGGGGACCAGTATTATGGCGTACTATATGGGCAAAGCCCTAACCGGCCCGTGAATAGACCCACCATCACAGGCCCCAATCCCGCACAGAACTCTTGGGCGTTTTGGTATTTGGGCGGCGCTCCGTCCACTGATGGCTACTATGTCCAGGCCACGCTGCAGGGAAACGCGAACTGGTCACCTGAGAGGCAAGGGCAAACATTGAACATGACGTGGCAGGCAACTCCGAATAAGGTGAGTTTCACGACTACAAATGCCTCGACCACTTCCACGACTACCACCACTAGCACGGGGGCGAGTGACGGTATGGTCTACGACGTGAAGGTCGTTTTCAAGGTTGATGGCTTCTCCTCGGTTGACTTTCAGATGCACATCAATAAGCCCGTGCACCTTAATTTTCCTTCTTCGCTGCTCAGTTTCGCCAGCAGTACCGGCTGTCCGGGGTATGAGACTCCGATCTACTATACAGGACGAGATCTGTGGGAAAACCAGCTGATCGAGATCACAACGAACGAGCAGTTCTCGAACTTCATTAATGGGAACACGCCGCCAATAACCGGTTGGGGGACGCCCAGCGCTGGTGTGTGGCACCCAGGCAACCGAAACGAGTGGATCGACAGCTATACATTCAAAGACACGATCTGGGCGTACGACTGCGGCAGCACCTGGAACCCGCGGCCCCAGGCGCCCCAGGGCGGAACATCGCTTGTACGCTCTGCAACGCAGCGGATATACATGGGGTCCGGGTTGAACGGAAGCGGAGCCCAGGTCCAAACCGGAACTATGCAGTGGTATACCGATCACGGCAGTCTCCAATGAGGGGTTCACAATCATGAGAAATCCATTTAGACAGATAGCACAAGGACGATCCACAATGAAGGGCGCAACCCCACTGCTCATTCTCACGATGCTTACGGCTCCGTCGCCGGCAGGGTCGCTACCATGGCTGTTGTCGACCGCCGACGCGGTGGTGATTGGGACGGAAGTGGACCGGGTGAAGCAAGGCGCCCTGGTATCGTTCACGCTTAACGTTGAGCATGTGTTTAAAGGGACCATTCCGCCTGGCGCGAGCGTCCACGTATCCTGGGATTCTGGTGTCTATGACCCGATATGGGCGAATTCCCGCCCGTCATGCCGAGGCATTTGGGCTCTTCAGAACAAAGAAGGCCTCTGGTGGGCAGTTCCGGCTCGAGCCGGTCGGGTACCGGCTTTTCAGCGCCTCTTCTATCCGGTTCCAGCGCGGCCGATTGCCAGCGATTTCCAATCTCAGCCAGGCTCGACGAGCATTGATCAATTACTAGGTCTCATCGCCGCCGCGGAAGTAGAGCGCGACGGAATGCCGGTGTTGCTGGAAGCCGCGACGGACTACGATTCCGCCGAGGCTCGCCGCATTTTCCGCATAATGGCACGCGGCGCGCAACCCCGTGCTCGCCTGCTGGGTTTAGCGAGCCTAGTTCAGCGCGGTGACGTAGGTGCGATTGTGCAGCTTGGTGAGGGAACCGACCGCAATATGGTTGTTCCCGGCATTTCCGAGCTCGTTGTCCCCGCCGTCGAAGTATTCTTCCGAAATAACGACGTACGGGGCATTCGCGCATTAGGGCAGCTCGCCACTACACCGTCGTCGATACCGGGGCTCCAGGTCGGAGCGGCGCGGGCGCTCTCCAGCATTCACACGCGTGAATCAGTGCCATTTCTGGCGTCACTCTTGGAGAGCTCAAACCCCAGTCTTGTCCGTTCTGCTGTGATCGGGCTGAGCTTCTATGCCAATGGCGTCGGCGTCCAGCGAGCTTCCGCCGCTATGGACCACCTTAATCAACGAACGCCCACTGCATACACAACGAAGGACACACTTCGATACCTAGGTTTCGATGAGGGCCGTAGCCACGAATACCTCACGTTCTGGAAACAGTGGTGGAGTATGAACCAGACAGCATTCCGATAAGAGTATCAACGGTCCATGGGTGCGCCGTGCCGCTCGTGTATCGCCCTGCCCCGGGGATGACATAAGATCATAGATCACCGGCTGGGGCTCGCCCAAGCCGTGCCGAGGACACTGAATGACATCCCTTTGGCGCGGGGTGATTCCCGCGGTCACTACTCCCTTCGAGAGGACTTCAGCGTCGATTATGAGGCGTTCACGGCGCACTGCCGTTGGATGGCGGAGAGCGGGTGCTCGGGGGTGGTGATCGGGGGGTCGCTCGGCGAGGGGGGGGAGCCTCACGCTCGAAGAGAAGGTGAGCTTGGTGCGGGCGGCTCGGGCGGTGGATGGGTTGAACGTCATCCTCGGGGTGGCGGCGCTGACGACGGCGGAGGCGGTTGAGATTGCGCGCATGGGGGAGCGAGAGGGAGCCCACGGGCTGATGGTGTTGCCACCCTACGTGTATGTCGGGGACTGGCGCGAGACGAAGGCGCACGTCACCGCCGTCTGCCAGGCGACGCCTCTTTCCTCGATGCTGTACAACAATCCGATCGCCTATAAGACGGACTTTCTGCCGGAGCAGGTTGGGGAGTTGCTGGAAGCGAACCCGACGCTGCACGCGATCAAGGAGTCGGCGGCGGACGTTCGCCGCGTGACCGAACTGCGGGCGCTGGCCGGCGAGCGGTTGGAGATTCTGGGGGGCGTGGATGATCTGATTGTGGAAGGGGTCGCGGCGGGCGCCGTAGGGTGGATTGCCGGGCTCGCGAACGCATTCCCGCGAGAGTCTGTGGAACTCTTTGCATTAGCGCGAGGGGGCCGCGACGGGGAAGCCTTCGCGCTCTATCGCTGGTTCCTGCCGCTGCTGCGGATGGACACCGTGCCGAAGTTCGTGCACCTGATCAAGTTTGTGCAGCAGGAAGTGGGGCGCGGGAACGAGCGGCTGCGGCCGCCGCGTCTGGCGCTCGCGGGAGAGGAGCGGGCGCAGGCGAAGGCGATATTGGAGCGGGCGCTGACGACGGCGGCGGCCGGGTAGTCAGGGGCGGAAACGATCGGCGAAGGAAGAGCGTGCGATTGCCTCGCGGAGGCCGGTTTCTTCGGCGGGAGTGAGCGCGCGCCTCGGTTCGAGACAGCGGCCGCACTCGAGCCCGGACCAGCGCAGGAGCGTCTTCACGGCGGGGAAGCAGGGGTAGCGCGTGGCGATGGCGATGAGCTCGTTGATGCGGGCCTGGACGGCGCGGGCTTCCGTCCAACAGCCGTCCTGGGCGAGGCGATAGAGTTTCACGAATAACTCGGGAACCAGGTTGTAGAACGATCCGATGCCGCCGGACGCGCCCATCAGCAGGCCGGCCACGAGCACCTCATCGTACCCGTTGAAGACGTCGGCGCCGGCGCCGCGGATGAGGGACAGCTTGTAGAGGTCGTGGTCGGTGAACTTGAGGCCGGCGACATGGGGGAGGGCGCACAGGTCCAGGATCTGCTCGACGCGGGCGGCCGCGGCCGAGACGCCGGGGAAGTGGTAGACGAGAAACGGCAGGTCCGTGGCGGCGGCGAGCGTGCGGTAATAGTCGCGGACTTCGTCGAACGAGTAGGCTCCGGCGGGCGGCAGGCTGCTCAGGGCTGTTGCGCCCGCGCGGGCGGCGTGTCGCGCGAGGGTGACGGCGTCCGCGGTGCGGTGCGCGCCGACGTGCACGATGACATGCCTCCCAGCGGGCGAGTGGCGCACCGCGGCTTCGGTGACGCGCATGCGTTGTTCGAGGGGCTGCAGGAGCCCTTCGCCGGTGGAGCCGCACACGTAGACGCCATCGACACCCGACTGATACACGCGATCCAGCAGAGCGGCAAACGGGGCTTCGAGGAACGCTCCGGCTTCATCGAACGGCGTCACAAGGGCGGGCAGGATTCCGTGTAGCATGAGGGGCAGCTTTCATCATTACCAGATGACGCGAAGAGAAACGCTGTTCCTGCTGGCCGGCGCCGCGGCGCGAGCGGGCACTATCTCGCAAACCGACTTGTTCGTAGCCGGAGAGGGCGACTATCACACGTACCGCATTCCCTCGCTCATTCGGAGTAAGAGAGGAACGCTGCTGACCTTCTGTGAGGGGCGCAAGGGGGGCCGTGGCGATAGCGGGGACATCGACATCGTGCTGCGGCGCAGCACCGATGGCGGGCGGACCTGGCGGCCGGCGGCGACCATCCACGACCACGGCGCCGATACGATCGGGAACCCATGCCCGGTGGTGGACCGGAAGACGGGCGTCATTTTCCTGCTCCTCACAATGAACGCCGGGCACGTGACGGAGAAGCAGATCATCGACCAGAGCGTCGCGGAGACGCGGCGGGTGCTGGTGTCCTCGAGCAGGGACGACGGAGTCACGTGGACAGCGCCGGCGGATATCACAGGTGACGTGAAGGATCCTTCGTGGACGTGGTACGCGACGGGGCCGGGGGTTGGCATTCAGTTGCGCAACGGGCGGATGGTGATTCCGTGCGACCATGCCGCGGCAGGCACGAAGGAGTTTCATTCGCATTGCATCTTCAGCGACGACGGCGGACGGACGTGGACGCGGGGCGAACCGACGGGCGAGAAGGTGAACGAGTGCCAGGTGGTGGAACTGCGGGACGGGTCGCTGCTGCTGAACATGCGGTCGTATCACGGCAAGAACCGCCGAGCCATCGCGCGCAGCCGGGACGGCGGGCGCACCTGGGGCGAGATCAGCCTGGACGAGACGCTCGTCGAGCCGGTGTGCCAGGCGAGTCTCATCCGCGCCGGCGGCGTGCTTCTGTTTTCGAACCCGGCCTCGCGTAAGCGGGAGAGGATGACGGTTCGCGTGAGCCGGGACGAGGGGAGAACGTGGCCGCAGTTACTGGAGCTGGAGCCAGGACCGTCGGCATACTCCTGCCTGTCGCCGCTGGGGCGGGGCGAGTTCGGCTGTCTGTATGAACGGGGGACGGAATCGCCGTACGAGCGGATTACGCTCGCCCGTTTTCGATTGAGCAGCGTAATCCCGAATCCGAACACCCCGGCGGCGCGGGACGCTGCCGCGGCCCTGTAAAACAAGGGGATTCGTTTGGCATCTTCCTTGCTGCGCCTATAATGGAACCACCATGATTCAGTTGCGAAATATCGAGAAGTTCTACGAGCACGGACCGACGAAGACGTTCGTTCTTCGCCGTGTAAACCTCGATATCAAAGAAGGCGAGTTTGTGTCCATCATGGGCCCGTCGGGCGCGGGAAAGAGCACGCTGCTGCACATCATCGGCATGCACGACAGCGCCTGGACGGGCGAGTTCTACTTCCTGGAACAGCCGATTCACCGGCTCGGGAAGAAAGAGCGGTCGGAGCTGTATAAGAAGCACATCGGCTTCGTCTTCCAGAGCTATCACCTGCTGGACGACCTGACGGTGTACGAGAACCTCGAGATTCCGCTTTCCTATCGCAACGTGAAGAAGGGTGAGCGGGAGAGCATCGTCTGCGACGTCCTTGACCGCTTCAGCATTGTCGGTAAGAAGGACCTGTTCCCGAACCAGTTATCCGGCGGGCAGCAGCAGCTGGTGGCGGTGGCACGCGCGATGATCGCCAATCCGAAAATCATCCTGGCGGACGAGCCGACGGGAAACCTGCACTCCTCGCAAGGCAAGGAGATCATGGAAATGTTCAAGAAATTGAACGACGCGGGGACGACGATCATTCAGGTAACGCATTCGGAGCGGAACGCCGAGTACGGCAATCGCGTAGTGCAGATTCAGGACGGATGGATTGTGGGCGAAGAGGTGATCGCCACAAAGTCGGCCTGACGGCTGTTAACAAGCACGCCTGGGGCCCGTCCTGCTGATAGAGAAAGCGGAGGGCAAGGGCGTGACTGGCTGGTCTGGGAATCTTCGTCACTCGTTTCGATCCTATGCGCGGCAGCCGTGGCTGTGGGCGCTGGCAGTTCTCACGTTAGGCATCGGGGTGGGGGCCAACGCGACCGTCTATTCGACGATGCGGGCGCTGATGCTGCGGCCGCTCGAGACGATCGACCAGCCGGGGCTGACGGTGGTCTACAGCCAGAATCCGCGTCAGGGGCGGGAGCGGGTTCGCGTGTCACGCCAGGACTTTGCGGACTGGCGCCGCGAGAGCCGCAGTTTTGCGAAGCTGGTGGCGCACGCCGAGAGCGAGTTCTCGATGTCGGGCTCGGGACTGACGCCGGAGCGGCTGACGGGGGCGCTGGCAAGCGAGGGACTGTTCGAGGTAGCGAAGGGCGGCATCGCGCTGGGCCGCGGCTTTCTGCCCGAGGACTACAGGGACGGCAAAGCCGTCATCCTTTCGCACCAGCTTTGGGAGACGAAGTTCCAACGGAACCCGCAGGTCGTCGGCAGAACGCTGCGGCTGGACGACGGGCAGTACACGGTGGTGGGCGTGGCGACGAAGGAGACCTGGTGGCCTTCCGCGCAGGTGCGGCTGTGGACGCCGCTGCTGCCGCACGCGGCGAAGGAGACGCGCGGCTCCCGGCACCTGCAGGTCTACGGCGTGCTGAAGCAGGGCGTTGCGCGGAGCGACGCCGAGCAGGAACTGGCGGGCATCGCGGCGCGGCTGGAAGCGGCGTACCCAGAGACGAACGCCGGCTGGGGCGTGCAGGCGCTGAATGCGTACGAAGGCTTTTTGTGGCCGAACGACCGGCAGGCGAAGAAGCTGATGGACTGGCTGGGCTTCAGCATTCTGCTGATTGCGTGTGCGAACGTGGCGAACCTGCAACTAGTGCGGGCGCTGGCGCGGCGCAAGGAACTGGCACTGCGGCAGGCGCTGGGCGCGGGGCGGTGGTCGCTGGCCGGGCAGACGCTGCTCGAGGCGGTATGGCTGGCGGGGCCGGCGGCGGCGCTCGCTCTGCTGGCTGCGTGGTGGTCCTCGGGAGCGCTGGTGTCGGCCTTCCCCACGATGCACGTTCCGCTGCCCGCCTGGACTATCGACTGGCAGATCGCCGGCTTCACACTCACCCTCTCGCTGGTGTCTGTCGTGCTGTTTTCGCTCGCGCCGGTCCTGGAGGGTACGCGAGTCGATCTGATTGACGCAATGAAGGACTCGGGGGCACGCGCGGGCACGGGCCGGAAGAGCCGCCGTTTGGCGCAGGCGTTTGTGGTGGTGCAGGCGGCGCTTGCGGTGGTGCTGCTCGCGACCGCGGGCCTGGCTGCTTATGGCATGTGGCAGTTGCATGTGATGGACCAGGGCTACGACATCCGGAATCTGGCGACGATCTCCGTCAGTCCCTCGCAGTGGCGCTACCAGGACGACGCCAAGGCCGCGCAGTACCAGGGCGAGATACTGCGGCGTGTGCGGTCCGTTCCGGGGGTGGAGAACGCGGCGCTGATGATGCTGCTGCCGCAGGTACAGGGGAACGGCGTGGGAACGACCTTTCAGGTGGAGGGGCAGCCGGAGGCGCCTGCCCGGGAGCGCCGCTCGGGTGTATGGCTGGCGCTGGGAGAGGGCGCGTTCGAGACACTGCGGATCCCGCTGCGCGCGGGACGGGCGATCAACCGGTTCGACACCGCGGGGGCCGAGCGCGTGGTAGTGGTGAACGAGACCGGCGCGCGCGCGTTGGGTGGCGGGAACGTGATCGGCAGGAGAGTCCGGCTGAACAACGCACAGGATGAGTGGTACACGGTAGTGGGCGTCTCGGGCGACGTGAAGCGGGCGATTCCCACGCAGAAGATTGAGCCGCAGTTTTTCACGTCCCTGGCCCAAACGCCGCGGCGGCAGGTTGCGCTTGCGGCGCGCGGGCGAGGCGATGTGACGGCGGTGCTACCGGCGATCCGGCAGGCGGCGCTCGCGGTAGACGGTGACGAACCGCTGCGCTTCGACACGGCGGAGGCCGAGTTCCTCCGTGATCTGAGGGGCGGCGTGACGTTCACCGGCATGGTGGCGGTGATGGCGGCGCTGGCGCTGTTCCTGGCGGGCATGGGCCTGTTCTGTGTGATCTCACACCAGGTGGGGCAGCGGCTGCCGGAGATCGGGGTCCGCATGGCGTTGGGGGCGCAGGCGCGTGCGATCGTTTCGCTGGTGACCTCCGGCGCGGTGCGGCTGATCCTGCTGGGAGCGGTGCTGGGCGCGGCGGGCGCCTACGGGCTGAGCCGCCTGATGGCCAACATGTTCCTGGACATCGACAGGATGTTGCCGGTGATTCTTGGGGGGACACTGGGGCTGTTGCTCGCGGCGGCTGGCGCGGCCTGCGCCGGGCCGACACGGCGGGCGCTGCGGATCAGCCCGGCGTCTATCCTGCGAAACGAATAAGGCTGTTCTCCGGTCCACATACAGGAGGCGGCCTTGCCGTGCATCGGCTACCATAGCGAGTAACTGTGCACGTGCGAATGGGCCCGGCGGAACTAGGAAGAACAGTCATGATTGGATGGGCAGTGGTGTGCCTGATGGCGGCGGGTCCGGCACTTGCCCAAACGGAAGGGGAGAACGGAGGCACTGCGGGGGCCGTGGCGCCGGTTCCCCGGACGCGCGCTGAGGAGATTGAGCAGCAGCGGCTGCGGCGGCTGGCCAAGTTGCAGCCAGAAACCACGACATCGACCGAGAGTTTCCTGGTGAAGGTACGGGATCAAAAGCTCCTGGAGCGGGTGTTCGGGGGCATCGGCGGGCTGCGCGTCCGCTTCGGGGGCCTGGCGACCGGATCGGGCTTCGCGCTGGGACCCGAGTATCTTAGACGGGACCTGGCGGGCGGGGAACTGACCTTTCGTGCCTCGGCGCGTGCGTCTACGCGCGGGTGGCAACTGTACGACCTGGAGTTGCGAGCGCCGAATCTTCTGAACAACCGGATGTTCGCTAACCTGTATGCGGTTCACCGCAACTTCGCCGGCGTGAACTACTTCGGGCCGGGACCGGATTCGCGGAGGACCGGCCGCAGTAACTTCCGGCTGGAAGATACTAACTACTCTTTCGCAACGGGGTTCCGCCCGATCCGTCCCTTAAGTTTGGGGGTGACGGGAGGATATCTGCAGGTGAACGTCGGGCCGGGCAACGACGACCGGTTTGTATCGTCAGAGTTGATCTACACGCCGCAGCAGGCGCCTGGGATCGACCGGCAGACGGATTTTCTGCATGGCGGCATCCTGGCGCAGTACGACACAAGAGATAATCCGGGGGGGCCGCGCCGAGGCACAATGGGGCTGTTCCGCTGGGATCACTTCAAGGACACCGGATGGGAAGCCTACTCGTTTCGCAGGTTGACGGCCGAGGTGCAGCAATATGTACCGCTATTTAACGACCGCAGGGTGTTCGCACTGCGGGCGAAGACCGTGCTGAGCTATGAGAACACCGGCCAGCAGGTTCCGTTTTACCTGCAGCCGCACCTGGGAGGGTCAGACGATCTGCGCGGGTTCCAGCGGTTTCGCTTCTACGACGACAACATGCTGGTGTTGAACGCCGAGTACCGGTGGGAGGTGTTTGCGGGGTTGGACGCGGCGGTGTTTGGAGATGCAGGCAAGGTATTCGGCAGCAAGTCGCAGTTCAACCTGCACAACCTGGAGTCGTCGGTGGGTTTCGGGCTGCGATTCAACGTGCGGAACGACGTGATTGTGCGCATCGACACAGGCTTCAGCCGGGAGGGGTTTCAGGTTTGGTTCAAGTTCAACAACGTGTTTTAGCCGCGGCAGTGGCGGCGCTGCTGGTGGGGGCTCCGGCGGCGGTGGCGGTCCGGTTTTATCCGGACGACCCGCTCGAGAAGATGCCTCCGCCCGTGAACGTGCCGGCGGCAAAGGCGCGAAAGCTGAGCGACTACTACGACTTCTTCAACAACACGTTTCGCGAGATGGGTGAGCGGCAGAGCGAAGGCCGCTCGATCCGCGCGGAGAACGTCAACACAGTGGGCGAGGTGGCCGATGACGTCTGGTACACGAACCGCCATGCCAAGCGCCGGATGTCAATCGAGGAACTGAAGCGCGGTCCAGGGGATGGCAACGCGCCTTCGATGGAGAAGCCGTGGAAGCTGGTGTCGGCGAAGGCGGAGGGGATCACGCCGGGTTTCACCATGGAGGACGGCGAGGGCCGGCGGTACGTGATCAAGGGCGATCCGCTCTCGAATCCGGAGATGGCTTCGGCTGCCGAGGTCATCTCAACCAAGTTCTTTCACGCCCTCGGGTACAACGTGCCCGAGAACTACGTGGTGCACTTCACACGGGCGCAGTTGACGATCGATCCGGAAGCAATCTTCTACGACAAGCGCGGACAGAAGCGCAATATCGTCAACAACGACGTGGACGAGATTTTGTGGGCGTTTCCGAAGGACCGCGAGGGGCGCTACCGGGCGCTCGCGAGCCTGTTCATTCCGGGCACGCTGCTGGGACCGTTCCGCTACCACGGGACGCGGAGCGACGACCCGAACGACGTGATCCCTCACGAGCACCGGCGCGAGCTGCGGGGTTTGTTCGCATTCGCGGCCTGGCTCAATCACTCCGATTCGAAAGCTTTGAACAGCATGGACACGCTGGTGGAGGAGAACGGAATCCAGTTCATCCGCCACTACCTGATCGATTTCGGCGCCACGCTGGGGAGCGACAGCTTCGCGCCCAAGAGCCCGCGGTCCGGGAACGTGTATCTGTTCGGGTGGAAGCAGGCGGCGGAGCAGTTGTTCACGTTGGGATTGAAGGTGCCCGCCTACGCGCGGGTGAACTGGCACGACATTCCATCGGTGGGGCGCTTCTCAGCCGACCACTTCGAGCCGCAAGAATGGCGGCCCAACTACCCGAATCCCGCCTTCTCAAACCGTCTACCGGACGACCTCTATTGGGCGGCAAAGAAGGTGATGGCGTTCACCGACGACGAGATTCGGGCCATCGTCACCGGCGGACAGTATAGCGACCCGGCGGCGGCGAAGTACGTGGCGGACGTGCTGATCGAGCGGCGGAACAAGGTGGGGCGCGCGTTCCTGGACGGGGTGCTGCCGCTTGAGGAGTTCCAGGTGCGGGAGGGGCGGTTGGAGTTTCGCGACCTGGCGGCGCATTACGGCTTCCGGGCGGCGCGGCCGCACCGGGTGCGGTGGGCGCTGCTGGATAATGAAACGAACGAGGTGAGCGCGATACCGGGAGGCGAAGGCGACGTGGCGCCGCGCGCGGTGACGATGCTTCCCGAGGGCCGTTACGTGGTGGCCGCGATTGACGCGATCGCGGCGAGCGAAGCGGGCAAGACGGTGTCGGTGTACTTCCGGAAGCAGGGGGGCGGATATCGGGTGGTGGGGGTCGACAGAACCTGGTGACAAGACGAAGCGCTCTCCTTGCGGCGCTGCTGCCCGCTGTGTTGGCGGCGCAGGCGGCGAAGTTCTACACGTATGTGGGACGCCTGGACCACGATTCCGTGCTGCTGGCATGGGGCACGGCGACGGGCGTGGGCAACACGATCGGGCGCGAGTCGCAGTCGCACGGGAAGGCGACGGTGACGGTAGGCGAGAAGCGCGAGGAGACGGAGAAGAACTGGGTTGAGGTGAAGGGGCTCAAGCCGGACACGGTGTATCCGTACGAGGTGCGGGTGGGGGCGCGGACGGTGGGGAAGGGGCAGGTGCGCACCTGGCCGGAGGAGGCGCAACGCCTGACGTTCATGGTGATCGGGGACTACGGCAACGGCTCCCGCGGGCAGCGGCTGCTGGCGGAGGCGATGACGAAGGAGTTCCAGAAACGGCAGAACAGCGCCGATCCGGTGCGCTTCGTGATCACCACCGGCGATAACATTTACGGGCAGTTCAGGGTGTTCGGGCTGCGGAATACGGGGGATGACGACGGCGACTGGAAGTCGAAATTCTTTGAGCCGTACGAGAAGATCATCGAGAGCGTGCCGTTTTACGCGACGTTGGGGAATCATGACGGCAACCAGAGCGAAGCGCGCGGGGACCTGCGCGAGTACCTGGACAACTTCTTCTTCCCGGGCGGGGATAAGAGCCGTTACTACAAGTTCACGTATGGGAAGTTCGCGGAGTTCTTTGCGCTGGACTCGAGCGACAACACGGCAGAGGGGCGGAGCGAGCCGATCTATATGCCGGACAGCGAGCAGAGCGGCTGGCTGAAGCGCGAGATGGGGGACCGGGGGAAGCTGGCGTGGCGGATTGCTTATTTTCACCATCCGCCGTTCACTGCGGGACCGCGGCATCCGCCGAGCCGGGAGACGCTGGGCCACTGGATGGAGCAGTTCAAGAGAGGCGGGGTGCAGGCGGTGTTCACGGGACACGAGCATAACCTGCAGTTCAGCGAGGTGAATGCGAAGACGGAGGGGATTTTGTACGTGGTGACGGGGTCGGGGGGAGAGTTGCGGTCAGGGAATGTGCTGCGGGATATGGAGGCGGCGAACATTGCGGCGTGGTCGCCGCAGCGGCAGTTCCTGGTGGTGGAGGCAGACGCTACGGCGATGCGGATTACGCCGGTTTCGTACGAGCCGCTGCGGGTGGTGAATGGGAAGGGGCAGCCGGTGAAGATGCCGGTGGTGTTGACAAGGAAGTAATACCGAGAAACAGTATTGGGACGGCGCGGCGCTGCCGATGAGAAGCATGAGGAGAAGCGCCGTCTCATGAGTCTTACCCCTCTGGTATTCACAGGAATAAGCAGTTATTCGCAGGACTTCCAGGCGATTATGGAACGGGCGGTCAACATCGCCACCGTGCCGTTGAAGAGCATGCAGAACGAGCAAACCGACGTGCTGCAGAAGAAGATGTTGGCGGCGAGCCTGGGCGGGGTGATGGAGACGCTGGCGTCACGCTTGAAGTCGTTGGGGCAGAAGGGAGAGACGGGCGGGCTCACGGCGTCGTCCTCGGACAACACGAAGGTGGTGGCGACGAATGTGGGTCTCAAGGATGTCGCGACCTACACCTTGACGGATATCACGAGCCTGGCGAAGGCGGCGGCGGAGACGTCGCTGGCCTTTTACGCGGATGCGGCTGCGACGCCAGTGGCGGTGTCAACGCCGGACAAGCTGCGGCTGGTGGTGGGATCCAACAGCAAGACCCTGGACTTGAGCGGGGGGAAGAATACGCTGGTTGGGATACGGGACGCGATTAACGCTGCAGGGATGGGGGTTACAGCAAGCATCTTAACCGCGGAGGCGGGCAAGAACTATCTCTCCATTACGGCAAACGGCACGGGATCGAACCAGATCCGACTGCTGGACAACGTGACGCAGGATACGCAGCAGCCGGAGGAAGTGGATCTGATGACGGCGCTGAATCCGGGGTCGAATGCGGAATTCAAGTTGAACGGGGTGCCAATCAGCAAGAAGGCGAACTTCATCAACGATGTGGCGCCGGGGTTGACTTTCGATCTATTGGGGACGGCTAGTTCGGTGACGGTTACGTTGAAGGCGAGCCGGTCGAGCTTGCGCTCCGATCTTGACGCGTTCGTTCGGGATTACAACGCGGTGGTGGACGAGGTGGGTACGCAGATCGGCGAGAACGCCGGGTTGCTATCGGGCGATTTCCTGGTTCGCGAGATCCAGACGCAACTGAGAAGCGTGGCAGGTTACCGGGGGGAATCCGGAGCGGTGAAGTCGATGACGGAGCTGGGTGTAGAGTTCGGCCGTGACGGCAAGGCGTACATCAATGACACTACGTTCGGGGCGCTGACGGACGGCCAGGTGTCGGGGGCGTACGCGTTCTTCGGCTCGACCACGACGGGCTTTGGAGCGCTCCATAGCAAGGTGAACTCGGTGAGTGATCCGGTGATGGGGCTGGTGAAGAAACAGCAGGAGCAGTACGACGCGACAGACCGGCGGCTGACCGAGAGCATTGAGGACCTGGTGGACAAGATCAACCGGATGCAGGAGGGCATGGCCGCGCGGCTGTATGCGGCGGATGCTCTGCTGGGGCAGTTGGAGAGCCAGCAGCGCATTGTCGAGGCGAGCGTGGATGCGCTGAAGCTGACCATGTTCGGGAAGAACGAGGAGTAAGTGGGCGCGGCGGAACGGTTGGAAGAGTTGGACGCGGCGATTGAAGCGGCGGAGTTGGAGGCGCTCGGCGAGCTGCTGACGCAGCGTGGCATGGCCGTTGAGGCGTTGGCCCGGGAGACGAGCGAGTCAGGGCTGCCGGCTTTGGAGGCGGCGCGGGAGCGAGGCCTGCGGCACATGCGACGGCTGACGATGGCGCGGTTGCACCTGGCGGATCAGCACGCGCGGCTGGAGCAGGAGCGCCGGGCCCTGGCAGCGTTTGGCGCCGCAGGCGCGCCGCCGCGCGACCCGCTGATTCGCATCCGCGGGTAACTCCCCCGCCGTTCATAGAGACCCCGGAAACGCAACGAGGGCCGCCTTTCGGCGGCCCTCGTGTTTTGTTGGGTTGATGGTTTGGCGATTAGCCGCGGAGCAGGCTGAGAACGGCCTGCGGAGCGGAGTTCGCCTGGGCGAGAGCGGCGATACCGGCCTGGATGGCGACCTGGGCCTTGGTGAGGTTGGCGGCTTCGGCGGCGAGATCGGCGTCGCGGATGCGCGATTCAGCGGCCGCGATGTTGGAGACCTGCGACTGCGCCAGGTTCACGGCGTAGGTGAACTGGTTCTGGCCCTTACCGACGACGGCTTGGTTCTTGCCGAGCGTCTTCACGGCATCGGCCAGCGCGGTGACGGCGGACTGCGCGCCTTCGAGAGTGTCGATGGTGGAGTTGGCGCCGGAGCCGACCTGTTTGGCGGAAACAACGCCGTTGGTGGCGTCAAGACCCACGTTGTTCGCGTTCTTGCCTACACTCAGGCGGAAGTCCTTGACAGTGGAGATCAAGGTGAACTTCTCGACGCCGCCGTCGACGACCTTCACGGCTGTCATCTTCTGCAGCGTGGAATCGTTCGATTCCTGGAGGGCTTTGTTGACTGTGTTGATCGCTTCATCAAGCGAGCGAGCGTTAGTGTTGTTCAGTTCGATCGCCTTGGAATGGACGGTACCGACGGCGTCGGTTGCTTGCACCGTGAGGGCTTGCTTGTCGCCCGCGAAGTTGATGGCGCTAAACGTGAGCGGGGTCGCGGTCCCGGCAGTGTTGGCGAGCTGGTTGCTGCCCGCGGCAACGTAGGCGTTGTAGTCCGCACCGGCGACCGTCGGCGCCGTGTAGCCTACGGTACCGCCGTTGATAGGAGCACCGAAGTCGGCGCCCGCAGCGCTGGCGGATACCTGGAGGCGGAACTTGGTTCCGGCGCCAGCTGTGAAGGTAATGGCCCCGGCGGCGACGGTGGCTTGCAGGTCGGACCCTTCGAGGCCGGCCTTGGTGGCGATAGCAGCATTCACGGCCGCTGCGATTTCGGCGTCGGTACCGTTGTTGGTGGCGCCGAAGGCGACGTCGACATCGATGCCCGCTCCGCCGTTGAAGGAGAAGGTGAAGCGCGTGTTGCCGGCTGGCGCGGCGCCCTCCGCGGGGAGAGAGACGGTGTTGTACTCGAGGTTGTTGCTGCCATCAAGCATGAAACCGCCGAAGCCGAGGCGGTTGGCAGTATCCCCGGTCACCGTGATCCGCAGGTCCTCGCCCTTTGCGCTCGAGAATTGAATACCGCCGCTTGCCGTGGGGTCAACGTCGGTAACGGTGATGCCTGCCGCTTTCAACGTGGAATCGGCGGCCACGGCTGCCTGAAGGCGAGCGCCGTAGGCTGCCTGTGTTTCCGCAACCGATGAGAACGTGAATTCGTAGGGAGAGGTCATCCCGCCGCCTTCGACGCGATACTTGATGGTAGTCGCACCGGTGAAGGCGTTGGCACCGACGACGCCGCCAGTGGTAGTACTGGCGATATCGGCTCCCTCAGCGCCGGTCTTGAAATTGCCTAGAAGAGCGTTGGCCATCTTGTCGCCGCCGGCGACCTGGAAGCTCGCGGTGCTCGATGAGAAAGCCAGCATTTGGTTCCCGCTGGAATCCGTGACGACCTTGGCCTGCACGCCAGCGTTCTTGAATGCCGTTGCCTGGCTCGTCGCCTGGTTCCCGGCTGCATCGATCGCCGCATTCACGGCCTGCACCATCGCGTCGACCGACGCGATGCCGTTTACATTGACGCTCAGTTCGATGGATTTCGAGTCTCCGAATCCCGGTCCGCTCAAGCGGAACTTCGTGAAGCCCGGCGTCGCCAGCGAGGCGACGTTGTTGGCGTCGGCAACGATGCTCTCAACGCGGGTGGTGCCCGTCGAGAGGTTGTAGGCCGTTCCGTTCATGGCCTGCACGCCCTTGAGGCCGAGGCTCTGGGCGTCGATCGTGGAGGTGGTGAGGTCGATACCCACCGAACCATTCGAGATCTCCGTCACGCCGCCGCTTGTCTTACCACCTCCGATGAACACCTGGAGGTTCTTCGCGAAGATGCCGCCCGTGTTCAAGCCAACCGCCTGTGCCTGCCGGTCGATTTCCTGGAGCACGCTCTGGAACTCGCTGTTCAGCACGCTGCGCTCGCCGGTGAACGTACCGGAGGCCGATTGGGTGGCCAGGGTGCGCGCGCGGTCGAGCAGCTTCGAGATGTTATTCATACCGCCGTCGACAATCTGCAGCTGGCTGAGACCGTCATTTGCGTTGCGGACGCCCTGGGTCAGCACGCTGACGTCGGAACGGTAGCCGTTGGCGATGGCGAGGCCGGCCGCGTCGTCGCCGCTCGATACGATACGCAGGCCGCTGGTGACCCGGTTGATGGTCTTGGCCTGCATGTCGCTCGAAAGCCGAAGGTTCTCCTGTGCTTGCAGCGACGGGAGGTTGGTATTGATATTGAAAGCCATGCTCTTCTCCTTGCAATGTGCGCCGGAAATCCTTTTCCGGCGGCGGGCTGACGGCCCGCGCGTCTAGAATGCTTATCGAGAAGGGGGGAGGGGGCTTGAGGAGAAAAGTGTTAGGCGCGGTTGCGGAGGCGGTGCACCAGGTTGGTGAGGGCCTCCGGCGTGATGGGGCGGGCTGCGGCCTCATTCGTATCGGCGGCGAGCTTCATTTCTTTACGGAGAATCGGCAGGGCGCGAGGCGCAGTGATGCCGAGTTTCACGCGCCCGCCGGCGATATCGATGACGCGCAACTCCACCTCGTCGCCGAGTAGAACGGATTCGCCCGGCTTGCGGCTGATGACTAGCACGCTGCCTCGACGGCAAAGAGAGGATGGGCGTGCGTGTAGGCGGTATCGACTTGTACGGCCTGCACGCCGAGGTGCGAGTCGCGGCGGATGACGACGGGAGCCAGGAGGTTGGCGGTGGGCGGACCGTGGCTGGGGATGTGGAGCACGGCGAGGCAGACGAGGTCGCCACCGATGGCCGGCTGGGCGGCGGGGGAAAGGCCCAGGAGTCGGAGGTCGTCGGGGAGGAGATGCAGTTCGTAGGCCGGGTCGATGAGGCGTACCGGCACTGCGTGCAGGCAGAGGGTGACGTCGGTCAGGCTTTGGAGAAAAAGGATGGGCGCGGCGTCGGGACGCTCCAGCGCGAGAAAGTGGCGATGGTGCTCGAAGGCCGGGAGGCCGGCGGGGAAGTGGATGACGGCGGACTCAGGGTAGTCGATTGCGCCGAAGCGAGGGGTGACGACAAGAGGCACCACGGTGGTAGTGGCCGGATCCGAGGGAAGTTCTCACTGCGCGCCGCGGGTGAGGAGCATGATTTTCACCGTGTGGAACATGATGTAGAGATCGAGCGCCAGCGAGAGGTTCTTGATGTAGTAGAGGTCGTACTCGAGCTTGGTGGCGGTGTCCTCGAACGTATTGCCGTAGCGAAAGTTGATCTGCGCCCAGCCGGTGACCCCGGGACGGACGCAGTGGCGCTGGTTGTAGAAGGGGATGCGCTCGCTGAGGAGTTGGACGAACTCGGGGCGTTCCGGCCGTGGGCCGACGAGGGCCATGTCGCCCTTGAGCACGTTCACCAACTGCGGGAGCTCGTCGATGCGAAGGCGGCGCAGCCAGCGGCCGACCGGGGTCACGCGCGGGTCGTCCTTCTGGGCCCACACGGCGCCGGTACGAGCCTCGGCGTCGGCGTACATGGAGCGGAACTTGTAGACGGTGAAGTGGCGGCCGTTTTTCCCGACGCGGGTCTGGCGGAAAAGGACGGGACCTGGCGAGGAGAGGCGAACGGCGAGAGCGGCCAGGAGCATGAGCGGCGAGACGAGAACGAGGCCGACCAGGGCCGCAAAGAACGCCACCATTCCCTGAAGGACGAGCGAACGCCGCCGCGGGCCCCAGCCGCCGAAGATCAACTGGGAGGGACGCAGTTCGCGGAGGCATACGCGGCTGAAGGCAACCTCGTAAATGCCGGCAGTCTCCTCGATTCGCACGCCGGATAGCGAGAGGTCGAGAAGGTCGTAGACCGGCAGTTGCTGGCGTCGTTCGGCAAGGCCGATGACGACGCGGTCGGGGTGAATGGCGGCGATCACGTCACGGACTTTGGCCACTTCTCCGAGCGGCCTGCACGCCGGCGGATTGGCGAGCGGCTGCTCATCCGGAGCGAGGAACCCGATGGGCTGAAGCCCCAGTTCCGGGCGCTCATTCAGGCGGGCGACCACCTCCTGAATGGTCTGGCTGGTGCCGACGAACAGGATTCGCTCGGCGCCGAAGGCGCGTAGGAGGAGGCGGTTGTACAAGATGCGCCACGCGGGGAGCAGGACGAGGCAGCCGCCGCTGCCGGCCAGCATGATGTCGCGCGGCAGGCGCCACTCGGCGCTGATGTACGCCAAGGCCCCCTGGACGAGGAAGGCGATGCCCATGACAAGACACACCTGCTGGACCAGGAGGGTGCGGCGGGCGACACGGATCTGTTCGTAGAGGTCAGAAAAGTAGAGCCCGGCGAGTACGCTTCCGGCGACTGTCACGATGCGGAAGAGCCCGTCCTCATAGAAGAGATAGAGCTCGAACTCCTCACCTTTCAGCCACCAGGTGGGCAGCAGGTAGAGGCCGAAAATCAGCAGGATTTCACTGACCAGCAATCCGAGTACGCTTCCCGGTATGAAGACTCGGAAGATCTGGATCATAGGGTCATGTGGTCAGTACAACCGCCGAAGGAGTCAGTGTAACAGCCTGCCTTCGCGCACGCTCTAGCGCTGCACGGTGACGGTATTGGAAGCGCCGGACTCGCTGTCGACCGAGATCGTAATGGACTGGATGCCATCGAGGGCGTTCACACCCGGGACATCGGTACGGAACGACAACGGCAGGGCGAGCACGAATTGACCGCCCACCGTCTGCGACGAAGGACTGCGGAACCAGGCCACGGCGGGATCGGAAACGGGCACGGTCAGGCGCGTCGCGGCGAGTTGGAACCCCGGCCGTGCCGCCAGTTCGACGATTGCATTGCGCAGGCTGCGGCCGGTGGCATAGCCGGTGACGGTGAACAGGATCGATCCGGCCGCTTCCGCGGCGTTTACGGTCAGCAGCCGCGGGGCGGCGAGCGGAACGCGGAGTCGAGCGATGGTCGGGGAACTCGGCGTCAGATTGAAGCCGCCCCGAGTAGCGAACGACGGTGTGAGCACGATATCGCCGGCGACGGTGCCGGATTGCAGGCGCAGGCTGGTTTCGCCGTTTGCGAACCGTGCCTGGGTGCTCCCGGCCGGGATGGTGAAGGTGACGGTGCGCCCGCCCGTCGCAAAGACGACGGAGCCGTCCGGGGAAAGACCGCTGAGCGGCTCGAGCGTGAGGACGATGGAGCCGGAGAGCGCAACCGGGTAAGTGCTCTCGAGCTGCAGTGAAACGGCAGGCTGAGAGAGGGGTTCGACCGTTGCTGAAGCTCCCTCAAAGCGGTAGCCGGGAAGGGGAACCGCGGGCGCCCCGTTGCCCGAGACGGAGAAGGAGACGGTGTCCACGCGCAAGTTGGTGGTGGTCAGGGCAGCAGTGTCGGGAGAGTAGCGGAGGCCGAAGGAGATGGAGGCGTTCGGTTCCAGTCGAAGAGGTAGAGCCGGCAGGTCCGTCAATTCGAAGCCGGCGGACAGGTCGGTGAGGGCAATGCTTGCGATGCTGGCGGCCGAGGTACCCGTGTTCGAGACGGTGAACGATGCCTGGCGGCTCTGGCCGATGGGGGTGGCACTGAAGAGAACGGCGCCGCTCGGCTGAAGCTCGACCGTGATCTCGCCCAGAGCGTAGGAGTAGGCAAGCCGGGGACCGGCGGCCTGTGCCAGAAACTCGATGGTGGCATTGTTGACTCGGAGACGGCCGCGAGCGGCGCCGGGAGCGGCGGGCGTCAGGCTGACGGTGAAAACAAGGGAGCCATCCCTGGCGAGGGACTGGGGAAGCGGCGGCAGATCCGACAACTGGTACCCGGCGCCGGTGAGGCTAATGCTCGTGACCGTGGTATCGGCGGTGCCCGTATTGCGAACACGAAGCTGGAAGGTGCGCGTCCGGCCAACGTTGGTCTCCGGGAGATTGATGACGCCGCCGTCGTCTGCGGTCAGCGTCTGTTCCTCGAGCACGGCGTCGAAGACGAGTTGCGGACCGGTGGCGGCCGCCTCCAGGCTGACCGTAATGGTCTCGCTGTCGAGCACGAGCGTAAGCGAACCTCGCGAAGGCCCGTTCTGCTTGGGCGTGTAACGAACGCCAAAACGCACTTCGCGCTGGCTGTCGATGGAGCCAGGCAGGAGCGGAGCACCGAGCAGTTCGAAGTCGGCGCCAGTGAGGCTAAGCGACTGCACGGTGCCGGGAGCGCTGCCGCGATTGAACAGGATCAGCGTGGCCACCGAGTTCGTGCCTACCGTGGTATCCGGGAACAGCACGGCGCCGCCGTTGGCCAGGCTCAGCACGTTGCCGTTGGAGGGAAGGGTGTAGGCAAGAACGATCTCCGGCGCCGTACCGGTAATGTTCAGACTGAAGACGTTGAAGACGGGACGTCCGTCCGCGGCAGGTTCGGAGATGACAAAGGAGAGCTGCGCGCTCACAAGCCGGCTGGTGCGGGGCCGGTAGGCGATTTCGATCGATGTGGTCTCGCCGGGGTTGAGCACGGTGGCGGCGGTGGGCGCGCTGAGGAGCGAGAAGTCGGAGGCGCCCAGCAGATCCGGACCCGTGGCGATCGTTACCTGGGTATTACCGCGGTTGCGCGCATTCAAGAGGATGGAGAGCGGCCGGCCTACGGCTTCGGCGGCCACGGCGATATTGGCGCCGTTGGGAACCGTCTGCACGTTGTCTCCGACGCGCACCTGCACGAGGAGGGGGAAGACGGTTTGCGCAGACGCAGGCAGGACGGCGAGCGCGAGCAAGAGCCAGGGAAGGCATTTCAACCCGTTTCGGAAAATCATCTCACTGCACCTCCTCCCTGGTGGTCGCGGCGGGCGCTTGAGCGCTCACGTTCGCCTCGGGCACGAAATACGGCACCGGAACTGTGTCACCACGGGCATCCACGATCCAGGCCGGTGCGCCGGGGCCGCGAGGTCCGGAGAGGCCCCAGAGGCCGGGGGAGGAAAGTTCCTGCAGTCCCGTCACGGGATAGGCCAGCCGAGACAACTCAGTCCACTCGCCGGCCGAACGGTCATAGGAAAGAACGCTGGACGCGGTGACGACCAGCACGCGGGCACCGCGGCGGTCCGATGCGATGAGGGGGCCCCCGCTGCCGCTGTCGCTGTCGCACGAAGACGGCTCGCGGACCAGGCGCCCGCCGCCTTTGAGATCCTCGAGCATGTAGAGCCGGCACGCAGCATCGACCGCAACGAGAGAGCCTCCGAGAGTGAACGCCGACAGCTGCACGGGCGACTCAAACGAAGCAACCGCGGCCGGCTGCTGGGCATGGGCGATCCATACGAGAGACCCGTTCGCCCCCTCGCTCACCGAGGCAGCGACGTCCAACTCATCGCTGAGAGCCAGGGAGATGACGGTGCCGAATCCCGAAAGGTCGATCTCCTTCATGCGCAGAGCCGGTTCGAGAACGACCAGAAGGAGGCGCGAACCGGCGGACACAACGACCGCCCGCCCGTTCGGTGACCACGCGGCCTTCTCGGCGCGGTCCAGGTCGAGCGCGAGGGAATCGGCGTGAGGGTCAGCCAAATTCCGGATCAGACGCGGGACGCCGTCGATTACCGCCAGCACTCGCCGGCTACCGGGGGCAAACCAGGCAGCATCGACCCCGGAGATGAGCGACGGGCCGAGGGTCGCCCCGCCGGGCATACCGAGCACCGGCACGATCACCTTCGCTTGGGAGTCGAAGAGAAAGCCGGCTAGCGGAGGTTCGAAGTTCTGGCCCGGGACCACTGACGGCACTGCCAGCAGTGCGAGCCACAGATACCGTCTCATCGCGGGCCCCCGACGGTGACGGTCCCCGGCGTCACGGTGATGGTGGGCGTGGGCGTGGGAGTGGACGCCGAGCTGCCGTTGCCGCGCAAACCGAAGTACAGGCCGGCGCCTGCTGCGGCAGCTCCGCCGCCGAGGAGGAGGTACCACTTTTTGCGTCCTTTGCCAGGAGGCCGGATGGCATCGGCAAGATCCACCGCATTCTGCTGGTTCACGGTGGTTTCAGCTGTCAGAGATCCGAAGCTCGCGGTAACGCGGATGCTGAACGCTCCCGGGATGCTGTTAGGTTCCATCCCGGCAGCGAGAGCCTGCCCCTGCACGTTCGTCTTTACGGTCAACGTCCGCTTGTTGCCCGGAAAAATCGCGGACGGGCCGGCGGCCGGCAACTCGAACGTGACCTGGGCGCCTTCGATGGGGCGCTCATCGCGGTCCCTCACCTCGACTACCGGGGGGACGCCTCGCTTCATCGGGATCACGTTCACCGCATTATTGCCCTCCAATACCAGCACGGAAAGCTCTTTCACCGGCCCCTGGGCGCCGGCGGGCGGGAGCATCATCAGAGGGCTCAACAGGGTTACGATCAGCCCTCGAAAGGGACTCATAGGCACAACTCGTTCTCCGTTTTGTCAGGATTCCTCAGCGCGAACGGCCTGGCACACACCTAGCGGGGCAGGCGGGATATCGTTACCGGCTCGTCGAGCGGGAGTCCTCGGTCATCATACTTCAACATCGGCACCCTCCATCGAAAACAGGAGGGCAAAGGCCGTCGTTTCACCGGGCTGACATGGGGAAAACCTCTTGGAGTCATACGTTGACGAGCTGTAGTACTAATAGTACTATCGCTGCTTTGACATTTGTCAGCGAACACCCGATACTGTGATGCGAGAGCGCAGAAGGAGCGCGGAACCGGGGGTGATGGTAAAGAAACCGCTCGGTCCGCCGATGATGTTTACTAACACTTGTCGGAGGAGTGCAGACACGTTGAGGACGTTTGAGGACGGACCCTGGTACGCCGTACACGTGAAGAGCCGCCACGAGAAACTGGTCGCAACGCTGCTCGAGGGGCGAGGCTTGGACGTGTTTTTGCCCTTAAGCCGGACTCGGCGCACCTGGTCCGATCGTGTCAAGCTGGTTGACATGCCGGTCTTTCCAGGGTACGTCTTCGCCAGCTTCGAACGGGCACAGCACCTCTCCGTGCTGCAATCGGCGGGTGTCCTCCGGGTCGTTGGATTCGGCGACGAGCTCACGCCGGTGAGCCCGCAGGAGTTGCGAGCTGTGGCGCGACTGGCGAGTTCCGGGTTGGCGCTGGTTCCTTGGGCGAACCTCTCCGAGGGAGAGAACATATACCTGGAGCGTGGACCGCTTCGGGGGCTCGAAGGGATCGTGGCGAAGGTGAAAGGGACGTGGCGTTTAGTGGTTTCCGTCTCTCTTTTGCAGCGTGCGGTGGCAGTGGAGATTGACCGCAACTGGGTGCGGCCGGTCGCCTCGCCGCGGAGCGGGCTGCGGCCAATCGAGGCGTTAGCGTCTTGATTAGTTGCAGTTCCGGGACTGCACTTGCTACACTACATTCGTCCGACTGTTGAGGAGTTTTTCGTCATGGCGAAAGTGTGTGAAGTGTGCGGGCGCGGTCCGCAATTCGGTCATCGGATCAGCCACGCCCACAACGTCAGCAAACGGCGCTGGAATGTGAATCTCCAGAGTGTTCGCGCGATGATCAACGGCGCTGCCCGCAAACTGCGGGTCTGCACATCCTGCATCCGTAGCGGCAAGGTACAGAAAGCCGCGTAGTTCCTCCCGATCTCTTACGAGCCTGCCGGACGGGAGTTAGCGTTTGTGCGCTTCCGCCAGCAATCGTCGAGTGATCGCGCCGATCTTCATATACTCATCGAGGTTGATGGGCTTGGAGAAGTAGTAGTCCGCTCCCAGTTCCATCATGTGGGCGCGCTCTCGCGGCGATTCGGACGAGGTGACGACGATCACCGGCACGTCGCGGGTCAAGGCGCCAGCCCGTATGCGAGCGAGGATCTCGTCGCCGGACCGCTTGGGCAGATTGATGTCCAGCAGGATCAGGTCGGGCGCCCGGCGTGAGCCCCCGGTCTCGGCCGCCGCCAGGTACTCGAGAGCCTGCTCCCCATCCGTCACCACCCGCAGTTCTGCCCCGTCCTCACCCCCGATCGCTTCCTGAATCAGAAAGACGTCGCCTGGGTTGTCTTCTACGAGGAGGATTTGGGACCGGGCTTGACTCTGGATCTTCTCGCTCATTTCTCTGTGGGGGACCAAAAACCGACCCTCTATAGACGCGACGGAGCGGGGAGCATTTCGAGTCCACTCGCCATCACCGTAGCATATGATACATGAACCGTGAGTGCGGTCTGGTACTACAGGTGAACATTTCCAACGGTGGAGTCCCGAAGCGGCCGGTGAGCGGCGCGTTCGCGGGTCCCTTGGGCCTCCACGGCGATGCGGTTGCGCACCCGGCCATTCACGGCGGTCCGCGGCAAGCGCTGCTCCTGATCGCCGCGGAAGCAGTCGATGAGGTGGCGGCTGAGGGGTTCCCCATTTTCTACGGAGCGCTCGGGGAGAACCTGACGACCCGGGGGCTGGACCCGCGGAGCCTTCGCGCCGGACAGCGCTACCGGGCCGGCGAAGCTCTTTTAGAACTGACCAAACCCCGGACGCCGTGCCGGACACTGGATGTGTATGGACAGGGGATTCAAAGCGCGCTTTGGGAGAAGACGATAAAGACAGGCAATACGGAGTCACCGCTTTGGGGCCGGAGCGGTTTCTATGCGGCCGTGCTCGAGCCGGGAATAATCCGGCCAGAAGATATAATCCGATTGGTAGACTAAGCCGTCTATTGAGCGATCGTGCCTGCGCCCGGCGAGGAGCGTGTACGGTGCGAGCGGAAGCGTTACAGAAAGGGAAAGCAACGTTTGCTGGACCAAATAGCGTTTCGTGATCGCCCGGCCGCCATGGAGGCGTTCTCTCACCTGCCGCAGAATGTCCGGCAGCGGTTGGACGTTCTGTTGGCGCATTGCGCGGATCCCGACTCGGCGCTTGTCTCGCTCGAGCGGATGGCCGTCCGCCAGCCGGGGGCCTTTGAACAGTTGGCGGCGCTGCCGGCGGCGCTGCCCCTGGCGATGGCGGTGTTCTCGCACAGCCGGTTCCTCTCCGAAGAGATCATCCAGCATCCGGACTGGCTGACGGAACTGGCAGCGCCGGGTGCACTGGCGCAAGGGATTCAGCCGGACGGCTTCGAGACCTCGCTGCGAGCGGTCCTCGGGAACCGTGTCGAGGCGCTTCCGCTGGCGGTGTTCCGGCGGCGGCAACTGCTGCGCATTCTGCTGCGGGACGTCATGGGCTATGCCTCGCTTCCGGAGACGACCGGAGATCTTTCGAGCCTCGCCGACGCCATCTTAGACGCCTCCTACCGGGCGATCCGAAGCGACCTGGAAGAGCGGCACGGTGCGCCGACCTTACCGGACGGGAGAGAGTGCGGGTTCTGCGTGCTGGCGCTCGGGAAACTGGGCGGATGCGAGTTGAACTACAGCTCCGACATCGATCTGATGTTTCTGTACGACGGCAACGGGGAGACGGCCGGCGCAGCGCCGATTACGAACAAAGAGTTTTACAAGAAAGTCGCCAACACCTACACCAGCCTGCTCTCCACTTACACCGCGGAAGGCATGTGTTACCGGGTGGACTTACGGCTCCGGCCGGACGGGCGGCTGGGAGAGGTATGTTTGTCTCTCGACGGGGCGCGCAGCTACTATGAGAACCGCGCCCGCGATTGGGAGCTGCAGATGTTGATCAAGGGGCGGCCGGCGGCGGGCGAGCGCACGGTGGGCCGTGAACTGCTCCACTTCGTGGAACCGCTCATCTATTCCTCGACGCTCGATTTCGGAGCGGTGGAGTCTGTGTCGGCCACGCGGGAGCGCATTCACGAGAAGGTGGCGGCGCGGCGTCACCGCTCCGGACTCGACGTCAAGCTGGCGCCGGGAGGCATCCGCGACATTGAGTTTCTGGTGCAGTGCCTGCAGCGCCTGCATGGAGGCCGGGCGGAGTGGGTCCGGCACGGCGGGACGATGCTGGCGCTCTCGCGCCTGCACGACAAAGAGTTGCTTTCGGACTCGGAATACGGCAGGCTGGCTTCCGCCTACGCATTCCTGCGACACGTAGAGCACCGGCTGCAGTTTGACGAAGACCGTCAAACGCACACTCTGCCTGAGTCCGCGCAGGAACTGGAGCGTCTGGCAAAGCGCATGCCTCCCGGGGAGATCGCCGGCGGTCCTCCTTCCGCGGACCGTCTCCTGCGCACCTTGAACCGGCATCTGGAGGAGGTGCAGGACATCTACGACCGCGTGATCCACGCGCAGCGGCCGATGTACTACACGGTGGCGGCCACGCCGGTGGAGGCGCAGGAGATTCCGCCTGATTACATGGAGCCGGCGGTGAGTAATCTGGTCCGGTACTTAGATCAGAAAGCGCCGAAACTGGCAGCGATGGTGGCGCGGGGGCGGCTGCGGCGGGGAGCGAAGCTCTTTGAGCACTTACTGGAAAAGATCGACGACCGGCCGGACTTACTCGGCTCGCTCGATTCGGATGCAGGGCTGACAGGGTACGTGTTCGACGTGCTCGAGCACAGTCCGTATCTGGGTGAGCAATTGGTGCGGACGCCCGAGTTGCTGGCCGAGTTGCGGCACTTGGGCGAGCGGCGCGACGAGGAATATCGCCGGATGGCGACTTTACTCGAAGACAGCACAGACCTGCGGCGCTTCTACCGCCGTGAGCTGTTCCGCCTGCTGGCGGAGAGCATTTGCCTGCCGGTGCCTGTGTTCGTCACGCTGGAGCGCACAACGGCGCTCGTGGATGCGGTGATCGCCTGCGCCTACCGTATGGCGGTGGAAGCCGTTCGGGGAGCGGCGCTGCCGGCCGCCAGGGCGGGCAGCGACATGCTGGTGGTGGCGTTGGGACGCCTGGGCATGAAGGAGTTCGACCTGGCCTCCGATGCCGACCTGGTGTTTGTCGTGCCGGACTCTGAGTCGGGCGAGGAGCGGTTCTGGACCCGTGTGGCGGAGAGAGTGATCAGCATCCTCACGGCGTACACCGGGGACGGCGTCATGTTCGCAGTGGATACGCGGCTGCGGCCAAATGGCCGGGAAGGGGCCCTGGTGCAGACCGAGAGCTCGATCACCGATTACTTTGCCCGGCGGGCGGAGGCATGGGAGGGAATCGCGTACATGAAGTCGCGCGCGGTGGCGGGAGACATCGAGCGCGGTACCGCCTTCCTGGGCGAGTTGCAGAAGGTGGACTGGCGGAGGTACGGGCAGAGCGGGCGGTCGCGAGGGCAGCTGCAACAGATGCGGGTGCGCCTGGAGAAGGAGCAGGGCCAGGCGAGCCCGCTCAAGGCCGGCTTCGGCGGCTATTACGACATCGATTTCGCGCTGCTGTACCTTCGGCTCAAGGGCGCGGGTATCTTCTTCCGCGCGCTGAACACTCCGGAGCGCATTGATGTGGTGGAGCAGATGGGGCACCTGGAACGCGCGGACGCGGATTTCCTGCGCGATGCGGCGACGCTGTACCGAGCAGTGGACCATGGGCTGCGGTTGGTGTCCGGCCAGTCGGAGAGCGCGCTGCCGTCCTCCGCGGGCAAGCTCGAGTTACTGACGGCGCTGGTGACGCGGTGGACTCCCGACCACCTGCATGACCAGGAGTTATCGGTGGAGCTGGCGCAGGTGCGCATGCGCACGCGGGAATTTTTCGAGCGCTTGTTCGGCTAAAGGAGCATCGTACATCCTGTGTTGCTCCGTTCCGCGTTGATCTTGTTGTCCGCCGGAGTGCCGGCCGCGCCCGGAGCGGATCAGAACCGCATCGACGCTGCATTTTCGCGCCTCTATTCGTTCGACTTTGCCGGGTCGCACCGCATCCTGGATCAGCATCTGCGGGAGGCTCCCGAGGATCCACTCGGGCACGCTGTGCGGGGGGCGACGCTGCTGTTCGCCGAACTGGATCGCCTGATGATCCTCGAGGCGGAGTTCTTCGCCGATGACAAGAAGCTCGCCGAGCAGCGAAAGCTGAAACCGGATCCGGCGGTGCGCGCACGCTTTGACGCGGCGATTGCGGATGTGCAGCGGACCGCGTCGGCACGGCTGGCGCGCGATCCGAACGACCGCGAGGCGCTGTTTGCCCGAAGCCTGGCCGCGGGCCTTCTGTCGGACTACGCAGCTCTCATTGACAAGAAGCTCCTCGGCACTCTCACACATGCGCGGCAGTCTCAAGCGTACGCGATGCAACTCCTCAAGATCGAACCGGGCTTCGCCGATGCGTACCTGGCGGGCGGCATCACTGAATACATCCTCGGCAGTTTACCGTTCTTCGTTCGTTGGTTTGTCAAGGTGGAGGGGGCGGAAGGAAACAAACAAGCGGCCGTGGCGAAGCTCGAGCGAGTAGCGGCGGGGGGCCGATACCTGGGGCCATTTGCTAAGATCATTTTGTCCCTGATTCATCTGCGGGAGAAACGTCCTCGAGAGAGCGAACGTCTGTTGACACAGCTCGCCCGGGACTATCCCGAGAACCCGCTGATCCGTAAGGAATTGGGAAAGCTCTCCGCCAAACTGCGCTCGGGAGAACTGGTTCAGGGCGGAACCAAGTGAGAGGATCGATTGAAACGGACCGCTATCACGTTCGCTTTGTGCCTTGTGCCGGCCATGGCTGGGAACCTGCCTGAAGCCACTCTCGACGGCGCGTTGCGCCGACTCTACAGCTTCGATTTCGCGGCAAGCGAGGACCAACTGGCGCGATACACGGCAGCAAACGCGGGGGATCCCCTGGGGCATGCCTTGCGCGCTTCCGGTCTGCTCTTTCAGGAACTCAACCGGCTGAATCTGCTGGGTCGGGAGTTCATTGCGGACGACGAGAAGATCGCCAAGGAAGACAGGCCACAGCCGGACAGGCTGCTCCGGGAGCGGTTCCGGGAGGCGGTGCGGGCCGCGCGGGCTACGGCGCAGGCAGCTCTCGCCCGTCAAGGGGATGACCGGAACGCCCTGCTGGCATTGTGCATTGCAATTGGCGCGGAACGAGATTACGCGGCTCTGGTGGATAAGCGTCTGCGGGCCAGCATGGAGTACGTCAAAGAAGGGCAAGGTTATGCGAACCGGCTCCTGAAGATAGACCCCAACGCTTACGACGCATACGTGACGACCGGCTTCAGCGAGTACTTATTGGGGAGTCTACCGTTCTTCCTGAAGTGGTTTGTGAAGGTCGACGGCGCGCAGGGAAGCAAGGATGCGGGACTCCGGCAGCTCGAGGTGGCGGCTACGCGCGGCAAGTATCTCAAGTCATTTGCGCAACTTCTGCTGGCCAATTTTTATCTTCGGGAGAAGAAGGCTGGAATGAGCCGGAGGTGGCTGAAAGAACTGGCGCGGGAGTATCCGGAGAATAAGTTGTTTCAGGCGGAACTGGCTAAACTGAACCGGACAGCGGACTAAGTCCGGATAGAAATAGGGCGGCGGAAGTTTGTCCCTCCCGCCGCCCTTCCTGCAAGTTACTGCACAGTCAAGGGGTCCCCTCCGGCGTAATCGACAGTGCGCGTTCCGAGCGGTCCGAGGTTGATGGTACGACGCCCGGGCGCTCCGTGCACGGTGATCTTCACGCCGCTTGCCGAGAGAACCACCTCGGCGGCGCCGCCGCTGATGGAGACGCCGAACGCATTCGCCGGCGCGGCATCGAACGAAGTCACGACCGTTCGCTGCGCGTCGCGGAAGGCGTAGAATCCAGCGCTGAGAATGGTTTCCTCTCCGGGCGCGGTAATCTTGACGTTCTGGCCGTCGGGTTGAACGGTCACTCCGGCACGGGGCGTGGAGCGATGGTACGGG
>JANRJO010000045.1:0-94123 GCA_033763935.1 Bryobacteraceae bacterium
CCGCATCGGCGCCGCCTACCAGTTGAGCAGCAAGCTCGTTCTGCGCGGTGGCTACGGCCTCTACTTCCTCAACCCGAACAACGATTTCCTCAAGACCACCGGGTTTTCCACCAACACTCCGCTCGTCAACTCGCTGGACGACGGCCGATCGCTGGCTTCGAACAACCTGTTGGCCAACCCCTACCCGACGGGCATCAACCGTCCGTCCGGCGCCAGCCTCGGCTACGCAACATTTGTGGGCCAGAACTATACCTGGTACAACCCCACCATGCGGACGCCGTACGTTCATCAGTTCTCAGCCGGCTTCCAGTACCAACTGGGCCAGGCAAGCACCATCGAGTTCTCCTACGTCGGCAGCCGCACGCGCAACGCCAATACGGAACGGGACTTCAACCTCCCCTCCGACCTCCGTCAGCGGTGCAGCCTGCTGGAAGGCGGCAACCCGAACTTCTGCAACGAGCAGATCCCGAACCCCTTCCGGGGCGTCGAGGCCTTCCGTGGCACGGGGTTCTTCACTGCGAACACGCTTTCCCGCTTCCAGTTATCCCGGCCGTTCCCGCAGTTCAACGGCAACCTCCTGGAACAGGGCCGTGGCGAGTCCGACATCTTCTACAACTCGCTGCAGATCAACTACAACGTCCGCATGGGCCGCAGCCTCACCCTCCTTGCAAACTACACGCTCAGCAAGATGGTGGAGCGATGGGGGCAGTCCGACCCGTATGCCAACGTCGCGCAGCAGGGCCTTTACTTCAACGACCGCCCGCACTACGTGAAGTTCTCGACGGTGTGGGAACTGCCGTTCGGCCGCGGGAAAGCGATCGGGCAGAACGCCGGCGCGGTGGTCAACAAGCTGATCGGCGGCTGGTCGTTCAGCACATACTCGCAGGTCTCCTCGGGCGAGCCGAACAACCTGAACGGCAATGTGATCATGCTGAAGGACCCGCTCACCAAGGGCGGCGACTGGACCGGCAAGGTGGACTGGAGCAAGCACCAGGTCCAGGGCTGGAATCCCTGCGTGCTGCGGCAGTTCAACGACGGGTCCGTGCGGCCGCAGCAGTTCAGCATTGACCGCGGGTGCGGCACAGACACCGCCAACTACGCGTGGCTGATGGTGGCCGACTACGCCGCCGCCCGCTACACGCCGTCGCGCAGCGGCCAGATCCGCAAGCAGCCGCTGTTCAACATCGACTTCGCGTTCTCGAAGATGACCAGCATCACCGAGAAGGTGAGGGCCCAGTTCCGTCTGGAAGCCTTCAACGCGACCAACTACTACTTCTTCGGGCGGGATTCGAACTTCAATACGAACCCGAACGACCCGAACTTCGGCACGCTCTTCCCGAGCCAGGCCTGGATCGGCAACGGGTACCCTCGCCAGGTCCAGTTGGGATTCAAGGTCCTGTGGTAGAGAAGAGGTAGTTTCCGGCAGAACAACGCCGGCGGATATCGGCGGCTCCTGGTGGGGCCGCCGAGCCGCCTCCGCCATTCGATGAATCCATATTAATCCGGTATCGGACCTGATACCCCTTTGCATTCGAGGCTGGAATTCGATATAGTACCGCCTCAGCAGGCTTGAGTTGCGCTTACATTCGGCGGGCTCGAGTTCTCGTTTGCAAGGGGGTTTGTTTCGCATGTTACGGAGATTGCATTTGGTCTTGCTCCTGGCCTGTTTGGCCGGAGCGGTTTTCGGCCAGGAGTTCCGCGCTACGTTGTCCGGCAAGGTGCTTGACGGTTCGGGTGGGGCTGTCCCCAACGCACAGGTTCAGGCAAAGCTCGCCGGCATGAGCGAGGTCGCCACGGCCACCACCGATACACAAGGGAACTACACGATTCCGTTCCTGCGCCCCGGCGTCTACACGGTTACCGTGACGGCGCCCGGCTTCAAGCAGTACAACCGGGAGAACCTGACGCTCGAGGTCGGCAGGATCGTCGGTATCAACATTGCGCTCGAGGTCGGCCAGGTGACCGAGTCGATCAACGTCACCGCCGAGTCGGCGCTACTCGAGACGCAGACCGCCAGCCGCGTGGGCATCATCAACACGACGCAGGTGGCGGAGCTGCCGCTGAACTCGCGGAATCCGTTCATGCTCGGCGCGATGATGTCGGGCGTGACGTTCCGCGGCGCGGCGATCTGGCAACGGCCGTTCGACAACGGCGCGATTGCGGAATGGTCGGTGAACGGCGGGCGTCAGTCGAACAATGAGTTTCTGATGGACGGCGCGCCGAACAACGGGCAGGCGGGCAACAACAACATCGCCTACGTGCCGATTGTGGACGCGGTGCAGGAGTTCAGCGTGCAGCAGAATTCCTACGACGCGCAGTACGGCAAGACCGGCGGCGGCGTCTTCAACGTGGTGTTGAAGAGCGGCACGAACGACTTCCACGGCGTGGGTTGGGAGTTCCTGCGGCGGAAGTTCCTGGACGCGAACACATACCAGAACAACGCCATCGGGGCGGCCCGTCCGGCGCACCGTCTGGACCAGTACGGCGGCCAGCTCGAAGGCCCGCTGTACATTCCGAAGCTGGTGAAGAAGGATGGCTACATCAAGGGCTTCTTCCTGGCCAGCATTGAGGACTACTACGAGCTGTGGCCGCAGTTCCTGCGCAATTCCTACCCCTCGGCGGAAATGCGCAACGGCGACTTCAGCAAGCTCGTCACCGCACAGGGCCAGCCCATTACCATCTACAACCCGTACAACTACACGATGGATTCCAGCGGTAATCCTGTCCGGCAGCCGTTCCCCGGGAACATCATCCCTCAGAGCATGATTCACCCGGTGGCGCGCAACGTCACCAAGTACATGCCGGAGCCGAATGCCACCACCCCCGGCGTCCGGTACTCGACCAACAACCGCATCAACTCCACCTACGCGGCCACGGACGACTTCTACAACCTGATCCTGAAGTTCGACTGGAACTTCGGCGACAAGCACCGCGCCTTTCTCCGCCACGCCTCCAATGACCGCACCGAAGACCGCTGCGTGAACGACATCTGCTCCGGTCCGGGACAGGACGGCCAGCAGCCGTTCCAGCGCATCAATGACGCGTACGTTCTGGACTGGATCAGCACGCTCAGTCCCACCACCGTGTTGAACGTCCGCGCCTCACACAATCGCTTTATCGAGAAGGGCTTTGGCCGCGGCAACGAGGACTTCGACATGTCGAGCCTGGGCCTGCCCCAGTCCCTGCTCAGCACGCTTCCCGGGCCCGTCTACTTCGGCCGCTGGAACATCAACGGCTACGCCTCGCTCGGCCGCAGCCAGGGCATCAACATCACCAACAACTACAGCCTGATGGGCAGCCTCAACAAGATCGTCGGTTCCCACTCGATGAAGTTCGGTGTTGACCTTCGCCGCATCCACTACATCACCCAGAACTCCGGCGACATCCTGCTGTTCGAGGGCCAGACCCGCTGGACGCAGCGCCTCTTCAACCAGGGCGAAGCGACGGCGGGCGACGGCTATGCGTCGTTTCTGATCGGCGGTATCAGCGGGAGCTCCAACTACCCCCTGTATCCGTTCTTCCGCCAATGGTACTTCGCGCCGTTCTTCCAGGACGACTGGAAGGTCTCGCGCAAGCTGACGTTAAACCTCGGTCTGCGCTGGGATTTCAACCAGGGTCCGACCGAGAAGTACGACCGCATCAATCAGGAGTTCAACCTCAACGCGCCCGCTCAGTTCATCAACGACATTCCGGCGGACATGCTCGCCCTGTATCCGAACCTCCGGAACCTGAAGGGCGGTCTGGAGTTTGCCGGCGTCAAGGGCAAGTCGCGCGTGGTGGGTGACAACGACCTGAACAACTGGCAGCCTCGCATCGGGGCGGCCTACCAGTTGAACAGCAAGCTGGTTCTGCGCGGCGGCTACGGCCTCTACTTCCTGAACCCAAACAACGACTTCCACAAGACCACCGGGTTCTCCACCAGCACCCCGCTCGTCAACACGCTTGACGACAGCCGCACGCTGGCATCTAACAACCTGTTGGGCAACCCCTATCCGAACGGCATCAACCGGCCTTCGGGCGCTTCGCTCGGCTACAACACGTTCGTGGGCCAGAACTACACCTGGTACAACCCCACGATGAAGACGCCCTACGTCCACCAGTTCTCCGTGGGCTTCCAATACCAGATCAGCCAAGCTAGCACCGTCGAAGTCTCCTATGTCGGCAGCCGTACGCGGAATTCGAACACGGAGCGGGATCTGAATATCCCCTCGGACGTCCGTCAGAGATGCAGCCTGCTCGAGGGCGGCAACCCCAACTACTGCAACGAGCAGATCACAAACCCCTTCAAGGGCGTCGAAGCGTTCCGCGGTACCGGGTTCTACACCGCCAATACGCTCTCCCGCTACCAGCTGTCCCGGCCCTATCCTCAGTTCAACGGGAACCTGCTGGAGCAGGGCCGCGGCGAGTCCGACATCTACTACAACTCGCTGCAGATCAACTACAACGTCCGCATGGGCCGCAGCCTCACCCTGCTTGCCAACTACACGTTGAGTAAGATGGTGGAGCGCTGGGGTTACAACGACCCGGCGCGGAACATCATGCAGTCCGGCCTCTACTTCAATGACCGGCCGCACTTCGTGAAGTTCTCGACCGTGTACGAAATGCCGTTCGGCCGCGGCAAGCTCATCGGCAAGAACGCGAATCGCTTCGTCGACAAGCTGATCGGCGGCTGGCAGTTCAGCACGTATACGCAGATCGCCTCCGGCGAACCGAACAACCTCCCCGGCAACGTCATTCAGTTGAAGGATCCCCGCACCCCGGGCGGCGACTGGAATGGCTCGGTCGAGTGGAAGCAGCATCAGGTGGAAGGCTGGAATCCCTGCGTGCTCCGCCAGTTCAACGACGGGCGCGTGGTTCCGCAGCAGTTCTCCATCAACCGCGGTTGCGGCACGGACACCGCCAACTACGCCTGGCTCATGACCGCCGATTATGCCCCGCGGTACACTCCGTTCCGCAGCGGCAACATCCGCAAGCAGAGCCTCTTCAACATGGACGCTTCGCTCTCGAAGATGACCAACATCACCGAGCGCCTGCGCGCCCAGTTCCGCGTCGAGGCCTTCAACCTCACCAACTACTACTTCTTCGGCCGGGACTCCAACTTCGAGACCGATCCGAACAACCCGAACTTCGGTACGCTGTTCCCCCACCTTGCGTGGATCGGCAACGGCTATCCCCGCCAGGTCCAGCTTGGCTTCAAGCTGCTCTGGTAGAAGTTCACGCCTGACCTGACGTCTGGAAAGCGGCCCGCCCTCACAAGGTGGGCCGCTTCTGTTTTTTTAGCGGGCAGCAGCGGCGGCACCGATGCCGAGGGGTGCCACACGCCGCAGTCGCATGTGGATCCAGTTCCCGTGGGGGGCGCTCAGCCTAGTTTGCAGACTCTGCAGCAACAGTGCCGCCTTCGAGCAGAACTTCTGGGGGAGAGTTCTCGAAGGCGCGGCATCGAGCGGCGCCCCGCACCCGCATCGAGCCTCATCATCGTACGTTCCCCAAGGATTGCCGGCACGGTCCATCAACCATGCGGCCACTTCGTTCGTTCGCTCTCGATTGGTTCCGACGAACGTCGTCAGATCCTTTGCCCAACCCGGAAACAGACCGGCCAGGCGACCTTCATCGAACTCCTGCACGTGGCCCCAGGGCGGCGACACCGAGCCGCAGGCACGGCACGTCATGCGGCCCACGCGGGTGTCCTGTCTATAGGGCACACCGACGATGATCTCGTGGCGGGCCACCCGAGCCAACTCCCGTCCCGCCGCCTCAACGTCCGGGATGTGCTCGAGCACCTCCGCACAGAACACTACGTCGAAGCTGCCGTCGCCGAAATCGAGCCTAGTCGCGTCACCCGCGACATTCCTCACCTTCGGATGCTGCACCGCCGGCGGCCGCAGATCGAGCGCGGTCACCTCCGCAAAGCGGTCCGCCAGCAAGAGCGAGAAGTGGCCGTCCCGTGCCCCGACGTCAAGTACGGTGCGCCTGCCCTCAGGCAACAACGCAAGCAGATCCGCCGTCCGCGCACGCTCCTGAGGCGTCGCCCGATAGGCCGCGAGATCTGGCATTTTGTCGATTATAGTCTTCAGTGTGAGCCATTCGCTCCTGGTCGCACTGCAAACCGAGATTGCCTCGCGGTGCGAAGTGACTCTCGCCTCTCACCGTGATTGGCCCTGCCGCCAGGGCTGCGACCACTGCTGCCGCTCCCTGGCCCGCCCCATGGAACTCACCCTCGCTGAATGGCAGGCCATCCCTGCCTCCGCGGTCAATCACGCCCGCATCACAGACCCTCGCGTGTGCCCCTTCCTCGACACTGCAAGCGGCGCGTGCAGCATCTACGACCGCCGCCCGCTTGCCTGCCGCGCCTACGGCTTCTACGTCGAGCGCGAGAAGGGCCTTTACTGCGCCATGATCCGCGAGCGAGTGGAAAGCGGCGAAATGCAGGACATCGTCTGGGGCAACGGCGAGGCGCTGGAGCAGCGCTCCGAACCCCTCGGCCCCCGCCTCACGCTAGCGCAGTTTCTGGAACTGCGCGTCACCCTCGCGAACGCTGATTAGCTGATTCGTCTTCAGCCCCGTGAGCCGCTGCTTCAGGCCGCTCGGCCACAGGATCTCCAGCCACTCGATGGCGTCGTTCTTTCCCAGCCCGAACGTCTGCCGATAGGGACTCGTCGCCCCGAAGCCCTCGCTGCCCTTCACTTCGCGAAGCAGGGTCAAGGGCCCTGCCTTCAGGGTTACCTGCGCCCCGATGCCGAAGCGGTTACTCTTCACCCCCGCCAGTTCGATCTGAAACCACCGGTTCTGGTTCCCCTTGAGATTGCGGTAAAACGCGTTCTCTGCCCAATCGCCCGGATAATGCCCGCCCAGCTGCGCGTACAAATCCAAGTCCCCGTCGTCGTCGTAGTCGATAAAACAGACGCCGTGTCCTTTGTTTCCGGGCCGCTGGAACTTCACGAAGTCCGTCAGGTCACTGAACGTCCCATCGCCGTTGTTGCGGAAGAACCGGTTCGGCTCGATGCGGCTCAACTGCGGATCGCCGGTGCCGTAATAGAAATCGATGAACCCGTCATTGTCAAGGTCCGCCACGCCCGCGCCCATGGTACCCATCGGGCGGTACAGCCCCGCCTCCCACGTCACGTCCGTAAACGTGCCGTCCTTGTTGTTCCGGAACAGCCGGGTGGCGTCCGCGTGCACGTTCTGCTTTGAGGGAACAGCGTAGTCCCGGCGGAGTCCGGCGACCGTCACGTCCCACGGCGCGAGCGCCGTCACCAGAAGGTCGGGGTACAGGTCGTTGTTGTAGTCAGTGAAGAACGCGACGAACCCGTTGTGGAAAGGCTGGCTCGCCAATCCGGACGCCTTCGTGACGTCCGTGAACTTGAACCCGCCGTCGTTCCGGTACAAGCGGTTCGGCGAATTCACGAGACCGTTGAAGAAGATGTCCAGGTCGCCGTCGCGGTCGTAATCGCCAAGCGCGGCGCCGATGGCCCCGTACGTCGCCGGCTCCTTGATGCCGGCCGCCACTGTCACGTTCTCGAACACGCCGCCGCGGTTCGCGTACACTTGCGGGGTCGATCCATCCTTCAACACGCCGTTCGCGATCACCAGGTCCAACAGCCCGTCGTTGTTCAGATCCCCCCACACCGACACGAAGCCGTCGCCCCCGTCATCCGCCTTCGTCTTCTCCGAGACGTCCACGAACCTGCCGCCGTCGTTCCGCAGCAGCCGGTTCTTCATCGGGCCGTTCCACCCGTTGTAGGCGAGGTACAAATCGAGCTTGCCGTCGTTGTCGTAATCCACCAAGTTCAAGCTGTAGCTCGAGGGCACCCGCTCCAACCCCACCTCCCTGGTCACCTCCCGGAACTTGTCGCCCTCCCTCCGGTAGGCGGCGAGGAACGTGCCGCTCCCCGCCAGGACCAGGTCCTGCCCGCCGTCCCCATCGATGTCTCCCCAAGCGCACGTCCCGTTGCCGTCGAAGCGGTTGACGCCGAGCCTCGCCGCCACGTTCTCAAAGGCCAGCAGCGGCGGGTTCGACGGATCCACACGCGCCGCGGCCAACGGGAACCGGAACTCGTCGGGCAGCGCAAGAGAATCGTCCTTCACCATATCCACGGCCACCTTCAGCAGCCATTGATCGATGGGATTCCCGCGCATCTGAAACGCCCGGTAAAACTGCCGCGCCGCTTCGTCGAAGCGTCCCAGCCGGTAGTAACTCACCCCGAACTCGCGCAGGATCTCCGGCCGTTGCCCCTGGTTCAACGGCCGCGCCATCGCCAGTTCGAAAAACTCGAGCGACTTCTGATACTCTCCGCGCTTCGAGAGAGCGCGCGCCATGGCGAAATAGGACATCGCCTCCTCCGAGCTGTACGGCATGGCGATCTCCATTACCCGCTCCAACAACTGCAGCGACCGGTCCAGCCCCAACAGAGGATCGTGCGGCACGCGGTGCTCCGTCTCGTGAGTGAAGCGCACTTCGCCCGAGAGCCACTCGGTCAGGTTCAGGAGGTACTCGCCCGCCGATGGCTGCAGCCGCGCCACGCGAGCGCCCAGTTCGAACGCCAGGTTCGGGTTGTAATAGAGCAGTTCGGCGCGGGCGTGGATCACGGCCTTGGCTTTGAGCGAAGGGATATGGTCGGGGTGCGCTGCAGCGCGTTCGACAGCGCTTCCAACGCAAGCGCGAGCGCCGTCCGTGCCTTCGCCGGATCCCGGATCTCGTAGAAGTCCACTAAATAGGTGCGCGCCAACTGATAATAGAGTTCGGCGTCCTGGGGTGTCTCCGCCAGCAGCTTCCGCACCAGCTCCCGCGCCTCGTCCGTCTTCGAGTGCCGAAGCAGTTCGCCGACTCTGCCGAGCCGCGGATTCCCCGCCGGCACCGAATGGCTCTCGTGCACACTTTGCGCGCCAACAAAGGCGGCGATCAGCGCGCACGCCAGCCCAACCCGCAGCCATCCCATGGTTGACTATTAGTCAACCACATCACGCCGGTGCAAGTTCCTTCGTGCGCTCCAACTCCTCGCCCAGCCACTCCGGCTTTTGCGCGGTGGCATCGAGCGCCCGCGTCGTCTTGAAAATTTCGTATTCGCCCACTGCCGCCACACGCCGCGTCCGCTCCAGCAGCGCCCCCCGCTCGCCCTCGTCCATCGGGCGAAACCGGCGTGCCACGCGGAGCGCCTGCTCCAGTACCTCGAATGAATCGATCCCCGTGATCTGTACCGACACCGGCTGGCTGAGCGAGTACCGCAAGCACTCCTCCGCCTCCACCGCGCCACTCTTTAACAACACGCCGTCGCCGAGCGCCTTCATCCCCAGCACGCCCACGCCGCGGCGCACCAGTTCCGGCAGCACCAGCTTTTCGAAGCTGCGGAAATGCGGGTCGAAACAGTTCACCGGCATCTGGCACGCGTCGAACGTGAAGCCATGGCGCTCGGCCACCTCGAGCATATAAAGATGAATGTGCGGGTCCTTGTGGCCGGTGAATCCGATGTGCCGCACCTTGCCCGCGCGCTGCGCTTCACCGAGCGCCTCCTGCGCCCCACCCTTCCCGAAGATCACGTCCGCGTCGTCGAACCGGATCACCTCGTGGTGCTGCACCAAGTCGATCGTATCCACTTGCAGCCGGCGCAGCGACTCCTCCAACTGGCGCGCGGCGGACCTCCGGTCCCGCCCGTCGATCTTCGTCATCAGGTACACGCGCTCGCGATAGCCGCCCTGGAGCGCCCGCCCCATCCGCTCCTCGCTCCGCCCCTCGTTGTAATCCCACGAGTTGTCGAGAAACGTAATCCCCGCATCAACCGCCGCCCGAATCAGCCGCTCCGCTTCTCCGTCCGAAAGGTCCTTCACCCCGATGTGATGCCCGCCCAGCCCGAGCATGGAAACCTCGACACCGGTTCGTCCCAGCGCCCGCCGCCCAATCGTCAGTTCCGCCATGGCCACCGTCTGACGCCGCTGCTCACGCTTCGTTTCGCGCCGTGCAGGAGTAATACGACCGAAACAGTCGTATATGCTATCCTGTTGACGTGCCAAAGGTAACCTTCCTTCCCGAGAACGTCACATTCGAGTACGACCCCGACGCGATGCCCTATAGCGAGCACGGCAAAAAAGGCTCCCTGTTGGACATCGCGCTGAATCACGGGTTCCATCTCGAACACGCGTGTGGCGGAAGCTGCGCCTGCACAACGTGCCATGTCGTCGTCAAACAGGGCGACCACAACTTGAGCGAAATGGAAGACGACGAAGCGGACCGGCTGGACATGGCTCCCGGCCTGACGTTGCACTCTCGGCTGGGGTGCCAGGCCGTGGTGACCGGCGACGTGGTGGTCGAAATCCCGAGTTGGAACCGGAATTATGTCAGCGAAGGCGGCGGTTCCATCAACCTCGGCGACGCCATTCCGGCGCCGAAGAAGTAATTCTTCGTCCCGATTTCTCGCTCCCTTTCGCTTGTGTCAACAAGAGGGAGCAATGTATGGAACAATTGTTGCAATTCTTGTTCTTGCGGCCGGAGCGCCCCAGGCGCGTGCCGCCAAGACCGAGGTCGACGCCACCGTCAAAGGCTCGGGCGAGAAGCTTCGGCCTGGAATAATCACCATCAAGCGAGTCAACCGTCTGCGCTACGACGTCCGCCTCGACTCCACGGCCACGTTCGCGGATCCGCCGAAGCTGCCGAACCTGCCGGTCGGCGGCGGCGGAACTGGCGCCGCAAAGAGCGCGTCCCCTCCGCCGCCGCCAGTCGCCGCTACAATAGACCTCCCCCAAGCCTTTGGCAATGCCCTTGGCAGCGTCGAAGCAGCCGAGGCCGACTACAGCGTTTTTGGTATCCCAAACCATACCGGCTGCCGAGAGAGTGATGGCCACGCAGGCTGGCGAAATCCGAGCCGTGGTAAGCGCCTCCGACACGACTCTTGCCAGCGATAAAGGCGAAACCGTGCTGAAGGCGGAGATCCTCCGGCTGCACACTTCGCTCCGACGATACCCGACTGGCCCCTCTCGCAAATCGCCGTCCTTCGCGCCGGCGGTCTCGCCGTCCGGCAGACCCTGCTCGCCCTTCCCTCTCGTTTTCCCGCCGGCTGGGCGGCCTGGAGCAAGACGAACGATGCGCTCTACCAGGCAGCGCTCTCCCGGGTCGGCGTGCTGATCACCCAGGTCGATGCCCTGTCGCCCACCTCCGACCACGCGCGTCGATTTGCGGAGAGCCAGCAGGGGCTGCGCGAATGGAGACAGATCCTCTCGGCTCTCTCGCAGGACGGAAGCGCCTTCACGATGACGCACAGTGCCGGGTGCTGGTCCCTCTACGGCGATAAGAAAGAGACCAAGCTCGAACTGGTAATGAAGGACCGCCTCGCGGACGCCTCGGCCGCCCCTGAGAAACGGGACCTCGGCACCGTGTCCTGTTCTCCCCTTCTCTCCGTGAGCGCCGGATACGGATGGAGCAATGCCGGCGAAGTCGAGTATGCCATCGTCGATTCCCGCCGCGAACAGGGCTCCAACCTTTCAACAGTGAAAGAAGTCGGCCGCACGGGCTTCGGCAATTGGCGGGGCGTCCCCGCTGCGCTGATTCATGTTCGCCTTGCCGATATCGGCGATCGCGTCGGCCTTCACGTTAGCACCGGCACGGTCGTCGATCCGGGTACCGGCAAGCAGACCACAGGCGGCCTCGATCTCCTGGCCGGCGCGAGCCTCAGCCTGTGGCGAACGTTCTTCGTCACCGTCGCCGCGCACCACGCGAAGATCAACTACCTGGGCGGCGCCTACACCGTGGGGAGCACGGTCCCCAGCGGCGTCACGCAGTTGCCGACAGAGGCGAACCGGGCGTGGAAATTCGCGGTGATACTTTCGTACGGCCGGTAATTGTCTACCGCACCGGCACAAGCAGCGAGACCAGATACAAGCAAACCGCGCCCACCAGCGCCGCCGCCGGCAATGTGAGAATCCACGCCCACAGGATGCGCGTGGCGATCCGCCACCGCACTGCCTTCGGCCGCTGAATGGAACCGACGCCTGCGATGGCGCCCGTGATCACGTGCGTTGTGGAGACCGGAACACTCAGGTAGGTGGGGAACAGAATCGCGAGCGCACCAGCCGTCTCCGCGCAGAATCCACCGCGGGGCTTCAGGTGCGTCAGCTTCGATCCCATGGTGTGCACGATGCGCCAGCCGCCGGTCATCGTTCCCAACCCGATCGCCGCATGCGCCGAAAAGATCACCCAGGGGTCCACACGGAAATGATCCAGATACCCGGCCGTCACCAGCACCCCGACAATGATGCCCATCGTCTTCTGCGCGTCGTTAGCCCCGTGGGAAAAGCTGAACAACGCCGCGGACAAGAGCTGCAGCCGACGGAACCACCCGTCCATGCTCTTGGGCGTCGAACGCCGGAACAGCCAGTACACGATGATCATCAAAATGTACGCCAGCGTCATTCCTAACAGCGGCGCCAGCACGATAAAACCCATCGTGCGCACCCAGCCGCTCGGTACGATAGCGTCGGCAAGATGAGTCGGACCGAGCGTCAGCGACACACGCGCCATCGCCGCTCCCGCGTAGCCCCCGATTAGGGCGTGCGATGAGCTCGTCGGCAGACCGAAATACCAGGTGATCAGGTCCCACACAATTGCGCCCAGCAGCCCGCACAGAATCGTGTACTCGTTAACGAACTCCAGATGGATCATTCCCGAACCGACCGTCTTCGCTACGCCGGCGTCCTCGGGGTTGATCAGCAGCGGAACCGCCGCGATGAAGTTGAAGAAGGCCGCCCATACCACCGCCTGAAACGGCTTCAGGACCCGGGTGGCCACGATCGTCGCCACCGAATTCGCCGCGTCGTGGAATCCGTTGATGTAGTCGAAGATCAGCGCTACGACTACGATCACCACCACCAGCAGAAGTGTGGCGTCCATGCGGCTAACTGTTCTTGACGATCACGTTCTGCAGCGTGTCCGCGACGTCCTCGCAGCGATCGGTCGTCTCCTCGAGGAAATCGTAAATCTCCTTGAGCTTGATCACCATGATGGCATCCGTCTGGTTTGCAAACAGCTCGGCTACCGCGCGCCTCACAATCTGGTCAGCCGTGTCTTCGAGCCGGTTGAGCTCGATGCAGTGCTTGAGTACCTCTCCGTTCCGCTCCAACTCACGGAACGCCGGCACTAATTCCTTTGCGCATCCGTTAATGATCTCGCACAGCTCGATCACCGCCGGTGGGATGGGCTCGATACGGTACGTCAGCATGCGGTGCGCAGCGTCCTCGATCCCGTCCAGCACGTCGTCCATGTTCGAGCAGAGGGTGTGAATGTCTTCCGGATCGAGCGGCGTAATGAATGTCTGGTTCAGCCGCACGAAGACCTCGTGGATGATCTCGTCGCCCTTCTGTTCCAGTTTGACGATTTCAGCGGCCGCGTCCACCAGCCTGGCGTTTCCCGCGCGCGCCCCGTTCAACAGCAACTCGGAAGCTTTAAGGATGATGCCGGCCTGATCCAGAAAGAAGTGGTAGAACTTCTCTTCACGCGGAAGAAGTCTCATATACGGTGCGAACCCATCGCCAGCAGCAACTCAACGGAACACCCAGTATCTCGCACCCCCGTACCGCGCGGTCAACACCCGAATCGTTACAGATCAGTGACGATAGGGAAGAGTTCCCGCTGCTCCCCTGCGCTTTCCGGACCGTCCAGATTCAGGTACTTCGGGTCCAGAAGCCGCTCCGGCTGCACGTTGCCCATCGCCGCCAGCATCGTCTCCCGCAGATGCGGATACTCCTTCTCAATCTCCGCAAACATTCCTCGCAGGCTGCGCCGCACCGTTCCCGTCCGCTGCGAACAGCCGCAGGGAATGACCGGCGCTCCCGTCTTTGCCGCAAACTGTGTGGTAATCTCTTCGCTCACAAAGCAGAGCGGACGGATCAACCGGAACTCCTTATCGCGCGACCATGTTACCGGCGGCAGAGCACTGAGCTTCCCCGTAAACATCGCATTCCGGAGAAACGCCTCGCAGAAGTCGTCGGCCGTGTGACCGAACGCGACCACGTTCGCACCCAGCCCCCTGCAGATCTCGTACACGGCGCGCCTGCGGTACCGGCTGCACAGATCGCACCCGTGATCCGGTTGCTCGTCCAAGAGCCGGAACGACGCGTTATCGTGAAAATACGTCCACGCCACGCCGCGCGACTTCAGATACTCGCCCATGGGCTCGAACGGCCGCAGAAACTTCCCCTGCTCCACCGTAAACGCACACACGGAGAACTCCACCGGCGCCCGTTTTTCCAGCAACAGGAGCGCCTCGAGCAACGTCAAGGAGTCTTTGCCGCCCGACAACGCCACCGCCACGCGGTCGCCGTCCCGGATCATCCGGAATCGCGCGATCGCTTCGCCTACCTTGCGCAGCAGTGTTCTTTCAAGTTCCAAACTACTAGTATATGTGGCCCTGACAGCTCTCACCCTCGCCGCACAGGATCCGTCCTTCCGGGCCCGGTCCCGCCTCGTCCTTGTCCCTACCACCGTGACAGACGAGCGCGGAGCATTCGTCCGCGGCCTCGACGCAGGCGACTTCGCGCTGTACGACAACGGCCACCCGCGCCCCATTGCCTCCGTCGACAGCTTCGATTCCGCGCTTGCCCCCATCTCTCTCGTCGTCGCGGTGCAGACCTCCGGCATCTCCGCCCCGGCGCTTGTCCGCGTGCGCAAGATCGGCAGTCTCATTCAACCGCTGGTCACCGGCGAGCGGGGCGGGGCCGCCGTCCTCGCCTTTGACCAGCAGATCGCCTGGCTTCAAGACTTCACTCGAGACCCCGCGGCCATCGCCCAGGCTTTCGCGGGCCTGCGGACCGGCGCCCCGCAAGCCGCTCGTATGCACGACGCCGTCGCCGAAGCGTGCGCGCGACTTGAAACGCGGCCCAACTCGCGCCGCGTTGTTCTGCTGATCTCCGAGTCCAAGGACCGGGGAAGCGAAACCGCGCTTGAAGCCGCGCTCGCGAAAGCGCAGAAAGCAGGCGTGGTGGTCTACTCGGCTGCCTATTCCTCCTACGCCTCCGCCTTCGCGTCGAAGCCTTCCGACATCACGCCCGTCCCCGGCGGGCTCAACCTCGGAGCCGCCCTCGGCGAACTCTTCCGCCTGGGTAAGGTGAACACCGTGAATGCCCTCGCCACGGGCACCGGCGGAGCTCACCTCCGCTTTGTCACGCAGAGGGCGCTGGAGTCCGCGGTGGAACGCCTCGGCGAGGAACTTCACGGCCAGTACGTCATCAGTTTCGTCCCGCCGGCGGACACAAACGGCGCCTACCGTCCCCTCGAGGTTCGCGTTACGAACGGGCGCAAACTGTCCGTCCGCGCCCGCCCCGGGTACTTCGAGTAGGCGCTCCCGCGCCAAGCCTCACTTCCCGTAGTAAAATCGCTCTCTCACCACCAGCCCGTCTTTCCACTCCCGCACGGCCACCTGCGCCAGCAGGATCCGCCCCGCGCCTTTGTAGGTCGCGTCCAGTTCCCACTCGGAGAACGTGACGTTACCGTTCACGGCGGTGCTCAAAACCCGCGCCCCGTGGAACTGTTCCACCGACGCCAGGAATGCCTCCTCCCGTGCCCGGTTCGCGGCTTTACCGACCACCGGCTCGGCGTTGTTCTCCTGCATCACCACGCCTTCGGCATAGAACCGGTCGAAAGCGCCGAGAATATCCCCGGCAAGAACCTGCCGGTTGAGCTGGTCATCCAGCTCGGAAACGTTGTTTGCGATTGCCTGTGTGCTCATCATGAATACCTCGCATGCCAATAGATGACATGTCAACTAATTGGTTGCGAAAAAATCACCCCTCCCGCACAATCTCCAGCAGCCGGATCAGTTTCTCCGTTTGCTTCGCCTTCAATCCCTCCAATGCCGCCTCCCCCGCCTTCGCCACTGCCTCGTCCAAGCCCGCCAGCAGGTCCAAACCCTTGCGCTCGATGTAGCACAGCACTCGACGCCGGTCTTCCTTGCAACGCTTCCTCCGGATCAGTTTCTTCGCCTCCAGCTTGTCCATCAGCCGGGTGATCGCCGGCGTCCGCTCCACCATCCGCTCCACCACCTCGAGCGTCGCCAGCCCCGCGTCCCCCGCACCGCGCAGGATCCTCAGCACGTTGTACTGCTGATAGCTGATGCCCTTCGGCTCCACCACCTCGGCAATCCGCCGCCGTACCCCGTCGGTCGTCCGCATCAACGCCACCACGGCCTCCTGTGCCGGCGTCGCAAACGGCTTCTTCTGACGGATCTCCTCCACCAACTTCATACGCCGCTACTCTACCCGCCCACGCTCCCTCACTGCAAGACGAACAATTCGCCTGCGCTCGGAGGGCCGCGCGCACTCCACGAACCCCGCCCTCTCGAACGCACCCACCAACCCGTTCCAGGCGAAGACGTCGGGCATCGCCTCCTTCTGGGGAACATGCGGATACCCTTCTACAAGGTCGGCGCCACACGACGCGGCAAACTCCGCCGCCGCCCGCAGCAGCCGGGCCGACAAGCCCTTCCGCCGGTGATCCTTCCGTATGTAGAAACACACGACGCTCCACGCCGGGCGGTCGTCGAGGGGTTTCAACGTCCGTGAGTGCGCCAGCCTCGTATAGCGCTCCCGCGGCCCTACCGCGCACCACCCTACCGCCTGCTCCCCCTGATAGGCGAGCACCCCGGGCGAGTCCCCGCTCTCCACAATCGCTCGCATCGCCAGCCGGTTCCCGTCGCCCTTCCCACGGTCAAAATCCTTCCGCGCCAACCTCCAGTACATGCACCAACACCCCCCGCACGCCCCCTTCGGGCCAAACAGGCGCTCGAAGTCGTCCCACCGCTCCGAGGTCAACGTTTCGAAACGGTAACCCATGCCACTGCCCTCCTGCGACAATGAAAGCATGATCCGCAGTACCCGGATCGCCCTCGCACTAGCGGTGGCGATCGCCCTCCCCCTCAGCGCCGACGAAGGCATGTGGCTCTTTAACCAGCCCCCACGCGAGCAAATCCTGCAGAAGTACGGCTTCCAGCTCACCCCGGCCTTCCTCGAACACATGCAGCTCGCCGCCGTCCGCTTCAATAACGGCGGCTCCGGCTCCTTCGTTTCCCCCGACGGCCTGGTGTTTACCAACCACCATGTAGGCATCGATTGTATTCAGAAGATCAGTTCCAAGGAGAATAACTTCGTCGCCAACGGCTTTACCGCCAAAAGTCAGGCAGACGAGCGCGCCTGCCCCGACCTCGAACTCAACGTCCTTCTTTCCATTGAGGACGTCACCGCGAAGGTCGAAGACGGCATCCAGCCCTCCACCCCAAAACCAGACGCCCAGCGCACACGCTCCGCAAACACCGCGAACATCGAAAGCGAGTGCACCCGGTCCACCGGCGCGCGATGCGAAGTCGTCCCCCTCTACTCCGGCGGCCAGTACCATCTCTACCGCTACAAGAAGTACACCGATGTGCGTCTGGTCTTCGCTCCGGAGTTCGGTATCGCCTTCTTCGGCGGAGATCCGGACAACTTCACCTACCCCCGCTACAACCTCGACATCTCTTTCTTCCGCGCCTATGAGAACGGTCGGCCCGTCAAGCCCAAAGCCTGGTTTCCCTGGAGCCGTGAAGGCGCGCAGGAAAATGAACTCACCTTCGTCCCCGGCAACCCTGGGACCACCGGGCGGCTTGCCACCGTGGCCGAACTCGAGTTCGCGCGTGACGTCTCCTACCCGTTCATCCACCGGCGATTCGCCTCTCTCATCGCCGCCCTCCAGGCTTACAGTGCACAAAGCCCCGAGAACGAACGTATCGCACGTGACAACCTGTTCAGCCAGCAGAACAGCTACAAGGCCTACACCGGTTTCCTTTCCGGCCTTCGCGATGCCGGCCTAATGAATCGCAAACGGGAGCAGGAAGGCAGGCTTCGCGACGCCGTTCAGAGCGACCCGGCCCGCAAAGCCCAGTACGGCGCAGTTTGGGGCGAGGTGGCAGCCGCCTACCAGGACTTCGCCGCCTGGTACAAGCCCTACTGGCTCCTCGAGAAGGGCGCGACGCGCGCCTCCGACATGCTCCGTATCGCGCGCGACCTCATCCGTTACGCGGACGAAAAACAGAAGCCGGACGCGGACCGCCTCAAGGAGTACCACGAGGCCGGGCTCGCGTCGCTCGAGCAGGAGCTGTTCTCCCCGGCGCCCCTCCATCCCTCAATGGAAACCGCCGTCCTAACGGATTACTTCACCTTCCTCCAAAAAGAACTCGGGGCCGCCGACCCCACCGTGAAGGCGATCCTTCAGGGCCGCACCCCCGCGCAAGCGGCCGCCCACTACGTCAAGAACTCGAACCTCTCCGACATCGCCCTCCGAAAACAGATCGCGGCCTCACCCGAAGCCGCGCGAACCTCGAAGGACGGCATGATCGTCCTCGCCCGCGTGCTCGACGAGCGCGCCCGAGGGCTCCGTAAACAGTTCGAGGACCGAGTAGAAGCCGTGGAGCGTTCGAGCGCCGCTCGTATCGCGCGCGCCCGGCTCGACGTCTATGGCTCGGACGAATACCCCGACGCCACATTCACTCTGCGCCTCGCCTACGGCCCAGCGAAGCGCTACCGCAACGCCAAAGGCCAACTAGTCCCCTGGACGACGACGTTCGAAGGCCTCCACCGTAAGGCCACCGGGAAGGACCCCTACCGTCTCCCGCAGTCCTGGATCGAGGCCAAACCGGCCCTGCGCATGAACACGCCCTTCAACTTCGTGACCACCGCTGACACTCATGGCGGTAACTCCGGGAGCCCCACCATCAACACCAAGGGCGAAGTCATCGGCATTCTGTTTGACGGTAACCTCGAGGGCCTCCCCAATCGCTTCCTATACACGGAGGAGCACGCCCGGAGCGTCCATGTCGCCTCCCAGGGCATCATTGAAGCCTTGCGCACCGTCTACAAAGCGGACCGCCTCCTCGCCGAAATTGGGGTCACCGGTACGGGCCTCAAGCGTACCCAGCCCTCGAGCCGTTGACCGGCCGGCAATCGTTCGTCTCATTCCCGCCGCAAATCGATCCAACAGGCGTGGCGGCACGGGATATCGTCGTGATCGGCGCCTCCGCGGGAGGCCTCGGCGCACTGCGCCGCCTCGTCGCTCCCCTCCCTGATAACCTGCCAGCGGCCCTCTTCGTCGTCCTGCACTCCGGCACGATTCATCGCGGCGAACTGGCGCTGCTTGTCGAGGGCGCCGGCCGCCTTCGCGCCCGCCTGGCGCAGGACGGCGACTCCATTGTCAACGGCCGTATCCTCATCGCTCCCGCCGACTGCCATATGCGGCTGGAACGAGAGCGTGTGCGTATCATCTTTGGCCCGCGCGAGAACCATGCCCGGCCGGCCATCGACCCGCTGTTCCGCTCCGCCGCCTTCGCCTTCGGCCCCCGCGTCATCGGCATCATCCTCAGCGGCATGCTGGACGACGGCTGCAGCGGATTGCAGCAGATTCACAAGCGCGGAGGCGTCGTGCTCGTTCAGGTGGTGGCCGCCGACCATGGCCGTCCGGTCGACCGGATTGGTGCGCGGCTGCCCCAGCTGGTCGCACAAACCGTACCCGAGGAGGCGCCAATGGCGCCCCGAGACCCGGAACCGGAGGTAATCGGTGTCCGCTGCCCGGCCTGCGAAGGCCCGATTTCCGTCATCAAGGTTGGCGAGTCACTGAATTTCCACTGCGTGGCCGGCCATCGCTACGGTCCCGAGGCCATGCGCGAAAGCCACCTCCGGCGCATGGAGGACACGCTTTGGTCCGCGGTCGCCAGCCTGCGCGAGCACGCGTCGCTGCTTCGCAAGATGGCCTCCGGTTCCCCGTCGCGTGCGGCCCTCTATGTCACCGATGCGGATTTGAAGGAGCAACACGCCGCCCAGCTCGAAGGCCTGATCGAGAAGTTCGTGCGCTAGAGGTCCACTTCCTTCCACTCCACAATCCGCCGCTCCTCGATCGCCTTCCGCCCCAGAATCGCTACCAGCGTCGACATCCTCGCCGACACGGCGTTGTTCAACGGTTTCCTCTTCCCGCGCACGTTGTCGATGAACGCCGCCGCCGAAAGATAGTCCGCCGTCTGACCGGCCTCCGGCGTCTCCAGCTTCACGGGGTCGCGCCGCTCGAGCGGATAGAACGTCGCTGTCTGCAGATCCAGCGCCCCCTCCGAACAGTAGATCCGCTCCTTGATCCCCGAGAACCCGCGCGGGTCGAAGTAAATGTGGCTGAAGTTCACCCGCACGTCGTCAGGGAACTCGTAGATCACCGAATAATTGTCCATGGTGGTTCGCCCCGGCGGCACGTCCTTGTAGAGGTTGATTCCGCCTGATCCCATCGCGCGCAGCGGCGGTCTTCCGATGGCCCACGTGAAGAGGTCCAGGATATGGCACGCCTGCTCGACGATGTTGCTGCCGCTCCGCTTCTTGTCGAAGTACCACAGCGTCTCGCGTGGCAGGTCGCCTGTGTGCCGGTACCCTTGGGCATAGAGAATCCGCCCCGCCGCACCGGAGTGAATATGCCGGATGGCAGCGCTGCGATTGGGATCGTGCCGTAGTTGGAACCCGAGTTGGAAGATTCCTTTCGCGGCGGCTGCGGCGTTCGTGACCATACGGCAATCTTCCGCCGTGGCCGCCATCGGTTTCTCCAGGTACACACTCTTGCCGACCTCGAGCGCCGCAATGGCAATGTCCTTATGCGTATCCACCGGCGTGGCAATAATCACCGCGTCAATGTCCTTCAACTCATCGAGCATCTTGCGGAAGTCGGCATAGAGCGTCGGCGAGTGCCCGGCCGCCCGCCCTTCCGCCCCCACGCGCGCGAGCGTCTCGGCGTTGATATCCGCGATGGCCACCAACTTGACGCCGGGGACCTTGAGTGTTTGCCGCAGCACGTGGCTGCCGCGCGTGCCCACACCGATCACCGCCACCCGCACCACATCGCCCTGGGCCGTAAGCAAAGCAGGCGCGCCCGCCGCCACCGCCATCGCCGCCCGCCTCGTTATCGTGTTCTCCGCCATGCCCGCAACCGTACCACACCTGAGAAAAGGCCTTCCCGCTCAGCCGCGCGTGATATCATCGGAAGTAGTCCCGGCGCTATCGTCTAAGGGTTAGGACGGAGCCCTCTCAAGGCTCAAATACGGGTTCGAATCCCGTTAGCGCTACCACGCTGCACACCCTGTCCTGGGCCGGATTCAAGATCCGAATGTTTTCTGGCGTAACATCTTCTGTCGTGCCAGATCGGGAGTCCTGAGCGGTCAGGACATCTTCGATCTGGGAAGCGCCCCCCTCGCCGGCATCGCTGCCATTTGCTCGGAGCGGATTGCGCCAGAATCAAACCAATGTACTCCCCTTTTCGGCCACCGGAGTACTACCTTTCATTCACTGCCACTTTCATTCACGCTTGACGTGCAGATAATCGCTCACCAGCCAATCTCGGACTGTGGAGGAAACAGGTTCATGTTGAAGACTGGGAAGGGCCTTCTTCTGGCGTTGACGTTCAGTCTAGCCGCATCGGCAGCACCGATCACGTATATGATCACGGGAACCGCGTCCGGCATGATCGGAGGGACAGCCTTCACGAACGCATTGGTCCAGGTGACAGCGACTGGCGACACTGCCAACGTAGTCCCGATCGGTGGCTGCGAAGACTCGGTGTGTTAAGAGTTTCTCGCAAACGTCAGTGCAACACCGTGACCATTGCCGGCATCGGAACCGCTACGGTCACCGGAGGCGAGGAGCCGGGCGTGAGTCCGAATCCAACTGTGATTTGGTCTTTTCCTGCGCCTATTCTCGGCGATCCGGACTTGCCGGAACTGCCAATCGTCCTCATCGGAACTCTCGACCACCCTCCGGCATTGGATTCCCTTACCGGAATCGCCGCTATCGCGAGCAACGCCCTCCTGGGATACGATCTCAGAACGTCAATCGGCGCGATCACGGGCGCGTGAAGCGTCGGCATCCCCCGAGCCTCTTCCTTTACACGACGCTTGGCAACCTAAGCTTCACCACGGACCCCGATTTTGACAGCGAGGCTACCTTTTCCGCGTCCGCTGTGCCAGAACCGGCATCGCTGCTGCTGACCGCCATAGGGTTACTAGCAGTTGCAACGACTCGAGTGCGCCGCTCTCACTCCTGAGCCCAGCGCTGCGCCCGCGACGTACTCATCGTCGCATCGCGTATCACCACGAGTAAGCCCGGCCAATTGCCTCCCTGAAACTGACCGGTAATGCCGGCCAGCCGTTCGTCGCTACCGCGGGCCGGCGTTGCCCAGGTTTCGCGCGACGCAATCAGCGGTCATTGCGCGACGAGCCGTACGGTCTACGAGCAATCCGTCCCCTCAAGCGAGCCGCGAGAACGCCAGGTGCGACCTGCCCGACTGCCTCCCCGACTTCGGCGCAATGGCCGTGGCGATCTGACCCGAAAGAGCAATGACAGTGGCACGCTTGCCTATCTTCGTCCAAGTGAACCGAGCCGGGGTGGTTGAAATGTCGCTACGAGAACGACGGCCCAGAGATTGCCGCCTGGACGACCGCAGGAAGGGAGTCTCAATCCCGCCGGGTACCCGAAGCGCTGGGATACGGCCGCCATGGAGCCGCGTTGCGCGGCCCCATGGCCCGGTCAGATGACCTACTGCCGTCAGTTCCTTCGCAACCGTCCGCAGATCAGCGCTCCGCAACCGGCGAGCACGAGAAACAGGCTCGACGGCTCGGGAACGTCGCTGGCCGGCGGCGGACTCGCCGCATTCACCGTGACCTCCGTTCCGGTGAGAGTGGTTCCGGTGATCAGGTAGGGTGGGTCGGACAGGTCGCTAAGGCCGTAGTCGGAAAGTGAAAACACTGCAATTCCCGGCGACAGGGCGGTCAGCGTGATTGTGGCCAGTTTGAACGAGCCAGTCTGGTTGTCGGCCAGCTGGCTCGGGTCCGCGAACGAGACCTCGTAAAGCTGCAGCGTGTCGAGGCCCAGCGTCGGGATCTGCAGGGATGACCCAAGCGCGGTCCCGAAGGCAATGTCCGCCACTCCGAAGCTCACGCGAGCCGGATTGAATGTCAGCCCCAGATCGAAGCCGCTGAGTTGCAGGTCGCTGGCGACGACGTCGATGAGGAACGTGCTCCCCTCGGTGACTGAAGCTGTCGAGGGAACCAAGGCGATGGTGCCGGCGTTCGCCGCCGGCGCAAGGAATAGGATGGCGGCAACCGCCATCGTGCGCAATGCAGTGATGCTAAAGCGATTCATTTGCCGTTTCCGTATATTGTCCGCCATCTATTTGCACTCTCCAAGCATGTTTGCATTCACCGCCTGAAACGCGCCGGTTTCGAAGTTGAACACGACTACGACGCCGACACAAGGGATCTTGCCCATGTTGACTCTCGGCCAGCCCTGGGACCAGACGAGTTGCGAGCCGCCGAAGAGGCCTTCGCGTATCGCGTCCGGCTGCTGAGTGGCTGCCCACCCCAGCGGCTGTCCCAACGCTTCGGCTATCGACTTAGCCTTGAAGAACAGCCGGATCGCTCCGGCGTAGTCGCTCGGGGCGCTGAGGGTCAGCAGGTTCTTGAGCAGGTTGCTGTTGACGCACCCGATGATCACCATCGAGTTCATGTTCACCTGCGGGCTGAAACCCGTACCCTCGACATACGTGTTCATGTAGTTCGGGCAGACGAACGAGAACTGTCCCCCTGCCGAAACGAAGTCGATGGCCAGCCCGCCGGGAGCAATGCTGTTGATGTAGTCCTTCAGCATGATGTTGACGAGGTTATTCACCATCGAGATTCCGAGCTCGACGATGTTGCCCATCGCCGCCTTGTCAAGCTTGGTGAAGACGCTGAAGAGCGTCGACATGAAGTCAATGTACTGACCGGGCGAACCCGCTGCGAGAGTTCGCGGGCCGTCGTCCTTCAGGCCCACACTCGCACCGGGCGCCGCCGCCATCAGCTCGAGCGCTTTCTGATTGATGCTTTCGAACAGCCGTGGCATCTCGACGGAGAGAATCTCGTTGAGTTGGGCGGTGTTCGCGGTGACACCGCGCGGCCCGGGCTGCAGCGCCGCGAGTTGCGCGCGGATGGAGTTCAACGTGCGCTCCGCCGCAACCATGGCGTCCACGTCGGCCTGGCTCAAGGTAGCCGGCTTGATCGCGTCGAGCCGGGCGCGTATGGCGCGCATCTGCGCTGCCAGCGAGCCCAACGCCACCCCGTATGCCGTGTCGTCAGGCGAGGCAGGGAACAGGTTCGTCACCTGCGGATAGGTCAGCGGGAATCCGTTCACCGGGGCGAGAACGTGGTTGGGCGCCAGCACCCTCGGGCTGTACTCGATCGTGTTCACGATCGAGTCGAGCAGGCTTCGGGCAATGGCGATGGCCGCCGGGTCGCCGGATACCACCGCCGTGCGTGCCTCATCGAGCGCCGGGGCGAGATCAGTCCCGAACTTGAGAGCGTTAAGCGTGATCTTCGCAGTGCCCGAAGGTAGAACGACAACATCGGTCGCAGAGGTCACGGCCGTGCCGTTCAGCTTGAGCTGGAGCGTGTAGATGCCGCCCGTTTCCTTGCCGTAGTTCGGGTCGGTGGGGTCTCCGTCCGCAAAGTCGCCGACGGGATCAATCTCCAGGTTGTGGTTGCGGAGGCGCTTCACCAGCTTCGGGAAGCTGACCTTGAGCCCGTTGACCACCGGAGCTGCGCCGGCGGTTAGACCCGGCTTGGGAACCACGGTCAGAGTGAATGCCGCGGGACTCGCAATGACGTTGCCCGCCGCGTCGAGCACCTCGGGAGCCGCTGTGATCGATTCCCCCGGCGCGACCATCTGGAAGCTGAGGTTGGGCCGGATCGAGTGCGGCGCCCCGATTGTACCCACTAAGAACGCGTTGTCCTTCGTCGCCTGCTCCGCGCCCGTGGCGATCGTCACGGCGCGGGGGCCGAGGGTCGCACCGGTAGCTACGGCGATCTGCGCGATAGCAGTATTCGGGCCGGTCACCGTCACGGGACCGAAGCCGCCGGCCGGCCCGCCGCCGACTGAAACGCCGGTGCCGAACTTCGCCTGCGTCGTACCCTGAACGAAGTGCGTGAACGCACCCGTGACGACCACGGTCCGCGACTGGCCAGCCGCGGCCGACTCCGGTGCGATGGACTGGATCCGTGCAGCCGGGGGATTAACCGTAACGGTCACGGTCGCCGTGTCGCTGAGAGCGCCATCCGTTGCCGTTAGCGACAACTGGTACACACCCGGCGCCGAAAAGACGGCGGCCGTAACGGGCGCCGCGGGAGCGGAGAAGTCGACCGTACCCGGACCGCTGACCTTGGCCCACTGCGAGGTCACCTTGCTGAACGCCGGCAATCCGTCGTCCTGCACGTCGCCCTTGAGGAGCGTGTTGGCCGCGTCCTGCGCCACGGTCAGATTCGGACCGGCGCTCACGGTCGGCGCTGTGTTGCCCCGAATGACCGTGATACCAATATCCGAGTTCGAGAAGTACTGCCCGTCGGTTGCGGAGAGCCGTAGAACATAGAAGCCTTCGTTCGAGAACGACACGGTTGTCGCGAGGCTGTTCTGGTCTCCGAATGTCACTGTGCCCGGGGCGGCAACCACTTGCCAGCCGAAGGAGAGCTGGTTGTTCGGCAGACCATCGTCGGTGACCGTACCGCTCAGCGTGAGCGAACCCGGCAGGACGAGGCTCTGGTTCAGCCCGGCCTTGACCACCGGCGGCAGATTGCCCGCGGAGAGCGAAAAAACCGCCGGCCGGGACGCCGTCACGGCGCCGCTGGTCAGCGTCAGTGTGCGGTCACCCGTCTGCCCGGCAGCTACCGTCACCACTGCGGTCGCAGTGTCCGGGTCGATCACATTGATCGCGCCCACCGACACGCCGGCGCCGAAGTTGGCGGCCACCTGTCCCTGGCGGAAGTTCATGAACTCGGCACGAATGGTGACCGTGACCGTGCTGCCGGGGAACACGCGTCGGGGATTCACTGAGAGTATGCGCGCCGGCGGATTGATCGCCGCGCAGTTCGCTCCGGTACAGCGCAGCGCGCACGCCCGCGCGTCGTTGACAGTGATGACGCCGTCCTTGTCGAAGTCGCGGTAGTCGCCCGCCACGGCCGTCTTCCCGCGTGCGGCGGTGATGGCCGCGATGTCAGCGCTATCCACGTCGTTGTCATAGTCCGCGTCGCAGGGCTTCCGCATGGGTTGCTGCATCCACGAATTGTGCGTCTTCCAGGGCTGGTAATCGTGGCGGAACGCGAGTTTCTCGTCCACCTGACCGGGCACAAAGAAGAACTGGTTCCACGTCGTGGGCAGTTTCTTCCATTGGTCGCTGCCGAAGATGAGAAACTGCGCGCCAGGGTAGTAGGGTTCGTACCAGGCGTTGTACCCGGACAGGCCCGTGCCGTACGACACCACAACCTCACCGCGACCATCGCCGTCGACATCCACCGGAATGGGCCAGTGGGCCGTCGATCCGAAGCCGTAGATCCCCATGTGCTCGAGATAGGAGCCGTCGTTCAGATCCTGGATGCCGAACAGACGCCGGTCGGATCTCGCGATCACCTGAGGCCGGCCCTGGCCTAGCAGGTCGGCCAGCACGACGCTCGTCGGATTTTCACTATTTCCGAGCTTGATTGCGGGCGTGAGGTCAAACCAGCGCTGCACGATGTTGCGGTCCAGCGATCCCGTCCCGTTGGCGTAGTCGTTGTTCGCAATAGCGAGTGTCGGGAAGTTCTGCGGATCGAGGCTCGACGTCGCGGCGATGGTCCACGCGAAGGGCGACCACGTATTCGAGGGAGCTGTCTGTTTCCGGATTGCCCCAGTGGGACCGTCAAGGACGTAGAAGAACTGCCGGTGAACGGGCAGGACGATTTCGGGAGTGCCGTCCTTCTCGAGGTCAAGCACCGCGAACGCGAACATGTTGTTGCCTCCGCGTTCCCACAGCTTCGTGCCGTCGCGGTTGAAGACATGAATTCCGTAGTCGCCGGCGATGTACTCGGGCTTTCCGTCGCCGGTGACATCGACAATGGCCGAATAGGCGGCCGCGCTGCAGCCGCCATAAATCCCGGGCTGGCGCACCAGTTCGTTTCCGCTCCGGCCGTCTAGAACGATGAAGTCCTGTTCGAGCAGGGCGACGTCCACCACGCCGTCCCCGTTCATATCGCCGAGCGCCGGCTTCGAGTCGCCGTGGCCCGAGTGGCAGGAGACGCGGCCGACGGTGGTGAATCCGTGGCTCCACTTCTGCGTTCCGTCGCGGTTGAGTGCGAAGACGTGCACCTGGCCCGGGGCGGGGCCCCGCGTCACGGCCTCAACGATGATTTCAGGGAGTCCGTCGCCGTCGATGTCGGCGATAGCCGGCGCAAGCGCTTCGCTCGGGGCGGGGAGCAGCGTTATGCTCCACAACTCTCGGGAAGTGCCGTCACTGAAGACCTGTAGCGCTGTAACACGCGACTCGGCGTTCGGCGTGCCAAGCGCCGTAAACTCGGAGAACACAACCACCGGCTGCCCGGTACCCATGAGGTCCCCGATCGCCGGGTAGCTCGCCCCGGCGTCGCCATAGCCGGTCCGCCGCCCTGTGTCGATAATTGCCTTCAGGTATACATTGCGGGTGGCGAGGTTGTCGCCGGGTCCGATATCGCGCGGGTAGACATCGTCAAGCGATACCCAGAAGTTAGGGTCGCCCGCCGGCCGCTTCACCGTCCAGCTCGCGACAGCCGTCCCGTTCGCTGGCACGGAAACGGTGGTAGTGCCGAGCTGTTGGCCCGAGATCCACTCCGGATGTCCCTGGAACAGGCGAACCACCGCCTTGCCGGCGACAGCCGACTTATTCCGGATCCTGGCGTTGACCGTCACGGGCTGGCCCACCGCGGCCCCCACCGGCTGCATCGAGATGTCCGCGGTAGTTACCGCGAGGTTTGCGGTCGCTGCAGATACAACACGCTCGCGGCAGTTATTGTTGTAGTTACTCTCAACAACGACGCGCTGGGGGTTGATACAGACTGTATATACTTCGCCTTCCTTAAAGTCAATGGTGGCCCCGGTATCGAAGATACCAATTGGGGTGAAGGTGACAGGTTTTCGAACGATCTCGGTTGCGGAGCCGGCAATGCGACTTCCTCGGTATAGAATCGCATCCACGGCGGGCGCCGTTCCGCTCGCTTGAAAGCGAACGTAGACTTGTCCGTTCGGGCGCGGTCCATTCAGATCGGTCCATTCAAAGATGCTAAGATCGAGCGCTGGCGCCTGCGATTTTGCAGGGGGCGCCATTGCTGAACTGAGCGCGCAGATGATCAGTGCGAATCGAATCGGAATAGGTTTCATTGAGGTTGAACGCGCGCGTCGACTGACGGCGCTCACGGTGGAACGCGGTGAAGACCGATTCGAAGGATCAGTACAATTAGGTATTTTTGCGACGTTAATGCAAACGTACTAAGTGAGATATATTAGCTTAGGGCTCTAAGCGAGAATTCGAGAGCGCGTGCCTTGAAAGGTGTTGGACGGATTAGTTGATTTGGCTACACTGCTAAGTTGCCAGACACGGAGCGGGCAAACATCTGGAGCTTGTGACGAAGACGGAGCAACGCGAATGGCGAGGGTGGCAATCAGGTGACATTCGATTCTACCAGCGGCGCGGGTGAACTTGAGTCCTAGCTAGAGGTACTGGGCGGGCATTCGCCGCCTGTCAACACGTTCTCCATCCGCTCTAACGCCTCCCGAAGCACCCACCGCTCCCCCGTCAGCCGGCACACAACCAACGCCCCCTTAATCTCCGCAATCACTTCCTCCGCTTTCCGCTCCGCCGCCCACCCCTCGTGTCCCGCCTCTCGCGCCACCCGCGCCAATTCGGCGCGCCACGCCCGATACCCGACGCGCACAGCCGCGCGCACGCGCTCCTCCCGTCCGCCAACGACATCGTCTCCGGCAGGCACGCGCGCTCGCCTCCCGCGTAAGAAACCGCCAGCCGGCTAGCCGTCTCCCGCACCCGCTCCTGCAGTGCCCCGTCGCCCGCCAGCGGCGCCAGCACTTCCTCCCCGAACTGGCGCATCACCCGCTCCACCACCGCCACCGCCATCTCATCCTTGCCGCCCGGGAACCGGTGGTACAGGCTCGCCTTCTCCAAGCCGGTCGCCGTGCTGATCAGCGACAAGCTCGCTCCCTCGTACCCGTGGTCGCGAAACACTTATGCGAGCCGGCTCACCAGCTCCTCTTCAGCGATCTTCGCCGCCGCTTTTCTGCCTGCCCTCCATCAATGACTCCACTCCGCCGCCGTATATCGGGCGTGATGTGCTGCTTGCAGTTCCAATCGAACGCCTCCACGCGGATCACCATCACCCGCTCCCCGGCGGCCCGGTACCCCGACGGCATCAGGCCCCGGAGTCACTCCGCGTCATCCCTCCACCAGCTTCACACGTGCCAGGACCTTCAGCCGGGCCTGGTGCGGATAGTCCGTGAGGGTCAGCGCCACGCGTTCGTCCTTGCGCAGGTTTCCGGCCGAGACATACTGCCGGTTCCCCGTGAAGTCCGCGAACGCGCTGGTGCGCTCGTCCAGTACCCTCAGGAAGCCCGGCGGCCCGCCTTGTGCTGGATATAGGACCAACCGTCTCCCCCTCGGAGCGCGCCCTCTTCCACCGCGCATATTGCCTGCGGCTGCCCCGCCTCTTTTGCTCTTCCTTTACGGCCTCGGTCAAAGCAATTTGCCGCGAATCGATAGATGTGCCCGCTCCTCCTAACTCTTTAGCGATCGTTCGGAATTGTGCTCGCCAGGTATAGATACTCGGACCTCCAAAAGTTGCAGCAGAAACATTCCTGGGCGGCTACAATGCGCAAATGTCCCACCGCCTCGCCGAGCTGAACATCGCCCGCCTCCTCCACCCCATCGACGACCCGCGCATCCAAGAGTTCGTCGAAGGCCTCGCCCCCATTAACGCCCTCGCAGAACAGTCCCCCGGCTTCGTCTGGCGCTTTCAGACCGCCTCCGGCAACGCCACGGACGCCGCCCACCCGTGGTCTACAGACCCCTTCATGCTCGTCAATCTGTCCGTTTGGGAATCGCCCGAGGCCCTCAAGGAGTACGTCTACCGGTCCAATCACCTCGACTACTACCTGAAGCGCGCGCAGTGGTTTGAGAAGCCGAAGGAAGCGCACTATGTTCTCTGGTGGGTCCCCGCCGGGCACATCCCCACGCTCGCCGAAGCCGAAGCCCGCCTGCTCCACTACCGCGCTCACGGACCGACAGAGCATGCGTTTTGGTTCGGAAAGCTCTTCTCCGCGCCCGCGTCAGCGGCGGCAGCTACTTAATCGCCCCTCCCCGTCTCTACGGAGCTACCACCATCGGCGTCCGCCACACCGCGAACTTCTTCTCTCCAGGCTGCAGCACGTTCAGCTGAAAGGTGTACCGCCCCGGGTGTAATCCCTTCAGCGGCACCCGGAAGCGGATCGGCACCGCCTTTGACTGCTGATTCAAACCCTCAGTCACCTCGAGCGGCGCCGTCTCGAACGCCTTCACCTTACCCCGGAAGAAACTCACCGACGCCACCATGTAATCAGTGCTCTGCGCAGCCGGCTGGTATGCCTCAAGGTAGACGAACAGTTCCTGCTCTTTCCGAAACACCCTCGTCACGCTGGGGGCCAGTTTCTCCCCGTCCTGCACCAGCGGATTCGCCGCCAGCAGCTTCTTGTTCCTCTCGGCAATCGCTACCGCCTCACTGAGTTTCTCCCGCTGATTCGACAACACCACGGTACTGATAGGCAGGCGCCGCTGCTCTGCCGTCAGGTCCGGCACAACGAACCGGGTCTCGAAAGTTCCCATCTTTCCGCTGACGTTCTCGCGCGCCAGGAACCGCAGGCGGTACTCTCCGGGCGCCAACGAAAACCCGGTGTCGTACTGCAAGTTGCGGCTCGCAAGTTGTCCCACCCGCTCGCCCTTCAGCTTGATGGTCACCTCATCCCGCACGGATCCCTTAATCGCCCCGCGGGCATCCCGTACCTCGCCCAGGAAGTCCAGCCTCGCTTGCTCGGCTCCGCCCCGCCGCGCAAGCTCGATATCGGAGCCCGGGATCTTCACCGCCACCGGCACGAAATACCGGTCCCGCGCCTGCCGAAACCAGTTGACTTCCAAGGCGATCGAAAGGTCGGTGATCGGGTCCCCCAGCGTCAACGCCTCCTGCAGTTGCCGCTCCTTGTCCGAGGCCGTAAACTGCTTGAACTCCTTGCCCGCGAAGTACCCGGAACGGTAGTCCAGCTTCGCGCTCATTCCGTTGGCCAGTTGGACCTTCACCCGTCGGTACTTGCCGTCGTTCGCCGGATTCGTACTGTAATAACCGAGGATGTAGTAACTCGAGACGTCCTTCTGCGCCTGCACGATCCCCAACGACAGATCGTTCTGGTCGAGCATCGCCTTCCCGCCCGTATCCGCAGCGAGCGTATACAGGCTCTCCTGCTGCTGCTGCATGTTATTCCTCGCCGCCCGCTGCGAATCCCCCGAGTACATCCCGCGACCGCCAGGCGACCCCTGCGTCGCATCGCCCATCGGCGCCGCGGCTACCAATCCTCGCGCGTCCACCGGGTAGAACGACACGTTCGCCCGAATCGCCGCGTTCACCGTCCCTCGAAGCTGCGCTTCGTTATCGGTCCCCGTACGGCTCATCCCGCTCGCGAAGTACACCAGCGCCTTCTTCTCCGGCAGACTCCCCAACATCTTTGCCGCCGACTCGAGCGCCGCCAGCTTTCGGTCCGTATTGAACATGTTGAACTCGGAGTCGTCCTGCGAAACCGCGGCCTCCGTGTCCGCTTCACTCTCGTCCCCCGTGGCCCCGTTCGCCATTCCCGTGTCCCCGATCGGAAGCCCGCGGATGACTTCAATCAAACGCTCGCGGTCGCCCGTAAAATCCTGCAATACCTTGAACGTCGAAGAATAGGTCATCACGGAAACCACGTCCGACGTAGTCATGCTGGTGTTCAAATACTTCAGCGCCGCCTGCTGCGCCCGGTATTGATCCGCAACCGGCATACCCGCGAAGTCGAAGTACAGCGCGATCAAACGCCGGTCCTTATACCGAACCTCCCCTACCTTCCGAACCGCGGCGGGAGCCGCCTCCTCGCTCCGTGCCTCTCGCTCTTCGTCTCTACGCAGCAAGCCCCGCGACGGTAGCGGCTCCTCCTGGAGGCTCTGGAACTCGAACACCCGAATCTGCTGCGGCTTCCCGTCCTCGAGTACCACGAAGTCCGACGCTTTCAGTCCCTCGAGAGCTTTGCCGCTCTTGTCCTTTACCGCCACGTTCACCACCACCAGGGACGACGTCGCCTCGAAGGTAAACTGCCGCTCCTGCTGCCCCGGGGCGCTAACAACAGTAACTGCCGCCACCAACGCTATGTAACTCCGCATTAGAACCGGAACCTCACATTCAATGTCATCCGGCGCATCGCCGATGCGCCCGTCGCCACCCCGTAGTTCAGCGCGCCCACCACGGTCCCCCAACGGCTGATCACCACCCGGTTCAATACGTTCTGGCTCTGCATGGAGATGTCCAGGTTCCGCCGCTCTCCGAACCGGATGACGCGCCCCACACTCCCATTCAGGAACAATGCACTCGGCCCAGGAATCGTGTTCCGGCCGGCATTCCCCCACGTCCCCGGCGCGGGCTGCGCGAACGCCGCTGTGTTGAACAACATGCCGGGCAGGTCCACGGGCGCCCCCGTCGCATCCGCCCGCACCGTGTTATTCACCGAAGTCCCCTGCACCTGGCTCCGGACCGTCGCCGTAAAGGGATTGCCGGAACGAAACGTCAGCATCGAACTAACCGTCCAGTCGCGCAGCAACCGGCCCCGCCACCCCTGCAGAAACGCTCCGCGCCGCCCTCCCACAGCCGTGCTGTACTGCCCCTGCACCGACAAGTTATGCCGCGCGTCGAAGCTCGATAACCCGCGTTCCGCGGAATAGTCCAGCCAGTTCTGCGCCACCGGCGTCCCGCCCTGCCCGCGGCCGCCGGTGCCGGCGTTGTCGATCGACTTCGACCATTGGTACGAGGTGTTCACTCCAAACCCGCCCCGCATTCGCCGGTTTAACTGAAACTGCGCCGCATGATAGATGGAGTTCCCGTTCGACGTCTGATAAGCGAACCCCGTGGGCAGGCCGCTCGCGGCCGACCCCGGCGCCACGGTGTTCGGCAGATACTGCTGGTCCAGCCGCGTCCCCTTGGTGCCCAGGTATCCCACCGTCGCGAATAACCCGGCGGGCAACTCCCGCTGAATCGACACCTGCCACGTCTGTGCGTATCCGATCCGGTAATCGGGATCGATCGCAAACGTCCCCAACCCCGCCGCGCCGGGAGCGATCGCAAAGCCGTCCGCCAGCAGCAGCGGCTGCGTCCGGCTGCCCGAAGCGTTCAGCACCTGCGCAAACGGGGGCTGCTGCGCCATATTTGAGGCGATGATGTTATACACCGAGGTGTTGTAGTAAACTCCGTACCCGCCGCGAACCACAAACGAGTTCTTCGCCGACGGCCGCCACGCAAACCCGAGCCGCGGCGAGAAGTTGTTTCGGTCCGAATCCACCAGCGCGTCCGGCAAAACTCCGCCCGGCGTCACGACGCTTACCTTCGAAAAGTAGTCCGACTCCACTAAGTTGGCCAGCCGCCCGTATAACTCCCGTACCGGCGTCCCATAATCCCACCGCACGCCGTAGTTCAACGTGAATTTGGGGTGGATTCGCCAGTCGTCGTTCACGTGAACGTCCCAGTTGGCACTGCGGAAATATTGATCCGGGCTCCCGTAGCGGATGTTGCTTGTCGTCGCGTAGCCCAGCAGAAAATCGGCGAAATCGTAGCCGGCGCCCCCTACCGGAGCTCCGTTTGCGCCCACGCTCGTCGCGTTGCCGTTGAAACTCCAGGTCCCGCGCCCGTTCGTTTCGGCGAACCGGTTCGTTTGCAGTCGGCGATAGTTAAAACCGAAGCTGCGATTGTGTGTTCCACGCGTCCAGAGAATCGAGTTGCCCACCGATACGGTCTGGTTCCGGTTCAGCGAGTAATTCCCGTCCGACAACCCTGCGTAATTCACAAAGCGTAAGGTGGGCGGACCCCAGTTTTCCTCCAGCCGTGAACCCCCCGCAATTCCCAGCTCGCCCGACACATCCCGCGTGAACGCGAAAAACGGAATCGCCTCCTGCCGCATCCGGCTATAAGAAAGCGTGAAGCTGTTGATGAGCCCCGTTCGCAGCGTACGCGACCAGTTGACGTTCGCATTCACGCCATTCCCCGCGCCTTCGTCCACGAACTGGAAGAGGTTCGGCGATTGACTGGAACTCCGCTGATAGCCTATGCCTCCACTCAACCGGTCCTTCGGACTTACCCGAACGTTCATGAGGCGCGCATTCAAGTTATGCGAATCGTTTGTGCCCGTCCACGACGTCTGGTAATTCCGCACCGCCAAGGGTAAGTTCGGAAGCGGCATGAACGAGGTGAGCCCCAGCGCGGTCGCGCTCAACCGCGCCTCCGGAATCTGATTGCCCGCAAACGGTGTCCCCGTCGTCGGGTCATAAATCGTCACCGGCCTGCCGTTCACTGCTGTCTGCGAAAAGTCACCCGTCCGCTCGAGCGCCGTGGGCATGTTCACCGCGTCGGAGATCGTGCCCGTCCGGTTCCGCCCGTACTGATAGTTCAGGGTGAAGAGAATCATCTTCTCGGCGCTCACCAGCTTCGGGATCCGCAGCGGTCCCCCAAACATCAGGCTCGCCCGTGCGTTCGACCAGTCCGGCTTCGCCAGCTCCGCGCCCGTCACTGAATACTGCCGCGCATCCCAAGCCGACGTGTTCAGACTGAACATCGCCATCCCGTTGTACTGGAGCCTGCGGTCCCGGCGGTTGTTCCCGAATGCCGTCGCCCCGCGCTGACCTGCCCGTGCCGCCCGCATCGCCTGCGCCGCGCGCTCGCGCAATGGCCCCATCCCCGGCCCGCCCGGTCGTCCACCAAACCCGCCGGCGCCCATCCCACCGCCCGGCCCCATTCCGCCCCCCGGCCCCATACCCCCGCCCGGCCCCATCATTCCACCCGGCCCTCTCGGGGGCCCGTCCTGCCCCATCAAGCCCGGCCCCGCCAGCGGCTGACCGTCCGGCCCCACCATGCCCGGCGGCCCCATCATGCCCGGCCCCATCCCTTCCATCCCCGGCCGCATACCCCAATCGAACTCCTGCGGCAGCCCCACCGCCGTACTCACACTCCCCTGCACCAGAAACGAGTTCGCCGCCCCCTGGCTCAAGTCCCCCTGCTCCTCGCCGCGCAGGTTCTCGAAAGCTTGCGCTTCGGCCGACGGCGCCACCTCAACCCGCTGGAACCCCGTAGCACCCGCGGCTGCCCCGCGCGTTACGGTGCCCGGACGCGCCCCCGGCCCTGAACGCACCGCGCCACCGCCCAACGAAGACCGCAGCGCTTCCACGGTCAGGAACGTCAATTCCCACCGCTCGCCCGGCGCTCCTGCCGCTACCTTCTTTTTCAGCGGAGCGAACCCGAGCGACTGAGCCTCCACCTCCCACTCCCCCTCGCCCAACTCCAGCGCGAAGCTGCCGTCCTCCTCGGTGGTGGTTACCACCTTCGAGCCGCCGCGCGTCGCCGTCACCGTCGCGCCGCCGAGCGCCTGCCCGCCCACGTGCACCATACCCCGATATTCGGCGGCGCCCGCCCATCCAATCGCCAGCAAGAAAGCCGTATTAAGACGTATAAGTTTCATCGGGCCTCGATCACGCCACTAACAAGGTGTACTCGCACCCAGCCCGGTTACTCTGCCCCCCTTGCCTTTACACCGCCTTAACACGCGATCCCAGCAATTGCACCAGGCGCTGCACCCCCATCGCGGCCACCAGCAGCAGCAACCCCTCAATAGGCAGCCGGTACCGTGGCGTCACCTGCACCACCAGGTAGACAAGCGAGTAGCTGACGCAACTGGCCGCAAGCAGCCATCCAAACGCCCTGTTCCGCCGCCAGAGCAACCTTACCCCCACCAGCGCCAGTACCATCAACAGCGCTTGCACAGCCGTCTGCCACGGCCGCCGCATGACGGGAAACCAGAAGAGCACCGCCCGCTCCGCCGTCAGCCGCACGAACGTCATGGGATGCTCCCGAATCCAGGTCATCGCCTCCTGCCGCTTTCTCGCGTGATACTCCACCTCTCCGAGGCGCCGGAGCGCTGCCAACTGAGTTCCGTTTATCGACGGGTGCAGCCGCCCCCAGGCCGGATTGCGCAGGTTGGCCTCGCCGTCCGCCGACGCTGCGTCGTTGTTCGAAACATGCAGTTCCAGCCCGAAGTTCGACCGCGTCATCACCCACTTGCCCAGCGCCCGCTCATTTCGCGCAGCCCAGACGAGCAGCACCACGCCCATAAGCCCGCCGATGATCGCGAGTCCGCGCGCCCAACTCCTGAAATCCCCGCGGAACAACAACCACGCTGCCACCAACCAACTCCCCACCACTGCGACTACATGCGCGCTAAACAGGATTCCCGCCGCTGCCATTAGCCCGACTCCGGCCGCCCGCCATCCCGTCAAATAGCCCTTACTCCACGGCCGGGCCAGCGCCGTCACCAGCGCCGTCAACGCCAGCAGTGTGAACGGGGCGTCGAACACTCCGCGCGTTTGAGGCCAGAAGTTCACCGGCAACAACTCGCCCGCCAGCCCCGCAAACGCCCCGACGCGCCATCCCAATCCGGCGCCCGCAGACATCAACGGCAACAGCGCGTACGCCAGCGCCGCTGCCGCCGACGCAGTCACCGCCAGCGCCGCCCCCATTCCCACTTCCCGCCCAAACACCCTCACCAATCCGGCGATCAAAAGCGGGTGCCCGGGCATGGTATGCGCGGAGGGACCGGACCCCACACCGTAAGCGTCCGCGTAGCTGCCGGACTCCACGAGTGAAAGCGCCAGGTTCGCCGGCTCCACCACCCCGAGCGGAGCAATCCCGCCGAACCAGAGCATCGCCAGCCGCATCGCAAACCCGGCTGCGAACAGGAAATACGCAGCCCGCCGCGCCGGCGCTTGAAAGCCCATACAAAACAGCTTATCGAACAAAAAAGCCGGCCGAACGCGGGTCTCCGCGCCGGCCGGCCTTACCTTGGCTACTCCGTAAACCGGCTTAGAACTGCAGCCGTAGCGTCATCTGGATGAGCCGCGGCCCGCCCGTGTTCCCTCCGTTCAATTCGCTGGTGGCGCCCATCTGCCCGAACGCTCCCGTCGACATCGATCGATTGTTTGCCACCAGCGCGAAGTTGGTGTGGTTGAACAGATTGAAGAACTCGGCCCGATACTCCAGCCGCACCCGCTCCGTCCCCAGGTTGAACCGCTTCGACGCTGTGAAGTCGAAGTTGATCAAACCCGGGCCGTAGTAGGCATTGCGCGGCGATGTGCCCGTCCGCCCGGCCGCCGCGCAGCCTCGCGACTGCGGGTTGCCTGACGTCGGATCATAGCCCGGACACGGCGCCGTCCCCGTGACCTTGCCGAAGAACGCCGGGTCGAAGAAGCTGTCGGGGTTGCCCCGGTTGATCTGCAGCTTGCCCGTGCCCACTACGTCCGGCCGGTCCAAACGCTGGTTGAAGCCGCTGAAGTCGAGTGCCGTGTTTGCAAACACCGTGAAGGGGTGCCCGGTCGCGATGTTCGTAATTCCGGAGAGTGACCACCCACCCAGTACGTGATTGATGACACCCGGTGCGCCGCCGAGGAACTTCTTGCCACGGCCCACCGGCACATCCCACACGAACAGGTTCACGAACCGGTGCCGCTGGTCGTTCCCGCTGTTGCTCCGCTCCAGGTCGAGGCGCCGTACGTTCGAAGCGGCGCCGTCGTCGTCCGACCCGAAGAAGCTTGAGCCGTTGTCGATCCCGTGCCCCCACGTCCAGGAGGTCTGCATGTTGAGCGACCCACGGATGCGTGTGCGCGCTGCTACCACCAGCCCGTGGTAAGACGACGTGCCCTGGAACGCGCCCATAAAGATCGCGCCCCACTGCGGGTACGGGAAGATTTGCTCGTTCGGCCGCTGCACCCCGCGGAAGCCCGGGTTGTTCACCGTCACGTAAGGCTGGTTCGGGTCGATAAAGACGCCCAGCTTCCGCCCCGCGCTCCCTATATAGCTGACATCAACCATGCTGCCCGGCCCAAGTTGGCGCTGCACTCCGAAGTTCCAGCTATAGCCGTAGGCCGTCGGTGCATCCGCGTCGTACGCGTTGAACGTCAGCAAACCCACCGCCGGAGCGCCCGGCGCCTGCGTCGTCCGCGCCACCAGCGGCACGTTTTGATTGAAGGCCAGGTCCCAGCCGTAGCCGACAGCCGGCTGTGTGCTCCCCGCCGTCTGCGTCGTGGTCAGCGTCCAAGGCGCGTTCAGGCTCTGGTTCACCGGCAGGTTATTGAAGATATCGTCGTACCCCAGCCGGAAACCGCCGCGGAGCACAGTCTTCGAATCCCCAAACAGCCACGAATCGCCCTTCGGCGAATACGCGAATCCGAAAACCGGTCCAAAGTTGTTCTTGTCCGTATCCGTGCCGGAGGCCGAAAGCGTGAACGGAGCCTCTCGGAACCGGAAGGCCGCCCGGCCGCGTTGGGTCGGATCGAGGTCCAGGATCTGGTTCGTCCCGATCAGCATCGGCCCGTAGCCGTCCACGAAGTTCGTGCCGCGGCCGTTCTTCTCGCGCGCCGCCGAGAAGTACTCCCACCGCAGCCCGATGTTCAGCGTCAGGCTCGGCGTCACCCGGATGTCGTCCTGCACGTACAGGCTGTGCGGGTAGCGGTACCAGTGCGCCATCGTGTCGCCGCTGCGAATGGTCGACGTCTGCAGCAGGGAGCGCCCGCCGCACGTCGCGCACAGCCCAGCGAACTTCTCGAAGCTCTCAAAGGTGGCCGACCCGCGCGCGTTGCCGTTCAGGAAGCGAATCGTCTCGTCCCGCCGCCCGTTGTAGCCGAACTTCAAGGTGTGGCGCGAGAACCCAAAGGGCGCGATCTTGGTGTTGTTCACGAAGATCTCGTACGTGTTCGTGATGCGCCCCTGCGGCAGGTTCGTCGCCGCCCCAAGCGACGTGTAGCCCGTCATGACAATGCGCGGCAGGCCGCTGTTCAACAGGTCTTTCGATCCGTCCACCACGCCCGGAACTCCGCGCAGAATCGCCGACGCGTCTACCCCGTTGTCTTCCGTCAGGAACCTCGTCTTGTTGCGCGAGTATCCCACCCGCACTTCGGTCAGGAACGATGGCGACCACATGTGAGTGTCCGTCACCGTCAGCGTCTGGCTCCCCGGCGTGTTCGTGTTCCCGTAGCCGGGCAGCAAGGCCACGGTTGTCGCCGTGCCCCCAAACCAGATGTAGCGTCCCATCATCCGGTTCTTGTCGGAAAACGCATGGTCGAAGCGCATCAAGTGGGTGTTGTCGTCCTGTGCGTTGTTGCCGCCGCCCGCGAAATTCTGCGTGCCCGTCGCTGCCGTCGTGTCTGTCGGCATAGGCCACAGGTTCACCAGCGCGCGCGCTACCGGGTCCACTACCGTCGCCCGCTCCGCCGCCGTCGGCACAATCGCCGTCAGCGTCTGCGGGTTCCGGAGCTTCAGCCCTTCCCAGCTGTAGAAGAAGAAGGTTTTGTTCCTCCCGTCGTACAGCTTGGGAATCAAGATCGGGCCGCCGATCGTCGCGCCGTATTGGTTTCGGCGCAGGATCGGCTTCCTCCCATTCAGCTTGTTGATGAAGAAATCCGTCGCCTGCAGTTTGTCGTTGCGTACGAACCAGAACGCCGTTCCGTGTAAGTCGTTCGTGCCCGACTTAGTAACCACGTTGACCTGTGCACCGTTCTGCCGGCCGAACTCGGCTGAAGGGGCTGTCGTCGTGACCGACAACTCCTGCACCGCCTCGGCGATGCGAAACGAGTTCAGCGGGCCATTCACCTGCGGGTCGAGCGCGTTCGTGCCGTCAATCGTCCAGTTGGTCGATTGCGCGCGCGACCCCGCCGCCGCAAAGCCGCCCGCCTGCGTTCCGCTCGGTGCGAACGTCACACCCGGTGTCAGAATCGCCAGGTCGTTGAACCGCCGGTTCGCCATCGGCAGGTTCTGCACCAGTTGCTGGTCCATGGCGTTGCCCGTCGAGATCTTCTCCGGCTCGATCGTCGACGAAACCCCGCCGGCCACCTCCAGTACTTCGCTCACCTGCCCCACCTCGAGCTTCAACTCGAGCGAAATGATCTGGTCCACCAGTACCTGCACGTCGCGGACCGCCAGCTTGCGAAACCCCGTCGCCTGCGCCGTCACCTCATACGATCCCGGCGCCAGGCGCGGAAATTGAAAGTAGCCTGTATCGTCAGTCACGGTGCGTTGTGCAACATTGGTGGCCTCACTCTTGAGCTCCACCTGAACATTCGGCATCGTCGCGCCCGATGCATCTTTTGCATAACCACGGATGCTGCCTACGGGCGATTGCGCATACGCAACCGCGCAGGCAGAAAGAACTACTGCCCAATGCAACAGTCTGTTTCCCATCTCACCAACCCTTTCGAGCAAAGGATTCCCGGCGCCTTGGGATGCACGCCGGGCCTGAAGTTTGTAACGAAATCCCGGTTACGAGCTGCCGGGATGAGGTCAGCATTGGGCTAGCGCCGCCGCAAGTACAACGAATTGGGGCGAAACCTCCGAAAGCCGGGGCGAAGGGATTTACACCTGCGAACGCCCCGGCGGGAAGGTTTCGCGATGGAGTTTACACAAACGGGGGTCTTTGTGGGCCGTATCTTCTGACATGATGCTCCTCGCCCTGCTGCTCGCCTTCTCCGCCCTTCTTCCGGCCGCCCCATGGCCGTCCGTTTCCCCAGCCAAAGTTGGCTGGTCCCAGGCGAAACTCGACGAGGCCCGCCGCTCCTCCGGGGCGGGCGGTCCCGGCGCCGTCTTCGCCACCGTCGATGGCAAGGCGCTGGTCGCTTGGGGCGACGTCGACCAACCGAGGAACGTTCGCTCCATCCGTAAGTCCGTCGTCAGCGCCCTCATCGGGCAGGAGATCGCCCGCGGCAAACTGTCACTGCAGGCTACGCTCGCCGACCTCGGTATTACGGAGAGGACGCCACTAACAGAAATGGAGGGGAAGGCGACGATCGCCGACTTGCTCACGTCGCGTTCGGGCGTCTTTCTTCCAGCCGCGTACGAACTCCCTTCTAACTCCGCCTCCCGGCCGGCCCGCGGCACTTACTCGCCGGGAACCGTCTTCCATTACGGTAACTGGGGCTTCAACGTCCTCGGAGTGATCTTTGAGAAGACATCGGGCGAGGACCTCTACCAGGCCTTCGAAACGCGCCTTGCCACCCCGCTCGGGATGCAGGACTTCCGCCGCCCGCGCGATACCCGCCTCCGGAAGGAAGACGTCTCGCTCCATCCCGCGCACCTCTTTCGGCTCTCCCCCCGCGACCTCGCACGCTTCGTCCACCTTTATTTAAACGAGGGCCGGTGGGGTACCCATCAAGTCCTACCTGCCTCCTGGGTTGCCGAAAGCACTCGGCCTCACGTGCAGGTCCCGCGGAATCCCAACGGCGCCCACTACGGCTATTTGTGGTGGATTTATCCGCAGAGTGAGCGCAATCCTTCCCTCGCCTTCGCCGTCCAAGGTGCCGGCGGAGCCATCGGCGTCGCCATCCCAAAGCTGCGCCTCGTCTTTGTGTTCACCCAGGAAGCACCCGACGATCGCACGAACCTTGCCAAGTTGGAAGCCGGCCGCGGCTGGCAATTGCTGCAGAGAATCACCACAGCCGCGCCTCCTCGCTTCTAGCCGAGCCGGCGCCGCACTCGTCGGCTTAGAGCCTCAACGCTTTGAGGACTCGGTATCCCGCAAGCAGCGGAAGCGCCGCAAGAGTCAGCAGGAAACCAGAGGGCTCGGGCACGACTGCAGGTGTGCCGGTTACCACCATGGCGAGTCCGTTTGGAGAGCCGGACACAATGAGGCCTGCAGGAGGGTAGGCGTGTAACCTCTCCGCGTATGCGTAACCGAGGTCAGAGACGCCGACGGCCGTTGTCAATACTGTGGCGTTTACCACCCCGGAGGCTCTCCAGTCCAGGCGCCCCCCACCGGGCGCGCTCCCCTGAATCGTCAAGTAGTAAGTCCCGGCGGGGAGCGTGAGGCCCGCAAAAAGCTCTACGAAAGATATCTCCATAACTCTGTCAAGTTGAATCGCTGTTACGGCCACTTCGGCATCGGGACTCGCGCCGGGACCGGCGAGAGTAGTCACAAATGCCCGTCCTGTCGCCCCAGCATGCCCAATCAGCCACGCTCCAATCGATACATCCGTGTACTCGCGGTCCTGGCTCCAACCCCCACCGAGACCCTTCAGAGTCGAAAGCTGCCATGGGCTCGGAGGAGCGACGGAATAGATGATAGCTGCGTTTGCGACGGGAGCGAGAAGCAGCAAACCACCCACCAGCGTTAGCCGGCGTAGATATGTTTTTCCTGGCAGCCTTGCGGCACTTCTCGCTCGGGCCGCCACGGGAGGCAACCCGGCCAACAGTGATGGAAGAGGGGAAGTCATGCCGGAAGCCTAGCCTAGAGGATCCCGAATGCGCATGCGGAAGCGAACGAAACTACGCGAAAAGAAGCGATATTCTACCTTTCGATCCCTCCCCTCACCGTGTAACAGTTAACGGTCGGGCCCACTGCCGCATTTCGCCACCCCGCAAATACCCTCCCCCAGGCGATACACACATTTCCTGATTGCCGACGCGCCCTTTTCCGTTTACAGTCGAACAATCCGCTTATGAACCCCCATAAAAACGCAAACACCGGGCTACTGCTCAGTCTCACGTTCCTCGGGTTCGCTGCCTTCGCACCGGCGCAGACCACCCCTACCGTGCAGGTGACTGTCAGTCCTGCCACGACCTCCCTCCGGCCTTCCGCCACCAAAGACTTCGGCGCGTATGTCAAGAACTCGAACAATCAGGCTGTGACTTGGCTCGTCAACAACATAGCGGGGGGTAACGCGACCATCGGCACCATTAATACCGATGGCATATATACGGCTCCAGCCATCCGTGGTGCGCTGACAACTGTCACCGTCACCGCCAAGAGCGTGGCCGCGCCAACCGCCACCGGTAACGCCACCGTCACATTACTTAACCCCACCCCGTCGATCGAATCTCTTAACCCGCCCGCCGTCAATATCGGTTCTTTTGGCGTCGCCATAAGCGGAAAAGGGTTCCTGCCCACCTCAAAACTCTTGATCGATGGCGTCCCCAGCCCCGCTACTTATGTTTCTCCCACCGAATTACGCTTCAGCGCCACTTACAACACGCCGATCAAAGTCTCCCTTTCCGTAGTGAATCCCGATCCCGGCGCCGCTGCCTCCTACTCCAAGTCATTAACGGTGATGCCACCGGTTGCCCTTTCGCTTTCCCCGGAAACCACCACCGTCCGTCTCTTCGCGACGAAGAAGTTCACCGCAAGCGTCAGCAACGCTGTCAACAAGACGGTAATCTGGACGGTCAACGATATACCCGGCGGCAACGCCACCGTCGGCACCATCGACGCCACCGGTCTCTACACCGCCCCCACCACCCTCCCCACCCCCAACGCCATCACCATTAAGGCTGTCGCCGCCGCCAGTTCCACCGCCGTGGACACCGCCGCAGCCACCATCCTGAACCCCATCCCCGTGCTGCAGTCCACGCTCCCCGCCACCCTGCCCATCAGCGACAACGGAACCTTCGTCGTCACCGGGACCGGCTTTATTCCAACATCCACCGCGAAGCTGAACAACGTCGCTATTCCCGCCACATATATTTCGCCCACTCAGCTTCGCCTCACCGGCCCCGTCCCCGCCTCCGTCGGCAATATGGCCCTGGTGACCGTCTCAAACCCCGATCCCGGCAAGTACACGTCGAAGGCGCTGTCGGCGCCTGTCGCCGTGGATAACCCGAAAGTAACTGCCCTCGCCGCCTCCCGTTTCCTGGAGCAAGCGTCGTGGGGCCCCTCGCCGGCAGCTATTGCCCGCGTCCAGCAGCTCGGCTTCGAGGCATGGCTGCAGGAGCAAAAGAACATCCCCGCTTCCGACTACACCGTCGCCAATAACTCGCAGGAAGTCTTCTACCTCCAGAGCCAGTTCTTCACCAACATGCTCAAGGGCCAGGACCAGCTCCGCCAACGCATGGCTTTCGCCCTCCATCAGATCTGGGTGGTCTCCGCGCTCAAGCTCGGCCGCTCCTACGAGTACGCCCCTTACCTCCGCGTCCTGAACAAGAACGCCCTTGGCAACTATCGCACGCTCATGTACGACATGACCCTGAACCCAGCCATGGGCAACTACCTGGACATGGTCGACAATGAGAAAGCAAATGCGGTTAAGAAGACGGCGCCAAATGAAAACTGGGCGCGTGAGTTACTCCAACTCTTCACCATCGGCTTAGTACAGCTCAACGGCGACGGCTCTCCCAAGCGGGACACGCTCGGCAACACCATTCCTACCTACTCCCAGGAAGATATCATCCAGTTCACCAACGCGTTCACCGGCTGGACGTACCCCGTGACTCCGGGAAAGACGCCCAAGGCGCACAACCCCCCGTACTTCAACGGCAACATGGTGGCCTGGGAAAGTCTCCACGACACCACCGCTAAGAGTCTCTTCAACGGTCGCGTCCTACCCCCCGGCCAGACCGCTGAGCAGGACCTCAACGGCGCCCTCGACAACATCTTCGAACACGCGAATGTCGCCCCCTTCGTCGCACTCCGCCTCATTCAAAGCCTCGTCACCAGCAACCCCTCGCCGGGCTACGTCAGCCGCGTCGCCGCCACCTTCAACGGAAGAGGCGCTGCCCGCGGGGATCTCTTCGCCGTCGCCCGTGCCATCCTCCTCGACCCCGAAGCCCGCGCCGGCGATAATCCCGTCGCCGTTGGTCTCATCAACCCGAATGACCCCAATCGGGGTAAACTGCGGCCCCCCGTTCAATACGTCGCCAACCTGCTGCGTACCCTCGACGCCACCGTGATCGTCGAGAACCCGATCGAAAGCTACACCGCCGACATGGGCCAGAAACCCTTCTACCCGGCGAGCGTCTTCTCGTATTACTCCCCATTCTCGCGCGTGCCTCAAAGCCCGCTGGCCGGCCCCGAGTTCCAGTTACTCAGCTCCACCACCGCTTTGACTCGCGTAAACATGGTGTACGCCCTCCTGTGCCACGGCCTCGACAACGAGGTCAAATTCAGTAAGGGTCCGTTCCTCCAACTCGCCTCCGATCCCGCCGCCCTCGTCGAGCTCGTCAACAAGGTCCTTCTCTATGGCCGCATGCCCGCCGAGATGAAGGCTGCTATCGCTACCGCCGTGGCCGCCGACCAGGACCCCGAATGCCGCGTCGAAATCGCTCTCTACCTGGCCGCTACCTCCGGCCTCTACCAGGTCCAGCACTAACCAATCCAACGTCAATCAGGAGAACACTAACATGACTGTCAATCGTCGCAACTTTCTCCGCATGCTGGGCATGGCCGGTGGCCTGGGCCAGTTATCCGCGATTAACGCCAACGCCCAGTCCGCCTCCGACTACCGCGCGCTGGTCTGCATCTTCTTACTGGGCGGCAATGACTCGAATAACATGGTGGTCCCGCTCTCCGCCGAAGGCTACGGCCAATACGCGCAGTCCCGCGGCGCGGTCCTCAACCTCTCCCAACAGGTGCTCCTTCCGGTCACTGCCTCCAATGGCGCCGCCTACGGTCTCCACCCGGCCCTCGCGCCCCTCGCCCAGCTTTACAACCAGAAGAAAGTGGCCATCGTCCTGAACGTCGGTACCCTCATCGAACCGCTGACGAAGGCGACGTTCCGCAGTGCGGGTTCCCAGGTGCCGATGAATCTTTACTCGCACTCCGATCAGCAGAATCAGTGGCAGACCGCACCCGCCGCCTCCACCGGCCGCAGCGGCTGGGGTGGCCGGGCCGTTGACGTTATCCAGTACCTGAACGGCCCGTCTAACTTCCCCAGCGCCGTGTCCACCGCCGGCAACAGCGCCTTCCTCCTCGGCCAAACCACCATCCCGGGCACCGTCAATCAGGCACTCGGGCTCGGCCTCGAAGGCTCCGACGGCTCTTCGGAAGCCGTCGCTCGCGACAACGCCTTCCAGCAGATCCTCACCTTCTCGAGCGGCATGACCCTCGTCCAGGCGGCCAATAAAACCGCCGCGGACGGCATCCGCATCGGTAAGACGCTGAATGAAACACTGGCCGGCATCTCGCCCCTCACCACGGTCTTCCCCAACTCAGGCCTCGGACAGCAGTTGGCTCAGGTAGCCCGTATCATTCGCATCCGCCAGGTCCTCGGCCTGAACCGCCAGATCTTCTTCTGCACGCAAGGCGGCTACGACACTCACTCCGACCAGCTCACCCAGCACCAGAACTTACTCACGACGATGATCCAGGCGGTGAATTCCTTCTACACCGCCACGCAGGAGCTCGGCGTCGAAGACAAGGTCACCACGTTCCTCGAGTCCGAGTTCAACCGGACGTTCCAGCCCAACACCGGCCTTGGCTCCGACCATGCCTGGGGCGGCCACGTCTTCGCGCTCGGCGGCGCCGTCAAGGGTGACGTCTACGGCAAGATGCCCAATCTCACCCTGCGCGGCCCGGACGACGTGAGCGACCGCGGCCTGTGGCTTCCCAGCATCGCGCTCGATCAATACGGCGCTACGCTCGCCTCCTGGTTCGGCGTCCCCGATGGAAGCCTCACCACCGTCTTCCCCAACCTGGTCAACTTCCCCACCAGGAAGCTCTCGTTCCTGTAGTTCGCGTCCCGGGGGCGGCGGCAGCCGCCCCTCTGTTACTCGATGACGCGCAACTCCGTCACGTCGATCCCCTCTCCACGCTCGAGCGGACGGTTATTCCCGATGACCCGGTCATTGACACGGAAATCGTTCGGCCGGTAATAGTAGTTACTGGTATTTCTGGCTGTAAATTCCTCTCCTGTGTTGGGATCTCGAAGCCGCACATTCCCCGTCAGCAGGTCGCCCCGCACCCGCGCCTGCCGGTCCGCGGTCTCCTGCCGGAACTCCAGCGTCTGTTGCGCCAGGCGCGCTGAGTATTCAAGCGACGCCAGCACCTCCCGTGCCGCCTGCTCCGTCATCCGCCGCGTCTCCATCACCCACTGCAGGTTCCAGCGCACGCTTCCCAGCATGTGCTTCGCAATCGCTCCCGCCGTCGCCACCTGCGCCTTCCCCGCCCCCAGCAGCGCCACCATCATGTGCGCGTTCCAGAACACCATGTCCGCCTGCTGGTTCATCTCTGTCGCCGCCAGATAGTAACCCGCCTTCCCCTGATACTCGAACTCCACCTCCCCCGCGTGCATCGTCGCGTTCATCGGGTTGCCGTACTTGTAGAGGCGTCCCGCGAGTGTCTGTGCCACGTCCGGCCGCTCCCGCCGTGCCGTCACCCGCGCGCCGCGAAACCGGTTGTTCACCATCCACTCGGCAAACACCTGGCCCGGCAGATAGCGCATCACCGTACTCACTCCGATTCCCGAGTTATACGGGCTCCCCTCCCGCACCCCGAGACTCATCATCGTCTGATTCGGCGCCAAAAACCGGTTCACGTTACGGTCGCCGAGTAAGATGGTCATCTCCCCGCCGGGCGCCGAAGTTACAATTTCCGGCCGCGTGTCCCCGACCGCCGGTTGAAAGAGACCTGCCTGCGTTTGCCACCCGGCCGGCGCTTCAATCGAGAACGCGTTCTGCGCAGCGTCACGAACCCGCGTGTACGTCACCGCCGGCGCCGCCGCGGACGCCGGCGCCTCCGCCCGACCGCCCTCCCGAAACGCGAAGCTCCGCAGAATCGCGACTAAACCCGGCAGCGCCTCGAAAAACTCCGCCTCTGGCGCCACCGCCGCCATCACCGTGCCCATACCCCCGCGCACCCCCAGCAACGCGTGCGCCCGTGCCGAACCCGGCGCTCCCGCGATCCGTATGCTCGCCCGCGCCCCACCAGCGCTCGCCGTGGCCTTCAGTACCTTCGCCCCCGCCCCCAGCCGCCCGCTCTCCACATACTGCCGCAGTGCCTGCATGGCGTCTCCGTTCCCCACCGGCACCGCCTGCACCACCACCATCCGCGATCCCGACAGCGACACCACGCGAATGTTCGAAGCGTCCTTCGCCATCACGCGCCACCCCCGGGGATGCTCGAGACTGAACCCCAGCGGGCTCTGCACTCGCACCAGGTCGCCCTGTCCGTAAGCTTCCGCACCCCCCGCCAACAGCAGCAGCAACATCGCCAGGTAGCCCCTCATAACCTATGCGGCGAAATCTGCCTCCGAACCACCTCACGGTTGCCGGCGCGGACACCTACCCTAGAACATCCGCCACAGGCTCTCCCGCGGCTTTCCCATCTTGAATCGCCGGTACCAGGCACACACCGGATAGAGCGCCACTAACACTGCCGCCCACACCGCGTACGCCAGCTCGAGCGACCCCGCCTCCCCGAACAGCAGGAACGCGGACGCCGCGAGCGCGTAGAAATGCGCCAGGTAGAAGAACAGGGGCGTCTGCCCAAACACCACCAGCGGCGACCGCGGGCCCCGCACCGCCGTCGGTAGCTTCGCCAGCACCCACAACAGCACCAGGTTCAGCCCTATCGCTATCGTCGAGAATACGAGCGAAGGCGGATACTTCACATTGTTCAGAAACTCGATCCACCCGCCGTCTCGCGGCGGTCGAATATTCCCCAAGCCGCCGTATGCCCGCAGGGCCACTCCCACCGCCAGCAGCACTAGCCCCACCAGCCAGACCTGCCCCTCCGCTTTCTCAGAATCCCGTTTCCACCAGAACCCGAAGTACATCCCCGCCGCCGCCACCCCCAGCCACGGAATCGCCGGATACAGCACAAGCAAGTGCTGCGCCAGACCCGGCGCCAGCAGCAGTGCATTCCACCAGGTTCCCGGGTTCGCTGAGGCGGGCAGCAGGACGTGGGTGGCAACCGTACACGCGGCCGATACGCCCAGCCACCACCCTGGCGCGAGCCGAAGGAGCGCCGCGCAAGAAATCAGTACCAGCCCCAGCCCCGTCAACGTGATGAACCCCCACAGCAGCGAACTGCCATCGTTCGGCAGCGGCGCCGTAGTCCGGCTGAGACTCACCGCCGCCGGCTTTAACTGCGTCGTAAGAAACAGCACCGGCAGTTCCAACACCTGTGCCACCGCAAATATCGCGAACCCACGCCAAGCCAGCCGCTTCACCGCGGCCCCGTCCTGCCGGCCCGACTCCCGCCACGCCGCCAACATCCAGTACGCCCCCGCCCCCATCAGGAAGAAGAACCCCGGCGCACACAGGTGCGTGATCCAACGCGTAAGGAACGGAAAGGCACTGTCGTAGGCACTCAGGGCGCCTGCCCAGAACTCGCTTCCATGCTGCCTGGCGATGAACGCGCTCGCATGGTCAATGGCCATAATCATCATGATCACGCCCCGTAGGGCGTCTACGGCCTCGTACCGCCCAGACTTCATCCCAGCCTCCGCTCGCCCCACGATACTAAACCTCCAGCGGTGCGAGCTTTCAGCCGATAATAGAGGTCATCAATGTGCGGAATCGTTGGCTACATCGGCAAGCAGGAAGCGGCTCCTATCATCCTCGACGGCCTGCGCCGTCTGGAATACCGCGGTTACGACTCGGCAGGCCTCGCTGTGCTGGACGGCGCTGACTCGCTGGTGGTCCGGCGGGCAGAGGGCAAACTGCGGAACCTGGAAGAGACGGTCCGGATGTCCCCGGTGGCCGGCTCCTATGGCATCGGTCATACGCGCTGGGCCACCCACGGGCGGCCTACGGAAGAGAACGCCCATCCGCATCGGGACTGTTCGGGCGACATCGTCGTCGTTCACAACGGCATTGTCGAGAATTACCTTACGCTGAAGCATCAGTTGGAGGCCGAGGGGCACCGGTTCGTCACCGAGACGGACACGGAGATCATCGCGCACCTCATTGAGAAGCACTTTGAGGGCAACCTGGAGGACGCCGTCCGCGCTGCGGTCCGGCAGTTGACGGGAGTGTTCGCCCTGGGTGTGATCACGCGGCGCGACCCGGACAAGATCGTGGCCGCGCGATCAGGACCGCCTGCGGTCATCGGCCTGGGAGACAACGAGTATTTTCTGGCGAGTGACGTCCCCGCTATCTTGAGCCACACCCGGGACATGTTCTTCCTGAACGACGGCGACCTGGCCGTACTCACGCGCGATGGCGTTCACCTGACCGACTTCCAGGGCAGGCCCATCAAACGGCAGGTCTCGCACATTTTGTGGGACCCGATCATGGCGGAGAAAGGCGGCTACAAACACTTCATGCTGAAGGAAGTGTTTGAGCAGCCGCGCTCGATCCGCGACACCATGCTGGGGCGCGTGGGGCAGGAGTCCGGGCGCATCTTTCTGGACGAGATTGACCTTCCGGCGAAGCAACTGCGCGCGTTCCAGAACGTGCGGGTGATTGCCTGCGGCACCAGCTGGCACGCGGCGCTGGCGGGTAAGTTCATGATCGAAAAGCTAGCCCGGATTCCCGTCGAGGTCGACTACGGCAGCGAGTTCCGGTACCGCGATCCGATCGTCGGCCCGGAGACCCTGACCGTAGTCATTTCCCAGTCAGGAGAGACGGCGGACACACTGGCGGCCCAGCGCGAAGCGAAACAGAAAGGCTCCAAGACGATCGCCATCTGTAACGTGGTGGGCTCGATGATCACGCGCGAGGCGGCGGGGACGCTGCTCACCCACGCGGGGCCGGAGATCGGCGTAGCAAGCACCAAGGCCTTCACCTGCCAGCTTACGGCCCTGTTTCTGCTCGCCATGTATCTCGGACAGGTGCGCGACACTCTCCCCCCCCAGTCGGCGCAGTGCCTGGTGCAGGAGTTGCTGAAGATCCCCGGCAAGCTGGAGCACATCCTCTCTCATGAGGCCGTCTACGAGGACCTGACGCGAAAGCTGTTTCGCGCCACGGACTTTCTGTATCTCGGGCGCGGCGTACATTTTCCGATCGCGCTCGAAGGGGCCCTGAAGCTCAAGGAGATCTCCTACATCCATGCAGAGGGCTACCCGGCGGGCGAGATGAAGCATGGGCCCAATGCGCTCATTGACGAGAATCTCCCGGTGGTGGTGTTGGCCGCCTACGAGCCAGGCAACGCCGCCAGCCGCGTGCTGTACGAGAAGACGTTGTCAAACATCCAGGAGGTCAAGGCGCGCGGCGGGAAGGTGGTGGCCGTGGCCATTGAGGGCGACGACGAAGTGACTAAGTCGACCGAAGATCTCATCTTCATTCCGCCCACGAACGATCTGCTGCTGCCGATCCTCGAGATCGTGCCTCTGCAGTTACTTGCCTACCACATCGCGGTTCGGCGGGGGTGCGACGTGGATCAGCCGCGAAACCTCGCCAAGAGCGTTACGGTGGAATGACGAACGCCGCCCATAAGTTGACCGTCGCCACGGGCGGAAAGGGCCTGTACGAGTTTACGGGCGAAGTGGAGCGCTGGGTGTCGAGCCTGCGCATCGCCACCGGGCTTCTCACGGTGTTTGTCCAGCACACGTCGGCCTCGCTTGTGATCCAGGAGAACGCGGACCCGGACGTGCAAACCGACCTGAAGCGCTTCTTCGAGCGCCTGGCGCCCGAAGACCCACGGCTCTACGTGCACTCCATTGAGGGTCCGGACGATATGCCCGCGCACATTCGCTCCGCGCTCACGCAGACCAGCCTGACCATACCCATCGTGAACAGCGAATTGGCGCTGGGCACGTGGCAGGGCATCTATCTCTTCGAGCACCGGTCGGGCCCGCACCGCCGCGGCATCGTGCTGCACGCAGCCGGCGAGTGAAGCACCGTTACCTGGCGTTCCACAAACCCTGGGGCGTGCTGACGCAATTCACCGGCGAGCCACCCACGCTTGCCGACTTCATTCCAGTGCCGGGCGTGTATGCGGTGGGGCGGCTGGACCGCGACAGCGAGGGATTGCTTCTGCTGACGGACGATGGTCCGCTGCAGCACCGGTTGTCCGATCCCCGATACGAGCACCCGCGGACGTACTGGGCACAGGTGGAGGGAGTACCCGACGAAGCGGCGCTCGAGCGGCTCCGCCGAGGAGGCCTTGTCATTCAGGACTATCGCACGCGGCCCGCGCAGGCACGGCTGCTCCCGGACGCGCCCGCGTTGCCCGAGCGGAATCCGCCCATCCGCTTTCGCAAGGCGATCCCCACGTCCTGGCTGGAACTGATCCTGACAGAGGGGCGAAACCGGCAGGTCCGTCGAATGACGGCCGCCGTCGGGTTTCCCACGCTGCGGCTGGTCCGCGTGGCGATCGGGGCGCTCCGGCTGGAAGGGCTGGCGGCTGGGGAGTGGCGCCACCTGACGGCCGTGGAATTGCAAACGCTGAGATATCATTAGCAGCATGAGTTTCTCCCGGCGCCAATTCCTCGAGACCGCCGCGCTGACCGCCGCGGCAGCCAACGCTGCTCCCGCCATGCCCACGAGGCCGCTGGGCCGCACGGGCCGCAAGGTCTCGATTGTCGCGTTCGGTTCGGGCAGCCGGTGGCTTTCGTACCCGACCGAGGAAGCGGCGCTCGAGGCGATGAACCGGGCGCTCGAGTTGGGCGTGACGTACATCGACACTGCGTTCGACTACGGGAAGGGGCTGAGCGAAACGCGCGTCGGCAAGGTGCTGAAGGCGCGCGGCGGCGCGAAGGGACTGTGGGTGGCGACCAAGGTGCCGAACCGGAAGGGCGACGAGGCACGGCGGACGATCGAGGGCAGCCTGACGCGGCTGGGTGTATCGTCGATCGACCTGGTCCACATTCACAGCCTGACGGACGAGAAGGACCTGGCCGCCATTGAGGCGCCCGACGGGGTGCTGAAGGCCCTATATAAGCTGCGGGATGAAAAGGTGGTGCGGCACATCGGCGTCACCAGCCACACCGACCCGATGGTCTTGAAGACCGCGCTCGAGCGGCACGACTTCGACTGCACGCAAATGGCGCTCAACGCGGCGCGCGTCGGCATGCCGGTGGCCGAGAAGATCAAGGAGCCCCGCAAGGCCGACGGCTTCGAGACGCTCGCGCTGCCGGTGGCGAATCGCAAGAAGATGGGCGTCATCGCCATGAAAATCTTCGGGCAGGAAGCGCTGAACGGGAAAGCGCCCGTCGAGAAGCTGATCTCCTACGCGCTCTCGCTGCCGGTTGCGGCGGCCGTGTTAGGCATGCCGAAGCCGGAGCACATCGAGCAGAACATCGCCGTCGCGAAGGCGTTCCAGCCGCTCTCGAAGACCGAGATGGACGGGCTGGCGAACGCGCTGTTGCCGCAGAAGGCGTCGATGGACCGGTTCTTCGCGCACCACGTCGACGCATAAGCGGACGGCTCGCGGACGCGCGCTGCACGCTCCGGCTCGTTGACTACAGCGTGTCCACCACTTCCGCGCCAAGCGCGCGGAGCTTCGGCAGCAGGTTCTCGTAGCCCCGGCCAATCACCTGTACGCCTTCCAAAGTTGACACGCCTTCCGCCACCAGGGCGGCAATGATGTAGGAGAAGCCAGCGCGCAGGTCGGGGATATGAATTCGCTCGCCGTGCAGCGGCGTAGGGCCGACGACGACCGCGCTGTGCAGGTAATTGCGCTGGCCGAAGCGGCAGCGGCGGCTACCGAGGCACTCGCGGAAGAGCTGGATCCGGGCGCCCATTTTGTTCAGCGCCTGCACGTATCCGAAGCGTTCCTCGTAGACGGTTTCGTGGACGACGGACACGCCGTGAGCCTGCGTCAGCGCGATCACGAAGGGCTGCTGCCAGTCGGTCATGAAGCCGGGGTGCACGTCGGTCTCGAGCGGCACCGGCTGCAACTCGCCGCCGCGCCAGAACGTGATGCCTTCGTCTGTTGCCTCGAAGTCCCCGCCGAGCTGGCGGTACTTGTTGAGGAACGTCATCATGTCGATCTGGCGGGCGTTGCGCACAAGGACGCGGCCGTCTGTCGCGAGCGCCGCGCACGCCCACGATGCGGCTTCCAGGCGGTCGGGGATAGCGGAATGGTCGAAGCCGCGAAGGGACCTCACGCCGTAGATGGTGATGGTGCGATCGGTATCGACCGTGATGATGGCGCCCATCTTCTGCAACACGCAGATGAGGTCAATAATCTCTGGCTCGACGGCGGCGTTGGAGAGTTCGGTGATCCCCTCGGCGAGGACGGCGGAGAGGACCACCTGTTCGGTGGCGCCGACGCTGGGGTAGTCGAGACGGATCTTGGCGCCTCGCAGCCGGGAGGCGGTCAGCCGCGACGCGCCAGGCTCTTCGTATAACTCGCCGCCGAGTTCCTGCAGCGCCCGGATATGGAAATCCACGGGCCGCGGACCGATGCGGCAGCCGCCCAGCGAGGGGATGGGCGCCTCCCCGAAGCGGGCGAGCAACGGGCCGCAGGTGAGGATCGGGATGCGGCTCTTGCCGGAAAACTCGCGGAGGACGCGGCGCTCCATGGGGCCCACACCGGCGGGCTTGATGACGATCGTGCCGGGAGCGGCGGCCTCGACCTCACCCCCGAGCGCTCGGATGAGGTCGGCGATGATCTCGACGTCGGCGACATCCGCGACGTTGCGCAGGGTGCAGGGCTCCCCGGTGAGCAGCGAGGCCACCATGATCTTCGGCAGCGCGTTTTTGGCGCCGCGGATGGCGACCTCGCCGGCGAGCGGTTTTCCGCCGCGAATGCTCAGTTCATCGGTGAGGACCATGGCTCAGCGCTATTGTCCCACGGCAGTGGCGGCGGCTACCGGTCGATCTTGTCGAAGATGCCGCCGTGGAGATAGTTGTGCACGAACGGGCGGCGCAGGAAATCGTGCGGGAAGCCGAGCACGGGCGCGCTCGCCTGGTCGAGCCGGGCAAGGTGTTCAGGGGTCAAGACCAGTTCGAGCGAAGCGAGATTGCTCTCGAGTTGCGAGAGCTTGGTGGCTCCGATGATGGGGATGGCGCCTTGTTGGCGCACCCACGCGAGTGCGACCTGCGCGGGATGGCGGCCGATCTCGTCGGCGACCGCCTTGACCGCGTCCACGATGGCGAAGTTGCGATCGGAGAGCTCAACGAGAGTGTCGAACTGATCGAGTCGCCCGCCGCCCGACTCACCTTTCTTGTATTTGCCGGTAAGCAGGCCGGAGGCGAGCGGAGACCATGCAGTGACGGCGAGCCCCAAGGCGGACGCCATGGGAAGCAAGTCGCGCTCAGGCGTACGTTCGATCAGCGAGTACTCGATTTGGATGCCGGTGAAGGCGGTCCATCCGCGGAGTTCAGCGATGGCGTTCGACCGCGAGATGACCCAGGCGGGAGCGTCCGAGACGCCAATGTAGAGGACCTTGCCCTGGCGCACCAGGTCGTCCAGCCCTCTCATCACTTCTTCGGCTGGGGTGAGGCTGTCCCAGGCGTGGACCCAGTAGAGGTCGATGTAGTCGATGTCCATACGACGCAGGGAGCCTTCGACGGCCTGGACCATGTTCTTCCGATGGTTGCCGCCCGCATTGGGGTCCGGGGGCCGCTGGTTGAAGCTGTACTTGGTGGCGACGACATACTGCTCGCGGCGGCCCTTGATGAATTCTCCGACGAGCCGTTCGGAGTTGCCGTTGGTGTAGCCGTCGGCGGTATCGATAAAGTTGCCGCCGGCTTCGGTATAGCGGTCAAAGATTTCGCGGGACGCTTCGCGGGAGGCGCCCCATCCCCAGTCTTCGCCGAAGGTCATTGTGCCGAGGGAGATCTGCGAGACGCGCAGGCCGCTCTGTCCAAAGAGACGATAACGCATGATGGACTTAGATAGCCGAAGCGGAAGCGGGTTTCACAAATTCGCCGGGCGACACGGGCTCGAAACCGGTGGGCTGGTTTGGGGTGTAGAGCGCCCCGCCGGGCGCGAGAACGCGCCACAGTTCGCGTGCGGCGCCGGGAGTGTCGGGCCAGGAGGAGAGCCGGTCGAGAGCCACGGTGAACAGTTCGTCGCGCCAGGGAATGTCGTCGACGGCTCCCAGGGTGAACATGACGTTATCGAGGTGCGCGAACCGGCGGCGCGCATCGGGCAGGGCTTCGCCGTCGCCGAGGCACACGATCAAGCCGTCCGACAGGAGGCGCGAAGCGCCCTCTAACTCGTCGGCCGGCGGGATGCCGAGGATCAGCAACCGGTCCGTTTGCCGAAGCCGTTCTACGTAGCTCACACAGGTATCCTAGCGGTATGTTCTACCGGGCGGCGGCTCTGGCGTTTTTCATCGTGTCTGGCATGGCGGCGCGCGAAGTAGCGATCACGCTCGACGACCTACCCGTGGCGCAGAGCGGCGCGAACGCCTGCGAACTGCCCCAGTTGAACAAGATCACCACCTCCCTGCTGCGGGCGATCGAGTCAGAGAACGTTCCGGTGACCGTGTTTGTCGTCCCCGGCAACTGTGCGAGGCTGTCGCCGCAGGAGTTTGCGGCGACGATCCAGCGATGGCAGCGGGCGGGCGCGGAGATCGGCAACCACACGTTCTCCCATCGCAGCTTGACCTCGACGCCGGTGCGGGAGTACACGGCCGACATTCTGAAGGCGGATGGGATCTTACGGCAAATCACCGGACGGCCCCTGCGGTTCTTCCGGTCGCCGATGCTGCACACGGGAGCAGACCCGGAGACGAAGCGCCATCTCGAGCGATTTCTGGGTGAGCATGGGTATCTGCAAGCGCCGGTGACGATCGACAACTCCGACTGGTTGTTCGCGAATGCCTATGCGCGATCGCTCGAGCGGAGGGACCGCGAAGCCGCGGCGCGGGTGCGGCGCGAGTATATCCCCTATCTGGAATCGGTGACTGCGTTTTTCGAGGCGCGGTCCGTAGAGGTGGTCGGACGGGAGTTTCCGCAGATCATGCTGCTGCATGCAAACCGTCTCAACGCGGAGGCGCTGCCGGGCATCCTGACGATGTTTCGGCGGCGCGGGTATCGCTTTGTTTCGCTCGAAGAAGCGCTGCGGGATGAAGCGTACCAGTTGCCCAACGAGTACGCGGGAAAGGGCGGCTTCTCCTGGATCCACCGGTGGTCGATGACGAAGGGAATGCCGCCCAAGGGCGAGCCGGATGAGCCGGCCTGGGTGCGAGACCTGGCTGAGCGCTAATCGCCCGCAAGGTTGACGAGTTCGCGCTTCTCGCCGGGGTTCTTGAGCGCCGCTGCGGCGTCCTCCGCCGTGAACTGCTCCACCTTCGCGGAGATATTCATGGAGCAGAACTTCGGCCCGCACATCGAGCAGAAGTGCGCGTCCTTGAAGCCCTCTTCGGGCAGCGTCTCGTCGTGATACGCCCGCGCGGTTTCGGGATCGAGCGAGAGTTCGAACTGACGGTTCCAATCGAACTTATAGCGCGCACGGGAGAGTTCGTCGTCGCGGTCGCGCGCGCCGGGCCGCTGGCGGGCGACGTCGGCGGCGTGGGCGGCGATCTTGTACGCGATGATCCCCGCCTTCACGTCCTCGCGATTGGGAAGGCCGAGGTGCTCCTTGGGCGTCACGTAGCAAAGCATAGACGCGCCGTGCCAGCCGATCATCGCGGCGCCGATGGCCGAAGTGATGTGGTCGTACCCCGGTGCAATATCGGTCACCAGCGGCCCCAACGTGTAGAAGGGCGCCTCGTAGCAGAGTTCCTGCTCCTTCTCCACCTGCAACTGGATCTGATCGAGCGGCACGTGGCCAGGACCTTCGATCATCACCTGGACATCGTACTCCCAGGCCTTCTTCGTGAGCTCGCCGAGGGTTTTCAGTTCGGCGAACTGCGCCTCGTCGGAGGCGTCGGCAAGGCAGCCGGGGCGGAGCCCGTCCCCGAGCGAGAAGCTGACGTCGTGCTTCTGGAAGATCTTGCAGATCTCCTCGAAGTGCTCATAGAGGAAGTTTTGGCGGTGGTTCTTCACCATCCACTCGGCCAGGATCGAGCCGCCGCGGGAAACGATGCCTGTAATGCGCTTCGTGGTGAGCGGCACGTACTGGATGAGCACGCCCGCGTGGATGGTCATGTAGTCCACGCCCTGCTCGGCCTGCTCTTCGATGACTTCGAGCATGACGCGTGCGTTGAGATCCTCGACGCGGCGGACGCGCGAGAGCGCTTCATAGATGGGCACGGTCCCGATGGGCACCGGCGACGCATCGAGGATCGCCTGCCGGATCTCCGGAATGTTCCCACCCGTCGAAAGATCCATCACCGTGTCAGCGCCGTATTTCACCGCGTACTGGAGCTTGGCCACTTCTTCCGCGATGTTCGACGTGGTCGCCGAGTTGCCGATGTTCGCGTTGATCTTGCAAGTGGAAGCAATGCCGATGCACATCGGCTCGAGATTCTTGTGATGGATGTTGGCGGGTATGATCAGCCGGCCCCGCGCCACCTCGTCGCGAACCAGCTCGGGCGAAAGGCGCTCGCGCCGCGCAACGTACTGCATTTCCTGCGTCACGATGCCCTTTCGGGCGTAATGCATTTGAGTGCGGATGGTATCGTTCGCCCGTTCGGCGACCCAAGATTCACGCATGATGGCTTTGATTATAGACCCTCAGGTAGAGACTCGCGGCGGCAGCAGATGGAACTCCTTTTCGCTGCCGCTTCGCCACGGCAAGATAACGCTTCCCTCCGTGACCTCGTCCCTTTAGAATAGGGGCAGCTCTTATACAAATCGGTCTCATATCCCTGAGCCGGCAAAATTCCCGGCCCAGGTTGGTGCCGGGCGGCAGAGCCAGCTACCCGGCGTAACTCAGGGGAGGTAGACCATGTTCGACAGTCTCGACGAGACCATTAAACACGACGCAGAGGTGCAATCCACGCGCAAGGAGCGCTTACTGCGGTACCTGATGGTAGCCGCCGTTTCAGTGCTCGTATTTGGGGGACTGTTCGCCGGTGTCAGCTTGATGAGCGGCGACTGAATCGCCGCTACTGCTAGTACACCGCGGGGCCCACTGTCGATAGTTCCGACGGGCCCAGCAGCAACATCACCGCTTTGACCTTGGCCGGGTACTCACGCCTGGGGTTGTAGGTGAAGAGCATCGAATCCAGGTCTTTGTCCCGGTACAGGGAGGAGTTTGCCAGCCGCTCCGCAACGGTGTGAATGCCGTGCGAAATGGAGCGGAACCGGCGCTCACAGTTCTGCCAGCCGAAGATGTTGTTGTTTTTGAACGCCTTACCACCGCCGGACTCGAGGAACGAAATGCTTGGCAGCAGCCGCCAGTCGAGGTTGTGGCGATCTGCGGCGCGGACAAACTCGGCGGCATACTTCTGGGCGGGAGCGTTGCGCTGGGAAAAGAAAGTGCGGATGCGATGGAGGCGGGGATCCTGGTGCACGCTGTCGGGGAGAGCTTTGTGGGGGTCTGCGTTTCCTGGTACGGCCAAGAGTCCGGCAAACATAACCAAACCTTGGGATACAAGTTTCTTCACGCGGTATTCCTCCAAGAAATGAAATAGCTCTGCACCGTTAACGGTTTCGGTGTCTGGCTGATTCAGGGGGCGAGTGCCCGAAAGACTACTTCGATCTACTGGTGCGCGTTCCCGGCTCTAGGTGGCGCGGGTAAGCAAAGCCCTGCTCCAGATTGGACAGGGAGAATGTGTACTCACATGAGCTGTAGTATAGCAAACGTGTAAACGCTGTCGAGGGCCTTTGGTACTACGACTGTATTCCAGATTACAATCAGTTCCCGGGCTCTGCACCTGAACCCCGGGAGGGGCGCCCCGAGGTTCTCGGAACAAATGCGGGGTGGCAGCGTATTCAGCTGTCATGAAGCAAGACGTTCTGCACGCGTTCCGGCAGTTTCGACGCAATCCCGGGTTTGTGCTCATCGCGATGCTTTCCCTGGGGCTTGGTATCGGCGCTAACAGCGCCATCTTCAGTGTCGCGGACGCGCTGCTGCTACGGCCCTTGCCGGTTGAGGAGCCGTCACGGCTGATGAACGTCTCCGCCGCAACCCCCTCCAACCCCTACGAGCGGCACTCCTTTCCTCAGTACCGGGACCTACGGCAGTCCGCGCGCTCGTTCGAGGGGTTGCTGGGGTACCAGTTCCGTTCGTTCGGCGTTGCGACCAACCCGACCGCGGTACCGCAGATCCGCTTCGGCTTCATGGTCTCTGGCAACTTCTTCGACGTGATCGGGGTGAAGCCGGTCCTCGGCAGGACGTTCAGGACGGGCGAGGGGGAAACGCCCGGGCAGGACCCGGTGGCGGTCCTTTCGCACGCGTTCTGGCAGGAGCACCTCGGAAGCGACCCGGCCGTAGTCGGGAAGCACCTACGAGTCAATGGTGTGGAGTTGACCGTCATCGGCGTGATGCCGAGTAGCTTCCGCGGCCTGGATCAGTTCTTCACGCCGGCGCTCTACGTGCCCCTGTCAATGATCCGCGCGATCGACGGCGCCAATCGAAATGTCCTCGAAGACCGCAAGGAAGCGTTTCTGGATCTCAAAGGGCGGTTGCGTCAGGGGGTCACAAAGGAGCAGGCGCAGAGCGAGCTGTCGACGCTGGCAGCCAACCTCGCGCGCTCCTACCCGGAGACGAATGCGAACCGGTCCCTGGCCGTGCTGACGGAGCTCGAGAGGCGCATTCAGCAATCGCCCCCGGACGCCGTACTGGTGGCATCGCTGACGGTGTTGGCGGCGCTGGTGCTGTTGATTGCCTGCGCGAACATCGCCAACCTGCTTCTGGCGCGGGCGCGGGCGCGGACGAAAGAGATCGCCGTGCGGCTCGCCATCGGCGTCAGCCGCGCTCGCCTGGTGCGCCAGTTGTTCACCGAAAGCCTGCTGCTTTCGCTGCTGGGAGCCGCGGCGGGCATCGGATTCGGCTGGTTCGGCATTCGCTTCCTGCAGAGCTTTGAGATCCCAACCGATCTGCCGATCGCGCTGCTGTTCCAGCTCGATGAGCGCGTGCTCCTCGTGAGTCTGGCCGCGGCAGTCTTCAGCGCATTAGTGTGCGGTCTGGCGCCCGCCCTCCAGGCGACGCGCACGGAGCTGGTACCCGCGCTCAAGGACGGTGACAATGCCCATCGGCGCACTCGATTGATTGGACGGCACGTCCTGGTGGCAGGACAGGTGGCGTTGTCCCTGGTGCTCCTGGTGGCTGCCGGGATGCTGCTCGACGGGTTCCGAAAGTCATTGGTGTTGGACCCGGGGTTCGCCATTGATCATCGCCTCGTGGTTGACTTCGACCCCTCCGTGGTTCGCTACGACGGCGACAAAGCGCGCGAGTTCTATCGCAATCTCCTGGCGCGCGCCGATACGCTCCCCGGCGTGAAGCGTGCGACCCTGGCCCGTGCCATCCCACTCTCGCCCAACGCTCATGTTGAGCAGGTGGTCCCCGAGGGGTACCAGTTCCCGAAAGACCGCGACACGGATACCGTCTTTGCCAACGTTGTCGACGAGCGATATTTTGAGACCCTGCGCATTCCCGTGAGCGCCGGTCGCCCCATCGGCCGCCAGGATCGGAAGGACGGCCACCTGGTCGCCGTCGTGAATCAAGCTTTTGTGGACCGCTACTGGCCGGGCCAGAACGCCGTCGGCAGGCGACTGCGCCTGGGCGGCGCCAAGGGCCCGTGGTTTGAGGTGGTGGGTGTGACCCCCACCGGTCGGTACCTCTATCTCGCCGAGCAGCCCACGCCCTTCGTCTACACCGCCTACGACCAGCGCCCCCGAACGACCATGTCGCTCATCCTCGAGACCGAGGGCGACGCCGCGGCGCTGGGCGGGCCTCTTCGGGAAGCGGTCCGGGCGCTGGACGCCAATCTACCGATCTTCAACCTCCGCACACTGGTGTCGTTCTACGAGAAGCGTGCGATCGCGAGCAATGTCATCGTCCTGCAATTGGTGGGCACGCTGGGAACCATCGGTCTGGTTCTCGCCCTCATCGGACTCTACGGGCTGATGACCTACTCGGTATCCCGGCGCACCAAGGAGATCGGGACGCGCATGGCGATCGGCGCGACGTCGGGCAACGTCTTGCTCATGGTGATGCGGCAGGGATTGGTGCTGACGGGGACGGGAATGGCGCTGGGAGGCGTCCTGAGCTACTTCGCCGCCCAAGCGGTAACAGTGGGCCTGGCGGGCCTGGGAAAGCCCAGTCCCCTGACGTTCGTTCTAGTGCCGGCGCTCCTGCTCGTAGTCAGCCTGCTGGCGTGTTACGTGCCCGCGCGCCGCGCCTCACGCGTGGACCCTCTGCGGGCCCTGCGCTGGGAGTAGCGCCGCTAGCGTTGGTTCGCCTTCAAAACTTTCTTGCGAAGGCGAATCGACTGCGGGGTGATCTCCACCAGTTCGTCGTCGCGAATGAACTCGATCGCCTGCTCGAGATTGAGGAGGCGCGGCGGCACCAGCCGGATCGCCTCGTCTGACGTAGAGGCGCGCATGTTCGTCAGCTTCTTTTCCTTGACGATGTTCACCGTGAGGTCGGCATCGCGCGAATTCTCGCCCACGATCATGCCCTCGTAGACCTCGGTCGCGGGCGTGATGAACATCTCGCCGCGTTCCTGCAGGTTGAACATGGCGTAGCCGGTGGCTTTGCCCGGCCGGTCGGCAATCAGCACCCCAGTGGGCCGCGTTTCGATGTCCCCCTGCCATTCAATCCAGCCGTGGAACAGCGAATTCATGATCGCCGTGCCCTTGGTGTCGGTAAGCATCTCGCTTCGCAAGCCGATGAGCCCGCGCGAAGGGACCAAAAATTCGATTCGCACGCGGCCCGACCCGTGGTTCACCATCTTCTCCATCTTGCCCTTGCGCGTACCGAGCTTTTCGATGACCACACCCACGTACTGCTCCGGGACGTCGATCACCAGCAGTTCCAGCGGCTCGTGGACCTTGCCGTGGATGTCCTTGGTGATGATCTCCGGCTTGCCTACCGCCAGTTCGTAGCCTTCCCGCCGCATCATCTCAATCAGAATGGCGAGTTGTAGTTCACCGCGGCCCATCACCTTGAAGGTGTCCGGCGCGGTCTCCTGCACCTTGATGGACACGTTGGTCAGGAGTTCACGGTCCAGACGGTCCCGCAGATTGCGCGAGGTAACGTAAGTTCCCTCGCGGCCGGCAAACGGGCTGGTGTTGACCGTGAAGGTCATGGCGATGGTCGGCTCGTCGATCTGGATCTTGGGCAGCGGATCGGGCGTCTCGGCGTGCGAAACTGTCTCGCCGATGTTGATACCCTCCACGCCCGCGATGGCCAGGATGTCGCCGGGCCGGGCGTGCGTTTCGTCCACCCTTTTGAGGCCTTCGAACGTGTAGAGCTTCGTGATGCGCGTCTTCTGAATGGATCCGTCGAGCTTGCAAATGGAGACCTCGTCGCCATTTCGGAGCTGACCGCTAAAAACGCGGCCGATCGCCAGGCGGCCGAGGTAGTCGCTGTAGTCAAGGTTGGCCACCAGCATCTGCAGAACGGCATCCGGGTCGCCCGCGGGCGCGGGAATGCGTTGCAGGATGGTCTCGAAAAGGGGCCGCAGATCCCGCGCTTCTTCCTCGAGGTTGCGCTTGGCCAGCCCTGCCTTGGCGTTCGTGTAGATGACGGGGAAGTCGAGCTGGTCCTCGGTGGCGTCGAGGTCGATGAACAGGTCGTAGACTTCGTTCAGCACTTCCGCGATCCGGGCGTCGGGGCGGTCAATCTTGTTCACCACCAGAATCGGCGGCAGCTTGGCCTCGAGCGCTTTGGTGAGGACATAGCGGGTCTGCGGCAGTGGACCCTCGCTGGCATCAACCAGTAACATGACGCCGTCCACGATCTTGAGGGCGCGTTCCACTTCGCCGCCGAAGTCGCTGTGGCCAGGGGTATCGACGATATTGATTTTGACGCCGCCGTACCACACACCGGTGGTCTTCGCGAGGATGGTGATGCCGCGCTCGCGCTCGAGTTCGTTCGAGTCCATAACCCGCTCGGCCACGGACTCGTTCGAGCGAAAAATGCCGCTCTGGTGCAGCATCGCGTCCACCAGCGTCGTCTTGCCGTGGTCAACGTGCGCAATGATAGCGATGTTGCGAATGCCTTCGTTGCGAATGGGAAACTCTCCTGATTGCTGCGAGGGTGAACTTCTATGGTGACACAACCAGGGCGCGCGGCGTCCGATCTCGTCGCCGAGGGGCTATACTCGCAGCTTGACGAGCGCCCGCCGAATCGCCTTCGAAGTCCTGCTCCGTGTGCAGCGGGGCGCGTTCGCGACGGATCTTCTCCTGGCGGCTCTCGAGCCGCTGGACTCGCGCGACGCCGGCCTCGCGCAGGAACTGGTGATGGGCTCCTTACGCCGGCAGGCCCAGCTTGATCACCTGATCGCGCACTTCTCCGGCCGCAAGGACCTCGTACTCGACCCCGAGGTCCGCATCGCCCTCCGACTCGGCGTCTACCAGCTCTTCTTCCTGGAGCGCATCCCGCCGCACGCCGCCGTCGGGGAGAGCGTGGAACTGGTCAAACAAGCGAAGAAGTCCTCTGCCGCCGGCCTGGTGAACGCCGTGCTGCGGAAAGTCCGGCGCGGACCGGTACGCTGGCCGGACCGGGCCACGGAGCTATCCACGCCGAAATGGCTCCTGGAGGGTTGGGAGCGTCATTATGGGAAAGACACGGCCGTAGCGATCGCGAGCGCATTCCTGGAGCGCCCGGAAACGTGGGTGCGGCTGGGGCCCGCGGAATCAGCCCCCCAGCACGTAACGCTCGAACCGGCGCCGGACGTGCCGGGAGCCTATCGCGTTCGGCAAGGCGACCCGCGTGGGATGCGCATTCAGGATGTTGGCTCGCAGTCGATCGTACCGCTGCTCGACCTGCGGCCGGGCCTCACGTTCCTCGATCTGTGCGCCGCGCCCGGCAACAAGACCGCCCAAGCCATGGAGTCCGGCGTAAAGGCCATCGCCTGCGACCTGCACTGGCAGCGTCTTCGCGACTTCCAGGCCGCCGGCTGCGCCCGCGTCACTCTCGACGCCGGCGCGCCCTTGCCGTTCAGAGAGCGCTTTGACCGCATCCTGGTGGACGCCCCTTGTTCCGGCACCGGAACCCTGGCGCGAAACCCCGAGATCAAGTGGCGCCTCCAACCAGAGGATCTCGAGGATCTCGCCCAGCGCCAGACGGCCCTCTTGCGGCGGGCGATGGAAGCGCTCAAACCCGGGGGACGGCTGGTGTACTCCACCTGTTCGCTGGAGCGCGAAGAGAATGGAGACGTGGCGCGCGCCGTCCTCGGACGAGCTCCGGAATACGAATTTCAGCGGGTTCCAGGGCTTCAGCCGGGCGATGGCTTCTACGCCGCCGTGATACCATCGAACTAGTCCCAAACGGTTGAGCCAGCAAATGGTTGAGATCGTTCCCTCCATCCTTTCGGCCGACTTCACGCGCCTCGGTGACGAGATTGCGCGCGTCGAGCGGGGGGGTGCGTCGATGCTCCATCTCGACGTGATGGACGGCCATTTCGTGCCGAATCTGACCATCGGCCCGCCGGTGGTGAAGTCCATCCGCAAGATCACTCGCATGACGCTGGACGTTCACCTGATGATTGCGGACCCGGATCGCTATGCGCCCGTCTTCATCGAAGCCGGGGCGGACCAGGTGTCGGTGCATCAGGAAGCGTGCCTGCACCTGGATCGAACGTTGCGGTTGATCCGGAGCGAGGGCGCACGGCCGGGCGTCGTACTCAATCCGGCTACGCCCGTATCGACCTTGGAGAACGTCCTCGAATTGGTTGACTACGTGCTCGTCATGAGCGTGAACCCCGGCTTCGGGGGGCAGCGTTTCATCGCGCGCTCGCTCGACAAGACACGCGCGCTCGACCGGCTGCGGAAAGAGCAGGGGTTGGGTTTCGCGATCGAGATCGATGGCGGGGTGACGGTGGAGAATGTAGCCGAAGTTGTGCGCGCTGGCGTGGACTGGGTCGTTACCGGCGCCAGCGTCTTCCTAAGTGAAGATCCGACATCGGCGGTGGCGGAACTGCGTGAGGCGGCACGGAGCGCCTTCAGCGTCCGCGTCTGACTGTGAAAAAAGAGAACAGGTTGTGAGGTTGTGATCACGATGCATCGAAATGCGAACTGGGGAGCGCGGCTGCTCGTGCTCGTGTTGGTAGTGGGCCTCCTCGGCTCCTGCGGGTTCCGCCGCAAGAAGTACGAGAACCCGATTACGAAGGACACGCAGCAGCCCGACAAGGTGCTCTTCGACAAAGCCGTGCGCGACATCGAGCGCGGGCGCTTCGAAGTGGCGCGCCTGACGCTGCAGACCCTCATCAACACCTATGACACCAGCGAATACCTGGCGAAGGCGAAGCTCGCCATCGCCGACAGCTGGTACCGCGAGGGCGGCTCGCACGCACTCGCCCAGGCCGAAGCTGAATACAAGGACTTCATCCTGTTCTACCCGACGATGGAGGAGTCCGCGGAAGCCCAGGCCCGCATCTGCATGATCCACTACAAGGGCATGGAGAAACCGGATCGCGACGACCAGCATGCCATCCGCGCCGACGAGGAATGCCGCCAGTTGCTTGCGCAATTCCCCAATTCGAAGTTCGTTCCCCAGGTGCAGCAGTTGGTCCGCAACATCCAGGAAGTGCTCGCCGAGCGCGAGTTTCGCGTCGGTACCTACTATCACACCAAGGGCAGTTACTTCGCCGCCGCCAACCGGCTCCAGACGCTCACCGACCATTACCCGCTGTTCAGCAAGTCCGACGACGCGCTGTGGAAGCTGGGCGATGCCTACGGGCGCATGGGCCCTAAGTTCCGCCAGCGCAGCGGCGATGCCTTCGCCAAAATCGTCAAGGATTATCCTCTGAGTGACCTCGCGGACGAAGCGAAGAAGCGGCTTACCTCGCTCGAAATGCCCATACCGGAAGCCGATCCCGTCGCCATCGCGCGCATGAAGTACGAGCAGGAGCATTTCGACAAGCCCGGCTTCTTCAACCCGCTCTGGAGCGTCCTGCGCAAGGGCCCCGATACCTACATGGCCGCGCGTTCCGGCACCCCGGCGCAGACCACCTTGCGGCCGTCCATCCCCGCCTCCGTCCCCGTTCCGGGCGCTGGTGCCGGCTCCGGCTTCACCGGCGACGTCACCGTCTCTACGGTGAACGACGGTTCGAATCTCGACACCAAGCCCGATGCCCGGCTCTCCCAGCAGGGCGGACAAGGTCAGGGTCAAGCCGATCCCGCCGCGGGAGCGCAGCCCCAGACCACGCAGCCCCAGCCGGCGGCCCCCGCAAAAGAGAACAAGAAAAACAACCGGAAGAAGGACAACAAGAAGGAGGGGGACAAGTCGGCGGCCAAATGAAGCGCATTCTCCTCGCTGACGATAGTCCCCACGCCCAGCGGATGGGCGAGCGCATTCTGCGCGAAGAAGGCTTCGAGGTCATCACTGTCACCGACGGCGAGACGGCATTGGTTCGCCTCGCCGACGCCGACCCCGACCTGGTCATTGCTGACGTCTTTCTGCCGCGCAAAACCGGGTACGAAATCTGCGACTTCGTGAAGAAGGCCCCGCGGCACCAGCATGCCCGCGTGGTCCTGACCGCCGGTCTCCTCGAACCGCTCGACGAAGACGAAGCCAGGCGCGTCGGCAGCGACGCGATTTTGAAGAAACCCTTCGAGGCTTCCATGGTGGTCGACACCATCCGGCCTCTGATCGAAGCCGCCAGCTTCGCCCGCGGCCTCTTCCCGGAGGACGCAGCGCTCTCCGCGGCGCCGCCCGTCGTGGAGCCTGCGCCCCCTGCGCCGCCGCCCCCTCCGCCCGTCCCCGAGATCGATCCCGAACGCGTGCGCGCCGCCATCACCATCGCCCTCGACCGCGCGCTCCCTCGTATGATTGAAGAGATCACCGAACGGGTCCTGGTTGCCCTGGGACACTAAGAAAGTACAAGCACACCACTCATGCCGGACAACTCATTCGACATCGTCTCCAAGGTCGAGATGCCCGAGGTCGTCAATGCTATCCAGCAGGCGCTCAAGGAAATCACCCAGCGCTTCGACCTCAAGGACTCCAAGTCCAACATCGAACTCAACGAGAAGGACAACAAGATTACCCTCACCAGTGGCGATGACTTCAAGCTGAAAGCCGTCACCGATATTCTGGAATCGAAGCTCGTGAAGCGAAAGGTCCCGCTGAAGGCGCTCACATTCGGGCCGATTCAACCCGCCGCCGGATCCACCGTCCGCCAGGAAATCACGCTCCAGCAGGGCATCTCCACCGAGAAGGCCCGCGAAATCGTCAAGACCATCAAGGACTCGAAGAAGAAGGTGCAGGCGTCCATCCAAGGCGACTTCGTGCGCGTCAACGGTAAGGACCGCGACACCCTGCAGGAGATCATCACCCTGCTCCGCGCCGCCGATTTCGGCATCGACATGCAGTTCACCAACTACCGCTCCAACTGACGTCCTCGTGGCCCGGCGCATCGAATCACTGTTCGTCAACGGACCTGTCGGGCGGCTCGAAGCACTGCTCGAAGAGCCCGAGGACCGCGACCCCGTCTTCGCCGCCCTCGTCTGCCACCCGCACCCGCGCCACGGCGGAACCATGCACAACAAGGTGGTCTACCGCATCGCCCGCGGCCTCCGCAAAAGCGGCGCCGTTGTCCTGCGCTTCAACTACCGCGGCGTCAACCTGAGCGAGGGCGAGTATGACCACGGCAACGGCGAGGTGGAGGATGCCCGCGCCGCGCTCTCCCTGCTGTTGGCGCGCTATCCTCAACTGCCCTACACGCTCGCAGGCTTCTCCTTCGGCTCGCGCATCGCGTTGAAGCTCGGCTGCGAACTGCCGCACGCCTCGCGAGTGATTGCCGTCGGCTTCCCCACCGCGTACAAGGACCGTGCCTACCTGGAACGCTGCACCACCGTCCCCCGTATCTTCGTCCAGAGCACCCACGACGAGCACGGACCGCTTGCGGAACTCGAACCGCTCGTCGCCTCCCTCCCCGAGCCGAAGCGTCTGATCACCGTGCCAGCGAAGGATCACTTCTTCGCCGGCGCGCTCGATGCCTTCGAAGCCGCTATCGTCGCGCTGGGCTGAGCCGTATCGCGGCGGCATCCTGCGCCGGAACACGAACGCGAAGCCGTGCGCCCTCCAGTTCGACCTGACGTCCACCGCCGAGATCCTCCGCGGTGTAAGGCCCTCCGGGAAGCGGCCCGAGTTCCGCCGCCGTCTCCGTGAGGCTGTGGTTTAACACGAACAACACCAGGTCCTGACCGGCCTCCAACAGCCGGACCTCCACGTCTCCCGAGCGCACCGGAACTCGGTTCTCCACCCCCGCCCACGCCAGTAGCCCCGTGAAGAACTGCTGCCCGGCCTCCGACGGCCCCGCCTGGTACGCCGCGCTGAGGTAGGAGCCTACGAGGAGCGTTCGGCCCTGCCCGTATCGCGAAATCACCGCCGCCGGCTTGCCGTTTTCAAACTCGCCGGCAACCTCAGTGTTGCCATGCAGCGGTTCGAGAGTCTCGGCGAACCATCGCCCGGCCAGCGTCGCACCCGGCGGCAGCCCCGGCAGCGCGCCCGATTTCCATCGAATCGCCGCGCGCCCCTTCTCCGCCGCCTCCACCGCCGTCTCCCGGCACCCAAAGATCTCGTCCAACCCGAGACCCGGAACCCGCGGCGACGCAAGCCCACGCTCGTCATTCCAACCCACTCGCGCCTCCGCAACCAGCGTTCCTCCGCCTTGCACGTACTGCCTAAGCACGGCCGCGGCCTTGGACGGAAGCATCGGCGAGTAAGGCACGTACACCAGCTTGTACTCGCGCAGTTGCTCGACGCGGAGGTCGTTCGCGTGGACATAGTCGATCGGCGTGCTTCGTCCCCACAACGCCCGGTAAATGCCCAGCAGGCTGTCCCGCTCGATGCCCGCCACCTCGCCTTGCGGCCCGCCGTACCCCGCAGCCCGCTGCCTTCCGCCGACGAAATGCGCCAGCGGGTTGTAGATCACCGCTACCTGTGCCCGAACCGGCCGCGCGGCCAGGAAAAGCGCTTGATGCCGGTCCACCACGCGAGCAATTTCACCTGCCGCCTTCGCGCGCTCGGTGATCGCGCCGTCCAGGTGGATCATGCCAAAGCCGCCCGATTCGTATCCGCTGCTCATCGGGTACCAGGCGTAGAAGTGGATGCCCTTCGCGCCGCGCGCCAGCGCTGACCACGTCCACACCCGCAGATCGCCTGGAGTCACCTCCCGGCTCACGTTCACGCCGATGGTCCCGAACCCGGCCTGCAGTTCACCCACGTAGAAGCCCCGCCGACCGGAAGCAAACCCGAAGGAGCGAGTGAAATCGAGGAGAGCGCCGCGCCACGTTGCATCGCGATCGACGAACGCCGAGTGCTTGGGATAGAACGAAGTCCCATAAAAATCGACCTTCGACGCCATCGTCCAGTCATCCGCCTGTCCTTCCCAGTGGTGCGGCGAGGCAAACAGCCCCACACCCGCCGCGTGGCTGGTAACGATCGAATCGGGCATCACGGATTTCACCGCCCGGTAGCGCTCTTCGAGATCACCGCCCAGCTTGTCGGCGATGAAACGCTTCCAGTCAATGTAGTCGGTGAACGAGAGAATGGTACTGAGACGAGACGGCTCCACCTCGCTCCACGACTCGTACCGGCGGTACCAGGCCTCGTTCAGCCCGTCGATTGTGCCGTACTTCTTCTCCAGCCACGAGCGAAACTTGCGCTGCGTGTGCGGGCAATAACAAAACTCCGGGTTGGGAATGTAAGTAGGATTCGCCCAGTTGATGACGTGCGGCTCGCTCCACAGGTCCCACCCCGCAAAGGCCTTGCTGCGGCGGACGCGCTGCGCCAGTGCCCGGTAGAAGGCCAGGTCGGCGCTTCGCACGCCCGCGTGGTCCAAACAGTATCCCGGCGACGACTCCGGCCGGATCGCCATGCCATTAGCGGAAACGAACCGCGCATCCGGGTACTTGCGCCCCACCCAGGACGGCGCCGAGTCCATGTAGACCTGCAGAAAGAGACGGAGCCCTTCCTCCTCGGCGAGCTCGAGCATCACGTCGAGATTCTCGAGCGCATACTCACCCTCGCGAGGCTCACCGCTCGCCCAATCGATCCATGTGCGAATCGTATTGAAGCCGAGCGCCTTGATCTGGCGGACGTCCTTCCGCCATTCTTCCTTCTTCTCGCGGGCACGGCGTTCCAGCATTGGAGCCCGCGCCTTCCCCCCGCCGTACCAGACGGCGACAGGGAACCATTCCGCGCCGAGACACAGCGCCGGAAGACAGCAGATCGCGGCCAGCCGTTGAATCACGCCCCTATTACATCGCACCTCGAGAGTCTTCCCGGTACGGCCGGCACAGCGCGCCCAGCGTCTTCCACCCCGCCCGCTCCGCCGCGCGCAACAGCCGCAGGAATACCTGGGCCGTCAGGAACGCATCCCCGCCCGCCGTATGCCGGTCGTGGGGCGCCACGCCGAACATCTCGCACAGCCCGTCCAGCGAGAACCCGCGCGGCAACGTGCGCCCCGCGAACGCCCCTTCGCGGTTCAGGTGCAGCGTCAGGTCCATCGTGTCCAGGCTCTTGTTCGGAAGTCGCGTCCCGAAATGCCGCTCACACGCCGCCTCGATCGTCTGGATGTCGTGCCCGATGTGGTGCCCGACGATCACTCCGTCCTCCAGGTACTCGAGAAACTGCTCGATCGCCTCCCGCTCCCCCATCCCCTGCGACGCCTCGTCGCGAGTGATGCCGTGCACCGTCACCGACGCGCTGTTGTGCGAGACCCGCAGCAGGACTTCGAACGTATCGTCCAGCCGGATCTTCCCGCCCGTCACCGCCACCGCTCCCATTGAGATCAGGCGGTCACGCTTGGGATCGAGGCCCGTGGTCTCCGTGTCCAGCACCACGAACCGGACCGCGTCCACCATGACATCGTCGTCCCAGGCCCTCAAGCGGCCCTCGAGAGAAAGGTCGCCGTCGTGAAGTCGAGCAGCCTCTGCACAGACGTGAACACGGTCTTCAACAACCGCTGGTCCAACTTACGCAAGCCTCCCGGCGCAAGGCGCGGCCCTCGGAGTGCCTTATAGTAAAGAGCAATTCGAAACGCCTCCGCCGCCTGCTGAAATACTTGGGCTCCGGCAGGGAAGTCTGTAGCTGCCATGTGAAATCGATCCAGCGTGCCGCTCACCTCCAGCCGCCCCGCCGCCAGCGCGAACACCCGGGCGGCGTCCGCCATCGGCGCTACAGCCGACCCATCAAGGTCCAGTGTCGTGTACGATGCCCCGTCCAAATCGAGCACTAGGTCCTGAAAAAAGGCGAGCGGCGGAAGCTGCGCCAGCGTATCGTTCGCCAGCAGCGGAATCGTCATCGGGCTCTCTCGCAACGCTGTGCGGATCGTCTCGATCAGCAACGTGAAAAGCGTCCGGTCGCCGGCCACCATCCGGATATCGAAGGCCGAACGGCGGGCGTGAAGCGAGTTCAACAACGGCTCGCCCGCCGTCTGCCGGTAGAACCGAAGCAGTTCTCCGTCCATGCTGAGGCACGTCAGCTCCGCTTCGGAGACTGCGAGGTTCTCCCCGCGCGCCGCCTCGCCGCGTATCAACCAGCAGCCGCCCTCCGCGGGCGCACCACCGCTTTCCACCAACCATCGACGGCGTGCGCGCGCCGCCGCTACCGTCGCCGCCGTGCCTACCCGCGCGCAGTCGTCGACATCGTGCGGCTGTGCCAGGCCATCCAACACCATCCTCCCCGCCCGGTGCAGCAGAGCCGTAAGCTCCTGCTCACATTGCGAAGCCGCAATCTCCCGCAGCAGAGAAATCGGATCAGCCCCGGCAAACAGCGCAAACTCCTGCCTCGTGAGGATCCCTTCGACGCGGCCGCCTGGCGTTCCTTCCGGCGTGACGGACACCGCTTCCGCGTCGTGTTCCAGCAGGGCGCGCAACACCGTACGCGTCGAGGCTCCGACGGGCACCGCCGCCATCTCGCCCCGCTCCTCAGCCTGCCGCCGCGCCAGGCGGGCCGCCAGCAAAGCATGCGGCGGCGGCTCGGCATCCAGCCACGACGTCCGGCCCGATCCCACACCCCCGCTCACCGCAAAGTGAACGGACACGAACTGGCGCACCGCCGGGTATCGCTCGCACAGCGACTCAAACACCCTCGCCGACACCGCATACAGCACCACGTCCGTCCCCGTCCGCGCGGAACTGCGCCACTCTTGGCCGCCCGCGAATCGGTCCATGCCCAGGAGATCGCCTTCCCCCAACACATCGCGCAGTTGCTCCCCCAGCGCGTCCGTCTCGAGCACGTCCACCCGCCCTTGCTGGATCACCCAAACGGAATGCCCAATAGGAGCGCCCTGCCGATACACGTACTCCTCGGACTCATGGAACGTCACCATCCCGCTCCCGGCCGCCTCCAGAAGATCCTCCTCGGAGATGGAATCAAAGGGGGGATACCGCTTCAGGAAGTCGGCGACGCGTCGACGGATTACAGCAGTCTTCATTAGGCCTGTGGTGGTCGGGATCGCGAGACGAGGCGCGCAGCGGCGAGGCTGTTCCAAGAATGTTACCGGACGGTTAAGCGATCCTGCAAGCCCAACCGCCCCATTTCGGGCACCGCGGCGGACGTCAACGGCTCACTTCGATGACCGTCACGCTGGACCGCGGAAAAGCATGCGTCCAGTTGCCGGAAGGAACCGCAACGGAGGCCGTCGCAGGAATCACGCCCTCCGGCCGCGTCTCGTTGTTCGCCGTGTAGATGCTCCCCGCCGTCAGCGTCGAGACCTTCGCCTTCGACCCTGCAAAACCGCCCAGCTCGATCCGCGCCGCGAAGTCGCGATGCAGATGACGGTTCACGCAGAACAGCGTCAGCTTGTCGCCGCGTTCATTCACCGCGGCCACAACGTCCAGGAAGGGAACCTTCGCGATATTCGGCAGCCGGTTGTTGCCCTCCGTGATGTCGTACGTCTCTACCTCCGTCCGCGAGTCCACCAGCCGCGTCGCGTCCGCCGTCGAGTACATGCGGAACGCCCAATACGCCGGAACGCCGTACACACGGCCGCGATGCTTCCAAATCCCGCCGAACTCGATGAGGCCCGTCATGTCATTCACCGGTACAAAATCGGCTGTGCGCAGGAACGTATTCAGCAGCCCCGCCGCTGCAATCGCTCCTCCCATGTTGTGGAAGCGCGGCGAGCGATCGTCGAAAGCATGGAACAGCCACTCCGTGAACGCGATGTTGACCTTACCGGCATGCGGCGATGCTTCAATCTGCTTCTTCATCTCTCGCAGCCGCCGCTCCAGTTCCACCGGCAAAGCAAACCCGGCGAGCGCAATCTCGTCCGCACTCGCCCCCGCGCGCCACACCGTCGCCATGCCGACTACAAAATGTGTTGCCAACAAATCGAACGTGCCCACCGGGTTCTTGAGTTGCTCGGCATTCCACGCTTCGAAATGGTCGGGATCCTGCCCGGTCGCAATCAGCTTCGCCCTCGGGTCGGCCCGTTTGACAGCTTCGCTGAACCGCCGCGTCAGCCCGCCGATCCGCTCAAGCGTCGGGTAGCCGTGCTGGAAGTCGCCCCACAGCTCGTTGCCGAGTTCCCACCACAAGCCTCCCTGGCCGCCATTCCAACGCTCGTTCACGTAGCGAACCCAGTCCGCCGCCTCCTCCGGCGTGCCGGTGCCGAGGTTGAGCGCGATCTGCGGCTCCGCCCCAATCAGCTTGCAGAACTTCAGTAACTCGTCGGTCCCGAAGTAGTTGTACTCCGGCATGCCCCAGGACAGGTTCACCATGTTGACCCGCTGGTCCATAGGGCCCACGCCGTCCCGCCAGTGGTAGGCCGAAGTAAAGTTGCCGCCGAACCGGACGATGGGAGTCTTCAGGTCGCGGGACAGCGCGATCATCTCCGGGTCCATGCCCTCCACCGCATCGGCAGGAAACAGCGTCACCTGGTCCAAACCGACGCGAGTCTCATCCTGAGCCGCAATCACGAAGTCCGCAGGCTCCAGCGCCGAGAGCTTGCCGGCGGGAAGCTGGAGCGAGAAGTCATACGCTGCCCACGCCTCGCCCTTAATCGCGATGCGCGCCGCCGCGAAGACCTCGGCCGAATGGTTCCTCCGCCGCAGCGAGACCTCGACGGACGGCGCGCCGGACAAATGCTTCGCGTAAAGTCTCCCTCGATAATCGCGAGTCCGATGATGCGGCAGGTACACCTGCTGCCGGATACCGGTCTGAACAGCCCCCGGCAGTGCCATCAACACCAGCCATCGGTACGAATTGGCAGCCTGATTCCACCGCGGCTCGTAGCGTGCGCCCTGCCGCGAGATGAGAGGCTCCCACGGCAGCGGCAGACCGATGTGCGCCGGCCGCTGAAACGAAGGCTCCTGCTCCACCCGCCGCGCCGTCGCCGCCGCATCCCACAGCCCTCCCTCAAAGCTGGGGTTCTCCAGCATCTGCGCCCACAGCCCGTTGTAGATGGCATTGCCAATGGGCTCGAGGAACGTGCCGTAAATCGTGCGCGGGATCGGCTGGGCCGCCCGCTTGGAAGCATCGACACGGATGACGGCGTCCTGCGCGAGAAGGGCGGACACCAGAAGGACAACCAGGCATGGCCACTTCATGACAGGACGATCCTATCAGGGAGTGAGACGCACCGTGCCCTTTGCCCCTTCAATGCCGGAACCGCGCAGACTATACTGGGGCAATACCTCCACTCACGTGGAAGCCGGTACCCTGGAACTCCGCTCATGGATCCCAACGATCCTACCCTCACGTTCCTGCCGTCACCGTCTTCCGGCGCCGTCCTCGTCGCCGGCAAATACCGCATTGTAGGCAAGGTCGGTCAGGGCGGCATGGGGGTCGTCTATCGGGCTGTAGACCAGACGCTCCGCCGTGAGGTCGCGCTCAAGTTCATCCCGCCCGAACTTGCCAGCGACCCCGCCATCGAGCGCCGGTTCCTTAGGGAAGCCCAAGCGGCGTCGTCGCTCGATCATGAGAACATCGGCACCATTTTCGGGGTCGAGAACGCCGAGGACGGGCGCCGCGTCATAGTGATGGCGTACTACGAAGGCCGCAACTTGGCCCAACTGGTGCGCGAGCGCGGGGCTCTGCCCTTGAACGAGGCCCTTGCTATTGCCATCCAGGTTGCCCGAGGGCTCGAGGCCGCGCACCGCAGCGGCGTGACGCATCGCGACATCAAGCCTTCGAACGTCGTTCTAACCACCCGCGGCATCGTGAAGATTGTGGATTTCGGACTAGCCAGCATGGCTGGAGCCGAGCAACTCTCTCTAACCGGCGAAGCAATGGGAACGCCGGCCTACATGAGCCCCGAGCAGTTGCTCGGCAAGCCGGTGGACGGACGAACCGACGTCTGGTCCCTAGGCGTCGTTCTGCTGGAGATGCTGACTGGCCAGTGGGCGTTCCGCGCGGAATCCCCCATCAGGGTGCTCCAAAAGGTCGTCTCGAAAGAATTGCCCCTGCTCGACGCGGTCTCGCCTGCCATGCGCCCCGTGGTGGCGCGCGCGCTCGCCTTCGAAGCCGCCGACCGCTACCAGTCGGCATCCGAGTTCCTCGAGGCCATGGAGGCTCTGGCTCAGCCGGCAGCGGAAGCGCCGGCAAGCCCGCCCCGGCGAAGGGCGCCCGCCCGGAAGGCGACGGTGGCCGCGGCGCTGGTTGCCGTCCTTGCCCTGGTCTGGATAGCGGCGATCTTCTGGCCACGAGATACGCGCCGCGACGCGCCGGCCGCCCCTGCGACGCCCTACGCACAGTATTTGCAGGGCCTCGAATTGATCAAGCGCTGGGACAAGGCCGGTAATTTGCCGAAGGCCGAGCAACTCTTCCGGGCAGCCACGAAAGCGGAGCCGAAGTCCGGTCTTGCGTTTGCACGCCTGGCCGAGGCCCAGCGGCTCCAGTACGCTCTCTCGCTCGACGCGGCGTTGCTCGACTCCGCGGCGAAGAACGCCGAACACGCCCTTCGCCTGAACCCCGAACTCGCCCCCGTGCAGGTGACGTGGGGGCGCATCCAGTCGATGCGCGGCCACCACGACGTGGCCCTGGCGAGCTTCGAGCGGGCGCTCAAAGCCGACCCCAACGACGCCGACGCCCACCAGGCGCTCGCCCGCGTCTACACCCGCTTAGGGCGCTTCGACGAGGCCGAACAACTGTACCGCCGAGCCATCTCACTCGAGCCCGACTCGATCGCTCCACACGACTCCTACGCCAATTTCCTTTATCGTCGGAACCGCCTGGACGACGCGATCCGCGAGTTCGGCCTCGTCGTCAAGATCGCCCCGGACCACGCCGCTGCCCACGTGAATCTGGGATCAGCCCTCAGCGATGCAGGAAGGATCGACGAGGCCATTCAGAACTACCGCCGCGCCGTCGAACTGAACCCGACCTATATGGCCTACTCGAACCTCGGCACCGCGTATTCTCGCACCGGCCAATACAAGGATGCTGTCGACGCCTACCGCAGAGCCCTCGCCCTCTCTGGCAATGACCCCATGGTCTGGGGAAACCTCGGCTTCGTGTACTCCTGGCTGCCGGACAGTGCCCGCGAGGCCCGCGAGGCGTTCACCCGCGCCATCAAACTCGCCGAGGACAGACGAAAAGAAAGCCCCCGCGATGTCACCACGCACACCGATTTAGCGCTGTACTATGCAAAGACCGGGAACGCGAAATTGGCGGGCGAGCGGCTCGAAACAGCCCTGACCCTCGCTCCGCGAGAAGCAGCCGTACATGCCGCGGCCACCGAAGTCCACGAGTTGACCGGTGACCGAGCCAAGGCGCTCGAGTTCGCCGCATCGGCGCTAAAACTGGGATACTCGCGCGAACGAATGGCCGGCAATCCTGAGTTGAAGCAGTTGATGACCGCTGTTCAATGAGAACGGCACTTACGAGGAGATCCGATGCCCAACGAGTACACGATCAAGATCCCCGCTAACGGCCCACTTGATCCCGAAACGCTGCATTGCAGCCCCGGGGACAAGATCATTTGGAAGAACGAGTCCGGCGACGATGTCACCGAGTTTACCCTCCCTACTTGCGTCTCCCCGCCCCGCATCAAACTCCCTCTAAAGAATGGCGACGAGACGGGCGACTTCACCGTGAACAAGGGCTCAAAAGGGCGATACGGCTACTCGCTCTTTGTGGACACGCTAATGAAGAAGCCCATTGGCCCGCGGAATGGCACGATCGACGTGTCGTAGCGGTTCGATTGGGAGAGGAGCATCCATGGAATCAGAAACAGCCAAAGTCGTGAGGATCGTGCTCCGGGACGAAGACCCGCCAAAGACGACGGCCAAGAAAGGTGACCAGGTGTACTGGGAGAACCGGACCGGTGCCAGAATTACGCAGTTCCTACTGCCTGACTGCGTGTCGCCCCAGATTTTTGAGCCGCTCGATGATGGCCAGCGAACCGATACGTACGCCATCCGGAGCGACGTCGGCGCGAATTCCTACCCTTACTTCTACAAAGTGGTGCAGGCCTCGCTGATCGGACCGTTGGGAACGCGCAACGGCACGATTGACGTCTCTTGAGGTGTTCATGCCACGATGAGAGGTCCCTACCATCAAGACCCGACCACAGCGTCCTAGGATCTCACGCTGTGGAAGGTCTTTTGGTCGGGCCGCCGGGATTTGAACCCGGGACCTCTTGCACCCCAAGCAAAAAATATCAATCACTTACGAGTGCCTCCCTATGATAACACGAGACTTAGGTGGGGGCGATTTGGACGCCAAATGGACGCCAGAACGGCAGTCCGGGCGGATTGGACTCCACACGGACTCCACATCTTTCCCCGCTCGCGCGCGCGGTCGCCAGCAGCATTCATGGTTCGCTGGTGGAGACGAAGCCCGATGTTTTCCCTATAGGGACGATGCCCGGATGGCGCACGTCCCGTTGCCGATCATGTGACTCGACGTGCCCGGATTGTGAACTGGTCACGGGCAAGGAATTCCTCCCGCACGACTACGAATCGTTCAGGAGAACCTCACGAAGCTCCGTGTAGTCGTTCGGGCCGACGCCGGTCAAGAGGAAGTTGATCTGATGGCGCAGCACATTGGCCACATCATCCGCCAAGCAGAACTGCGTCGCCTGGAGGTGCGGAACGAACACCGATTGAGCCTCATCCAGGCGCAGCATGCTGTCGACGTCGAAGACGCCCGCCTGCTGCGGCAGAAACATCAACTGCGGAAACTCCATTCTCCTGACCCTGTCGACGAACGACGGATTGAACTCCGGTGTTCCCGTCCGCGCGTCCGCCAGACCGAAGACCTGCGCTACAAGCGTCCTGCGCCGCTGAATCCGTCCCCGGAATCCGCGATTGTCCACTCCCGCCAGCGGCAACTCTGTCTGGATAAGGACGACCGGTCTGAACTTGGCCCGGACAACAAGGAACTCCTCGTTTGTTTCGAGCTTCGGCGCATGCAGGGGGAGGCCTCTCCTGAACGCGTCCTGACCAGCAGCACTGATTCGGAATTGCGACGCTATGGTTTTCGTCGGCTCGGAGGCATCAGGAATCGGGCGCCAGAGCTCCAGGTTCTCGTGCGGGTAATAGGCGTGGGTCCAGAAGATCTGGCCGAAGCAGAAGTTCGCCTCGTTGTGATAGCCGAGCGGGAGTTTCTTGTAGTACGGGCCGAACCACTCGTCAATGAACATGGAGGCCTACGCTGTTTCAAGCTTGGCCATCGCATTGAGGTATTCCTCGTCGTACTTCGGAGGGGTGAACGCGAACGGCTGATTCTGGCCGGCCTTTCTCTGGGCCTGCGCTGCTTCGAACTTCGTCCGAAGTTTCTGAATCTCAGCCTTGGTCTTGCCTGATGAAGATCTCGTGTACGCGGCGGGTTGTTCAGGTTGAATCACAGAAAAATCAAGGGGCGCGTTTCGAATACCAGCCTCCATCGGTGGGGTTTGGAAGTACACGTAGTCGAGTATTTCACCGGTGCTCCGCGTGCCCCACCGTTTGAGTACGCCTCTCAAAATATATTCGTCCTTGACGTTGCAAAACGGCGCGCGGGGATCGGTCGTATCGACCGGTCGGTAGAACGACGTATCGAAGTCTGCGTTTGAACTCTGCTGCTGCAGCAGCGTACCTCTGTTGACAAGTTCGTCCAGGGCAGGGCCGAATTCCGCTGCCCAGGGACCAAGATGGTAGAACTTCCAACCGAAGCCCGTGAACGTTTGCCGGTGGACTCGGTAGTATTCCACATCGAATAGATACAAAAGCTTGAGCAGCTTTGTCTTCGTCACGTAGCTTCCCTCTCCGACAACCCACGTAACGATCGCGGCGATTAGCTTCTCGATGTTGGGGGCCTCCATGACGCCACCTGCTTAATAGGACGCCTCACGCTGGGTGCGGGGTTCAAGCGGCTTGCCCCGGCACACGCACCTCTTTTCGGCGCTTGAATCATAACACTTTAGCAGATGAGCAGGGCGAGCCACCTTCGGCTCCTGGTTGCTTCCAGTGAAAACCAGATTGGCCGGGCTACTGAAGGACTGGAGTCGCAGGCTTGGTTTCTGCGAGGCTTGGAGGGAGTTCGGGCCCGCCTGACGTTGACTCCGGCGGTACCTGCGTCTTGCCGTTCCGCCTGTTGGCGGCATCGGCGAGCTTCTCCTGGATTCGCCGCGTCAGTTCGTTCTGACGTTCCGGTTCCACGAAGGTATACTCGCCTGTCATTTCCAGATCGCTGTGACCGGCGATCTTTGATGCTTCGATGGCGCTGCCGCCGACCTGTTGCCGCCACGTTATGTTGGCGCGGCGAAAGGAGTGCGGCCCGAGGCCGGGAAAGTCGCAGCCTTCGGCCTCGGCGGCCTGGTGTAGTGCGTCGCGGACGCCCGAGTCCCAAAGCGGCTTCTCGGGCGCGCGCTTCTGGTAGAACACCCATGCGTCTGGCTTTGCGCCATCCTTCGTCGCTTTCTCCCGGAAGCGTCCAACGAGATCGCCGATGCCCAGCACACGACGGCTGTCCTCGCTCTTAGGGCGACCGACGTCTTGGTGCCAGACCCGCTGTTCGATTTTGATCGTCGCGGCCTCGAGGTTGAGGTGCTTCCACTTCAACCCGAGGACCTCGGATATCCGCCCGCCGGTGGCGATGCAGGTCTCGATCACCAACAGGTTCGGTTCTTCGAGGCGAGCCAGCACGCGCGCCGTCTCGTCAAAGGACAGGATCCGGCGTTCGTACTTGTGGTGCTTCTTGCCGAGTTTCGCCTTGCTGGCCGGGCTACGCTTTCCCTCTTCCCAAAGGCCATGTCCCTCGGCGTAGTAGAAAATGCGGCTCATGATGGCGCGAACGCCGTGCATCGTCCACCACGAATCGAACGTTGTGTGCAGCCAGTCCTCAACTGCCTTGGGCTGGACCTGGTTCAAGCGAAACGCGCCCCAGCGCGGGACGATGTACTCGGCGAGGTAGAACTTCTCCTTCACGCGCGTCGGCTTGGCGATCTGGTTTTCGCGACCGAGATAGCCATCCTCGTACATCTTGGCCACCTCGCTGAACAGGGCTACGCCGGTCGTCGCCACTTTCTCGGCCGCCGCCTCGACGGTCGGCGCGTTCAATTTCGCGAGAAACTTGTCACGCTCGATTTCTGCTTGCTTCTTGGTGAGTGCGCCGTCGCCCTTGCTTGGGCCCACCACCTGATACTTCCGAAGCGTCCTTACGGAACCGTCCGATTGAACCTCGTCGTGCCAATATCGGAACACCCACGGCCAGCCTTCCCGGTCTTTCCGTGGCTTTACTTGGGGATGTTGAACTCGTGCCTTCACACGCAGGCCTCCAGCCAGCGCCTGAAGGTTACCTTCGGGTCGGAACATCATTCAAGTCCAATTAGGTCAATTACTTGCATCAGATCGCCACCGCCATCGATGACTCCCGCTGGCAGATGTACAGGGTCTTCCGGGCGCGAGTCACGCCCACATAGAACAGCCGGATCACGGAGTCGCGCTCCGGCCCGAAACGCTGATACGCAGCGTCTGCGGCGCGGCTGACGTCCGGGAACAGAAACACCACGTCGGCTTCGCCGCCCTTTACTGAATGGATAGTGCCCACGATCACCTTGGGTGACTCCGCGAGCGCTCTCGGGCCGGATCGGAGCGCTACCTCGATAGGAAACTTCACGCGGGAATGAAACGAGGCCGTCAGCCGGCGACGCCACCAATCGAGCAACTGCCGGTAGTCTCCTTGGAACGCGCCGAGCAACGACTCGAGCGGACCCGCTTCGAAGAGTTCCCGCAGTTGTTCGGGGCCTACCTCGGCAGAGTCCACCGACTCCTCCAAATGCTGCCCGGCGATCGGCTTAAGAATTCCTACCGAACGGAGCCACTCGGACCAGGACTTGAATTCGCGATACGTCCAGTGCCGGCAGTCATCGCCCCAGTCTGGGTGCGCCACCAGCAGCGACAGAATGCGATTGGCGGACGCCCCTTTGCGGCCAAGCCGGAGGGGATTCCAGAAGCCGTTCGATTTGCGGTACGGGTTGTGGAATGGGATGCCCCACTTGCGAAGCACTGCCGTCACCGGGTTCAACATGTAGCCGCAGGAGGCGAGCATCATGATCTTGTCGCCTCGTTCCAGGTGCTGCATCACGGTCTTGAGAATCCAGTATTCGGGCGATTTGTAGCCGCCTTGCGAGACCGGAGTGACCACGCCGTCCTCGGGCCGAGGATCGTAGAGCTTCTCTTGTCGGCGTGACACCTGGTGAATGAGGCGATTCGCCAACTCGTGTACCTTGCGAGGCACACGATGGCTCTGCCTCAACGTGATCTTGTGGTCCTCCGGGATTGCCGGATCGAGGACTGCGTCGGGCGTCGCGCCACACCAGGAATAGATGGTCTGGTCATCGTCCGCGGCGATGATGAAATACTGCGTGTGGTCACCCCAGCGCCGAACCAGGCGCAGCTGCATTGGGTTGAGGTCCTGCGCTTCGTCGGCGAAGATCACGGAAGGCCTGGTGGGCGCCACCAGGAGGTCGCGCATCGAGATGTCGATCAAATCGCAGAAGTCCATCGTCCGGGTGGACTTCTTGTACTGGCCCCACTGCGCTTCAAACTCTCTGAGCGCCGCCGGCCAGGACTCCTTCGGCAACAGCATCCCGCGAGCTCTGTTCAGTTCGGAAAGGCGGCGGTCGCCGGATCGCGCGCTTTCACACACATCCTCCTCCGCAGATTCACCATTGAGCTTGTGTAGTTTCTTGGCCGGCGTGATTTGCTGGTGCGGATTCAGGCGGTTCCAGTCGTCGACGTTTGCTTCGGCGATCGCGGGTCGTCCTAGCGCGTGCCAGCAGTGGGAATGCAACGTCCCAATGCGATCAGAACTGATAGGCAGATCCTGCCCCGCGAGTTCGGCGGCGGCCGCGCGCGAGAAGCTTGTGACCAGCACGGAAGCCTCGCCAAAGCGCTGAACGGCGCGACGGATCTGGCGAGTCAGATTCGTGGTCTTCCCAGTGCCGGGTGGTCCAAAAATCCGGTATTCCGAGGTTACGGAATGGTCGCGGCTGCCGATCGCGCTCAGCGCTTCCTCAACCTCATGATGGCTCGGCATGAGGCGCCTCCTTGTCGGTTCCGGCGAAGTCGTCGGGGGCGAACTCGGCAACCGGCAGAAGCCAGCGGCTTTGGTCCCGAAGCCGTGCGCCGCGGACTCGCGTGCTGGAAGCACCCAAAGCCGCCAGCATGGAAGCCACTGCCTTGACGGAGTGGTTTTCATTGTTGGTCTTGTTGATGTGCGACTGAAGGTCGCTGGAGCAGATTGCGATCTTGCCGTCGATGATCGTCGGCTTGCGGCGCGTCTGAATTGGCTGTTCTTCGATGGAGTCGATGAACGGGGTCTCGGAAAGATAGCTCTCGAGGTGGATGCGGACGGAGCCAACGAAATCGGTCTCCTCGCCGCCGTCTTCGATGGTTAGCGCATCCAGCATCGCCTGAGCGACTTGCTCCCAAAGTTTGGGCTTGATCTTGGGGATCAGTCGATCGGCGGCGCTGGCGATCGCCATGCGAAAGCTTCGCTGATCGACGAGCTTGCTGACGCTGGGGAGTTCGATCTTGGAAGCCTCAAGCTCAACCTGGTAGGTCGGTTCTTTGCCGGTAATCTTCAGGATCCTCAAGACGCGCACACCCAGCACGGTCGAAATCCTGTCGCACAGAAGCGCCCGGGCCGTTGCCGAATCAGGTCTTGTCCGCTGCTGGCCAGCGTCGGCGTGCCCGTCCGAATCCGGATGATGGAACGGTGGGGCTTCTGGGAGCGTGTTTGATCCTCCACCGTCCGTTCGCTTAATGGCCTTTGCGAGCGTGCGCTGGAAGTAGTCCAGCCGAGTTCGTTGGCGCTGATTATGGATTCTGCGGTGGTGGATCATCAGATCCACGATTTGCTGCTCCGAAAGACCCGCCTCCGAGCCAAAGTTCGCGAGTGCAAGATCGTAGCCCGACTGGGACTGATCCTTGAGGTCGTCGCGCTGCCGCCGCCACGTCTTTTCGAAGCGATGGTCCGCCGACAAATAGCGGGCAAGGAGGTCTTCGGGCACGGTGGCGCTCGGGTCGATCGTCAAGGGCTTGTCAGAGAAATTCTCTTTCCACGCCTGTGCCGTTCGCTCCTGTCCTTCCGCGTCCGGGATTGCCAGTTCTTCGAGGTACTCCTCGAAGTCGCTGGGATTGTAGCGACGGTCGGTCTGCCGGTAGATTTCGACCGGCTTTGGGTTTGCCGTGTCCTTGCAGTTCTTGGTTCCTGGGATTCGCAAAACTCTTGCAAGATCAGCCAGGCGGTCAAACGCCCAGCCACGTGCCGCTGCATTTGCACCAAGAAGAGACTGCCAACGTAAGGCGAGATTTCCAGCGTTGCGCCTCTCTTCGTCTGACTCAAAGATAAGCGGTTCGCGAAAGAGCCACCAGGCATGCAGCCCGTTCCCCGTCCGAACGACGAACGTAGGCGGCAATTGTTCCGGGAGGATCTGGAGTGCGTCCTCGACCGTGGCGGGCAGGGTCTTCGAGTGTGCCTCCGACTTTAGGTCCAGGTCTGCCCATAGACCAACGATCCCGATCACCTCGTTCGAAAGGCAGCGACGTGTGGGTCCGTAGTCCCTCTCGGAGAGTCCCACGCCGACGTATAGATCGTGCTCACCGAGGGATTCGGCGAACCGTATCGCACCCCCAAGATCCGTGAACCAGTGCGATCGCTTTTCTGGAAGGGTCCATACCAGCAAGTGCAGTTCATCGGGCTTGCCGGCGAATAGCGCCTCGAGGAAGGTGCGAGCTTGGGACGGCACGGGTTCCTTCATGGCTCGACCTCGATGCCGACGGCGCGGGCGATCGCGTGGGAAATGGCGAGCGGGTTGGTAGTTCCGCGCGCTTCACCCTGAGTGCCCGCAATTCGAACCGTGACGTGGATGTTTCCTTTGTCGTCGCCGCAGATGCTGTACGCCTGCGGTGCTGCCTGCGCCAGGAGCCGAAAGGCGTCCTCGATCTTCTCGAACGGCTGGAACTTCCAACGCGGCATCCACTCGCGGTTCCCCATCGAAAAACGATCAGGGCCCACGGTCCACCCCATTATTCGTTCGGCCAATGCTGCTGTTAGCAGGTCGTTGGTCATCGGGTAGCCCCGTTTCTGCTCACGGGAGACCCGATTGCTGACACATTGGCGCAGCCGTCAAGATACGCCTGGAGGTCAGACTCTGAGATTCTGATTGTGCGGGCACTGATTCGCGACGCGCGGAGTTCGCCGTCCGCCACCAACTTGCGAACGGTTGAACGCGCGCACTGGAGCTTCGTGCTCACTTGTGCCACGGAAAGTAGTTTTGAAACCGGCATGTTCCCTTGCTCGATTTCGATTTTCCGGGTGGCTGCGACGGTCAACGCGTTGCCCGAGCCGTTATTTCTAGGAGTGGAATGGCCTTGACGGAGGAAAACGGTCAAGCCGATTTTGACCGTTTTGGCGCTTGGAAGTGATTGAAAAGACGAGAAGAAGAACGGGCAGCGTTGACCGTCTTTGCCCGTTGAACTATTGCGATTGTGACCGTTTTTTTACGATGTCGCGGGACAACAGGTGGCCGTCTGCCTTCCGGATGCGGTCAAGGCAGCTTTTTACCGCGTCGCTTCCGGCCTCGAGCCCCTCTGCACGCAAGACCTTCTTCGCGTTGGCATCCCTCATGATCTCGGCGTTTGTCAGGCTCCGGAAGCGTTCCGCTCCGATTGCTTTTCGCACGCGTTGGTCCCGATCGGAGAGTGAGCGCTGCCGCTTGGGTGGGCGGCTGGCGACGTCGCCACCTACATTAGGAACAGCCGCGTCGATGACCGATTCGAGAGCGGCCAGCCGCAGAGCGGCTCGGTCGTGGGGCAATTCTTCCGGCAACTCACGCATTGCCATGTTGAGCGTTTGAACGCCACACTCATCGGGGCTGTCTTCAATAATGCCTCTCGCCGCGAGCGCCGCACGAACGTCAGCGATGCTTGGTGACTCGGGGATTGGCAAGTCCAGCGGGTTCCCAAGCTGGCGGTCTCCGGCGGCAAACAGACACCGCTCCCAATCCTCCGTGCGCTCGGCATCGTAGCTCTTTTTCAAGAACTTTGATATCCACTTCACGACCTCGTCAGTCAGTTCTGTCTCGGCGACGGCTTTCGTTCCGACCGCTACTCCCAGGATGCCGACGGCGTCCGAGCAAAACGCGGCGGGCAGATCATCAATTACGACTCCGCGTCCGGCCTGCCGCCGAAGACCCTTCTTCAACACCTCGCTCTCATTCACGGTAAGGAGACCTGCGTCCGCCCCGAAACCCAGAATCGCCACGGCGTGGAAGTCTTGGCGCGCGCCTTCCCTCGTTGCCGCATCCCGTACCAGTGCAGCGAATTCTGACTGCCGGTTGCTGTCGCCCAGCAGCCACGCCGCAAAGGCTCTGCTCAACTCCGTCCGCCCGTCTTCAGACGCACGTCTGCGAAGTGCCGCGCGGGAATCTTGCAGCAGGAATTCTGACGTGGTGCTCACAGGAACCATCTGCCCTTCCCGATCCGGCCGAGCATGACGTCGGGATTCCATCGATCGGTAAGTGAGAGATGGCCCAGCGCCTTCGCAATCAAATCGGAGTACTGGATCGTGACAGGCACCGAAGCTGGCAGGAACGTCCGCCAGGAGTGACAGGCGAACGTGAAGACCTGTCTCGTGAGGTAAGTCATGTCGGTAAAAGTCGAATCACGGTGTAGGCTGAGGAACAGCGGATGCGGCGTGCCGTCCTCTGGGCGTTTTACCTCTCTCGGCCCGGTCAGCGAGAGCAACACCTCTCGCTTTCCAAGCTCTAAATAACGTCCGCGTTCCGGCGCGTAGACTCCCTTCGTCCGCTTGGTCTCGTAGTCAAAGACGCCGCCTTGGCCCTTGTCAAAGAGAATGTACGGATGGTCCTCGCTCAATTGGACGAACGCGTATTCGACGTCGTAATCGCCAAGCTCGCTCAACAACGCTTTGATAGAGGCTACCTCCTCGTCGCTGAACCGCTTGAACGTGGCGTGAAAGACTAACCGGACGTGGTCCCGTGGCTGCCAGTTCATGTCCTGGCGGACCTTCAAAATGGAGGCGCGGAGGGTTTCGAGTAGAGCAGTGTGGTATTCATCCATCGGGACGGCCTTCGACGAGTTGGACAGATGATAGTTACCGTCACCGCTGAAGACCGTCGTAATTCCGACAAACCGCTCGTGCTCGCCAAGCCTGCTCTCTCCGATATTGGCGCTGCCCAGTCCGATGACGAGCTCGTGGGCAATCGTTGGGTTTGCCTTCAGCAACCACGGAATGCCGTTGAGCTTGGCGTAGGTAGCCAACCCCATGTTGTTCAGCACGTAGATCAGTTCCTTGTCCGGCCTCCGGGTTGTTTCGATTTCGAATTCCTGGACTGGGATCTGGAGCGTCTGGAAACTGGCCTTGCTGGCGAAGTATGGATTGGACCTGGTCGGCAGATCGTGGAACGGTTCTTCTATCTGAACAAAAGCCAGATCCCATCTCTGCCCAGAGCCGTGCCTCTCCAGCGCCCTTTGGCAGGCCTTCCGGTACGACTCAACCGAGTTGTTCTCGGTCAGAAAGAACTCGTACTGGATGTCCTGCAGCGCGTACTTTCGTCGAAAGCCTTTCTCGAAGTAGTTCGTTTGCCGCTTGGCGGGCCGGTTCCGATCGCGCGATGGAGCAGGCGGCGGGAGGTTGATGCCGTGATCGAATTTGTGAAGGAACTGCTCCACCTGACCCTTCAAGGATTGCTGGCACACGACGCAGATCCTGGGCTGGTTTGGCGTGAAAACCTGAGCCGTGTACGGTCCGTGTTCGGTCAGGCCCCGGTCATGCCAGGTATCCGTTTTTGAGCCCGTCTGATTAAACACAAAGACCGGCCGCGGCGCCGCTTCAAGTTGCGGGAACAGGCCATTCGCGCTGTCGAGTAACGGCGAGAACTTGAATGGCACGCCGGGAGCCATCTCGTGCTGCTTACTCCCGAGAAAGTCTACGGTCTTCTTGATTCGGTCGAGCCGAGTGGGGCCATGTCGCAATGCAGCCCGCTTGCTTTCGAGGAGTTCGCCGATTCTCGCCGCCCGAACGCCAAACACGTGCTGGAGGCAGGTGGTGAACGCACGCTTCTCCGGCCATACCTCACTCGCATCAATGGATTCCAGTCCATCTCGCGCGTCCGCCAGGTGAACGCGCGGGCCGTCACTCGACTTAACGCAACCGACGAGCTTGAGAAACGGCGCGATCCGGATATCATCGCCCGGAACACGCCTGCCGACGTAGAACCCGTCCAGAGACATGCCGTCTCCAATCAGTTCTCCGACCGAGCGCTCGATCAACCGGGTCGTGCGCACGTCGACTACAGCGGCGATGAAGGGTTCCTGCTTGAAGAAGTAGACCGGGCGAATCGCGACCTCAAATAGGAGTCGAACGCTTAACCAGTCGGGTGGCGCGGCTCCGTCGATCTGGCGCAGAAGATCGTCGCGGGCAATGAACCGCATCGGCTCGTAGCTCAACACCGTGCGACCCATGCCGGCGAGATAGGTCAGCAACGCGTTGCGGATTAAGGCGGCGGCCAGCCCAAGGTGCTGCTTGAGCCAGATCGTCCTGGGCTTGCCGATCAAATCAGCACCTGGCGAAACCGGCACAGCCAGAATGCTGTCTGCGCCCTCGCGGCGGAATACGTGAGTGCCGTTGTGCTCGCGTCGAAGTTGCTCCAGGACCTGCTCCCCGTCGTCGCCGTAAGGCAGGCATCCTACAGTGATCTCTGCGTCGTCAAACCTGACAGGCGAGAAATTCAGGACGCGATTCGCAGACGGCTTCCGCGAACGTTCCAACTCTTCCACTTCAAAACAATTAGCCAACATTTTGTTTGACGATCGCGGCTGGCCGTGGTATAAAAACACTAAGAGCGTAGTCGCATCATGACCTCTCGCTCCGTGCTGCCCTTTGGCCTGAGAAACCGTGGCACCACGAAAACCGTAAGATTCGCTGGGCCGCCTAACAGCGGCCCTTGCAATTTGCCGCTACTCTGCTCCCCTTCTAATAGATCTCTTCCCGAACAATGACGCCATCCAGGAAGGCTGCAGATTACATTATAGTCGAGTACAGTGAACTGTGCTATGCGAAAACAGCGCACTGGACTGTGCTATAAGAAAACTGATGGCTACAGCGACGGACAGCTATTCGACGGGCGAGGCGGTCAGGATCACCGGCGTCTCCTTCCGCAACATCGACTACTGGGCCAGAACGAAGTTCATCGTGCCGAGCATCGCGGAAGCCGCCGGCACCGGCACTGAGCGCAGGTACTCGTTTTCAGATCTGCTTGCCTTGCGAGTTGCCAGGGAACTGAGGGAGGCCGGCGTTTCAACGCAATCACTCCGCCGGGTTGTGGAGTTTCTGCGAACCAGGAAGGGCCTCACAAATCCGCTCGCGGAATGCCGCCTGATCGTAACTGGCTCCGATGTCCAGGTGGCCACCAGCCCGGAGAAGGTGATGAGCGCCTTGTCAAAGCCGGGTCAGACTTCTTTCGCGTTCGTGTTCGACTTGGCGCGAACAGTCGACGCGATGAAGGAAGAGATAGGGACTCGCGAACGGAAGCCTCCTGCCCGCGTGTCGGCCACGTCATCCCGCGTGCGCCAAGTGCGGCGCGCCGTCTAGCGCCGCTTTCGGCGTCCCCCTGCTCTATGCCTGGCATTGTGCACTAACCGGTTCAGAAGCGTTATAGTGGCCTTTCGGACAGCAATGCTTCGCCATCAGCATGAGGACACGCGGCCCCACTCCCGAGCTTGGTCAAATCGTAGCGGTTCGCCAGCGCCTCTATCTTGTTGAACAAGCAGTCTCTCCGGTGAATCCGGGAGACTCCACGCTGATCCAGTTGTCGTGCGTCGATGACGACGCCCAGGGGCAGCCGCTCGAGGTGCTCTGGCAGCGCGAATTGGACGCGCAGGTCATCACGGGCGAAGCCTGGGATGCCATCGCTAGCCGTGGTTTCGATCCTCCCCAACGGTTCGCCGCGTACCTGAACACCCTTCGCTGGAATTGCGTCACTTCGACCGATCCCAACTTGCTCCAGTCGCCCTTTCGGGCCGGTATCCGCCTCGATCCTTACCAGCTTGAACCGTTGCGCAAGGCCCTGCGCCTGGCGCGTGTGAACCTGTTCATCGCCGACGACGTTGGACTCGGCAAAACGATCGAAGCCGGTCTCATCGCGCGCGAACTTCTTCTCCGTAAGAAGGTTCGGGAAATTGTTGTCGCCTGCCCGCCGTCAATGCTACTCCAGTGGCGGGACGAACTCGATGCCCGTTTCGGCCTGCGGTTTGAAATCCTCGACAAGGACTACGTTCAGAGTGTCCGCCGCGAACGTGGGTTCGGCGTCAACCCATGGACCGCTCACTCGAGGTTCCTGGTTTCACATCGGCTCCTCATCGACGAGTCCTACGCTGGCCCGCTACGTGATTGGCTCGGCACGTTTCGCGCTGGCAGCCTTCTCATACTGGACGAGGCTCACCACGCTGCGCCCTCCAGCGGTCAGCGATACGCCATCGACTCCCATATTACGCGGGCGATCCGCGACCTCGCACCGCGTTTCGAGCATCGGCTGTTTCTATCGGCGACTCCGCACAACGGTCACTCCAACAGCTTCTCCGCTCTGTTGGAGATCCTCGATCCCCAGCGATTCTGCCGGGGCGTGAAGGCCAGCAAGAGGATGCTGGACGACATCATGGTCCGGCGCCTCAAGGATGATCTCCGGCAGATCGTCGGCGGGTTCCCCAAGCGCGAAGTTCCGCAGGTAGACATCGATGGCCTTCCGGAGGATGCCCCGGAATTGCGTCTAACCGCCCTCCTCGACGAGTACCGCAAATTGCGAGAGAGGCGACTCAGCGGTGAGATGCGCCGTACGCAGACCGCTTCCGGCCTACTGATCTGCGGCCTCCAGCAGCGGCTCTTCTCGTCGATCGAGGCCTTCTCGCGCACGCTTCGCGTTCACCGGCGGACGGTTCGTCGCCAGTGGGAGGCTGCGCAGGCAGGGGAAGCTCAGGCGGCAGCAAAGAGAAGCGCGGCGCTGCCCCGTATGGACTTACTCCTGGACGGTATCGGCGCAGATGACGATCGCGCTGCTTTACCCGAACAGGAGTTGGCGGCTGAAGAGGACGCACAGGTGACAGCGGTCTCCGAGGCCACGGTCGGTCCATCCAATACAACAGCGACTCTTGAACTGTTCGAACGTGAGCAGAAACTGCTGGACACCATGACCGAGATCGCGGAATCGAGCCGCACTCTACCCGATGCGCGTGTCAAGAAGCTCATCGAATGGATTCGCAAGAACATGTGCCCGGATCTCCCATCGGCCGGCGCGAAGTGGAATGAGATGCGCGTCATCGTGTTCACTGAGTGGGAAGACACCAGGCGATACCTTCAGCAGCAGATCAACGCCGCGATCGCCGAGACCGACCGTGCCCAGGAGCGGATGGCTGTGTACTGCGGATCGACGCCCGCGAAGCGGACTGAAGGAGATGAGTCGCGGGTACTTGACCGCGAGAGCATCAAGGCTGCGTTCAATACAGACCCGGCGCGCCATCCTCTTCGCATCCTGATTGCCACAGACGCTGCACGCGAGGGGTTGAACTTGCAGGCGCACTGCTGGAATCTTTTCCACTTCGATGTTCCCTGGAATCCGAGCCGGATGGAGCAACGCAACGGGCGCATCGACCGCAAGCTTCAGCCCAGCCCCGAGGTGTACTGCCACTACTTCTTCTACAAGCAGCGTCCCGAGGATCGTATTCTCGCGGCCCTCGTCCGAAAGACGAAAACCATTCGGAAGGAACTCGGCAGCCTGGCCCAAGTGATCGATGGACGCCTCGACGCCGTCATGAAGACAGGCATTCGTCGCGCCGACATCGATCTGCTGGAGAGCGAGATTGAAACCGCCGATCTGGACAAGAGCGCGCGAGAAGCCGTCGAGGAGGAACTCGAGGCCACGCGAGAGCGGCAACTCGATTTGCGGAAACAGATCGACCGGCTGCGCGGGATGCTCGCCGATTCGCAGAAAGCAATTGGTCTCTCGCAGGACCATTTCCGATCCGCGATTTCTTGCGCCCTTCAAATCCTTGGCGCTGAACCGCTGAAATCCTCAGCAAACGGTACGTTGAAGGAATCGGACTGCTCCGTCTTTCCCGCCCTCGATCAACGTCCTGGCGCAGACCCGACCTGGGCTGAGACTATGGACAGCCTCCGCGCGCCGCGCCCCCGCGATCAGAAGTTTTGGGACTGGCGGCGAACTTCTCCGATCCGGCCAGTCGTCTTCGAGGATCCTGGCGTGGTTACCGAGGAGGTGGTTCAGCTTCACCTCGAGCACCGCGTTGTTCAAAGGCTGCTGGCCCGCTTCACAGCACAGGGCTTTGTCCATCATGATCTTTCGCGGGCCTGCATGGCGCAGTCGAGTGATGCGATTCCGCGCGTTCTGCTTATTGGCCGTCTCGCGCTGTATGGGCCTGGCGCTGCTCGGCTGCATGAAGAACTCATCCCGGTCACGGCCCGTTGGACCGATCCAGCGATCCGGCGGGGGACGCTCACGCCCTACGGCCGCGAAGCCGAAACGAGAACCCTTTCGTTGCTCGACTCGGCCCTTCTCCAAGCGCACGCCCGTCCTATACCGGATGTGGTCGTTTCCCAGTTGCAGGCGAGTGCGCCGCGCGACGTTCGTGAACTTCTTTCTCACCTGGAGGCACGTAGCGCCGAATACGCGAAGGATGCGATCGCCAGCCTCGCCAAGCGGGCCGAAGCTGAGGCTAAGGCGATGCGAGAGATCCTGGAGACACAGAAAAAGCACATCGACGATACCGTCGCGAAGCACGATCGCGGCGGACAGATGATGCTGGACTTCAGCGAGGAAGAGAAGCGCCAGCTTGAATCCAACCGGCGGTATTGGGGCCAACGGCTGGCAGCCCTCGAAGGCGAACTGCGAACGGAACCGGACCGTATCCGAGAACTGTACGACGTACGGGCGCAGAGGATAGAACCCGTCGGCCTGATCTATTTGTGGCCGATCGCGGGGTAACGGATGGCGAAAGACCCCGCAATCCTCGCGCATCAAGAGTGGCTCGGCTACGTTCAGCCGTCCGGGCTGGTGGTCTCCATTCCCGCCCTGATCGAGGCACGCGCCTACTTAAACCGGAACATCTCTCCTGACCACCAACGGTTTCTCAGCGCTCTACCCACGGACCGCGATGGCGAACCGGTACCGGAGATCGCCAACTTCCCGGAGTTCGTCCGCTCGGTGTTCGGCTGGGCCACCGAGGACCTCTACGGCGCGCCAGGCGCACCGGCGCTTCCTGAAGCACTGGAAGCACCACTTCCCGCTTACGGCGAAACACTCCGTCCGACCTACGCACTCCACGACTTTCAGCCAGCAGATCCCGCGCGTGAATGGCTGCTGCTGATCGAGGTCCTGCCAGTCGGCACCGACCTCGACAGCGTCGCCGTCATGGAGGCCCGCCGGTGGCAAGCCAGTCCTCAGTCGCGTTTTGAGCGCCTCCTGCGCGAAACCGGCGTCCAGAGGGGTCTGCTCGTGAATGGCCAGCAGATTCGTCTTGTCTATGCACCTCGGATCGAGTCGAGCGGCTACATCACCTTCAACCTCGCGGACATGGTCAAGGTCGCCGGGCGGCCGATCTTCGCAGCGCTTCATGAACTGTTGTACGCGGATCGCATGTTCGGCGACCCGAAAGAGCGCCTTCCGGCGATCCTGGAGAACAGCCGCAAGTACCAGAACGTTGTCTCGACGCAGTTGGCTGGTCAGGTTCTGGAGTCGCTCTATGAACTGCTGCGCGGATTCCAGTCCGCTGATGACCAGACCAAGGGTGAATTACTCCGCGACATTCTGGCCCGTGATCCAGACCACGTTTACGCGGGGCTGCTAACGACGCTACTGCGCCTGGTCTTTCTGCTGTACGCCGAGGACCGCGGACTCGTCTCCACCGACTCG
>JANRJO010000053.1:0-116495 GCA_033763935.1 Bryobacteraceae bacterium
CCGCCGCCGCCCCCCTCCATTCCCGCCCACACCGCCGCCCCGCGCCTCGACCCCAACTCCCTCACCGCGCACGCCCAGCTCGTCGAGAAGACGAAGAAGGGCAAAATCGACGTCTATTTCCTCGGCGATTCCATCACCCGCCGCTGGGGCGCCACCGATTACCCCGACTTCCTCGCCAATTGGAAACAGAATTTCCACGGCTGGAACGCCGCCAACTTCGGCTGGGGCGGCGATCAGACCCAGCACATCCTGTGGCGCCTCCAGAACGGCGAACTCGACAACGTCAACCCGAAAGTCATCGTCCTCCAGGCCGGTACCAACAACATCGGCGCCGGCGCCGCCGCCCCCGACGTCTTGAAAGGCATCGAAGCCATCCTCGCCACGCTCCGGTCGAAAGTGCCCAACGCCGTCATCGTCCTGACGGCCCTCTTCCCCCGCACGGACCGCCCCTCCGCCCCCGCCGTCATCCAGGAGGTCAACGCCGCCCTCGCCGGACTCCCCGGCGTCCGCTTCCTCAATATCAACGACAAACTCACACCCGCCATGTTCCTCGACAAACTCCACCCCAACCTCGCCGCTTACCAGGTCTGGGCCGATGCCTTGAAGCCGATCCTCACCGAAATCCTTGGCCCGCCCGCCGCCGAAGACCAAGCCCCGCCTCCCACCGGCGACCCCAGCGCCCGCCGCCCCTGATTCACCAACGATTCACGGAGTCCGCCGCGCACCATGAGTCCGATCGACGTCATCCTCGGGCTTGCCGGCGGGCTGACACTCTTCCTGTACGCGATGTCCCGCCTCGCCGCGATCCTGTCCGGCATCGCCGCCACCGCCCTCCTCGACTCCTCCTCGGTCACCACCATCCTGCTCATTGCCCTCATTCACGCCGGCGCACTCGCGGCTTCGAACGCTCGCCCGCCGTCATCCTCGGCTCGAACATCGGCGCCACCATCTCCAGCCAGATGTGCGCCGTCGAGGTCGACCGCTTCGCTCCAGTCAACATGCTCGCCGGTGTCTCCCTCGCCTTCCTGTGGAGGCAAACCTCGCGGCGTGTTCGAGGACTTTCTTGCGGGTCTCGAGAACCCGCTGACGGGCGTAATCGCCGGGGTCGCCGGCACCACCCTCATTCAGTCCTCGTCGGCCCTGGGTATCATCATCAAGCTGGCCGCGGCGCACTCATGACGCTCAAGGCAGGCGTCTCCGTGATGCTGGGAGCCGAGATCGGAACTTGCGTCGACACGCTGCTCGCGTCGCCGGCAGATCCCGCGAGGCCGTTCGCGCCGGCCTCTTTCACCTTGCCTTCAACCTCGTTACTGTCGCCCTGGGAGTCGCCCTCGCCGATCCCATCTCCGCCGCCGCCGCGTGGCTCCCCGGATTCCGTCGCCCGCGACACCGCCAACGCCCACGTCGTCTTCAACACCCGGGGCCCCTGGCGTTCTTCCCGTTTCTGCGTCCTGCCCCCGCCGCCGAGGATGACACCGGCAGCAAACCGCGCCCGCCTGAACGTCCGCGCCGCTTCCTCTCACACCCCCTCCGACACCACCAACCCCCCACAAACCCGGCCCGCGAGCACGCGAAGGCACTCCGGTGTGCCCGTCGCGTGCTCGGGCGCCGCGACCTTCATCGGCGTGAGGTCGCCTTCAGACTCTCGAGTTTGGTTCTCGCCTCTGAGTCTCCAAGAGAGACCGCTTTCTCACATTGGCGTTTGGCAAGGGTCAAGCTCCCCGCCGCAGACTCGGGGCGGCAAAGCGAATTAGCAAGTGCTCCCCCTGGGCGACGTCACCCCCTGTCCGCTCAGGCGTTGCTCTTACCCCAGAAACCGGCAGTATTGACACGGTTATAGCATGCCCGCGTTCCCGTCCTCCTGACCGCGGCGCCCGGCCATCACGTAGTCGTAAGCAGCCCCGTCAGGCTCTCAATGACACGACGGAAGGGCTTGGTGTCCCCAGTAGCTCGCGCGAGCACCAACGCGCCATGAATACTCATGATGGCGTCCTCCGCCCTCTGCGCCGCTTGTCGGGGTGGAAGACCAGCCTCACCGGCAACCCCGGCGAAAGCGCTCCGCCACGCCTCGTAAGTGCCCTCGACAGCCTTTTGGAGTGCCGCGCCTGCGCCCTTGATGGACATCGTGTCCAGGAGGCAATCCTTCTTGCCATCCGTATAGAAGCGCCGCAGCCGCTGCCCCACTTCCCGAGTCCGCTGAGCCGGCGAGCCCTCCCCCTGCAAGGGGGCCAGTACCTCATCCCGAAAGAGCAGCCCCACATGGTTCAAGGCCGACGTGGCCATCTCCTCCTTCCCGCCGGGGAATCGATGGTACAGGCTCGCCTTCTCCAGACCGGTCGCTGCACTGATACGAGCAAGGCTTGCGCCCTCATAACCGTAATCCCGGAAGACCTCCACCAGCCTCTCCATCAGACTCCTGTCGTCGACCTTGGGGGTGGGCATCGAGCCTCCAATCCCTGTTGTACCTGACAAATCACCCAGCCGCTGTGTCGCCGCTTGCAATCTGACCGCGAAGTTTCCGGTTCTCCGCCTCCAGGGCCTCGAGGCGCTGCCGAATCGGAGCTAGCGCCTCTGACAACTCATCCTCCGTCCAGCGCGGAGTGATGTGCTGTTGACAGTTCCAGTCAAAGCCGGCGATCTTGATCAGTACCGCGCGTTCGACGACTCCCTGGTAGCCCGGCGCCGCCAGCCGTTGCACGAGCGGCGGATCCTCAGACGCCGTCTTGACCTCGGCGTGACCCAGTATCTTTAACCGCGTGCGGTTCGGGTAGTCCATCAAAAACAGGGCGACACGATCATTGGTCCGCCAGTTTCCAACCGTAATGTATTGCCGGTTTCCCCGAAAATCCGCAAAGCCCAATGTGTTGTCGTCAAGCACACGAAGGAACCCGCGCGGACCGCCGCGAAATTGAACGTAGGGCCAACCGGTTTCGCTCACCGTTGCCACGTACATTCCATCGCGGGCCTCCACAAAACTTCGTTCAAGCTCCCCCAGGCGATCGTTGTTCGGGCCGCGCTTGAGCATGCGCTCATACTGCGCCTTGCTGCCATAGAACTCCTGTACTTCCTTCACGTGCGGCGTGAAGGCGATTTGAGCGAACTGGTGAGACATTAACCTTCTCCTTTCCCTTACCGCCGGCCCGCCGCCTCCGCAGTGTGCGTGGGATCGGCGCCCTCCCACGTCACATCCGCCGTCGGACCATACGTCGCCGGCACGGGCCGGTCGAGCAGGCGCAGGTATACGGTCAGCTGTGTTCGATGGTGAGCCGTATGCAGAACACGCCGCCAAAAGATCCAGACTCGCTCGCGCTCCACATCGAAGAACGGCGCCGGCGTGAGCCACCAGTCAGCGTTGCGAGCGGCGAAATAAGCGAGACGCGGTCGGGCAAGCTCCAGAAAACGGTGCGTGAGCGCCCCCACCGTTCCGTCCTTCGGCAACACCGCGTCCGCCGGAGGCTCTGGATTGCCGAGAAACTCGCCAAAGAAGCGTCGCTCGCTCAGCAGTTGGTGTTTCAGAATATCCCCGACGCTGCTGGACCGCGGATGGGGCCGCCAGGACAGATCCTGGTCCGTGAATTGCCCCCACACGCCCGCCACCTTGTTGGTTTCGCTTGCGTACGTATCCAGCAGATGCTGGTGCTGAGGCGATGCCGCCCGAGGCACCTCCGCATCGCTGATTGCTGTGGACTCGTACTTCATTGGCACATTGGCTCCTTGGGTCCCATGCGGGGAGCCGCCCACGCTCAACCGGGCGCGGGCGGCGTCCCATCTCCTTCTGCGGCGCCCTAAGCCGCGGCACCCTCCGCGGCCCTCACGACGGGGAAGTCAATCTCCGTCTGGGCCGTGTGATTGAAGTAGTTGGTGAACACGTTCAGGGCGACCGTCGCGATGATCTCTGCAATCTCCCCATCGTTGTAACCAGCCTCGCGGACTCGCGCCAGATCTTCGTCACTGGCCATGCCTCGCGTCGCGACGAGCGTCCGGGCAAACGCGAGCCCGGCTTCCAACTTACCCTCCTCCGCGGTCGCCCGACGGCTCGCGGAAATCTGCTGAGACGACAGGCCGAGCATGGCGCCGATCGCTGAGTGGGCCGAAAGGCAGTAGTCGCAGCGGTTCGCCTGCGCCACGGCGAGCGCGATCTGCTCCCGGAAACGGGCACTGAGCGAACTGTGCCCGAGCGCGGAACTGAAGCTCAGGTAGGCCTCGAGTACCGCCGGCGACTGGGCCATTGTCCTCATCATGTTCGGCGTGAGGCCGAACTTCGCCTGTACCTTATCTAGTAACTCTTTCGCCTTGCCGGTGGCAGTGGCGGGATCGACTGCTGGTATGCGTTGCATTGTATGTTCTCCTTTCAACTCCGGTTCAAAGTCTTCAACGCTTGCCGTGGCGGGCCAGGAAGGCCTCCATCAGCCGCGCAATCTCGGCCCCATGCGTCTCCAGGGCGAAGTGGCCCGTATCGAGCAGGTGGAGCTCCGCCTTCGGCAGATCGCGCAGATACGGCGTAGCGCCTTCGGCCGGAAAGATCGCATCGTTCTTGCCCCAGACAATCAGCGTCGGCGGTTGGTGCTTGCGAAAATACGCCTGAAACTGCGGGTAGAGCGGCACATTCGTGCGGTAGTCAAAGAACAGGTCGAGTTGAATCTCATCGTTGCCCGGACGGTCCAGACCGGCCTGGTCAAGGGTCCACGCGTCGGGATTGAGCAGCGTGACATCGGAGACTCCGTTCGTGTACTGCCACTTCGTGGCGTCCAGCTTCAGGAGGCCGCGCAGGGCGTTCCGATTCTGCTGATTGGGTTCCTCCCAGTACTTCTTGATCGGGTTCCAGAACTCACGCAGGCCTTCTTCGTATGCATTGCCGTTCTGCACAATCAGCGCCGTCACCCGTTCCGGGTGCGCCAGCGCCAGCCGATACCCCACTGGCGCGCCATAGTCCATGACGTAGAGCGCATAGCGGCTCAGCCCGATGGACTGCGTGAACTTGTCCACGACGCGAGCCAGGTTCTCAAACGTGTAGGAGAACTTCTCCCGGTCCGGCATAGCGCTCTTCCCATAGCCGGGGTAATCAGGCGCGATCACGCGGTAACGGCTTGCCAGCCGGGGGATAAGCTCGCGAAACATCTGCGATGAGGTGGGGAAGCCGTGCAGCAGCAGTATCGCTGGCGCACTCTTCGGCCCGGCCTCGCGGTAAAAGATGTCCGTCCCGTCTACCGTGATCGTGCGGTAGCGCGGCTGAACATCGGCTTCAGGTTTAGGCGCGGCGGCAGTCAGCCCAGCCAGCAAAACCGTCGGTATCAACAGTCGAATCATCTCTCCACTCCCTCCTCAGCTCTTTACCGAATGGTCGGTACACACAAATAGACGCAGAACCTGGCACATCGGTCGCAGGAACTTTAGGCCGTTCCCCTCGAACGGCGGACAAGCCCGCGAATCGTCCGGGCGAGCCCCGTCCGCAGCTCCTCGCGTGCCAGGCGTGCATGCCCGGCCACCTGAGCAAGCGCCAGGGCGTGATCCGGCTCGCACGCGGTGAGGAAAACGATGCACGGAGCAGGCAGCGTTTCCCGAACGGCAGCCGCGGCCAACCCCCGGTCCATGACGACAACATCCACAGGATGCTGCTCGAGTTCCGCCAGCACGGCTGCAAACGTCCCTACGCTCGCCGTCACAACCATATCCGGCTGTGCATTGATCAGCAGGACCAGGCCCTCTCGAGCGGGCTCATTGTCGTCGGCCACCAGGATGCGAATCGCATCGCCCGGGCCAACTTGCTTCATGTCCTGATGGTAATGGGGCGCCCCGGAGCTGCCATCCGGTGTTGGTAGTGGCTTCATCCCCTACTTTGGTAGGAGCGCTTCGCGGGGAAGCGGCCGCGCGCCCGGCGCCGTGTTACCGCTCCTCGTGGCACGCCGCGCAGTCATTCCGCGCTTTCGTCTCCGCATGGCACGCCATGCAGAAACGCATATTGTTCTCCACCTCTTTGGTGATCACATCCCGCTTCGCCACCGGTCCGTGGCACTTCTCGCACGCCGCCCCCGCCGCGGTGTGCACCCGGTGGCTGAAGTACACGAACTCCGGAAGCCGGTACACCCGAACCCAGTCGATCGGCTTCTTGTCCTTCGCCGCCGCCGCCAGCTTCTGAATGTGCGGGCTCTCCCGTTTCACCGCCTGGTGGCACGTCATGCAGAAGCTCTCCGCCGGAAACCCCATCGCCTCACCCGGGTCCGGATTCTTATGGCACGAGTTGCACTTCAGCCCCAGCGCAACATGCGTCTTATGGCTGTACGGAATCGGTTGCTGCTGGCCGAATAAGACCCCCGCCAGCAGCAACCACCCCGCCAGTCGAACCGCCATCGTCACTTCGGCGTTACGTGAATCAGTGCGCCCGGGTTCGCGTCCTCCAGCAACCACAGCGAACCGTCCGGCGCCTGCGCCACGTCGCGGATGCGCTTGCCGACATCCCAGCGCTCCACCGCCTTCGCTCCGCCCTTGCCGTCAAACTCCAGCCGCACCAGCGCGCGGCTCGCCAGCCCGCTCACAAAGCCGCTGCCGTCCCACTGCGGAAACGTCTTCTTCCCCGTGTAGAACATCAGGTTCCCGGGCGCAATCACCGGCACCCAGTAGAGCACCGGCTTCGTGAATTGCGACTGGGCGTCATGGCCCGGTATCGGCACCTCGTCATAATTGACCCCGTAAGAAACCACCGGCCATCCGTAGTTCTTCCCCTTATCGATCAGGTTCAACTCATCGCCGCCGCGCGGCCCGTGCTCCACCTCCCACAACTCGCCCTTCGGCGAAAACGCCATCCCGTACGGAGCCCGGATGCCCGAAGCCCACGTCTCCGCCGGCGTCTGATTCCCTTCCGGGAACGTATACGTGCTCACCGGCTTCGCCGTCTTCGCCACCTCCGTATTGCGCGGCGGGTCGATCAGCGGAATCGTCGCCGCCCCCTTCTTGCCGTACCCCGGGTTCCCCGGCGCCGGCTTCCCGTCCAGGGTCAGCCGCAAAATCTTGCCTACCGGTTGGTCCGGGTCCTGCGCCGGCGTCATCCGCTGCCGGTCCCCCACCGCCAGGAACAGTGTCTGCCCGTCCGGCGAGAACGCCACCTGCCCACCCACCTGCCCGCCCTTGCCGCGCGGCATCTGCCGCCAGATCACCTCAAAGTTCTCCAGCCGCGGATTCCGTCCCAGGTTCAGCCTCGCCCGGGCCAGCGCCTGCCCCCCGCCGTAATCCCCCGGCTCCACGTAGGAAACATAAACGGTCTGATCCGTCGCATAGCGCGGCGATAGGAACACGCCCAGCATCCCGTTCTGGCCCTGCCAGTAGACCGCCGGCGTGTTGCCCAGCGGCGCAATCTTCTTCCCCTCCGCCGATACCAGCCAAATCGGCCCGATCTTCTCCGTCACCAACATGCGCCCGTCCGGCAGGAACGCAATGCGCCACGGCAGCCCGAACGTGTCCGTCGTCGTCATCTGAAAGGGCAGCGTCGCCGCGGGTTTCTGGTCTCCCACGTTGACCTGGCCGAATGCCATCCCCGCTCCCAGCATGAACAGAAGCGCCCCTGTAGCCGATCTCGTCATCGTTGTCCTCGTTTCGTCTTCTCGATTGCCAGCCCCCAGAAAACCGGGTCCCGTGGCATCAGGTTACTACGGCCTCGCTGCCCGGTGTCACATGGCACAGCACCACCAACCTGCAAAGATGCTGCCGCGCCCGCATTCGATGCCCTTTCACGCGACGCTCGATGTGATAGATTAAGTCAACCAGACCCGATTGTATGCTTACCAGAACCCCCGCCTCGCCCTCGTCCTCACCTCCACCCTCGGCCTCTTCGGCGCCGATTTCTCCATGTCCGTAACGGACAAGAACTACCTGCACACCCAGGGCTTCAGCGTCTTCCTCTACGACAGTACCTACCACCCGATCTTCGTTGACCAGAAGAACACCGCCATGGAGATGATCCTCCACGGCAAGCGCATCGCCACCAACGGCGACGTCCGCCTCATGCCCACCCCCGAACAATGGGACCTCGTCGCAACCCTCGCAAGCCATGTCCGACGGCCAAAGAAGGGAGTCAGCTAGATACAGCCTCGGTTCCTCTAAGCTACCCATCCAGAGGACGCCGCATGATATGCTGCACCCGGTGGAAGTGTCCGTTGTGCAGTTCGCGCTGCTGCTGGCGACAATTACAGTTGTTGGCTGCAATCAAAACGCTGCGACATCGTCGGTGCCGCGCCAATGGGTTTATCACCCAGAAAGCCTGGTAATGCTTCGCCAGGTGCTGTCTTTTGATCAGCCCGGCAGTACCAGGTTCGTGATTTCCGGTGTGCATGACGGTGATCCCGGCTCAGCCCAGCGATGGACAGATCGGCGCGCCGTCCTTCGTTTTTGGCCGACGCAAAGCAAAGACCTAAAGCTCCGTGCTCGCTTCTTGCTACCAGACGTAACGTTGCGCGACACCGGACCAGTCGTCGTGACGCTGGCGGTGAACCAGCGCACGCTCTTCCGGCGCCGCTACACCGAGGCAGGTTCGTATGACGTTGTCGCACCCGTGCCGCGGGGAGCAGTGTCGGTTGACCGTCCCCTGATTGTCGAACTGGCGGTTGAACCTCCCTGGATATCGCCTAGCGATCAGACAACCTTGGGAGTGCTGCTTCATGAGGTATCGATCATGTAACGCTGTTCAGTCTTTGAAGGTTATCGCGGTTCCGTTTGGAGTCTTGATTGTTGCCGATGAAAAGGGCTCCTCTGGACTCTTGGTGAGTCAGGGTGCCCAGGTCCAACCAGCCCCAGTGGATCTCGTGTTGAATGGCCGTACACCCGGACTACCGTCCGCAAACCCGACACGGCCAGCGCACTTCCTCGTCGTGCTTGAGGTAGATCTGCACTTGCGTCGCTCCAAGGCCGACTCGGCCCGCTGTACTTTGCACGGATGCTCCATCCGGAGAATCTTGGCCAGAAAGTCGTGCTCGTTCACGGCTACCACCGTTGCGCAACCGCCCACGCGATCCTGAGCTTTTCGTAGCCCCCTTCTCCAACAATCAGGAAGGCCTTTCTGAACGGCCCGTCGCCGTCAAGGGCGCGCGACCCGCGCGGCGCAACGCACCCATGACGGCAAGGACAGTTCTTAGAACATCAGCGGCGAGGGAAGGGGTGCTTCCCTCGCCAAACCCGGAATGCCCGAAACCGGTATGCGTCAGGAATGACCGACTCTACGGGAGCGTGCCGCAAGCTGAATTGAAGGTTCCACTGGCGGCGCTTCCGCTGCCAACGCTGCCGCCGACGTTGTTATAGAACAAGAAGGCATTCCCCGCCACCCCGCGCGTCCCCGTGAACATCGGCCGCTTAGGGTCCGCCGCCCTACCCACCCCGATCATCGGAACCACCACCAGCATTCGCTCGTGACGCTGCGACGGCAGCACGCCGCGCTGCCCGAATAGTAATGTGGAATACAGAAACAGACTAGCAAGTCCGAAAACGCGCATCAGCAAGCATGCCCCGGACCCTTCGCCCTGTCAAGGTCCATTTTTTGTCTTTCGCCAGCCGACTCCCCCCGTCATGGCACCCACCTCCGAAACCATTCCTACCAAAAACAACCTGGTTAACCTCTTGGCCGGTCATCGAGTGGGACGACCTGTACCGCCTGTAATGACAATTTTGCGGGCGGATTCTCTACGCCGCAGCTACCGGAATGTCACAGTCGCGACAACACTCTACTTTGCGGTGAATCACGCGCCACTGCAGGAGCGCGCCACTGACAGAGTCCGAGTACCCCCCGAAAGTCAGTCACACAATTCCAAACTTTTTCTTCCCCATCAAAACAAAAGACTTGAAGTAATTCCGCCCATAATCCCGAAACCCCATCCTGTTATCCTCACAATCGAAACGCATACCGCGTTTCAAACCCAACTGAGGAGCGACCGATGCCCAACCAACCCGTCCGCCGCACCCCCGCCCAGCGCGAGGCCTCCCGCCGTAACGGCGCCAAATCCAAAGGCCCCATCACCCCCGAAGGCAAGGCCCGTTGCGCCGCCAACGGCTGCCTCCGCTCCTCCCCCGTCCGCGACCTCCAACTGATCCCCTCGCTCCTCGAGCGAGACCTCGCAAGCGAAATCCTCGCCACTACCCACGCCTTCGCCCGCTCCCTTCAGCCCGCCAACCCCCTCGAAATCCGCCTCGTCGAACAAATCGCCCGCGCCTCGGCACTCGTCGACGCCTATTACGCCCTCCTCAGCGCCGCGCTCGCAAAAAAATCGCCCACCAGCAAACCCGAGAATCTCGTCGCCACCGCCGGCGCCTCCGCCTTTCCCTTTCTCTACCAACAGATTAGGGATCACAACCGCGCCCTCAACCAGACCGAGCGGCGCTTCTTTCAAATGCAGCGTCGAACCCGGCCGAACCCAACCTCCCCTCCGCCCGCCACACCTTCACGTCCGATTAAAAAAATCGATGAAGCAGACCTGGGACATACGTTTCCCCTTCAAAATCAGCAAATCCCCCAGGTTCAGCCACCCGCCCCGAACCCGGCGCCCCGCCCCGCTCCCCTAACAACCGCGGGAAATACTTTACACGACAACAATTCTTCGATAACATACTTCCCACCGAGAGCCGCTGGCCTGGGCTACACGCCAAACGCTCTCCCCAAAGCGTCTTCTCTCACCCGCAAAGTCTGCGACCTCACCCGTTCTTCGTCACGAACGGAATCAGCATCAGCACCGGTCGCGGCTGCGCTCCATAGACAACCGCACCGGCCAGGGAGTCTATTCGCATGGGTCTGAGGAAAAGTCTCGCTCTCGCTGCATTCACACTCCTCGCCGCGTCTGCGGCGTTTGCACAATCCTTCCAGGGCGGCATCCGCGGCGGTGTCACCGATACCGCCGGCGGCGCGCTCGCCTCCGCCAAGGTCGCCATTACCGACGAAGCCACCAGCCTCGTCCGTTCCACCGTCACCAACGGCGCCGGTGAATTCGTCTTCAACGCCGTCGTTCCCGCCACCTATACCGTCACCGTCGAAGCCCCTGGCTTCAAGAAATTTGAACGCAAAGGCGTCATCGTCGGCACCCAGCAGTTCATCACCCTCGACGCCCGCCTTGAAGTCGGCCAGGTCTCCGAATCCGTCACCGTCACCGAAGAAATCCCCCTCATCGAGAACGCCACAGCCTCCACCGGCCAGGTCATCGATCGCCAGAAACTGATCGACCTCCCCAACCTCGGCCGAAACCCCTTCATGATGTCCCGCATCGCGCAGAACGTCACCCCCGTCGGCAACCCCGCCTACAACCGCATGCAGGACCAGTCCGGCTCCTCCCAGATCACCATCGCCGGCGGCCCCGTTCGCGGCAATAACTACCTGCTCGACGGCATCCCGATCACCGACGCCGCTAACCGTGCGATCATCATCCCCTCCATCGAAGCCGTCGAAGAGGTCAAAATCCAGGGCTCCACCTATGACGCCGAAATGGCCCGCACCGGCGGCGGCATGTTCAACACCTTCATGAAGTCCGGCGGCAACGAGTATCACGGCAGCCTCTTCGGCTACATCCGCCAGACCTCCTGGCTCGCCAATACGTTCTTCAATAACCGCGCCGGCATCCCCATCTCCGAACAGCCGTTCCGCAACTACGGCGGTTCGGCAGGCGGCGCCGTTCGCATCCCCAAGGTCTACAACGGCAAAAACAAGACCTTCTTCTGGATCGCCTTCGAAGGCTATCGCGACACCCAGGCCAACTCCACCGAGTTCTCCACCCCCACCGCCCTCGAGCGCCGCGGCGACTTCTCTCAAACCCTCTCCCGCGCCGGCGCGAGCCAAATCATCTACGATCCCTCCACCACCCGCTCTGACGGCTCCGGCGGCTTCCTCCGCGATCCCTTCCCCGGCAACATCATCCCCACCAACCGCATCGATCGCGTCGGCCAGAACATCGCCAACACCTTCGCCGCGCCCACCCGCGCCGCCCGCTTCTTCGGCGATCCCAACGTCAGCGTCGGCACCACCCTCCCCAGCACCGCTGACCAGTACACCGCCAAACTCGACCACCAGATGACCTCCTGGTGGCGCGCGTCCATCTCCTACCTCCGCTATAACTCTCTCGAACCCGGCGACGACTGGTTCAAGGACTCCATCTCGAGCCCCAGCCAGTGGCTCCTCGATCGCAAAGTCGACTCCACCCAGGTCAACAACCTCATCACCGTCGACCCCACCACCGTCGTCAACATCCGCTACGGTTTTAACCGCTTCCCCAACTACAGCTACCAGCGCTCGCTCGGCTACAACCCCGCCGACCTCGGCTTCTCCAACGCCTTCGTCCGCGACGTGCCGTCCTTCACGTTCCCCAACATTGCGATGGAGAACACCTACTCGCTCGGCACCAATAGCAACTCGTTCAACGTGCATCACTCCAAGAACCTGCTCGGCAGCGTCGCCAAGTACATCGGCCGCCACTCCCTCAAAGCCGGCGCCGATTACCGCCGCATTTCCGTCGATGGCGTCGACTACGACAACAGCTCCGGTTCCTTCACCTTCAACGACGTGTTCACGCGGCAGACCCCGGCCCGCGCCACCGCCGGCACCGGCGCCGACATCGCCAGCCTCCTCCTCGGCGCGCCCTCTTCGGGCTACGGCTTCGTGCCCACCAAACTCTTCAACTACGCCAATTACTATGCCGTCTACTTCCACGACGACATCCGCCTCACCTCGAAGCTGACCCTCAACCTCGGCCTCCGCTGGGAGCGCGAAACCGGCCTCTCGGAGCGGAACAACGCGCTCATCGTCGGCTTTGACCGCGATGCCGTCAACTCGCTCTCCACCGCCGCCAACTTCGTCAACCGTGGCGCCGTCATGTACGCCGGCGTGAACGGCAATCCCACCTACGTGGGTAACCCCGTCATGAACAAGATCTCGCCCCGCCTCGGCGCCGCCTTCGCTCTCAATTCGAAGACCACCATCCGCGGCGGCTACGGTATCTACTGGGCGCCCCAGCTCGCTCGCGGCGGTGTCTACACCCCCGAAGGCTATACCGCCCGCACCGAATACGTCGGCTCCTTCGACGGCAACGCCACGCCCGCCGGCGCCCTCTCCAATCCCTTCCCCACCGGCCTTAATAAGCCCGTCGGGAACACCCTCGGCGACCTTACCGGCACCGGCCGCGCCCTCACCATCTACGATCAGTTCGCCCGCTCGCCTCGCGTTCAGCAGTTCTCGCTCGATGTCCAGCGCGAACTCCCCGGCGGCATCGCCCTCACCGTCGGCTACGTCGGCTCGCGCACGGCCGACCTCACCACCGGCGCCGCCACCCTCAACATCAACCAGCTCGAAACGCGTCACCTTTCGCTCGGAACCGCCCTCACCCAGACCGTCGCCAACCCCTTCTTCGGCAACGGCGGTACCGGCGTCATCGCAGGCCGCAACATCACGCGCGCCCAACTGCTCTCGCCCTTCCCGGCCTTCGGCGCGGTTAACTCGATCTTCTCCGACTTCCCCACCGCCCGTTACGATTCCGCTGTCGTCAAGGCCCAGAAGCGCTTCGCCTCCGGCTTCAGCTTCCTCACCACCTGGACCTGGTCAGCCAACTACGACAACGCCTCCGGCGGCCCCGCCAACAACCTGAACGGCGGCAACGTCGGCCCCCAGAACGTCTACGACCTCGAAGCCGAATACTCGCTCGCCAACATCAACGCTCCCCACCGCTGGTCGACGGCGTTTACCTATGAGCTTCCCTTCGGCCGTGGCAAGGCCATGCTCGGCTCCAACAAGCTCATGGACTACTTCGTCGGGGGCTGGTCCATCAACGCCATCAGCATCTACCAGAGCGGCTTCCCGCTCCAGATCCGCCAGAACGCGAACCTCAACAGCGTCATCGGCGCCTCCAGCCAGCGGCCCAACGCCACCGGCGTCTCCCCCGTCACCGAAGGCAGCCTGATGGACCGCATCGACAGCTACATCAACCCTGCCGCCTTCTCCCAGGCCCCGCAGTTCACCTTCGGCAACCTTGGTCGTACCCTCTCCATGCGCGGCCCCGGCCAGGCCAACTGGGACCTCTCGGTCTTCAAAACGGTAGCCGTCCTCGAGCGCTTCAAGGTCCAGTTCCGCGCCGAAGCCCTCAACGCCTTCAACACCCCGCTCTTCCGCAGCCCGAATACCGCGTGGGGTAACTCGCAGTTCGGACGCATCACGTCCCAGGCGAACTTCCCCCGCATGATCCAACTCGGCGCGAGGTTCTTCTTCTAATGCACGCGCCGGCGCAAAACCGTCGCTTTCCGATTCGCAACATGCTAGATTCAACCTCATTGAGGGGGCAACTGACGAACATGACTCTCACTCCGGAACAGAAGCAGGAGTTCCTCCGGCGCGGTTTCTCGCGCCGCACCTTCGGCCGCCTCGCTACCGTCCTCACGGCCGGTGCTTCTCTCCCGTTCTATAACGAGCCGGCGCTCGCGCAGCTTTCCATGATCGGACCGCTGCCCCCCGACGCCGTTAAGATCAACGCCAACGAGAACCCTCTCGGCCCCTGCCCGGAAGCCGCTGAGGCCATCTACAACGTCGTCAAAAAGGGCGGCCGCTACATGTACGAGGAGACCTTCGGCTTCGCCAAAATCCTCGCCGAACAGGAAGGACTCAAGCCCAACTACGTACAGCCCTTCGCCGGCTCCAGCGACCCCCTGCATCGCGCCGTCCTCGCCTTCACCTCGCCCACCAGACCCCTCGTCATGGGCGACCCCGGCTACGAAGCCGGCGAGCGCGCCGCCCGCTTCGTCGGCTCCAAAGTCGTCCGAGTGCCCCTCATGAAGGACTTCTCGCACGACGTGAAGGCCATGGCCAAAGCCGACCCCAACGCCGGCGTCATCTACATCTGTAACCCCAACAACCCCACCGGCACCGTCACTAAGCGCTCGGACATCGAGTGGCTCATGGCCAACAAGCCCGCCGGCAGCATCCTGCTCCTCGACGAAGCCTACATCCACTTGAGCGATGAGCCCTTCGGTAGCGACCTCGTCGCCCAGGACAAGGACGTCGTCATCCTTCGCACCTTCTCGAAGCTCTACGGCATGGCCGGCCTCCGCGCCGGCGCCGCCATCGGCCGCCCCGATCTCCTCCAGAAGATCACCCCCTACGGCGCAGGCGCACTCCCCGTCACCGGCATGGTCGGCGCCGCCGCCAGCCTCAACAACAAGAAGCTCGTCCCCGAGCGCCGCAAGCTCATCGCCGACATTCGCAACGACGTCTTCGACTGGATGACCAAGAAGAACTATAAGTTCGTCCCCAGCGTCTCCAATAAGTTCATGGCCGACGTCGGTCGCCCCGGCCAGCAGGTCGTCGAAGCCATGCGCGCCCACAAGGTCTTCATCGGCCGCGTCTGGCAAGCCTGGCCGAACCACGTGCGCGTCAGCATTGGCACCAGGGAAGAGATGGAAAAGTTCAAGACGGCATTCGCGAAGGTGATGGCCTGAGGGCCATCACCTCCTCTCCTCTCCTGCGTCCCCGCTGACGCGTTCGCTGGACCCGTCCCTCCAGCTTCCCGAAACAGGAGTCCTCCTTCGTGTTGCGGCGCGTCAGGAAGCTTCGCTACTCGTGGTCCACTCTCGCCGGCGATCTCTCCGGCGGCCTCATCGCCGCCCTTATCGCTCTCCCCTACGGCCTCGCCATGGCCGCGCTGATGGGCTTACCGCCAGTTCTAGGTCTTTTTACCTCTTTATTGACCTCGCCCATCACCGCCGTCCTCGGCCGTAACCCCGTCCTCATCGGCGGAACCTCGTCCGTCACCGTGCCCTTCATCGCGCTCGCCGTCGCCTCCCACGGCATCGGCGGCGCCGCCAAGATCACCATTGTCGCCGCTGTCTTCCTGATGGTCTTCAGCGTCTTGAGGCTCGGCCGCTACATCTCGCTCGTCCCTACCGCGGTCGTCTCCGGCTTCTCCTGCGGCATCGGCGCCATGATGGTCATCTCGCAGCTCAAGACCATCTTCGGCGTCAAAGCCCCCGCGGCCTTCAGCGGCTCCATGGTCGGCCAGTTCATGCAGGTGGTCGACAACATCGACACCTTGCGCTGGGCCCCTCTCGCCCTCGCCGCCATCGTCATCCTCGCCGCCACCGCCCTCTCAAAGGCCGCGCCCCGGCTCCCCGCGCCCCTCCTCGGCGTCGGACTCGCCATGGCCGCCGGCAGCTTCTTCGGCCTCCACGAAAAGGAGGTCGGCGCCCTGCCCCTTGAGATTCCTCCCTTCGCGGGCTTCTCCTGGACCCCCGTCGACGTCGTCAAGGTCCTCCCCTCCGCCTTCGCCCTCGCCTTCGTCGCCAGCGTCAACATCCTGCTCACCTCCCGCGTCGTTGAGCACTTCCGCGGCCTCCACCACCATGTCCGCCGCGCCGACTCCGACACCGAACTCGGCGCCTACGGCATCGCCAACGTCTGCGCCGGCATCTTCGGCGCCCCCCTCTCCGTCGGCATCCCCGCCCGCAGCCTCGCCAACGTCCGCTGCGGCGGCCAGACCCGCTTCTCCAACCTCTTCCACGCCGCCTTCCTCATCGCGTTCCTCGAACTGGGAAGCGACATCGTCAGCCACATCCCCCTCGCCGCCCTCGCCGGCGTCACCGCCTGGATGGGCCTCTGCCTCCTCGACTGGAGCACCTGGCGCCGCCTCCCCAAGATGCGCCGCACCGACGCCTTGGCCTTCCTCGCCACCGCCTCCGCCGTCCTCCTCATGAACGCCGTCGCCGCCGTCTTCATCGGCTGCTCGTTCTACGCCATCCGCTGGGCCTACCGCCGCTTCTGGCCACAGAAGCCCCTGGCCCTCGAGCCCGCCGAAGCCCCCGCCGAGTAAGCAACCGCACGCTCGGCCGGCCGATAACGGGATATGTCCCGATCCGCCTTCCGCCTTCTCGCGGCCATAGCCTTCGCGACCCCCGCCCTCCTCGCTCAAGGCAAGCCCGTCGAAGGCAAAGACTACCTCGTCGTCGAGCGCAAGCGCTTCGTCGACCAGACCGGCTTCGACCGCCCCATCGAAGCCTTCAGCCTGCTCTTCCCCCGCGGCTGGAAAGTCGAAGGCGGCGTCAAGTGGCTCCCCATGGGCGGCTGCCGCGCCGACCTCTCCAGTAACTACGTCACCGCCTCCTCCCCCGACGGCGCCATCGAGTACACCGTCATGCCCTCCCGCTCCTTCCTCTGGTCCGACGACCCCATGATGCTCCAGTCCATGCAGGCCGGCGCCCAGGGCGGCGGCTGCCGTGTCAATCAGCCCTTCGACGCCGCCCGCTATATCGAAGGCTTTGCCCGCCTCGACCTCCGAGCCACCGCCTCCGACATCCAGCCCGATGAAAGCCGCATGCCCACCTTCCGCCAGATGGACGCCCAGGCCAATGCCACCGCCCGCCAGTACGGCAATAACCTCCAGCAGAACACCACCATGGCCTACGGCAAAATCACCTGGCCGGATGGTCGCGAGGGCCTGCTCCACGTTGGCGTCAACAGCACCGTCAACCGCCGCGCCGACGCCTTCTCCGGCCGCACCACCTCTGACTTCACCACCTCCGTCTTCTACTGCGTGCTGGTCCGCTACCCCGCCGCCCGGCGCCAGGAAGCCCTGCGGCTGTCCAGCATGGTGACCGCGAGCTTCCGCCAAAACCCCGCCTGGCAGCAGGCCAAGCAGCAGTTGCTCACCAACGTCGGCAACATCGAGCACCAGGGCCGCATGGAGACCATCCGCCGCATGGGCGAGCAAAGCCGCGCCTACGCCCGCGCTCAAAGCGAGGCCGCCGACCAGCGCCTGCGCGACTGGGAAGGCCGCCAGAACGCGCAGGACCGCCAGCACCGCTCCTTCATCCGCACCATCCGCGAAGTCGATGCCTGGAGCGACGCCTCCGGCGTCGTCGAACTGAGCAGCGGCTACAACCAGGCCTGGAGCCGCGGCGACGGCCGCTACATCCTCAGCAACACCCCCACCTTCGACCCCCGTACCGTCCTCCAGGACCAGCAATGGCGCGAGATGAAGCGCGTCGATCCCTGATCCCTCTCCTGTCCTGCCGCTCGTGAGATACTCTCTCGAAGGCGGCAATGAAGACCTTGTCCCCACAGCAGCGGGAGCAGCTCCTCACCGTGTTGAAGACCCGCTTCCAGGCCAACATGGGTCGCCACAAGACCCTCTTGTGGGAACCCGTGCAGGCCAAGCTCGAAGCCGCCCCCGAGAAGCTCTGGTCGCTCCATGAGATGGAGCGCACCGGCGGCGAGCCCGACGTCATCGGTCACCACCCGAAGACGGGGGAATTCACGTTCTGCGACTGCGCCTCCGAAAGCCCCAAAGGCCGCCGCAGCCTCTGCTACGACCGCCAGGCCCTCGATGCAAGGAAGGAACACAAGCCCGCCAACTGCGCCCTCGACGTCGCCGCCGCCATCGGCATCGAGATCTTGACCGAGAACCAGTACCGCGACTTGCAAAAACTCGGCGAGTTCGACACCAAGACCTCGAGCTGGATCGCCACCCCCGCCACCATCCGAAAACTCGGCGGCGCACTCTTCTGCGATCGCCGCTACGACACCGTCTTCGTCTATCACAACGGCGCCGAGTCCTACTACGCCTCCCGCGCCTTCCGCGGCTCTCTCAAGGTCTGACCGATGCTCGCAAAGCTGATCGCACTCGCTCTCTTCGCCGTCTCCCTCTATCCACAAGCGGCCACGGACGAACAGGCCGTCCGCCGGCTCATCGCCGCCTACGTCGAAGCCCGCGAGCAGCGTGACGCCCAACGTCTCTCCGCCCTCCTCACTCCCGACGCCGACCAACTTGTCTCCTCCGGCGAGTGGCGCAAAGGCCGCGAGGAACTCGTCAAAGGCATGCTCGCCAGCTCCCAGCGCAACGCCGGTCAGCGAACCATCGAGATCGAAACCGTCCGCTTCATCGCCCCTGGCGTTGCCCTCGCTGACGGCCGCTATCAAATCGCCGCCGAGCCCGGAGGCCAAGCCCGCCACATGTGGACGGCCTTCCTCCTCACCCGTCGCGACAACACCTGGCGCATCGCCGCCATCCGTAACATGCTGCCGGCCTCCGGGCGCTAGCACCCGCCGCCATCGGTCAAAATAGAAGCATGCTGTCGCGCCGCCTCGCTGTCCTTCCCCTAATCCTGGCCTCCGCTCTCTCCGTCTTTCCTCAAGCCCCCGGTAAAGGCCTCGTTATCGTTCTGATTGGGCCCCCCGGGAGCGGTAAGACCACTCAGGCCCGGTTCCTTCGCGAGAAATACGGCATTCCCACCCTCGCTGGCAATCAGCTTCGCCGCAAAGCCGCCGGCGACCCCGAAAAGCTCAATGCCCTCCTGCGCCAGCAAATCCAGAAGGCCGACGCGAAGAAAGGGTTCGTCCTCGACGGCTACCCGTCCACCCGCGCCGAAGCGGACTTCCTCGCCAAGTTGGTCACTGAAGCGAATCTCCCCGCCCCCATCGTCATTCAGCTCGATGTGCCCGACGAAGAGGTCCGCCGCCGCATGAAAGGCAAGGAGGACGCCGCCAGCCTCGACGAACGCATCGCCACCTACCACCGCGAACTCGAACTCGCCCGCTCTTACTACCCGCAGGCCGACATCTGGACCATCATCGGGAACCGCTCGCCTCAGAAGGTCTTCGAGACCATCGTGACCCTCATCCAGGACCGCAAATAGCCTTCACTCCAACATCCGGCGCATCAGCATCAACTGGCCCAGGTGGTACGCATTGTGGTCAGCCACCAGCAGCGCCTCCCGCAGCAGGTTCTGGCCTTGGCCCCACGCGAACGGCTCGTAGAGATCGCGGCTCTCATCCTCAACAAGCGCGACCATTCGCTTGAGGTCCTCGCGGAACGCCTCCACCGACCGGTCCCACTCCCCTTCCTCCTGCGGACCCGCCACCGTGGGCCAGTACTCGCGCGGCCACTCTAACTCGACGTAGCTCTCCGCCGTACCTCCGCTAAACACCAGGATGTCCCGCTGGGCAATGCGCAAGTGTTCCAGCAGCTCCCACGCCGAGTGCTGCGCCCCCGCCACGCGCTCCCCGGCTCGGCTCGCCGGAAACCCCTCCATCACGTCGTCGAACGTCACATGCGCCTGCCCGCCCCGCAACAGCGCCACTAACTGCTCCCGCACCGCCCGATCAACCAGCCTGTCGGTGTCCATAGCAGACTACAATGTCACACACGATGCCACACACAGGGCCGGTCGTCTATCTCTCCTACTCGGAAGAGGACGCCCCTCTGGCCGCCCGGATATCCGCCGGCCTCGCTGACCGCGGCTTCCTCATCTCGCCGACTCTGCTCCGGGAGAACGTCCGCCTCCTCGTGATTCAGGCCTCCGCCGTCGGCTCGCAACCCCGCATTGAGAACGATGTCGGTCAAGCCCTCCTCTCCGGCATCCACATCTACGCCCTTCTCGGCCACGCCTCTCCGGTGCCGCCGTCACTTCGCTCCGCCATCATCATCCGCTTCCCGGGAGACCCTGACGAAGCCCTCAGCGTTCTGGCCCGCCTGCTCGGGCCCGCCGGACTCCCCGCTTCCATCGACTCGCCTGATCGCGCCTCGCCCCCGGACTCGTGCGAGCCCGGCCCCCCGCCTCCCTATCCCGTCCCCACTCCCGCTCCCGCTCCGTTCCCCTCCGGTGCTCGTCCAGCACCCGCTCCCGCTGCACCGATCCCGCCTCCTCCTTCTCCCGCTCCACCCGTATCGACCCCCGATTCGTTTCCCACCGGTGCCCACCGCGTTCCCGCTCCTCGCTCCGAACGAACCTCCTCGCCCCTCTCCGAAGGCCTCTTCGACGGACTGCTCTCCGCCGCCAGCCGGCTGCTCGCCCGACTCAAACCGGCCTTTCCCACCGAAACCGCCCCGCCCGCCGCCCGCACCGACAACGTCCGCTTCAGCGTCACCACTCACTCCGCTCTCCAGCCCGGCAAACACGCAGAACTCATCGTCTGGGCGCACCTCGCCGAACACGAACCCCTCATCCTCGCCAAGGCCATGGCCGCCCTCGGCATCCACGCCCTTCACCAACTCCTCTTCCGCTCCACCGGCCCCGTACCCCTCGAGCGCGGCATCGTCCTCGACCTCACCCTCACCATCGACGACATCCCCGTTCGCAATCCCACACGCCGCCTTACCTGGACCGGCGACGCCGGTAACGCCAACTTCGTCCTATTCGTTCCCCCTGATACTCCCGACGGCCCCCGCCCCGCCTCCTGCGCCATCGCCGCCAACGGCCTCGAAATCGCCCGCCTCGATTTCCTCGTTACCATCGGCCCCGCCAGCGAAACCATCCCCGCCCGCCTCACGCCCTACCGCCGCGCCTTCGCCTCCTACGCCAGCGAGGACCGCGACGCCGTTCTCATGACCATTCGCGGCATGCAGAAGATCGCCCCCGCCCTCGACATCTTCCTCGACGTCACCACGCTACGCTCCAACGACGACTGGCAACAGAAACTCGTCGAAGCCATCGCCCGCGCCGACGTCTTCTACCTCTTCTGGTGCTCCCACGCCGCCCGCTCGGAATGGGTGAACAAAGAATGGCAGTGCGCCCTTCAGTCCAAGGGACTCTCCTTCATCAACCCCGTCCCCCTTCAGCCCCCCGACCTCGCCCCGCCCCCGGCCGAACTGAAAGCCCACAAACACTTCAACGACCCCATCCTCGCCTTCGTCAAGCAGCACACCCTCTAGCGGCAAGCTGCCGAACAGCTACAGTACCGCCAGGGGATTCGCTTCTCGCAGCCCGTTTGCCGTCACCGCCCCGATCCGCACCGTCACCAGCCGGTTCTCCGCCCGCGGCGTCGCCAGTTCCACCGGCAGATAATTATCGGAAAGCGCCGTCCCAGCCTTCCCCAGCGTTACCACCGGCAATGATTGCCCCACAAAGCTCTGCCGGAATGCCAGGTTCTTCTCCGCCGCCAGCGCTCGCAGCACACGCGTCCGCTCCCGCCGCACTGCCATCGGAACCTGGTCTGTCCGCGCCGCCGCCTCTGTCCCCGGCCGCTCCGAGTAGGTGAACACGTGCAAGTAGGTGAAGGGCAGGGTAGCGATGAACGAGCGGCTCTCTTCAAACTCGGCGTCCGTCTCCCCGGGAAAGCCCGTCATCACATCCGCCCCGATCCCCGCCTCCGGTATCCACGCCCGCGCCTTCCGCACCCGGTCTTCGTAGTGCCGCGTCCGGTACTTTCGCCGCATCCGCTTAAGCACCGCATCGCAGCCCGACTGCAGAGGCGCATGCACGTGACGCGCAATGCGGCCCGATTCCGCCATCAGCGCCAGCAGGTCGTCGCTGAAATCCATCGGCTCCACCGAACTCAGCCGGATCCTCTCGATTCCCGTCTCGCTCAGCAGCCGCCGCACCAGCGCCGCCAGCCGCAGATTCACGCCCTGCTCCCGCCCCCACCGGCCCAGGTTGATGCCGCTCAAGACCACCTCGCGGTACCGCTCCGCCAGCCGCCTTACCTGCTCCACCACCTCATCGGCCGGCAGGCTCCGGCTGCGCCCCCGCACGCTCGGAATAATGCAGAACGAGCACCGGTTGCTGCATCCGTCCTGAATCTTCAAATTCGGCCGCGTGCGGTCCGCTCCCGCGTCCTCCACGGGCGCCGTTAGGAAACTCGTCACTTCGCCCACATGCACGCCGCCGTGATACGGAACGCCCCCCTCGAACACTCCCTCGTCCACCACCAGGTCTGGAATCGACGTCTTGTGCGAGTTCCCCACGACCCACGTCACGCCCGGCATCGCCGCCAACTCCTCCGGCGCCCGCTGCGCATAACAGCCGGTTACCAGAATCCGCGCCTCCGGATTCTCCCGATGCACACGCCGCACCGCGGACCGTACGTCCTCGTCCGCCGTGGACGTCACCGTGCACGTGTTCAGAATCACCAGGTTCGCTTCCGCATGCCCCCGCGCCGCTTCGAATCCCCGTCCCGCAAGCAGCGATTCGAGCGCCGCGCCGTCCGCCTGCGTCGCGCGGCATCCGAAATTCTGAATGTGAACCTTACGCACGTATCACCATTATAAAGAGCGGCCTATATGCCGCTCCCCGCGAACCGCCGATAACCAACCAGTATGGCCGCCGATCGCGTCCTCTCCCAGGAAGAAATCGACAGTGTATTTCGGAATCTTCGTGAGCCGAACCCCGACGACGACCCCTCGAAGCGCGCCATCGTCTACGACTTCAGCCGCCCGGACCGCATTGCCAAGGACCAGCTCCGCGCCATCCACCTGCTGCATGACAACTTCACCCGCAGCCTCGCCTCCAGCCTCTCGGCATATCTCCGCGCCTACGTCATCGTGAACCTGGTCTCCGTCGAGCAACTCTCCTTCATGGAGTTCTCCCAGACCCTGCCCTCGCCAACCTGCCTCGTCTCCCTCAGCATGAAGCCGTTCGATGGGAATGCGGTCCTCGAACTCAACCCGCAGGTCGTCTTTCCCATCCTGGAGATGCTCCTCGGCGGCGTGGGCAAGCCGGTCGGCAAGGTCACCCGCGAAATCACAGAAATCGAACAGGTGATCCTCGACGGCCTGTTCCGCATCATCCTCCAGGATCTCGAGAACGCCTGGAAGACCATCACCAACATTGAATTCAAAGTCGAGAACCACGAGACCGAGCCGCAGCTGCTCCAGATCATGGCCCCCAACGAGGCCGTCGTCTCCCTGGGCGTCGAAATCCGCATCGGCGAAACCTCCGGCATGATGAATATCGGGGTCCCCTCCCTCATCATCAAGATGCTCCGCCAGAAGTTCGATCAGCAGTGGACCATGCGCAAAAGCGAGTCCACCGCCGCGGAGAACGAGCGGATGTTCAAACTCATCAAACCCGCCCAACTCCACTTCGACGCTCGCCTCGCCGGGCCGCGCCTTACCATTGAGGACCTGATGAACCTCGAGGCAGGCGATATCCTCGAGTTCGACTTCGCCATCGATCGCCGCCTCGATCTCATCGTTAACGGCGCCGTCAAATACCATGGCTTCGTCGTGGACAACGGCCGCAAGAAGGCATTTCAGATCGCCGATATCAACCACCCGTCCTGACCTCGCCGCAGCCCGTGCTACACTCGCGCCCATGAGGTTGATTTCGCCCCTGCGCACCCTCGCGCCCCTGTCGCTCCTTCTCGCGGTCTCGCTCGCCGCCCAGGAGTCCGAAGTCCGGAAGGACGTTCCCTACGTCCCCACGCCCCCCGAGGTAGTCGATGCCATGCTCAAGCTCGGCAACGTCCACAACGGCGACGTGCACTACGACCTCGGCTGCGGCGACGGCCGCATCGTAGTCGCTGCCGTCAAACAGTTCGGAGCTCAGCGCGCCACCGGCTACGACATCGACCCTGAGCGCATCAAGGAAGCCAACGAGAACGCCAAACAGGCCGGCGTCACCGCGAAGGCGAAGTTCATCCTCGGCAACCTCTTCGAAGCCGACTTCCGCGACGCCAGCGTCGTCACCCTCTACCTGCTCCCCGATGTCAACCTGCGCCTCCGGCCCAAGCTTCTCAAAGATCTCAAGGTCGGTTCCCGCATCGTCTCCCATCAGTTCGACATGGGCGAGTGGGAGCCGGACAAGAAGATCACCCTCGACTGGCGGACCGTCTACCTTTGGACCGTCACCGAGAAAGCAAAAGCGCAGTTCGCCGAAAAGTAGCCTCGGCTACTTCCGTGTAGCGTTTGCGGTTGACGCGGTCGGCGCGCCTCCCGGGATCTGGTAGTTCGGATACGCCGGCCGCTTCGGTTCCGTAGCGGGCCTCTTGGCCAGCTCCGCCATCACCGTCTCGATGGCTTTCTCCAACTGCGGATCGCGCCCCTGGCGCACCAGCTCCGGATCGTTTTCCACCTCGATATCGGGTTCCACGCCGACGTTCTCGGCAATCCACTTCGATGTCGCCGGATCCCACACTCCCGAACTGGGCGCGGTGACCACGCCGCCGTCCATGAGCTGCGGCACCCCCGCACGCCCCACCAGCCCACCCCAGGTTCGCTTGCCGATCAGCGGCCCTGCACCGGCGCGCCGGAAGTACCACGGCATCGCGTCGCCCCCCGAGCCCGCCCATTCATTGATAATCATCGCCTTCGGGCCATAAATGGCCCCCTGCGGCTGAAGTTCGTCCTCGCCGTCCCGCGTCGCCACGCGGCTCAGCGGCTTTTGCACCAGCGCGTTCACGATATCCGTGGCCAGCGCCCCCCCGCTGTTGTAGCGTTCGTCGATGATGGCCGCCTCCTTGCCCACCTGCGCGTAGAAGTAGCGGTTGAAGTTCGTCAGCCCCCCGCCCGCCGTGTCCGGCATGTAGATGTACGCCACACGCCCGTTGGTCGCCTTGTCCACTTTGCGCCGGTTCTCCTCAATCCAGGCGAGGTTGCGCAGCCCCGACTCGGACGGCACCGGTTCTACCGTCACGTCCCGCGCGCCGCTCCCATCGGCATTCGGCCCCACGCGGATTGCCACCTGCTTGCCGGCCTTCCCTTCAAAGAAGCTGTACACACTCTCTTTCGCCGTGACGTCGCGGCCATCCACGGCGAGCAGATAGTCCCCCACCCGAACGTTCACGCCGGGCTGCGTCAACGGCGCCTTCAGCCCCGGGTTCCAGTTCTCCCCGTTGAAGATCCGCTTGAAACGGTATCGTCCGTTCGCCACCTCGTAATCCGCCCCGAGCAAGCCGGTCTGTACCGTCTTCACTTCCGGCTGCTCGCCGCCGAACACCCCCAGGTGGCCGACGCTGACCTCGCCCATCATGTCCTGCATCACGTAATTCAAATCCCGCCGTGAAGAAAGGTTCCCCAGGAACTTGCGGTACTTCGCCTCGAAATCCGCCACGTTCACGCCGTGCAACCCCGGGTCGTAGAACATCTCACGCTGGATCCGCCACGCGTCCCGGTACATCTGCGTCCACTCCTCGCGGGGCTTGATCTTCACCTCCAGATCCGCCGTCTTCAAAGGAGTCGGCGGTGGCCCGCCCGGGGGCGGCCCCGGGGGAGCGTTCCGCGGCGGCAATGGCCGGATCGGCGCGATCGTCCAATTGTTCTGCTGCCGGTAGAGCGCCTTCTCGCCGTTCCGCGCCACCAGGAACGAGTTCACCCCGGTCAGCGGCACATCGCCCCGCCGCTCCTTCATGTCAAAGCGATGGACGTTCAGCGCGAACGGCGTGCCCGGCGCCGGCAGCGGCGCTTCGATCGCAAACAGCGTCCCCGCCTTCCCCGTCTGCAGCCCCACGTACCGCCGCGGGGGCATTGGCAGCGCCAGCACCCGCTGAAGAATGTTCTCGAGATCGATCTTCACATCGGCCGGCTTCGCCGCCGCTTTTGCCGCCTCTGGCTTCGGCCCATCCGGCTTAACTCCTTCCGGCTTCGCTCCCTCCGGCTTCACCGCGTCCGCTTTCTTCTCCTCCGCGGCCTTCTCCTCGTCGCTCTCCGGCGCAAAGGGAGACGGATCGTTCTTCGAGAGAACCACCACGTACACACTGCTCGTCACCGTCCGCGCACCCGACTGGATGTCCGGCTGGATCGCCGGCCCCGAATCCGTCGACGCCGTAAAGTACAAATGCTTCCCGTCCGCATCCCACACAGGGTTCCGCGCGTCGCTCATCCCATCCGTCACCTGCACGCTCTTGCCGTCCGCCAGACTGTGTACGAACACCGCCCCCATGTAGTTTCGCAGCGTCTTGGTGTACGCGATCCACTTGGAATCCGGCGACCACGATGCCCCCACCGGCCGCCCCCAGTACCGGTCCTTGTCAATCTTCCGCGCCTTCCCTTCATCAACGTCCAGCATCCAAAGGTGGAGATGCGCGTCGATAAAGGAGATCTTCTTGCTGTCCGGCGACCAGCTCGTCCCGGTATAAAACGTCGGCTTCTCCTCGATGCGGAACTTCTTGACGTCCCCTTTCCCGTCATGTGGCGCCACGTGCAGCTCGTATTCCCCGGAAGCATCCGAGAAGTACGCGATCCACCGCCCGTCCGGCGACCACGCCGGATAGCGCTCCATCACTCCGGGTGTGTTCGTCAGATTTCTTGCGTCGCCCTTCTCCGCTGGAACGGTCAGAATCTCGCCCCGTCCCTCAAACACCGCCCGCACGCCGGTCGGGGAAATCCCCGCCGTTCCCAGCCGGGTCCCAATCTTGACGAACCGCTCCCGCACCTCGGCCAGGTCTCCCGACGCCGTGATCTTCACCGGCGACATCTTCCCCGTCTTCACATCGAAAAGGTGAATCTGCCCCAACTGCTCCAGCACGATCGCGTCCGGCCCCGCCGACGCCGACTTGAAATCCCACCCCTTGTTCTCCAGCGCCCGCGCCACCTTCTTCGACTGCGGATCGTAGCTGAACAGGTTTACCGTTCCTTCCCGGTCCGACAAAAACCAAACCCTGCCGCCCACCCACATCGGGCAGAAGTCATTCGAATTATCCCGGGGAATGCGCTCCACTTTCGACGTCTCCAGCTCTGCGATCCACACCGGAGTCGTCTGGCCGCCGCGGTACCGCTTCCAGGCGGTGAAGGCCCGGGACATCGGTACGTAGGCCAGTTTCTTGCCGTCGGGCGAAAAGGCCGCCTCGTAGCCCACCGGCAAAGGCAGCTTCGTCTCCGGCCCGCCGTCGACAGAAATGCTGAACAATTCCGCGTACCGCGGCGAATTCGCCGTCCGGCCGGAGGCGAAAATCACGCGCTGCGAATCCGGCGTCCACGCCGCAGCCTGGTCCGGCCCCGGGTGCCAGGTCAGACGCTTCGGGACCCCGCCCGCTGCGGGAACGACAAACACGTCCACGCTCCCGTCGTACTGTCCCGTGAACGCCACCTTTTGTCCGTCCGGCGAGAAGATCGGGAACGCCTCCAGCCCGGGCCCCGCCGTCAGCGGCCGTGCCGCTCCCCCCGCCCGCGGCGCAATCCAGAGATCCCCGCCATACTCAAAGACAACTTCCGTCTTGCTGATGGTGGGATTCCGGAATAGAGACGGCCCGTCCGCCTCTGTCTGCCCTTGCGCCAATACCGCTACCGCGGCGAAAGCAACCAGACCAAAAGATCGCATGCTCGTACTCCCTCGCCGAGCATACCGCGCTTCCCCTGCTTTCCGGGTAACGTTTTTTCCCACCGCACCCGCACGGCACACCCCGCCTTCCCCCGCCGGCCGGCCTACCCACTTGGTTAGTACCCGTAGTACCCCGCCTGGTACCTCCTGGGGATTCCCCCTCTCAACTAGAACCGCCATCCTTGGGTATGAATTGGCTAAGTAGTCTTCTGGGGTGCCGGCATTCGCGGACCACCTTTCCGCAGAAGCGCCGGGAACGATCCACGACCAGCGCCATCCCCGTAGGGTCCGTGTACATCTCCTGCCTCGACTGCGGTCAGGAGATCGCCTACGATTGGGACCAGATGCGCCCCCTGCCCCAACGCACGCGGTTCTCCCGTTGGGTTCGCCGCAAGACCTCGCCGGTCCACGCCGGGGCCGATTAGACCTTACGCCCGCTGCCGCGCCCGCGCCATCTCCACCAGCAAGGCGCGGTCGTCCGGCCAAAGCGATGCAGACGGTTTTGCCTCATTCAGCAGCGCCGACGCATCCATACCAAGCGCCTCGGCGTACTGCCGGATGTAACTCCGGCGGTAGACACCCGCCGGCAACTCGTCCATGCGGCCTTCCTCGATGGCCCGCAGGAACTCCACCCGCACCTTCGTCCGGGCGGACACGTCCTCGAGCGATAGCCCCAGTTTCCGCCGTCGCTGTTGTAGGTTCTCCATCACCCTTCGGCCCTCACAAACACAATCGGCAGAAATTGTCACCTCCTTTAGAGTGCGATCCGCCCCGCGTCTGCGGTATCCTCGCAGTCGAAAACCATGCAAGCTCTGCTTCTCGAAGAGTACAAACGGCTCGTCCTCACCGAAATGCCCCGTCCCGAACCGGGCCCGGGCGAGGTCCTCGTTCGCGTCAAAGCCTGCGGCATCTGCGGCAGCGACGTCCACGGCTTCGATGGCAGCTCGGGCCGGCGCATCCCCCCGCTCGTCATGGGGCATGAAGCCGCCGGGGTCGTCGAAGCGGTCGGCGCGGGCGTCACCGCCTTCCGCGAAGGCGACCGCGTCACCATGGACTCCACTGTCTCCTGCGGCCGCTGCTGGTTCTGCCGCCGCGGCGATATCAACCTCTGCGATAACCGCCAGGTCCTCGGCGTCTCCTGCGGCGACTACCGCCGCCACGGCGCCTTCGCCGAATACGTCTCCGTCCCCCACCAGATTTGCTACAAGCTGCCGGCCACCCTCCCCTTCGAACGCGCCGCCATGATCGAAGCCGTCTCCATCGCCGTCCACGCCGCCGGCATCACGCCGATCCAACTCAACGACACCGCGGTCGTGGTCGGCTCCGGCATGATCGGCCTCCTCGTCATCCAGGCCGTCCGCCTTGCCGGCGCCCGCCGCATCGTCGCCGTCGACCTCGAAGACCACAAGCTGGAACTGGCGAAGTCGCTCGGCGCCACCCATACCGCCAATCCTCGCCGCGACAATGTCCCCCAACTCGTCCGTGACCTCACCGAAGGCCGCGGCGCGGACGTGGCCATGGAAGTCGTCGGCGCCACCGAGCCCATCCGCACCGCCGTCGATAGCGTCCGCAAGGGCGCCACCGTGACCCTGGTCGGCAACATCACCCCAAAGATCGAGCTGGGGCTCCAGTCCGTCGTCACCCGCCAGATCCGCCTGCAGGGCTCCTGCGCTTCCTCCGGCGAATACCCCGCCTGCATCGACCTCATGGCGAGCGAAGCGATTCAGGTCCAGCCGCTGATCTCCGCCAAGGCCCCCCTCGCCGACGGCCCCACCTGGTTCGACCGCCTCTACGCACACGAGCCGAACCTGATGAAAGTTATCCTCGAGCCCTGAACCGCGCTCGCGCCTTTTCCGCTTCCACTTCACGGTCCTTCGGCGGCGCCGTGGTCTCGAGCGCGGCCAGCAGCCGCGCCGCCGCCCCGGTGACATCCTCCACCGCCTGCCCGAACGCCTCCGCGTTCGCCTTCGAAGGCTTCTGAAACCCGCTGATCTTGCGCACGAACTGCAGCGCCGCCGCGCGGATCTCCTCCTCGGTCGTCGGCGGATCAAAGTTGAAAAGCGGTCGTATATTCCGGCACATCTGCTGTCATTCTAAGGTGATGCCGACCCGCAGCATTCGCTACACCGTCGCCGCCAGCCTCGATGGCTACATCGCCGGACCCAACGAAGAGGTCGACTGGATCGTTATCGACCCCGACATCGACTTCGCCGCCATGTTCGCCCGCTTCGACACCCTCATCATGGGCCGCAAGACGTACGAGGTGACGGTCGGCCTCGGCGAAACCGGTTTCTTCATGAACTGCCGCGTCGTCGTCTTCTCGCGCACGCTCACCGCGGCGCCCGCCGGCATCGAAGTCCACGCCGGTCCGCCGGAGCCCTTCGTCGAAGCGCTGTTGCAGCAGCCCGGTAAAGACATCTGCCTCTTCGGCGGCGGCCTGCTCTTCCGCGCCCTCGCCGCCGCCCGCCTCGTGCATGGCGTCGAAGTAGCCGTCATCCCCGTGCTGCTCGGCGGCGGCGTTCCGCTCTTCCCGCCGCCCGCACCGCGCGTCCCCCTGCGTCTGAACCGCCACCGGCTGTATGAGAAGTCCGGCATCGTCTGGATGGACTACCAGCTCCTGTAGACGCGCGCCGCTCCTGTCACCCGCCCCGACCGTGCCTGGGCGAACACCAGCAGCTGGTATCCGTCCCATCGCGAACGTCCCAACTCCACTTCTCCCCCGCCGCCCACCTCCATCAGCCGCTCCGCCACCGCGACGTGAACCAGCCGCCGGCCCCGGTTTTCGCCCCGCACCACGTCCGACGACCCGCTCTCCCGCGCGGCCGCCACCCACACCTTTTCTCCTGCCTCGCGGCCGTCCACCTTCACCGAGAGACGCGAACCGTGCAGGACCGCCGTCACGGATTTCTTCGGCGCCTCCGCCGCCGACCGGATCGCCGCCTCCGCCCGGTTCTGGTCGCTACCGACGAACTGTGTGATCCCGTCCACCACCATCTGCGGCGTATAGACGCTGTCCAATCGGAACTGCCGCGCGTACCGTTGCTGCCGTTCGCTATACAGCGGCGAGGAAAACGGATCGGTCCAGCCGATGTGGTTCCAGTAATCGACGTGCTCGCTCAGCACCAGGATGTCCGCGCCCGCCACGGGCTGCTCCCGATCCAGCCGCTCCAACAGACGGTCCGCCGGGGGGCAACTCGAGCAGCCCTGCGACGTGAACAACTCCACCAGCACCGGCCTGCGCTTCTGCGCCGTGCCGGCGAGCCCCGCCAGGAGCGCTCTTCGAGTCATCATGATGACCCATCGCCGCCCGGCGCAGCGTTATTCCCGCTCGCTGTCGAGCATCGCCATCTGATGCGCGTCGTACCGTGTTCCGGCCACCGCGTCCGGATTCACGATCTCCTCGAGCCGCGCCACATCGGCGGCGCTCAGCTTCACCTGCAGCGCCCCCAGCGACTCCGCCAACTGCTGACGCCGCCGCGCCCCGATCACCGGCACGATCCGGGGCCCCTTCGCCAGTACCCACGCAGTCGCCGCCTGCGTAGCCGTGCAGCCCTTCTCTGCCGCAAAGCGATTCAGGCCGTCCACCAGGGCCCGGTTCCGCTCCAGGTTGTCGCCCGTAAATCGCGGCAGGTACGCCCGGAAGTCGTTCGCCCCCTTCGGCAGCGACCCGCTCAGCAGGCCGCGAGACAGCACCCCATACGCCGTCGTCCCAATCCCTAACTCTTCCAGCACGGGGAAGATGTCCCGCTCCGGCCCCCGGCTGATCAGCGAGTACTCGATCTGCAGATCCGCCACCGGATGCACCGCGTGGGCTTTCCGTACCGTCTCCGCGCCCGCCTCCGAGAGCCCCAGGTGCCGCACATACCCCGCCTGAATCAGTTCCTTGATCGCCCCGACCGTGTCTTCAATCGGCACCCCCGCCTCCGGGACCAAGCGCGCCGGCCGGTAGATATCGACGTAGTCCACGCCCAACCGCACCAGCGTGTAGGCCAGGAAATTCTTCACCGCCGCCGGCCGTGTGTCGACGCCGATCCAGCCCCCGTCCGGCGACCGCAGCGCGCCGAACTTCACCGAAATCACGGCCTGTTCGCGCCGCCCTTTCAACGCCCGGCCGACGAGCAACTCATTGTGCCCCATGCCGTAGAAGTCGCCGGTGTCGAACAGCGTCACGCCGGCGTCAAGCGCCGCGTGGATGGTAGCAATGCTCTCGCCTTCGTCCGCCTGCCCGTACATGCCCGACATGCCCATGCACCCGAGCGCGATCGGAAAAACCGAAGGACCCGTAGAACCCAGTTGTCGCATGCCCCAAGTTACCGCAGCCGGGCCATGGCCGCGTCCACCTGCTTCTTTTCGTCCGGCGAGAGCATCAGCTTCTGCATGGCGGTCAGATGTTCCCGGGCTTTCGCCATGTCGCCCTTCTCAAGGTAGGCCTGCGCGAGATGCAGGCGATACGTGGCGTTGTCGGGCGCGGCAGTGACAATCCTCCCAAACGCCCGAATGGCGCCGTCGTAGTTCTTCTTCTTGAGGTACACGTAGCCGAGCGTGTCGGAGAAGTTGCCGTTCTTCGCATCCCGCTTCACGGCCTCCAACGCGAGTTGCTCGGCTTCGTTCAGATCGCCGCCGGTGGTGGCGAGGAGGTAGGCGAGGTTGTTGCGGGCTGAGGCGTCCTCGGGACGGGTCTGGATGGCTTTGCGAAAGGCCGCCTCGGCGTCCTTCACGCGCCCTTCCGCGATGTCGGTCATCGCGAGCGCCGAATGCGGCACCGCACTCTGAGGGGCCAACTGCAGTGCCCTTCCGAAAGCCTCCCGCGCGGCGCTCTGGTTTCCCGCAAGCTGGTAGGCTTCGCCGAGCCGGAGATGAAGGTTGGCATCCTGGGGGGATTCCTTGAGCAGTTCCTTGTACTGTTCGATGGCAAGGTTGACGTTGCCCGCTCGTATGGCAGTGGTTGCCAGCAGCGAACGGGACAAGCCCGGCTTCGCGCCACTCTTGATGTCCTCCTGAATCAGACTCACTGCCGCCGCGGAACGGCCCTGCACCAGAGTCGCCTCTACCAGCCCCGCCAAGGCTCGCTTGTCGTCGCTACCGGCCTTGTAGTACTTGCGAAACACCCGTTCAGCGTCGGCGGCCTTGCCCTCGGCAAGAGTGATGAAGGCGCGCTGCACCTGCAGTTCTGCGTCTTCCGGCGCTTTCCTCAACAAGCCGTCCAGGCTCGCCTTCGCCTCCGCCAGCTTGCCCAGGCCCATCAGGCTCCGATTGCGAATCAGGAGCGCCTTCGCATTGTTCGGCTGCACTCGCAGGATCGCCTCTGTCTGTTCAAACGCCGTCTGGTGATCACGGGTCGCGTCGCTGATCTCCGCCAACAGCATCCGCGCATACCCGTCGCCGGTGTGACGCCGGACGTACTGCCGCAGGTCGGCCGCCGCGCCGGTGAGGTCTTTCGCTGTAACTCGCACCCGCGCCAGGTCCAAAAGGTACTGAGAATCCTTGCCGGCGAGATCCTGCAACGCCTGGAGCGCTTGCTTCCGGTTGTCGGGCTTGGCCGTTGCGGCTAACAAACGCGCCCGCGCTGCAATGCCAGCGGCGTCGTCCGCCTTGATCTTCAGGACGCCATCCAAACGGGCGATGGCCTCATCGATCTTCGCTTGCCGCTGCAGCGCGTCGGCGGCTTTCTTTCCGAACACCACCGGGTCTGCTCCAGGACGTTTGGCACCCTCATCGAACGCGCGCAATGCTTCTGCCGGATTATTGAACTGCAGGTGAAAGTTGCCGACCATCAGCCACCCCGACGCTTGGTCCCCATGCTTTTGGGTGACCTCCTGCAGGCAGCGGCCCAACTCCGCCGTTTGCCGTAGATCCGCGTAGTGAGCGCAGAGCCCAAGAGCGAGAGCAGGATCCTTGGGAAAGGCATCAGTCCGCGCCCGCGCGATGCGTTCGGCGTCGGCGGTGCGCTTCTCCGACATGTATTTCACGTAGAGGTAGTCGTAAATGCCTTGCTGGTCTCGATGTTTGGCCAGGTAGGCAGTGGCGCGATCTTCGGCCTCCTTGCGACGCTCCAACTGGTCGAGCAGGCGGCAGATCGCAATCATGGTCGGGGTTTCCCCCGGCTTCACCGCCTGCGCACGCTCCAGCAGGGGCAGAGCCTCCGCCGCTTTGTTGTCCGTCATCCGCAGGTAGCCCTGCAGGCGGAGACCGTCGTAGGAGTCCGGGTTCTTCTTGAGCATCTGGCTCGAAATGTCCTCGGCCTTCCGATACAAGACTTCGGGCCGCCGGGGGTTTTCGGTGTAGAGCACCAGAGCAACATCCGCCAGGCGCACCTTGGCGTCTTCATTCTCCGGGAGCAGTTCTACCGCTCTCGAGAAGCTGCGGTACGCTTCGTCACGCTTGACCAGTTTGAGGGCGGCAAGCCCCAGCCGGTAATGTGCTTCGCTGTGATTCGGGTCTGCCTGCACAGCGCGCTTGTAATTGATCTCCGCTTCATCGAATTGACCCGCCTCGAAGAGCCGGTTTCCCTTCTCGATCGCCTGCTGCCGCGCGGATTCCTTGCTCGCGCAGGCGGTCAGGGTAACGAACAAAAGGGCGGCCAAAGGCTTTTTACGCATGGTTGCTCCTCGATCAGTGTAGGGGAAGGTAGGGGAAAAAAGAAGAAGGCCGCAGCCGTGAGGCTGCGGCCTATGTTTTGGGATTCTACAGAGCTAAGCCGCGTTCTTGCGACGGCGCTGGAGCCAAAGGAAGGCGCCCATGCCCACACCGACGAGGGCGGCGTAGGTGCCGGGTTCCGGAACCTCCTGCGGCGGCTCGAACGGGTCGTTGATGTAGGCGTCGCTGCGACCCGCGGTGCCGATCGACTGGACGTGGAGGCCGATGCGCAGGGAGCCATCCTCAAGGGCGCTCAGGACGTCGTCGAAATCCTTCGTAGCAGCGTACTTGAAGACGAAGCGAACCCATTCCGTCGAGGAGGCCACGCCGTTCTGCGAAGGCGGGGCGTCCGAGTCAGCTGAATACAACGTGTCGAAATCCGGGTCGGGTGTGGTGCTCCGAGGGAGATTGCCGGGATCCGCGCCCGCACTAAACGCAACGCCGGCTCCGGAGTCGGTAATCACGGGCGTGTTGGGGCTAAGGAAGAGCAGCAGCGTCTCTGGCTTCGGATTTGTGGTCGAAAGCCCGGGAAGGTCAAAGTAGATATCGGTGATCGACGAGGCGATGCCGACGTTGTTGTAGAAAGTGAACTGGGCGCCGCCAGCGGTGTCCTGTACGTTGACTTTGAGCTGCCCCGCGAGGTTTTGGACGCACGCGTCAACCGCGCCGTCGTCAATGCACGAAAAGCCTAAGTCATAGTTGCCGAACGAAAGCGCCGGCAGGGCGAGAAGCAAGGCCAGTGTTGTGAGATGTCCCCTCAAATGGTTACCTCCGATCAGGTTTCTAGTATAGAAACCGCTGGCAGTTTCCCACAAGGCGCTAGGGCCAAAACCGTAGTCCTAGGCGGCAAGAAATGTACTAGTACTAAAGGGGTTATGGCCTCCCTTCGGAGCGGTGGTGCGCAGGCGTAAAGCTGCTGGATCGCAGCCGAAAAAATACCAAAGGAGCCGCCCACGATGTCGGAAGCTCCTTCGCAATCGGCCCTGAAATCGAGAGGACCTGGCGGGAGCCGGAGCTCCGGCCCCGCCCCCAAGTGCCGGAAATCCGAGCACGCAGAAACGCGTTGCGGATACCAGCGGAACGCGAGGGCCCGCCCGAGCGGCGCAGCCTGCCCGATGTGGGGCAGGATCGCGCCGCGGGGGCGTCCGAACGGTTACTTGCTGACCGCGATGGCTGAGGAGGTCGTTCTGTTGCCGGACGTATCGGTCGCGACGGCCGTCAACGTGTAGCTTCCCTTGCCCAGTTTGCGCGAGTTATAGCGAACCGTGTATGGGGCGGCCGCTACGGAACCTGCTGGGCTTCCATTCAGGAAGAACTCAACCTTGGCCACGGCCACGTTGTCGGATGCCACTGCCGTGAAGGTAGAGTTTGCTTGAAGGACGCTCCCGCTTGCGGGAGAAGTGATGGTCACCGTCGGAGGAGTTGTATCGGCCGGCGCATTCTTCACCGTGATCGTGATGCTCGAGGTCGCGGTATTGCCCGCGGCGTCCCGGGCGGTTGCCGCAAGCGTGTGGGGGCCGTCCGCGTACTTCGTCGTGTCAAGGACGAACGTCGACGCGCTGGTGGAGGACCCTCCGTCCACCGTTACTGTCAGGCCGGTCACTCCGATGTTATCGCTTGCTGACACAGAAACGGTGATCGTACCGGAAACCGTCGCGCCCGCGGCGGGGCTCACAAAACGAACTGACGGCGCCGTCGTGTCGGTGGACACAGTGGTGTTCAAAGCCGCAGCGACCGCTTTGGCCGCGTTCACACGGCCTGCCCCGAATGTCGTGTCCCAGCCCGCCACGCCGAGATCGTCGGATGAGCTGCGAATAATCGACATCGCCTCTGCCGCTGAGAGACCCGGCCGGGCAGACAACACTAAAGCCGCCACGCCCGCCGTTACCGGGGCCGAGAACGACGTCCCGCACGTCCCGCCGATCCCGCCGCCGTTGAGCGTCGTCGTGACACAGCCCGGCGCTGAGACGTCAAGATTGCTGCCGTAGTTGGACCAGCTGTACAACCGGTCGTATTCGTCAGTTGCGGCGACCGTCAGCACGTACGGATCGTCGGGGTCGGTGACGTTCGTGCTGTAGTTGCCCGCCGAGATAGTGACGACTCCGCCTTTGCCGTTGAAGTACTTTGCGCCGTTCTGTACCGTCAGATTGTTGCTGACCTTGTAGCTAACGTTCGCGACTCTCGCTCCCAGGTCAGCCGCTTTAATCAAACCACTCGAGATCGCCGAACTGCTCGCGCTTCCGGTCGTCGTCGAAACGCGGATGGGCATGATCAGGCAGTTCCAGGCGATGCCGGCAACGCCCCAAGCGTTGTTGGTCGTGGCCACCGCCGTACCCGCCACCTTTGTGCCGTGTCCGTAGACGTCGGCGGTGTTCGCATTGTTGTCGTAGACGTTCCAACCCGGCACAATGCGGGCAGCCAGGTCCGGGTGCGTCGAGTCCACTCCGGTGTCGAGGATCGCCACAATCACGCTGGTACTCCCCGTCGTTTGCGACCAGGCGGTCGGAGCGGCAATCTTCTTTAAATGCCACTGGCTGGTGTAAGCAGGATCGTTCGGCACAACTTCCTGTTGCAAGTCGTGGATCTCATCCAACTCGGCAAACTCTACATCCTTGAGGCCCTTGAAGCGATTCACGAAGGCGGCTTCGCTGGCGTTTGCGGGCAGGGTCACGACGTGTAGATTGATCTGCTCTAGTACGCGCTCGCTCGCTCCCCCATTGGCCTTGACGGCACTCGCTCCAGCCTCCTTGCTAACCCCGTCCTTGAACTTCACCAGCACGCGATTGGGAACATGTTTAGTCGGCGGGCCCTGGGCGAACAGGACCGGAACGGGCGCGGATAGAAAAAGGGCGGTCAGTAGGCGTATACGGCAGTGCATGTTGTCCTCTCGAGCGGAAATCGGCTCCAGAGGGGCGGTCTCCTCATGGGGACTGCGCCTCATTGCGGACCGGTGGTTTTGCGTATGCCTCGGTATGTTTCCGGGCACACCCCGTCCTAGAACTCTGGGCTGGTTGTACTAAATGGTGCGCAGGGTCTCCACCGAGGAGTGCTGCTCGGAATCGCCATGATTCCCTCGCAGCCGCTTGGACTGACCAAGCGCCTCTGTCTCCTCACCGAACTGTCTGCGCAGTACTATAGTACCATGCGCATACGACGAGTGCCGCAAAAGACAACGATAAGAGACGACCTACTATGCGGGGTAGCGATCTAGGGTAAATCCGTACGCCTATTGCGCCGTCAGAACCGCCCCCGCATACTTCCGCCCCACGTACTCATTCAGAATCCCCACGAACTCCTCCACAATCCGCTCCCCCCGCAGCGTCGTCATCAGCCGCCCGTCCACATACACCGGCGCCACCGGCTCCTCGAACGTCCCCGGCAGCGAAATCCCGATGTTCGCGTGCTTGCTCTCCCCCGGCCCGTTCACCACGCACCCCATTACCGCCACCTTCATCTCTTCCACACCCGGATACTGCGACTGCCACACCGGCATCTGCTCCCGCAGGTACGTCTGAATCTGCGCCGCCATGTCCTGGAAGAAGGTGCTCGTCGTGCGCCCGCACCCCGGGCACGCCGCCACCTGCGGCGTGAAGCTACGGATGCCCAGCGCCTGCAAAATCTCCTGGCACACCCGCACCTCTTCCGTCCGGTCACCGTTCGGCATCGGCGTCAGCGACGCGCGGATCGTATCCCCGATCCCCTCCTGCAGCAGCACCGACAGCGCCGCCGCCGTCGCCACAATCCCCTTGCTTCCGATCCCCGCTTCCGTCAGCCCGATGTGCAGCGGATAATCGCAGACCGCGGCCAGCGCGCGGTTCACTTCAATCAGATCCTGCACCCCGCTCACCTTCGCGCTCAGCACGATCATGTCGTGCCCCAGCCCGTACCGCTCCGCCGCCTCCGCCGATTCGAGCGCGCTCAACACCATCGCCTTCCGCATCACCCCGCCCGCATCCAGCGGCTCCGCTGACTGTGCGTTCTCGTCCATCAGCCGCGTCAGTAGCGCCTGGTCCAGAGAACCCCAATTCACCCCAATCCGCACCGGCTTGCGATATTCGACCGCCGTTTCGATCATCGTGCGGAAATTGTCATCGTGCTTTTTTCCGATATTCACGTTGCCCGGATTGATCCTGTATTTGGCCAGCAGCCGCGCGCACTCGGGATATTTCTTGAGCAGTAAGTGACCGTTGTAGTGAAAATCACCAACTACCGGAACGCGCACACCGAATGCGTGCAGAGTCTCAATAATCTTGGGCACCGCTGCCGCCGCCTGTTCCGTATTGACCGTGATCCGCACAATCTCGGAACCGGCCCGCGCCAACTCCATGATCTGGTTGACCGTTGCAGCCGTGTCCACCGTATCCGTGTTGGTCATGGATTGGACGACAATCGGGTTGCCGCCGCCCACCTTCACCCCACCTACGTCCAGCGCCACCGATCGCCGCCGCGCTTTGACCGCCATAGTCCGAACGATACCTCCGAGAATCCTGAGAATTTTATTCTAGCAATGCACCTACCCCATAAGAATTTTCGATTGTCAGCCGATAGGAGTCATGGTACCCTCAGGGTGAATGGGTGCGGTGTTGCCCGCGCTCAAGTCCCTGCCGACGGAAGCCTCTCCGAGCTGAGAGCCGGATCGAACTCGAGAAGAAGAGGGTTGGCAATGGTTGAGACTCCTGCACTGCAACTGAACGCTCTCCTGGTAGGTTTGGAACCAAGCCTATCCGCCGAACTCGGCCGCGCACTGGCCGATCAATCCGTCCGCGCGCTTGCCGAGGGAGAACTCGAACCCGAGGGCACCCGCGTCGACATCGTCTTCGCACCCTCCGACCCAAGCACCTTCGGAGCCGTCAAGGACACCCTCCGCGAAACCTGCCCCGCCGCTCCCATCGTCGTCGTCAGCCGCGTCCCCGAGGTTTCGGAGTGGCTCGACGCCATGGAAGCCGGTGCTAGCGATTACTGCGCCGCGCCCTTTGAACGGACTCAACTCCGTTGGCTCCTCGAGACCAACCTCCACCGCTTCGCCTCCGCCGCCGCCTGACCCCAGCGCGAGATCGAGCGCCCCGTCAAGAGAGTCTCCGGCCCATAACCCTTGTATTCGAATGTGAAATCAGCTATCCCTAACCTAAAGGGGTCCGCTGATGAAACGTTTATTCTTCGTCTTTAGCGCGTTCTGTCTTGCCGCTGCCGCGCAGTCCAACTTCGGCTCCATTCGCGGTCAGGTCACCGATTCCACCGGTGCAGCCATCGTCGGCGCGAACGTCGAGATCAAGAACCTCGGGACCAACGCCGTTATCAGGCTCACCTCCAATGAGGAGGGCTTCTACGTTGCCGCCACCCTGCCGCCCGTGGAATACGAAGTCAAGGTCTCCACCAACGGCTTTCAGACGATGGTCGTCAGCCCGGTGAAGGTCGACACCGCCCAGATCTCCACCGTCAACGCCGTCCTTAAGCCGGGCAGCGTCTCGGAACAGGTCACCGTGTCCGGCGAAGCCCCGCTCCTCCAGACCTACTCCGGCGCCGTGCAGCAAACGGTCGATCAGCGGACCATCAATGAGATGCCGCTGAACGGCCGCAACACCCTGGAACTCGCGCTCACGCTGCCCGGCGTCGCCGGCTCCGCGGGCACCGAATTCAGCGAGCTGACCACCAACGAGCCGGTGCCGGGCCGTGAGCTGGCCATCAACGGCGGCCGCGTCGGCTCCACCCAGTTTCAGGCCGACGGCGCCAACGTTACCTCCATCGCCCTCGGCCGCATGAGCATCTCCTTCAGCCCGGACACCATCCAGGAGTTCAGCGTTCAGCAGGCCAACTACTCCGCGCAGTTCGCCCAGGCCGGCGGCGCCATCATCCAGCAGACCACCAAGAGCGGTACCAACGATCTCCGCGGGACTCTCTTCTGGTTCCACCGGCAGAAGGCCTTCACTGCAAACCCGTTCGACACGCAGCGTAGTCCGACGACGAACTTCGACAACCGCCCGCCCCTGCGGCGCCAGCAGCTCGGCGCCGTGCTCACCGGGCCCGTAGTGATTCCCAAAATCTATAAGGGCAGGGACCGCACCTTCTTCATGTTCAGCATTGAACCCACGCGGCAGCTCTCGTCGAACCCCGGCGGCCCCTCCTTCATCCGCGTCCCCACCGAGCGCGAACTCAACGGCGACTTCTCGCAGAGCCTCGTCTACTTCCGCAACGCCAACGGCACCGTGCGCAGCGAACAAACCGCGCTCCTCTACAACCAGTTCGTCCGCCGCTCCGACGGCGCCCTCGCCCTTCGCCCCAACCCGTCCTTCAACCCCAACCTCCCCGCCAGCGCCACCAACTTCACCTACCAGTACCGCGCCTTCCCACTCTTCAACCCGAACGACCCCGACCCGGCGCGCCGCGGCCGCGTCCTCGTTGACGGCAACGGCCAGAGCATGGTCAATCCCATCGCCCAGCGCATCGCGAGAGAACTCTACCCCGCCCCCAACATCACCGACCCTTCCCTCATCGCCGACCTGTTGGGCGCCAACTACTCCTACTTCCGCAGCACCGAGTACTCCGACGACCGCTACACGGTCAAGATCGACCACAACCTCACCGACGGCAATCGACTGAGCGGCCGTTGGACGGAGCAGCCGCAGTACGGCAACCGCCGCTTCCGCGACGTCATCCAGCACGGCCTCATCAGCGACGCCAATCTCGCCCGCCAGTTCCTGGTTACGCTCACCAGCACGCCCCGTCCCACCATGACCAACGAGCTGCGCGCCAACTACGTCTACGGCAACTTCGGCCGCAACTTCCCCGAACAACTGCTGAACCGCGACTGGGCCAACGAGTACCTCAATGTCGGCGGGCCCGGCGCCGGCCGCGTGAACCTGCTCGGCTACGGCATGCCCCGCTTCTACGACGGCGGCAACCCGTTCGGCGTCAGCGGCCAGAATAGCGGGGCCAACTTCGACGCTCTCGGCTTCGCCCAGCCGCAGGATGTCGGCAAGAACACGGAGCACAGCTACTCGATCACCGACGACTTCTCCTGGGTCCGCGGCTCCATGACCTGGAAGTTCGGCTTCGCCGCCAGCCACCTGCAGCTCAACCAGAGCGCACTCGGCGTCGGCTCGCTCGTGGGCGGCCGCTTCTTCTGGGACCGCGCGCAGACTGCCGAACAGAACTGCTCCACCAATCCCCTGGGCGGCACTGCCCCCGATTGCGCCGCACAAGTCTTCGGCGGCGATAAATTCGCCAGCTTCCTGCTCGGCGTTCCCACCGGCACCCAGGTGCAGACCGAGAACCTCGCCGTCCCCTACTACTACCGCTGGCTCAACCTGGGTGGCTACGTGCAGAACGATTGGCGCGTGAAGTCGAATCTCACGCTCAACATCGGACTTCGCTACCAGTTCCAGTCCCCGCGCTGGGAGAAGTTCAACCGGCAGGGCCAACTCAATCTCGATCGCCTGGAACCCAATCCGTTCCTCAACAACCTGCCCGCCCCCGTCTTCGAATACGCTGGCATCGACGGCCGTTCCCGCTACATCACGCCGTCCATCAAGGACGTCTTCGAACCGCGTTTCGGCTTCGCCTGGACGCCCGACTTCGGCTGGAACTCGGGCGACCGCAAGCTGGTCATCCGCGGCGGCTACGGCATGGTGCACGGCGTCCTCATGGGCAATGACCGCGAACCCATTCCGAACCTCGGTTCGCAGACGGCCACCGGCTACCGTCAGATCAGCTACGTCCTCGGCGCGAACGATCTCAACTCGCCCGGCAACGTTCCCAGCTGCGGCCTCGCGCGCTGCAATGACCCCTCACTGCCGATGCAGTTCGGCTACAACAATCCGGTCCTCGCGCCCGACGACACGCTCTTCCGCGTACCGGCGAGCGGCGTCATCCGCCCCGGCGACCGGGCCGAGCCAAACGCCTCCGGACAGCCCCGGCAGAACGTGCTCTACCAATCCACCGGCGTCATCGGCAACCGCGACTTCCGCATGCCGACCACCCACAATTGGTCCCTGCAGATCGAGCGCGAGATGCTCGAGAGCACCGTCGTTCGCCTCACGTACCAGGGTTCGCGCAGCCATAACCAGTTCGGTCCCAGCATGAACCTTAATCGCGTCGACCAGTTCACGGGACGCTTCCCCTATCCCGGCTTTGCCGGTCGCTTCAGCGGCGGCATCTTCCTGCTCGATCCCACCAACACCAACGCCGTCTACAACGCGATGATCGTCGAAGTCGAGCGTCGCTTCTCTCGCGGCCTGCAGTTCCGCTTCAACTATACCCGCAGCCGCGCGCTCGATAACTCTTCCGGCGGCATCCGCTTCCCCATTCCCAACAACTCGTTCAACAACTCCGGCCTCGACGTCGGCATCCTGCGCAATCAGAACCCGTATGACGTGGCGCAGGAATGGTCCATCTCTTCCACCAACACGCCGAACATTCTGAACTTCGTCGCGCTGTGGGACCTTCCCTTCGGCCGCGGCAAGAAGCTCTTCAACGGCGGCGGCTGGAAGGATCACTTCATCGGCGGATGGAATATCAACGGCCTGGCCCGCATGCGCAACGGCGCCCCCGTCGCCGTACCCCTCGGCTTGGGTAACTCCTTCGACATCGGAACGCCGGGCGGTTCGTTGCGCCCCGACATGATCGATGGCGTGCCCGTCATCAATCCCGATTGGACGCGCGAGAACTCCTGGCGCGGCGTCCCGTACATCAACCCACGCGCCTTCGCTATGCCCGAACCCGGCCGCTACGGCAACGCGCCTCGCAACCTGGACGCCTATCATCCCTGGGTGAGGACCTTCGACTTGAGCGTCTTCAAGCGCATCGCCCCGTGGGAGAACAAGCGCCGCTTCTTCGAGCTTCGCGCCGAGTTCTTCAACGTGCTGAACATGAAACAGTACGTCGCCAACCCGAACATCTCGAGCGTCCTCGGCGGCGCCAACCAGCACCCGCTGCTCACCGGTACTTCGCCCAACTTCACTCCGGTGCAGGGCGTGCAGAACCGCTACGCCAACCTCCGTGCCCCAGGCGTCTGGGACGCGATTATCAATAAGGCATTCGGCACTTCTGTCGATGCCGCCATCGCCCAGCTTCCCGGTCCGGGTGCAAACGGCCTTGGCTGTCCCGCGAACGCCGCCGAACTCGGCGCATCCAACCAGACCCGCTCTCTGAGCCCCGCCTGCACCGCGCGCGCGTTGAACCTCGGTGGTCTGGGGCGCATGAACGCGAACACCGTTCTCCCGCGCACCGTTCAGTTCGCGCTGAAGTTCTACTTCTGACCGGCGCGCGAGCCTACAATAGGAGCCAGGGGGCTATCATGCGTGTTTTTCTGGCCTGCCTTCTGGCTCTTGCGCCGGCGCCCGCGCTCGCCCAAACACCGATCACTCGCGGATCCACCGACTCGCTCGAAGTCAAAGCCCGCGCCTTCCTCGGCAAGGAGCAGGTGAAGCAACTCATCGGCAGTGACCTCGATGGCTTTATCGCCGTCGTCGAAGTCACTCTCACCCCGCTCACCGACCGCACCGTCAAAATCGACCGCGACGATTTCCTCCTCCGGTCCGAACGCGACGGCCAGCGCTCCGGCCCCTTCGAACCCGCCCAGATCGCCGGTGATTCGGCTCTCGTCGTTGGCACCCGGTCCCGCGGCGGCGGCATGGCCGCTGAGGACCGCGGCCCCATCTTCGGCGGCCCCGGCATCGGCCGCGTCGGCCGCCCGAACACCGGCATGGTCGGCACCGCCCGCGGCGAAACGGAAGCCGTCGCCCGCGTCGAATCGGACGGCAAGAAGAAAGACAACCCCTTGCTGGCAACCCTCGACGAACGCATCCTCCCCGAAGGCGCGCTCGAGAAAACAGTCACCGGCCTGCTGTACTTCCCCCTTGAGGGCAAGCACAAGCCGAAAGACCTCCTGCTTGTCTACAAGGGCGAAGGCGGCGCCGTTACGGTACGATTCCAGGACAAATGACCATCCACCAACTCGACACGCCCGCCCTGGTCGTCGACCTCGACATCATGGAACGGAACCTGTGCCGGGTCGCCGACTACGCCCGCAGTCACGGCCTTCGCCTCCGGCCGCACACCAAGACCCATAAGACACCCGCCCTCGCCCGCCGCCAGCTCGACCTCGGCGCCGCCGGCCTCACCGTCGCCAAAGTCGGCGAGGCCGAAGTGATGCTCCAGGCCGAACCCGAAGACATCCTCGTCGCTTACCCCGTTCTCGGCCCTGCCAAACTCGCCCGCCTCATGGCCGTCGCCCAGCAGGCGCGCGTCACCGTCGCGCTCGACTCCCTCGACGCGGCACGCCAACTGAGCGATGCCGCCTCCGCCGCGTCCCTCGAAATCGGCGTCCTCGTCGAGTTCGACGCCGGCCTCGGCCGCATGGGCGTCGTGCCTGGCGAAGACCTCATCGACCTCGCCCGGCAGGTTCGCTCCCTCCCCTCCCTCCGCTTCGAAGGCATCGCCTGCTATGCCGGCCACGTCAAGCGCATGGACGACGAAGGCCAGGAGAAGTTCGCCCACTTCAGCCGCCTGCTCGAGAGCGTCTGCGCTGCCTTCGAGCGGGCCCATATTGACCTGCCCGTCGTCAGCGCCGGCTCCACCCCCACCCTCTTCCATTCCCACCTCGCGCCCAGCCTCAATGAAATCCGCCCCGGCACCTACATCTTCAATGACCGCAATACCGTCGAGTCCGGCGCCTGCGCAGCCGAAGACTGCGCCGCTACCATGATCGTCACCGTCGTCTCCAACGCCCGCCAGGGCCGCGTGATGATCGACGGCGGCTCCAAAACGTTCTCCTCTGACCGCCCCACCGCCGCTTCCGACGTCACCTTCGGCTGGCTCGTCGGCGAGCCCGCCGTCCGCTTCTTCCAAATGAACGAGGAACACGGCTACCTCGACACCTCCCTCTCCGGCCGCTCCTTCGCCGTGGGAGAACGCCTTCGCATCATCCCCAACCACGTCTGCGTCGCCATGAACCTCCACGAAACCGTCTACGGCATCCGCGGTGAGACGGTCGAATGCTCGTGGACGGTCGCCGCCCGCGGCAAGCTGCAGTAGGCCCGCTAATCCTCGCCGCCTCCCACCGTCTTTCCTAGCGTGCTGCTCATTGAAACCGAACACCTCAAGCGGCGCTTCGGCCGCGTCGAGGCGGTTCGCGACGTCACGCTCCGCGTGCCCGCCGGCGCCGTCTACGCCTTCCTTGGTCCGAACGGGGCAGGGAAGACCACCACCATCCGCATCCTCCTCGGCCTCTCCCGCGCCGACGGCGGCGCCGTGAACCTCTTCGGCGCCCCGTTCGCCCGGAAATGCCTCGCCCGCGTCGGCGCCCTCGTCGAAGGCCCCACCCTGTACCCGCACCTCACCGGCTCGGAGAACATGCAGGTTCGCGCCCGTCTCACCGGCGCCTCCTCTCGCGAAATCGCCCGTGCCCTTGCCATCGTCCGCCTCGAGCGTGACGCCGGCCGCCTCGTCCGCGGCTACTCCCTCGGCATGCGCCAGCGCCTTGCCCTCGCCCAGGCGCTGCTTCGCTCCCCCCAACTCCTGGTCCTCGATGAGCCCACCAATGGCCTCGACCCAGCCGGCATCTCCGAGATCCGCGAACTCATTCGCGGCCTCCCCACCGGCCAGGGCATCACCGTATTCCTCTCCAGTCATCTCCTCAATGAGGTCGAGCAGGTCGCTACCCACCTCGGCATCGTCGCCGCCGGCCGGTCGCGGTTTGAGGGCACCTTCGACGATCTTCGCGCCCGCCGCGGCGAAACGATTACCATCGGCGTCGACCGCCCCGCCGAGGCCGAACGCCTCCTCCGCGACAACGGCTTCACCGTCCACCCCGCCGTCGACCGCCGCCTCTCCGTCATCGCCGCCGGACGCGAAGCCGCTGCCCGCCTCAACGCACTGCTCGTCGCCGCCGGCTTCTCTGTTCATCACCTCTCGCTCGAACGGCCCTCACTCGAACAGGCGTTCTTCGAACTGACGGAGGCCGCATGACCTTCCTCCGGGTTCTTCTCACTGAGATCCACAAGCTCCGCCGCACCCTCGCCGTTTGGGTCGTCTTCGCCGCCCCCTTCGTCATCGTCCTGCTGCAGTTCCTCATGTTCCACCAGCGCGCCGAATACTTCGCCACCAAGGGCGTGCTCTGGCCCACACTCGCCAACAACTGCGCCGGCATGTGGGGAGTCCTCATGCTGCCGCTCTTCATCACCCTCGAGACCTCACTGCTCGCCGGCCTCGAGCACGCCGAGAAACACTGGCGCCACCTCCTCTCGCTCGCCATCGATCCCGCCTGGTTCTACCTCGCCAAGCTGGTCGTCGTTCTCGGTATGGTCGCCGCCGCGCAGGCCGTTGTTGCTTCCCTCACCATCGGCGCAGGTCTTCTGCTCCGCACACTCAAGCCCGGCCTGCAATTCCCTGATCCCATTCCGTTCGAGCTCGTCTTCGGCTCCAGCCTCCGCCTCTACCTCTCCGCCCTCCTCATCGTCGCCATCCACCATTGGGTCAGCCTTCGCTGGCCCAGTTACGCCTTCTCACTCGGCTTCGGAATGTGCGCGATGGTCGCCGGGTTTCTCATCATGCAATCGCCCCGGTACGCTCCTTGGTTCCCCTGGACCTACCCGGTACTCAACCTCGGCATGCAAGGCGCGCCGCGTATCGAACTGCTCTACGTCTCCGCCGCCGGCGCCGCTGTCCTGGCCCTCGCCGGCGCCCTCGAATTCCGCCGGCGCGATGTCGCTTAAGCGCTCTTAAGCATTCCACGCGACACGCCGCGGCGAACCTCGCGTCTAACCAGCGGGAGAATCGCCTTGATGCGCCCGGTGTTTGCTCACGTGCTCGGCGCGATCTCGATCGCCGCCACCCTGCTCCCGCTCAACCCCACTGGGCGTGGCTGGGTGCGTGTCTGGGACTTCCCTCGCCTCCAGATCGCCGGCCTCGCCGCCGTCGCTCTCGCGTCCCTCTGCGCCGGCCCACGCAACGGCGCTGCTCCCGCCCTCTTCGCCGGTGGCCTCGTCGGCGCCATCGTCTTCCAGGCGAGCCGTGTGTGGCGCTACTCTCCCCTCTACCCCAAGCAGGTCCTTCGCTCCCTCATCCAGGATCCCGAGCGCTCCCTGCGCATCCTCACGTCGAACGTCTTCCAGGAGAATCGCTCCTATCAGCGGTTACTCGACGTGGTCCGCGACTCCCACCCCGACCTCGTCCTCGTCATGGAAACGGATCGAGCCTGGGAGCACGCGCTGCGGCCCCTCGAGGCCGAGTACCGCTTCACCGTCAAGTGTTCGCTCGATAACACCTATGGCATGATGCTCTACTCACGCCTGCCCCTCGAAGACCCCGAGGTCCGCTTCCTCATCGAAGACGATATCCCCTCCATCCGTGCCTCTGTCCGCCTCCGCAACGGCCGCTCGGTCATGCTGTATTGCCTCCATCCCCGCCCGCCCCTTCCCGGTTCCCCCAGCTACGCCCGCGACGCCGAACTTGTATCGGTGGGCCGGGAGATCCGCCACGCGGGCCGCCCCGCCGTCATCGTCGGTGATATGAACGACGTCGCCTGGTCCGACACCACTCGTCTCTTCCAGCGCGTCAGCCGGGCCCTCGATCCCCGCGTCGGCCGCGGCCTCTACAACACCTTTCACGTCCGCCAGCCTCTCCTCCGCTATCCCCTCGATCACGTCTTTCACACCCCGGAGTTCACCCTCGTCCAGCTGCGCCGCCTCCCCGACGTCGGCTCCGATCACTTCCCCATGCTCGTCGAACTGGCCTACGAACCCGCCGCCGCCCCCGTGCAGCCTCCTGAAGAGATGCAGCCCCAAGATCACCAGCGCGCCGTCGAGATCCTCGACGACGTCCGCGAGCACAACGTCAACTAGCTCCCACATTGAAGCGCCCGCCCCGCCGGTATATAGTGATCCCGACATGTTCCGGACACTATCGGGTTACACCGCCGACTATGAAGGCCTGACGCTGGTCGTGGTCTCCGAAATGGACGAGTGGAAAGTCCTCGCTCACGGGCCGGGAGTCGTCATTCACGGCTCGCGCCAGTTCTCTGAGGACAAGGCCAAACAGCACGCCGTCGAACTGGCGAATGCCTTCCTGCTCGAAGAAAAGCACGCCCCGCCCGGTGGCGAAGCCGCCTGGTCCCCCACCAGCGAACACAACTGGCTCATCTGGCGTCGGTAGCCCCAGCTGTCCCTAAGAACCCCCGTCATGTCCCGATTGGCGCGGCAACGCCGCTTCCATAACCGAACGGGGGAATATGCGAACCCAGCGAGCAGCGATCCACAAACACCTCATCTCGTCTGCAGCGAAACCGGCGGAACAAATCACGGGAACTGCTCAACTCACGTACTAGATCTTCGAGGGCGTGCTTCTATGGCCTGAAGACATCCGGCCCAGCGCGTAACAAGAACCACGTTCATGGAGGGCCGATTCCTTCCGGCCGCTATCCATCCACCAGCCGGGTACCCATAAGAAGTTGGGCAGTGCAGCCTACTGGCAAGAGGTCGCCATGGCAATGTCCCTGGTTCCAGGGCGCAACTTGTGATTCCGGGGCGCCAACGCTTGCGCGAGCGTAAGGCTACCCCCTGTGGACAATCCTTGCGCCCCCTTGCGAGGTGAACGATACTTAATCTCACCGATGCAGCGCACACGCCTTTTGCCGCTTCGCCACTCGGTTGGCCGGGCTCTCCCCGTGGAGATGATCGAGGAACTCGCAAGATCCCCCGAATGCGCCGGTTTTTCCTTGCTTCTTGAGCCCGCTAGCGGAGCCCCGGGGCTGATCTCGCATCCAATCTTCAGCCAGTTTCTGCCGTCCTCGTTCCACTTCCCGGGACAAACTACGCCCACACCCGCCTTAGAAGGGCTCGCCACACTACCGGTCCATCCTGACTTGCCCTTTCCGGATTCGGCTCCGCTGTGGATGATCACGATGGGTGGAAGTCCGGTGTCCGAAGACATCTCGCGAAAACTGTGGATAGAGTTTCGGGTTACGCTTGTGGGAAAAGACAAGGCGCTGATCGGGGGAATTTGTTTCGGCGGCTACCCGTTCTTGCCGTATTATGTGACACCGCAGGGCGAGACGTCGTCGAACTTTGGATTGCCTCGCGAGCTTCGGGTCTCCTGGCGGATGGCGGGTGGCGCAAACGGCTTCATCGACGACGAGACCGGCATCACCATGCAGCAGCCCGCCGCGCACAGCGGCGTTCACCTTATGCCCATCGGGCCGGTGAGCACCAACGAACTGATCCTGCGGTTGTCCGATTTCCCGCGCATCCTGCAGGTGCATCGTGGACTTACTTCAGATGGACGCGCCGTAGAGCGGTGGGGATTGCTGATACCGTTCTTCTACGTGTACGAACACCGCGAGAAGACGCGCTGGTCACCTCGGGTGCCTGCCGCCTTGATCGCCGCGCAGCAGAGCCCGGCGAACCTCTCCGGCAGCTACTATCCACAGGCAGACTCTTTAGGGCCGCTGCGCGGTCTCTGCCCGGACCAGGTCCGCCTTACTGCAAGCGCCGATCCCGGCTATGCCGTGCTAAGCGCTGCTTCTATTTTTGGACCGGCTCGCGCTTATGGTCCCTTGCCCATCGCAGAGCAGGAGATTTTTCTTTCCGGGGCCCTCAATCAGGGTGAGCAGGTTCGCCTGTTTCTCGAACAGACCGAAGAACACGAACGCTGCATCGCCGGCCTGCGTCTCTTTTTTGCTCCCAGCATCCATGTGACGGAGTTCTCCGTGGAGGTGTATGAGAGCGACCCGATTGAAGGCGTGTCGCCCGTCGCTCTCGATGCCGATCCAGCCAAAGATAAGTACAGCCGGAGACTATTCGTTGAGGAGTACAGGAACATAACCTTCGCAAACAACACGGGGGTATTCCGGTTCGTACGCCCGTCGACATGCCGCTTCTTCGTAATAGTAATTACGTGCCTCAAGGACGAGGGGCGGGTCGCTCTGTTCAAAGCCGAACTGGTGCAGTCCTCCAGCATATTCGTGGGCGCGAGACCGGCGCGGCGGCAGGATATCCAGGCGCTCCGCTTCCGGCTGACCGGCGCCGACATCGGCAGCGACTATGCGCGGCTAACGCCGAACGGATTCAGTATCGCAGTGGAGCACGTCTCAGCCGGGCAGCCTCGCCGCTTGCTGTTTGAGGCCTCCAATCTACTGGAATTGATCGAGAGCGGCTTTGCTCAGGTGCTTCGAAATCAGCGTCACCTCGAAACTACGTTGGAAGTGAGCGATCTGCAAGCGAACACGAAGGGCTGGCGGCAGTCGGAAACCGGCAAAGACGTTAGCTGGAATCCGGGCATGGACCCGGATGTGGTCAGAGCGCCGGAGGACGGTAGCGGACCGCACCTGATTCACTTTCGGAGCTATGGGACCAACGAAACGCGCATTCACACGCAGCAGATCGGCTTCGTCGGCGATGACAAGCCGACGCAGATGCTGCAGGACCAAGTGAAGACGCTTAACGAATTGATCCAGCAGGTGGCGGGGGCCTCGAACACGGAGTATGTCACAATTCCGAACCTGGCCGCGAACCCATTGTTCGGTTCCAGTGCAACGACGTCTTCGTTCACGTGGAAGGGCATCGACGTGGATCGCATCAAGGGTATCCGGGGACTCTATCACTTGAACGTCCCGCCGTTCTCCCCGATGACGCAGTTCGCGACCAATGTGATCACGTTGTTACAAGCTTATCCCGAGCCCCCTCCGGCGCCGGAGGTAATGCAGGAGTTTTTCCGGGACTTGTTCCTGAGGACAATCCTTTCTGGCTTTTCCGGGTCCATGAGCCTCGGCTACGTATTCGGGGTAAGTCTGTCGTCCGGGCAGTTACTGCCCTCTGCCAGCCGGGTAGCAACGTCTGGAGACACAGGGACCATTCAGATCCAGGGAACGGAGGCCGGCTATCAGTTCAGCCGCTACCTGAACACAAGCTACGACAGGACGCGGCACGTCCGGCGTTTGGTGCGTAAGGAAGAGCAGCGGCGGCGCGGCGGTGACGTTACCTGGCAGGGAGAGTACGTTGATATTGTAACCGGCGTCATCCCGATCGGGATCCGCTTGCCGGCTTCAAGCAGCGATGCATACCGCACAACCGACGAGGCGATCCGAGTCCGTTTTTCCGCTCCGCCTGATTCGAATCTGCGAGTGGATGTCTGGTTCGATGTCATCGAGGAGGCGGCCAAAGATGATTATTGATACGTCGCGGCTTGCCGGGGCACGAGCATATCTGCGCACAGCTACCGGCCTGTTTGATCTTGTGCAGGCGCCGCTCGCCGGGGGGACTCACAGCGGTGAGTTTCCGGTGAAGGGCGAAGGTGTGCTCGTCGAGATCGACAGTCTCGATCTCTACTTGCAGTCCGGCAAACTTGTCGATCTGTTCCGCCGGCAGGACAGGCGCATCCTCTCTCTTGAAGTGCAAAAGGAGATGTTCCCCGGCCTGTTCGCCGATCCCTATCGCCACCGCGTCCACGCCATCGGCGGCATGGAGGACTTCCTTCGGGGCCAATGTTTCAATCTGCGGCCTCTCGATGTGGATGGAGTTCCTGTTCTCGTTTCCACCGGTACTGCCGACAGCACCTGGACCTCGGCTGTTTACCATTTCGGCGAGCCCGTCAAGCTCACGGCGGCCTCGTGGGATCTGGCGACATCCAGACTGACGCCGGAGCAAGGGTTCCGCTACGAGATGAAACTACACCTGTGGAATCCGGGTTCTCCCGTCACAGGACCTCATGACGCCGAACTCGCGCTGGCCGCGGACCAGACCCCGGCGGCTCCCCGCCTGCTTGAGTTCGCCCCCCGAACGGCAGTCGCCTACCGTGTAGTGTTCAAGGCCACGGTTCGTCACGATGCGTTCTTGCGGGAACGGCTCACCATCTCAAGCGGCGATCCGTCCGTCGGCCGCCCGCTTTTGCGTTCGGTCAACGTGTTGGAATCTGTCAATCCCGCACACGACTTCCATTCCCTGCAAGAACTCACCTCGATGGCTGATGAGTATAAGCTGTTGGACAACCCGGATGGGCCGCCCACGCGCCTTTCGGTGAGTTTGCCACTAGCCGCATCGCTTACCGATGGCGAGCGGATCCGATTGACAGTGACAGGCGGCTTGTGGGACGTCGTGGAGGCGCGTCTGAACGGCCGGGTGTCCATACGTCCGCCGATGATCGACAAGCCGCTATAGGCCGCCATGCCTGACGAGTCGCAAGGCAGTTCCAGTGTCGTGGTGGCAGGCGGGCGCCACACCGAAACGGGCGAGAGCTGGCGAGCTGCGATTGTCTACGTCCCGAAGGGGTCTTTGTGGGAAGTCTCAATTGCGGTCTTCCGAGAAGGCCAGATCGTCGAGTCGTACACAATGTCCGCGCGCAGGCTTCATCTCAGCTTCGCTGAGGCAGCCCGCGTGGATTTGCAACGGTATGGCGTGACGTGGACCAGTGTACGGGAGATGTCGCCGGAAGAACTGGCGGACCTGAAACCAGGCCAAAAGGAGACAGTCACCCCCCGCGCGCCCGCCAGCCGAGCCATGGCCGTGGACATTCCCCTGCCGAAGCAAGCTCCCGACGCGGAGCAGCGCGCCGCGTCTGTTCCGGACCCGACGCCAGCCGCACGTTCCGCGGAGGATCACCGCTCGCCTGTTCACCCTGAGTCGCGGGCCAGATCGACGCTGCGTGAGCGAGGCGCCGGTGACCCACCCAGCCACGCGGCCGAAGAACGCGCCACCGGAGCCCGCCGCGCTGGCGAGCGTCAGCCCGGAATCATCCCCTATGGCAGTGAGATCGCCGACGCAGTCAAGAGCTATACCGATCAGGTCGATCGTGGCGCCGCCGTCCTCGGTCGCGATCTGACGGACTGGCTGGATGACAATCCGGGCGCAGGGAACGCCCTGTGGGCGGGGCTGGGACAAAGCGTGCTCGATGCCGGAGTGGGAGCGATGCATCTGCTGACGGAAACCTTCGTCGATCCGCTTCGAGTCGGCGAAGGAGCGAACAAGGGCGGATGGCGCGGCTGGGGTGAAGATATCCTGCGTGTCACATCGAGCATGCCCGGCCCGAAAGCCGCCGCGTTCATCGCCAAGGGCGTAGCGAGCACGGTTGCCCGTATCGGCATCAAGGCAACCGAAAAGGCCAATGCAGGTGGTGCCGCACGCGTGCGGCGCGGCGTGCGAACCACTCCCCGGGAAGACTTGTACGAAGGGATTGCCGCCCCGTGGCGATACGTCAAAGGCATAGCCGGAATGCATCGGCATCACCTGGTTTTGAAAAGAATCCTTCGCCGATGTACGAACCCGGACGTTCGCAAACTGGAAGACGTGATCCCGACGGTCCCGCTCGAAATGACGGAACATTTGACGTATCTGCATTCGGGCCTGAATCGGTATCTAAGGAAGGAGCATTGGAAAAAGTCCTACTCCACGGAGGAAGTCGTGGCCGCGCTAAAGGCGATCGAGAAATACTACAAGGAAAAAGGCTTAAAAGAGTTCGCAGAAGCGGTGGACGCTTTCGGTCGAAAGCATTTCGAGCCCTGGTGAGGCCGGCAAGCAACCCCCAGGGCGCAACTAACCCATAGCAGCCTTCTTACAGCCCCACCTCCATCGGTAACGCCAGCGGCGGCTCCGTCAGAAAGTCGAGTTCCGCCATCTCCACCAGCGCCTCCCGCAGTGTCGCTTCCTGCGTCGGCTCCACCGTGATCACGAACGGCAGGTTCTCTTTGTCGTCGCCCGGCAACTGCAGCACCGCGTCCAGTGACACGTTGCGCGCCGCCAGAATCCCCGCCAGCGTCGCGATAATCCCCGGCCGGTCCTGCACCCGGAATCGCAGGTAGAACGGCCGGGTCTGCCGGTCCACCGGAATCGGCCGGTACTCGCCCAGCCTCTCGTGCGCAAACGGCGACACCCGCTCCGGGCTCCCTTTGCGAATCTCCCGCGCCACCCGCATCAAATCGCTCACCACCGCCACCCCCGTCGGCAGCGATCCGGCTCCCCGCCCGTAATAAAACGTGTCCTGCCCGTACTGTCCTCGCACCCACACCGCGTTATACGAACCCTGCACGCTGGCCAAAATCGCCGACCGCGGAATCAGTGCCGGCCGCACCGAGAGGATCAGCCCTTCCATCGTCTGCCGCGCTGTGCACAACAGACGGATCGTGTGCTTCAGTTGGTGCGCGTAGTCGAAGTCAATCGGCGACAGCCGTCGGATCCCCTCCGTGAAAATGTCGGAAGGCGTGATCCGCTCCCCGAACGCCAGCGCCGCCAGGATCGCCAGCTTCGACCGCGCATCGTACCCGTCGATGTCCGCCGAAGGATCCGCCTCTGCGTACCCCAGCCGCTGCGCCTCCGCGAGCACCGTCTCGAACGCCGTCCCGTGCTTCTCGATCTCCGTCAGGATGTAGTTGCTTGTCCCGTTCAGAATCCCGTAAAACCCCGTTACCCGGTCCCCGGAGATTCCCTCCCGCAGCACCGCGTGAATCGGAATCCCGCCGCACACGGACGCCTCCATCGCCAGGTTCAGCCCCTCCTGAATGGCCTGCTCCCAAATGTCCGCCCCGCAGTGCGCCAGCAGCTCCTTGTTCGCCGTCACCACGGACTTGCCGTTCGCGATCGCGCCCAGGATGATCTCCCGCGCCACCGTCGTCCCACCCACCAGCTCCGCCACCACATCGACGTCCGGCCGCGTCACTACCTCGCGCCAGTCTGTCGTCTTGTAAACCTCACCCAACCTCGGCGGCAACGTCTTCGTCTGAACGGATGGGCTGCAGATCGCTGTCACGCGCAGCCGGAACCCCAGCTTCAAAGCGATCTGCTCGGCGTTCTCGGTCAGTATGGTCAAGGCACCCAGCCCGACGTTGCCGAGCCCGACAATGCCCACCTGAATCGCACCTGCCTCCGGCGCGGGGGGATTCTGCATAAGTCGCTATGATAGCAACAGGGATTCCATGAAACGCCGGATTAGTATTTTGTTCGCGCTGCTCCTCGTGGTCGCCACCGCCCAGGCGCCCAGGTCCCGCAACCCGGCCGAACCCGAGGACGTCCGCCTGCCGAGTGGCAAGCTCCAGAGCGACGAGATCCTCAAGGTCGAACACGAAAAGAACCTCGAGGACGCCGCCCAACTCCTCCGCCTCGCCGAAGAACTCAAGGCCGAGCTGGAAAAGAACGACCGCCACGTCCTCTCCCTCGGCGCCATCAAGAAAACCGAAGAGCTCGAAAAGCTCGCCAAGCGCGTCCGCTCGCGCCTCCGCCGCTTCTAACGAGCCACCAGTATCACCACCGATCGCGGCCCGGCCCGGTAGTGCGTCTGCTCCGCCAGAGGCCGCAGGTCCCGCTCCTCCACCGCGTCCTCCGGCGATTCGTACGTCGTGTCCACGAACCGCGCCCACTCCGGCCCCTCCATCGCCTTCGGCAGCGCGAACCGCAGCGGCTCCCAGTACGCGTTCGCAATCACGTAGATCTCACCCAGCCCCGGCCCGCTCAACTGCATGGCCAGCGAGTGCGAATGGTGGGACCAGTCCGGCCACCCCACCTCCACACCGTGCCAGTCGATCTGAATTTCTCCGTTGTGCGCGAACGTCGCTCGCCGCAGCAGCGCGTTGCTCCGCCGGAAGCGGATCAACAGCCGGAAAAACCGCAGCATCCCCTCGTCCCGCGCCTCCGGCCGCCAGTCCACCCAGCTGATCTCGTTGTCCTGGCAGTACGCGTTGTTATTGCCCTGCTGCGTCCGCCCCAGTTCGTCCCCCGCCAGAATCATCGGCACGCCGTGCGACACCAGCAGCAGCGCCGCCAGGTTCTTCCGCTGCCTTCGCCGGAGCGTAGCGATCGCCGCCGACGCCGTCGGCCCCTCTTCCCCGCAGTTCCAGCTGAAATTCTCCCCTGCGCCGTCCCGGTTGTCCTCCCCGTTCCGTTCGTTGTGCTTCCGGTCGTAGCTCACCAGGTCGCTCAACGTGAACCCGTCATGGCACGTCACAAAGTTAATGCTGTGGTAAGGCTCCCGATTGCTCGTCTGGTAGAGGTCCGGGCTCCCCATCAGCCGCGCCGCCAGCGCCCGTACCATTCCCTTGTCCCCGCGCACAAACCGCCGCACATCGTCCCGGAACTTCCCGTTCCACTCCGCCCACCGGCTCCACGCCGGAAACGTCCCCACCTGGTACAGCCCCGCCGCGTCCCACGCTTCCGCAATCAGCTTCGTGTGGCTCAGAATCGGATCGTGCGCCAGCGATTCGAGCAGCGGTGGATTCGCCAGCACGCTCCCGTCCTGCCCCCGCCCCAATATCGATGCCAGGTCGAACCGGAACCCGTCCACGTGCATCTCCGTCACCCAGTACCGCAGGCAGTGCCGGATCATCTCCCGCACCACCGGATGGTTGCAGTTCAACGTGTTCCCGCAGCCGGAGTAGTTCAGATACTGCCCCGTCTGCCGGTCCATCATGTAGTACACCGCGTTGTCGATCCCGCGGAACGAGTGCGTCGGTCCCCGGTCGTCCCCCTCCGCCGTGTGATTAAACACCACGTCGAGAATCACCTCGATCCCCGCCGCGTGCATGCTCTTCACCATCTGCTTGAACTCGCGCACCTGCTCGCCGTTCCATCCGCTCGCCGCGTACGCGGAGTTCGGTGCAAAAAAGCCGATCGGCTGGTAGCCCCAGAAGTTCAACAGCCGGTCCCCGCTCACCGGGTCCACACGGTCCGTGTCCGCCTCCTCGAACTCGTTCACCGGCAGCAGTTCCACCGCCGTCACACCCAGCTCCTGCAGGTACGGGATCTTCTCCGTCAGCCCCGCGAAGGTCCCCGCCAGCTTCACCCCCGACGAAGGATGCCGCGTGAACCCGCGCACGTGCAGCTCATAGATCACCGAGTCCGCCAGCGGCCGGTTCAACGGCTGGTCGAACTCCCAGTCGAACTCCTCGTCGCGAACCACCAGTGACCGCCGCGACGCCGCCGCGCGCCCCCACGTCCCGCCCGTGAGCGCCTTCGCGTACGGGTCCAGCAGCAGCCGTTGCGGCGCGAACCGGTGCAGCCGCTCATCCCCGTTCGCCATGCGCTTCATCCGGTATCCGTATTCCACCGTCGTGTCCACGCCCCGGATCAGTACGTGCCAGATATCCCCCGTCCGGTGGCAACGTTCGTCCAGCGGCAGCTCCAGCACCGGCTCTTCGTCGCCCGCCAGAAACAACACCAGCGCGACCTCCGTCGCGTGTTTGGTGAAAATCGAGAAGTTAACTCCGTCCGCGAACGGCGTCGCGCCAAAAGGAAACGGAAATCCCCGTGATACCTGAAATTCGCCGCGAACCAGGCGCGTTAACCGCTCCACCGGCTTGGCCATTAGCTCAGAGTCTTCTCCAGAAACTCCAGCATCGCACGCTGCCGCGCCGCTTCGCCCAGCCCCGCTTCAATGTTCACGTACCGCACCCCCTCCCGCGCCGCCAGCCGCGACAGCGACCCGTCCTCCTCGCCCCCCGGCCTGCTCTGCAACAGCACGTTGTACGGCCCCCGCGCCAGCCGCTCGAAATCCGCGCCGTCCGTCACCAGCAGAAACTCGCGCGGCCGCTGCTCGTCCGGCAACCACGTCCGCTCGCTGATCGGAATCTCGTCCTTCATCGAGTACCCGCGCCCATTGTTGTGCAACGCCACCAGCAGCCCGCCCTTCGGCGGCAGAATCGCCTTCAGCAGCGCCGGCCGTTCGCGGTCCAGCCGGTCGAGCGCCCGCTCCAGCCGCGCCGCCTCCCAGCCCGGATTCAGCCGCCGCAGGTTCCGCTCCGCCCCCGCGCGCGAGAAGAGCCGGTTCGGGTCCAGCTCTCCCCCCTCGAACCGCACCGTCCGCGTCGTGTTCGTCACCAGGTGCGCAATGCCTTCCTGCCGCCTCATGTGCTCCAGTAGCACCTCGCGCGCCGTGCTCTCGTCTCCGTGAATCAGCAGGTACCGCCGCCCGCTTCGCCCGTTCTTCCGGACGTGAAACTCGATCCCCGCCAGCCGCTTCCGGTCACAGCCCTGCCATGCCAGCGGAACTGCCGCAAACAGGATCGCGCGCCGCGTCGTCATGAACCCTCAAGATACCAGTTGCCGCTGCGCTATCCTGTCTTCGCCGATGGAGAACAATACCGTCTTCCTGCCCGTCGCCGACGCCTACGACCGCTGGTCCGCGTTCTACGATTCCTACCCCAACCCCATGGTCTTCGCCGCCTCCCTCGTCCTGCCACGCGCCTTCCACCCCGCCGCCGGCCTCGATGTCTTCGAGTTCGGCTGCGGCACCGGCCGCAACCTCGAAGCCCTCCGCCAACTCGGCGCCCGCAACCTCGCCGGCTGCGACCTCTCCCTCGGCATGCTCGCCGTCGCCCGCGCCCGCAACGCCGGCGCCGTTCTCCTCCAACACGACATCACCCAGCCCCTCCCCCTCGCTCCCGCCTCCTATGACGCCGCCCTCTTCTCCTTAACGCTCGAGCACCTTCCCGCCCTCGCTCCGCCTCTCCGCCACGCCGCCCGTATCCTCCGCCCCGGCGGCCGCATCGTCATCATCGAAATCCACCCGTTCCTCTCCGCCGGCGGCGTCGCTGCCCATTTCGATCACCACGGAGAAGAAGTGCGAATGCCCACCTACCCCCACCAGTTCGCCGCCTGGCTCAACGCCTTTGCCGAAGCCGGCCTCCGCTCCACGCTCTGCCGCGAATGGTCCCCCCGCAGCCTCGGGCTTCCGCAACCGCTCGCCAACCTCAAACGCGGCCCCGACTTCCCCCTCGCCGTCGAATTCCACGTCGCTGTGTAGGCGTCTACTGCCTCAGCAGCCCGTTCATCCGCTTTCGGTACCCCTCGAACGCCTCTCTCCCCGCTGCCGTCAAGCGCAGCAGCGTCAGCGGAATCTTCCCCCGGTACGTCTTCTCCACCTCGATGTACCGCGCTTCCTCCAGCTTCGCCAGGTGGCTCGACAGGTTCCCCTTCGTCAACCCGCTCTCGCGCAGGACATAGACGAAGTCCGCCTCCTTCACCGCCGCCAGCAGCGCCACAATCAACAGCCGCGCCGGCTCGTGAATCACCCGGTCCACTTCCGTCAACGCCCGCAGGTCCTCCGGCTTCATGCGCTACTCGGCGTCCCCCGGCGGTAGCCGCAGAAACCGCCGCAGGCGGATCCAGCCCACCACCATCGAAGCCGTACCCATCGTCAGCAGTACCGCAATCATGCCCGAGTCGAGCGGAAGCGGCGCCGCTCCCAACACGAACGACAGCACCAGGGCAATCCCCGACAACACGGCAAAATGCGTCAGCCGCCACCGGATCACCGGCACCAGTAGCGCCGCCGCCAGCACCAGTGCCAGAGCCGGGGCTGCCAGTTCTTCCGGCGCTCCCCGCCGCGCCAGCAGCGCCACTCCCGCCGCGATCCCCGCCGCGAGCCCGGCCACCGAGATCCTTACCAACGGCCGCGCCTCCGCCGGCGCGGCATAGCCCGCCCGCCGGTACGTGAACTTCTCTTTCAGTCGTTTCATCACCCAGGATGAGGCAGCGCCGCTCGCCATCAGCACCAACGGGGCGAATGACCAGTACACCTTCGTCCAGCCACCCTCGGGCAGCAGCTTCGGCAGGCCAAACGCCACGCCCCACAACACCCACAGCCCGCCCATCGTCAGCTCACTCAAGCCGTCAATGTTCCAGTGGCGCTGCCACCTGCGCCCAACGTCTTCTAAATCCGGATATGATTGTGCCATTCTTGCCTCTTGCCAACTGGTTTGTACTGCAAACCAGTATGCCCAGTATGAGCCGCCTGCTCAGCCGTGTCAATCGTAATCTGCAGGCGAACAAAAAGCGAAAATGGTGGTAGTCTATCGGTGTGTCGAACCTCCAGACCTGCGCCGTCTCCTTCACCGACGCCGAGGGTATCCGCCACGTCGCCCAGGTCCAGGCCGGCTCCCTCTACGAAGCCGTCGCCCGCGCTGTTGCCGCGTTCCGCGCCGCGTCCCTGCTCCCGGTCACCATCGGCCTCGGTGTCACCTTTGAGGTTGAGGTCCGCACCCCCGCCGTCGTTCACTCGGTCGGGTTCCACCGCCTTCGCGACTGGCTGCGGGCCAACGGGAAGAACCCCCGCGAACAGGCTCTCAAGGCCGACCTCCGCAAAGCCGTCGGCCTCTAGCCCCCGCCCTACCGCACCGCCACCTTCACCGGCGGCGCCGCCATCCCGCCAATGCTCAGCACCAGGTCCGCGTCTCCCGCCGGAACGCCCTGCGGCGCCCGGATGTTCACTTGATACACGCCCGCGAACGTCGGCGCCAGTCCCGAAAACTCCACCTCGCAAGGGACCCCGCCCAACGTCACCACCGGCCTCTCTGCCGTGCGGGAAAGCGGCGAAAGCGGAGTCGCCGCGCCGGTCGGCGGCGTATTGCTCACCGCTCCCAGTCCCGCCGCGTAGAAGTACAGGTCGTCGCCCGCCGCCGCGCGGCGTTCCGGTGTCACCAACGTGTTATCCCGGTTGAACACCACCACCCCGCGCCCCTCGCGCGCGTACACACCCGGGCTCGCCGCCACCACCGGCACCGTGATCTCCGCGCTCGCCGTCGTTCCACGCCGCACCACCACCGTAGCCTGCGACTGCCCCGCCAGTTCGTACGGCGCCTGGAAATTGATCTGCTCGATCCCGTTCACGTAAGCAATGCTGTGCAGCGGCGCCGTCCGCCCCCCCACCGTGATGCTCACGTTCGAGAGCGATTGCGGCAAAGGAAACCCGGTCGCCGCCACGATCCCCGGCACGTCCACCGCGCCGCTCACAAACAACGTCGCCAGCGAACCCGGCGTCAGCCCCGACGTCCGGTACGTCGCCGCGTTCGTCATCCCCGCCGCCGTGAACTCCGGCGAAGCGTTACCCGAAAGAATCGCTATCAGGTCACGCCCGAAGTCGCCCACATAGATCTCCCCCGCCTCGTCCTCCCCGAACGTCGTGATCTGCGCCCCCTGCGGCGCCGTCGCCAGCAGCTGGTTCACCCACCGGTCCCCTTCCCGCCGCAATCCCCAAATCCGCCTGGTGCAGAAATCGGCATACAGGTACGTGCCCCTGAGGCCGGGCGCGTTCGATCCGCGATACACATACCCCCCGCTCACCGAGCAGCCCTCCGAACGCCCATACTCGAGCACCGGCAGCGTGAAAGGCGCCTTATCGCAGGTGCCGATGTTATTCGGCGCCGTCGCGGAAAAGCACTCCATTCCCTCCATCGCCACCCACCCGTAATTCTCACCGCCCCGGCTCGCCGCCGCCTGTACATTCACCTCCTCCGCCCGGTTCTGCCCCACGTCCGCGATCCATAGGTCCCCCGTCGTCCGGTCGAACGAAAAACGCCACGGGTTCCTCAGCCCCAGCGCCCAGATCTCCGGCAGGTACGTCGAATCGTTCCGGAACGGATTCCCCGGCGCCGCCTCCGCCCGCCCCAGATTCGGCTCCACCGCCAGCCGCAGCATCTTGCCCAACCACGTTCGCCGGTCCTGTCCCGCCCGCAGCGGGTCGTTCGCGCTCCCTCCGTCGCCCAAGCCGAAATACAGAAAGCCGTCCGGCCCGAACTGAATCTGACCGCCGTTGTGATTCGAGAACGGCTGATTCTGCGTCAGCAGAATCTGCTCGCTCGAGACATCCGCCTGGTTCGGATCGGCGGCGCTCACCCGGAACCGCGAAAGCACGCTGTTCCCGCTCAGGTTCGTATAGCTGGCGTAGAAGTATTGCACGTCGCGGAAATTCGCCGGAAACGCCAGCCCCAATAATCCCCGCTCGCTCTCCGGCCGGCCTTCGGGATGAATCTTCGCCCGTATATCCAGAAACGGCTGCGCCAGCAGCGTACCATCCCGGAATATCCGGACAATTCCGTTCTGCTGCGCGAAAAATACCCTCCGCGAGCCATCCCGCGGTGCTTGAATATCCGTCGGATTCGTGATGCCCGTGGCGATCGTCGTCAGCCGCACCCCGGCGGTCTGGCCCCAACAGATGCTTGCAAAAAAGAGAGTAGCAGCCCAGAAGCGCATTCCCCTATTCTAGGGGCGCACCAGTTCTAGCGGCGCACCGGCCTTCCGGGTTGCGGCGGCCATCCCAGCCCCCGCGGCGCCTCCGCTACCGGCTCCTCTTCCACCCGGTACACCACGCCGCGCCGCCAGTCCGCTACATACAGCTCCCCGTCTGTGTCCTGCCCGAACGTCGTGATCATCACTCCCGGCACGTTCCCCACCCGGTGGTGTTCCCACGTCTCCCCTTTCAATCGCAGGCCGAAAATCTGCCCTGTGCAGAAGTCCGCGTACAGATACCAGCCCGCCAACCCAGGGAACTTCGTGCCGCGGTACACATATCCGCCAGACACCGAGCACCCCACCTCGCGGTCGTACTCCACCACCGGCATCACGTAGGGCGACGGGTCGCACTCCCCGACGTACCCCGGCGTGTCGGGCGCGAAACACTGCATGCCCTCCATCACGCTCCACCCGTAGTTCTCCCCTCCCCGGCTTCCTGCGGGCTGGAAGTTCACTTCCTCCGCGCGGTCCTGCCCCACGTCCGCGATATAGAGATCACCCGTCAGCCGGTCAAAGGAAAACCGCCACGGGTTCCGCAACCCCAGCGCCCAGATCTCCGGACGGTACTGCGGATTCCCTTCAAACGGGTTGCCCGGAGCCGCCTTCGCCTCCGCCGCCCGGGCACTCACCTCGAAGCGCATCAACTTTCCGAGCAGAGACTGCGGATTCTGCCCGCTTCCCAGCACATCGTTCATGTCCCCGCCGTCACCCACCCCCAGGTACAGGTAACCGTCCGGCCCGAACTGCAACTGGCCGCCGTTGTGGTTCCAGTGCTCCCGGTGCTCCACGCGGATTACGACCCTTGCGCTGTCCGCCGCCGCCTCATCCGGGTTGTCCTCCTTCACGCGATACCGCGCCACTACCACGTCCCCTTCGATCTCCGTGTAGCAGATGTAAACCACCCGCGATTGCGCGAAGTCCGGCGGGAACGCCAGCCCCAGTAGCCCGCGCTCCACCTCCGCCTCCGTCTTGTCGGAGATGTCCAGAAAAGGCTTTTCGAGCAGCGCCCCGTTTCGCACCACGCGGATCACGCCCGCCTGCTGCGTGATGAACAGCCGGCCGGAACCGTCGGGGGGAGCTTGAATATCCGTAGGCCTCGTCAGCCCCTCCACATAGGGCGCCAGCCGTACCGAAGGGATCTGCGGCTTCGCCGGCAATGCGGCAAAGACAATGAGACACAGGCACTGCAACAACTTCATGTGTTTTGGTCTCGCCAATCGTCTAGGCCCGTGGAACCATCACGAGCAGCCCGCCGGGCACCACTTCCACCTCTACGGGTGTCAGCCCCGACAGTTCTCCGTCGATGACCAGCTTCTGCGGCGGCGTGGCCGAAATTCGAACTCGATTCGTTCGAAAATGAATCACATTCTCCCGTTCAACCGCCTTCTTTTGTAAGGCGGACCACATTAGATCCAGGAACGTGAGAACAGCCTCTATCCGAGTGTCTGCGATACCGACGGTCACGTCAAGCAAACCGTCGTCGGGCACCACTTCCCCGCAGCCCTGGGCAAGAAAAGACGTCGCCGGAGCCACGTTGGCTACAGTTACCGCACTTGCGGGTAGCGTATGACTGTAACTTTCCATGTCCAGCGTCACCTCGAACAGCTCCTGCTCTCCCAGTTGGCGTGCTCCGGCGAGAAAATAGGCCAACGGCCCCCACGATTCTTTTGCCTCCCGGTCCGTCTTCTCCACCGTCTCCGCTTCGAAGCCGATCCCCGCCAGCAGCGTCATCGGCCGCCCGTTGCACCGCGCCGCATCGATCACCCGCTCTGCCCCCCGGAGCGCCGTCGTACACGCCGCCTCCAGCCCAAGTGGAATCCCCAGCCCCAGCGCGAACGCGTTCGCCGTTCCCCGCGGCACCACCCCCAGGGCCTGCCCACTTCCAATCAGCAGGTCCGCCACCGCGGAAACTGTCCCGTCGCCCCCCGCCGCCAGCACCAGTCTCGACCCGCTATCCACCGCCTGCCGCGCCTCCTGCGGCGGATACACCGTCAAGTCCACACCCTCGCCTGCGAATATCTCGCGAATGAGCGTCAGGTCTGCGTCCGGATCTCCCGCGCCAGAAGCGGGATTGAATACGATGGCTGCGGATTCAAGCACTTCCCGGTAGATGGGAGGCAGGCCCTTCCGGTTACACTGCTGCTACGCTGAGATGCCGCCGCTCCGCCCACTCCTGCCCCAGCGCGGCCAGCCGGTCTTCGCCCAAGACCTCGCCCGCCAGCCCGAACAGCACCCGCTCTTCCACCGCGAAATGCTCCCGCGCCAGCTCCATCGCGTGCTTCAGCAGCCCCCGCGCCTCCCGCACGTTCTCCGCCTCCTGCAAATGACGCAGCAACCCCCGCAACTCGCGATGCTCCTGGTGCATCGCTTGCAGCGTCTCCGCCAGCCCGGGATGCACTTCGGGAATCATGTCGAACAGCAGCTCATCCTCCAGGTAGGCATGCGTCAGGATCAGCGATTCCAGCAGCGACCCCGTCTCCCGCAGGTGCCCAAGATCCCAGCCGCTCGAGAACTTCTGAATGTGATCAAACACGGTGAGCAGAGCGGCGTGCTCACCGAGCAGGGCATCGATGATGTTCATCTCGAAGTTGCTCGCGCCCCTCATCATGCCAGAAACAGACGGCGTTTGACAAGATAATCCCATCCGGTTATCGCCGGTCGCCCGCCCGCGCTACCATGACCGGGTGATCCCTCGCGCCATCCCCCTGCTGCTCGCCGTGCTGCCCTGCCTCGCCGAGACCCTCTCCGTCATGACCTTCAATGTCCGCTTTCCTTCGACCGGCGACGGCCCCGACGTCTGGGAGAATCGCCGCCACCAACTCGTCGAAACCATCCGCGAACAGCGCCCCGACCTCATCGGCACCCAGGAACTGTTCCACTCCCAAGGCGAGTTCATCGCCGCCCAACTCCCCGAGTTCGCCTGGTTCGGCATCGGCCGCCGCGGCGACCGTGCCGACGAACACATGGGCGTCTTCTACCGCAAAGACCGCTTCCGCGTCCTCGAAAGCGGCAACTTCTGGCTCTCCGAAACTCCCGAGGTCCCCGGCAGCTCCTCCTGGAATATGAGCCTTCCCCGCCTGGTCACCTGGGGCCTCTTCGAATTCCTCGACACCAGCCGCCGCTTCTACTTCTTCAACACCCACTTCCCCCACCGCGGCCAGGAGGACATGGCCTCCCGCGCCGCCTGCGCCCGCGTCCTCGCCGAACGCCTCGCAAAATTGCCCCCCGATGTCCCCATCGTCCTCACCGGCGATTTCAACACCGGCCCCGCCTCCGAACCCTACCGGCTCCTCAACGCCCAACTCACCGACGCCTGGACCGCCGCCGCTACCCGCCTCGGCCCCGAAGGCACCTTCCACGGCTTCCGCGGCGTCCCCGGCCCGCAACGCATCGACTGGATCCTCTTCCGCGGCCCCTTCCGCTCCCTCCTCGCCCAAACCATCACTCGTGCCGAAAACGGCCGCTACCCTTCCGACCACTTCCCGGTCTGGGCCCGCCTCGAATTAAAGTAGTAGTTTGCATGCCCAACCCTGACCAACTCCAAATCCTCCTCCGCGACGTCGACCAGTGGAACCAGTGGCGAGCCGCTGACCGCACCCAGGTCCCCGAACTCCGCGGCGCCGACCTCAGCCGCGCCAACCTCGTCCTCGCCGATCTCTCCCACGCCATCCTCCGCCAGGCCGACCTCACCCTTGCCAACCTCAAGGGCGCCGACCTTCGCCACGCCGACCTCCGCGATGCCAACCTCATCGGCGCGCGCCTCATCGGCGTCGATTTCGAGGGCGCCGATATCACCGGGGCTGACCTCTCCACGGCCGAGGACCTCACCGCCGAACAACTCGAACTCACCATCGGCGACGAAACCACCAAACTCCCCGACGGCCTCCAGCGCCCCGCACGCTGGTCTGCTCCGTACGCCGCCCGCTAGTACACGCCATGCCCGAAACCCTCCCTGAACCCTGGCTCCGCGGCGCACCCGAAGGACTCCACCCCCTCCTCGCCCCCGTCTTCTTCTCGTTCACCCAGGCCCGCGAAGACCTCGCCCGCTTTACCGCCGGCCTCTCCACCGGCCAGATGTGGGCGCGCCCCGGCAATACCGGCGCCATTGGCTTCCACATCCGCCACATCGGCGGCAGCGTGGACCGCCTCCTCACCTACCTTGAGGAGCGTGAAATCTCCCCCGAGCAACTCGCCGTCATGAAGGCCGAACAGGACCCCGGAGCCTCTCGCGAAGAACTCCTCCAAGCCCTCGAGGCCGCCCTCGCCGCCGCCGAACGCCGCCTGCAAGCCCTCAACCTCTCCGACCCCGCCGCTCCCCGCTACGTCGGCCGCCGCCGCCTCCCGACATCCGTCATCGGCCTCCTCGTCCACATCGCCGAACACACCCAGCGCCACGTCGGCCAGGCCGTCGCCACTGCCCGCGTCGTCGCCGCCCCCTAAGCCCCGTCACACCTTCCTACCGAAACACCCCTCCCTAGCGTCTAACTTCGCCATGGCCCAACCCCTCACTCGCCGCTCCCTGCTCGCCGCCGCGCCCCTCCTCGCCGCCTCTGCCCAGACCCCGGCCTCCCTCCTCATCGTTGCCAGCAAGGGCAACAACGAAGCCGCCATCGCCGACGCCGGAACCCTCCAGGTCCTCACCCGCATCACCGTCGGCGACGGCCCCCACGAAGTCGCCCTCTCCCCCGACCGCCGCCTCGCCTATGTCAGCAACTACGCCCTGGTGAAACCGGGAGCCGGCCTCGTCAAGCCCGGCAACTCGATCTCCGTCATCGACCTCGCCCAACGCAAGGAGATCGAACGGATCGACCTCGGTGTCTTCCTCATGCCCCACGGCATGGTCGCCCACGGCCCCCATCTCTACTTCACCGCCGAAGCCCAGCGCCTCCTCGCCCGCTACAACGTCGAACAGAAACGCATCGATTGGGCCATGGGCACCGGCCTCAACGGCGGCCACATGGTCGTCCTCGCCCCCGACGGCTCCCGCGCCTGGGTCGCCAACATCCCCGAAAACCAGGTCACCGCCATCGACATCGGCAAGGTCCCCGGCCCCACCAAGGTGAAACACATCGCCGTCGGCAAAGGCCCCGAAGGCATCGGCATCACGCCCCGCGGCAACGAAGTCTGGGTCGCCCACCGCGGTGACGGCAAGCTCTCCGTCATCGACACTGCCTCCGACTCAGTCGCCGCCGTCCTCGACGCCGGGAAACTCCCCTACCGCGTCGCCTTCACGCCCGACGGCCGCCGCGCCCTCGTCGCCGATCCTGTCGCCGGCCACCTCGTCGTCTTCGACGCAGCCAAACGCGAAATCCTCCGCCGCATCGACACCGGCCAGGGCGTTGCCCAAGGCGTCATCGCACACTCCGACAATCGCCGCGCCTTCGTCGCTGGCGGCTCCACCGTCAAAGCCATCGACCTCGACCAGGGCCAGGTCATCGGCTCGATGGAAGTCGGTCCCGGCGCCGACGGGATCGCCGTTACCTAGGCCGGCTTCCGGGCCAAGAACCCCACGTGTGCCCGCGGAAATGTCGCCTCCCCATACCCGCGCAGCATCTTCACGTGGAATCCCGCCCGTCCCAGTTCCTCGTAAATCTCGCTCCGATCGAACGTCAGCAGCCGGTGCCGCTCGTCCGTCCGCCGCCACAGCTTCCCCGCGCTGCGGAACGTCGTGATATCCCGCGTCACGATGTGCGTCTCCTCGTCCTCCTCGGCATCCAGCAGCACCACCCAGCCTTCGCCCTGCCAGTGCCCTCGCCGCCGTTCAGGCTCCAGACCGTGCTCCGCAATGTCGAAGATAAACACTCCCCCCGGCTCCAGCGCCGCATACACCCTCCGCATCAACCCCACCAGCCGCTTCACGCTGTTGCTCTCGTCGAACAGATAGTTCAGGCACTCGCTGATCGACGTCACCGCCCGGCACCTCGGGATCGCCACCTGCAGCAGCGAGCCTTCCACAAACGTCCCGCCCCGCGCCCGCTTCTGCGAGAGCGCGACCATAGCCGCCGATTGGTCGACGCCCCACACCTCGTATCCCGCCTTAAGCAACTCCTCCGCCCAGATCCCTGTCCCGCATCCCAGGTCCGCCACCAGCCCGTCCTCCACGCCCGCCCTCCGCAGCAGATGCAGCAAGCCCGGCGCCGCCTGCCGTGCGAAATCACCAAACCCCGCATCGTGGATGTGCGCCAGGTCCGTGTCGTAGCCGTTCATTTCCCTTCACTCTATGCGGTACACTCTCGCCATGTCGATCACCGTGACCCGCCGCCGCGCCCTTCTCTCCACCCTCGCCCTGCCCCTCGCGGCCCAAACACCTGCGCCCCGCCGCGAGCCCCTCCGCATCGTCTCCCTCACTCCCTTCACCCCCGAGGAAGTGCGCGTCATCCAGACAGCGTCTGCCGGCGTCCCCGTCGAAATCGTCGTCGTCAAGCGCGATGAACTCCGCGCCCGCCTCCCCGAGACCGAAGTCCTTTACGGCGACGTCCCCGGCAAGGAACTCGACTTCGCCCCCAAGCTCAAGTGGATTCAAACCGGAGCCGCCGGCGTCGAATGGATGGACGACGCTTTCCGCAAGAGCCCCGTCCCCGTCACCAACATGGCGCGTGTCTTCGCCCCCGGCATCGCGGAAACCGGCATCGGCCTGCTGCTTGCCCTCACCCGCCGCATCGGCACCGATTACGCTCGCCAGACGGTGCGCCGCGAATGGAAACCCGTCGGCACCGTCCGCTCTGCCGACCACATCGAACTCGCCGGCCGTACCATGGCGGTCATCGGCCTCGGCGGCATCGGCTACGAAACGGCTCGCCGCGCCTACTACGGCTTCGACATGCGCATCATTGCCACCGACGCCCGCCCCATGCCCAAGCCCCACTTCGTGGACGAGCTGCGAGACCCCTCCTGGTTCCCCGAAATCGTCACCAAGGCCGACGTCGTCGTCGTCGCCGCGCCCCACACGAAGCAGACCGACAAGATGTTCAACGAAGCCGCCTTCCGTTCCATGAAGAAGACGGCTTACTTCATCGCCCTCTCCCGCGGCGGCCTCTTCGATGACATGGCCCTCGTACGCGCCCTCAAAGAAGGCTGGATCGCCGGCGCCGGCCTCGACGTCTTCCCCCAGGAACCCATCCCCTCCGCCCACCCCATCTTCGATTGCCCCAACGTCGTCATCACTCCCCATACCTCCGGCTGGGGCGAAGAACGCCAGCGCCGCCTCGTCGCTTTCTTCGCTGAAAACGTCCGCCGCTACACTCGCGGTCTCCCACTGCTCAACGTTGTGGACAAACAGGCGGGATACTAGAAACATGCAGACTCGCCGCGAAATCCTGGGACTCCTGTGCGCCGGCCCCGTGCTGGCCCAAGGTCTCCCCAAACCCCTGTTCGTCATCCTCCTCGGACCCCCAGGTAGCGGCAAGACTACCCAGGCTCGCTTCCTCAAGAAGGAGTACGGCCTCCCCTACCTCTCGGCCTCCGAAGTCGTGAAGAAGAGCGAAAGCTGGCGCAAATCCCGCGTCACCCGCGGCCTCCGTACCCAGGTCGAAGCCGGCGAACTCCTCAGCGACGACAGCCTCAACGAACTCATGGGCGAGTACCTCAAGAAAGTGGACCTGTCCAGAGGCTTCGTCCTTGACGGCTACCCCGCCACCAAAGAACAGGCCGACTACCTCGCCCGGCTCGCCGCCGAACTCAAACTCGATCCTCCCGTCGCCGTCATCCTCGACGTCTCCGATGAGATCGCCCGCGAACGTATGACCCAGCGCCGCCGCGCCGACGATGCCCCGGACCGCATCGAACGCCGCCTCGCCGACTACCACAAGGAGATCGCAGCCGTCCGCGCTGCCTACGCCAACACCCGCATCCTCCTCGTCGACGGATCCCAAACCGAAAAACAAGTCTCGCGCCAGATCAAGACCATGCTCGACGCCGTTCGCTAGCGTTTTATACTCTTTCCATGCATCGCCGCAATTTTCTGGGCGCCGGAGTGAGTGCTCTCGCCGCCGCTTCCTACCGGGACGCACTCGCGCAATCCGCCGATTCGAAACCGAAACGCGTGGGCCTCATCGGCTCCGGCTGGTACGGCAAGTGCGATCTCCTGCGCCTCATTCAGGTCTCCCCCGTCGAGGTCGTCTCTCTCTGCGACGTCGACAAGCGCATGCTCCAGGGCGCAGCTGAAATCGTCGCCTCCCGCCAGAAATCGAAGAAGCAGCCGCGGACCTTCACCGACTACCGGCAGATGCTCAAGGAGAAGGACCTCGACATCGTCCTCATCGCCACCCCCGACCACTGGCACGCCCTCCCCGCCATCGAGGCCATGAAAGCCGGCGCCGACCTCTATCTCCAGAAACCCATCGGCGTCGATATCGTCGAAGGCCAGGCCATGCTCGCCGCCGCCCGCAAGTACGGCCGCGTCGTCCAAGTCGGCACGCAGCGCCGCAGCACGCCTCACCTCGCCGAAGCGCGCGACATCATCCGCGAAGGCAAACTCGGCAAGATCGGCCTCGTCGAAATTTACTGCTACTACCACATGCGCGCCCGGCAGAATCCGCCGGACACCACCCCTCCCCCGCACCTCGATTACGAAATGTGGACCGGACCCGCGCCCCTTCGCCCCTACAACCCCCTCGTCCACCCCCGCAGCTGGCGCGCCTTCATGGAGTACGGCAACGGCATCGTCGGCGACATGTGCATCCACATGCTCGACATGGTCCGCTGGATGATGAGCCTCGGCTGGCCCATCAGCGTCGCCTCCTCCGGCGGTATCTACACCGACAAGAACAGCAAGGCCAACATCACCGACACGCAAACCGCCACCTTCAAGTACGACGGCCTCGACGTTGTCTGGCAGCACCGCACCTACGGCCCGCCGCCCGACCCCCAATACCCCTGGGGCGCTACCTTCTATGGCGACAAAGGCACCCTCAAGGCCAGCGTCATGAGCTACGACTTCATCCCCAACGACGGCGCGAAGGTCCGCAAAGACGTCACCTACGAGTTCGAACAGTACCCCGAAGACCGCACCGAGCAGGACCTCGAGCGCCACGTCGCCCCCGCCATCCGCCGCCACATGCTCGACCTGCTGGGTTGCATCGAGAAGCGCTCCCGCCCCGTCGCCGACATCGAGGAAGGCCACATCTCCACCACCGCCTGCATCCTCGCCAATCTGTCGCGGGACCTCGGCCGCTCCCTCACTTGGGACGTCAAGAAGGGCGCCGTCGCCAATGACGCCGAGGCCAACAAGCGCCTACGCCGTCCCTATCGCGCTCCCTGGGTCCACCCTGAGCCCGACCGCGTCTGAGAAAACGCGCTACCCGAGCTTCCACGGCCCGCGCATCGGCCGCGACAGCATCTTGTTCGCCGCCTCGTCGTCGATACAAACCTCCTTGGCGGGATCCCACTTCAGATCCCGCCCCAGCTTCAACGCGATGTTCCCCAGGTGCCCCAGCGTGATCGATCGGTGCGCCGCCTCGATCGGCGCCACCGGCTGCTTCTTCTCGAGCACACAGTCCACAAAGTTCCGAAAGTGGTCCTTGCTCTCGTACAGCCGCTGCGGCCCCGTGTCGCCCTCCAGCAGCCCCTTCGGCTCCGCCTCTATCGCTCCCCGGTTCACCCACACTTTCCCTTCCGTCCCCTCGAACGTCACCCCGCCGCGCTCCCGGCTCGACACGATCATCGTTACCCCGCTTGGGTACACCGCTTCGAACGAGTACTCCACCGCCGTGTTCCACACCTTGTCCTTCGCGAACTCCCCGCGCGCATTCCGGATCGCCACCGGCCCTGACCCGTCCATGTCCATCGCCCAGTGCGCAATATCCGGATGGTGCCCGCCCCAGTCCGTAATCTGCCCGCCGGAATAATCCAGGTTCCAGCGATAGTTCACATGGCACCGCGCCGGCGAATAGGGCGCTTCCGGCGCCGGCCACAGCCAGAAGTCGTAGTTGAACCCTTCCGGCACCGGCTCCGGGTCCTTTCGGTGACCCATGCGCGCGAAGTCCGGCGTACCTCCCGGCAGCCCGCACCGCACCGTCTTCAACTTCCCGATCCGCTCGTTCCGCACCAGTTCACACGCCCTCCGGAAACGCGCATCGGACCGCTGTTGGCTCCCGGTCTGAAACACCACCCCGCTCGCCTTCACCGCTTCCACCATCGCCCGCCCGTCCGCCACCGTGAGCGAAAGCGGCTTCTCTCCGTAAATGTGCTTCTTCGCCTTCGCCGCTGCGATGGTGGGAATCGCGTGCCAGTGGTCCGGCAGCGCCAGCAGCACCGCGTCGATATCCTCCCGCCCCATCAACTTCCGGAAATCTTCATACGCCGCGCACCCCTTGTAGGCACCCGACCGCTTCTCCCGCGCGTAGTGCCATTCCACATACTGCCGCGCCGGCTCACGTCCCCCGATTCGCCCGTCCCAATAGCCCGGGCTCTCCCGGTTGACGTCGCACACCGCCACGATCTGCACCCGCTCGTCCCGCAGGAAGGAGAGCAGATCGTTCGTTCCCTGGTTCCCGCAGCCGATCACACCCAGCGTCACGCGATCGCTCGCCGCCGGACGCCCTTGCCCGCCCAGCGCAGCCGCCGGCACAAACAGCGGCGCGCTCGTCCCGTAAAGAAACGCTCGTCTTTGCATCGACTCGCATTATATTGGGGAAACTCCCCATGCGTCTCCTCTCAGCCTTTCTCTCCCTGGGCCTGCTCTCCGCTGCTCCCTTCGTGCCCGCCGACCTCTCCCGCATGCGCGCCGTCCAGCAGGTCGCCTTCTCCCCTGATGGGACGCGCATCGCCTACACCGTGCAGAACCACCACGCCCCCGGCATGCCTTACAGCCAGCTCTGGGTGCTCACCCTCGCCGATGGCAACTCCGTCCGGCTCGCCGAAGGCCAGGACAACTCCGGATCCCCCGTCTGGTCCCCCGACGGCGCCTTCATTGCCTACTCCGGCCGCGCCGCCGGCAAAACCGGACTGATCGTCGCACGCGCTGACGGCTCCTCCCCACGCTGGCTCGCCCCCCTCGGCGACACCAATCACCCACTCCCCTCCCGTGGCGCCCGCTTCGCCTGGTCCCCTGACTCCAAGCGCCTCGTCTTCGTCGATGCTACTCCCGGCCCCGAAACCGCCGACGCCACCGGCGACCCCGTCGTCATCACCCGCTACATCTACAAACCCGACCTCGACGAAGGCAACACCCGCTTCAACGACAACAAGCGCCTCCACCTCTTCACCGTCGACCTCGCCTCCGGCGCCATCCGCCAGCTCACCCGCGGCAACCACTACGAGCACTCCGTCGACTGGTCCCCCAAGGGCAACGAAATCCTCTTCGTCTCCAACCGCGAGCCCAACGAAGACCAGTTCTTCAATTACGACCTCTTCGCTATCAACCCCGACAGCGAGGCGATCCGCCGCCTCACCGCCACCGAAAACATCGAGTACCGCCCCCGCTTCTCCCCCGACGCCCGCTTCATCGTCTACCAGGGCTGCAAGCGCGGCCTCACCGACCTCGAAACCACCATGGAGGACACTCACGTCTGGACCACGGACGCCGACGGCGCCCGCCGCCGCGAACTCGTCACCATCGACAACCGCCAGGGGCCTCCCTCCTGGTCCCCCGACGGCAACACCGTCTACTTCACCGTGCAATCCCGCGGGAGCGTCCACCTCTACCGCCAGCCCTTCCCCGAAGGCCCCGCCCAACCCCTCATCACCGAACCCGGCGCCGTCAGCGCCGTCTCCCCCGGCCCCATCGGCCAGCTCGCCTACGTCTTCACCGCGCCCGGCCGCCCCGCTGAACTCTACCTCCGCAGCGCCAACGGCCAATCCCGCCGCCTCACCGATCTCAACGCCACGTCACGTGGCACGTCCCCGTCCGGGGTGCCAATGAGCGCTGAGTGACGCAGATCTCCGCTGCGCGCATCCAGTCGCGCCACGAACAAGTCTCCTACCGGCATCAGCGACACCCGGGCTCGTGGCCCCAACGGTCCCGCGTTTTCCCGTTGCGCCGCATTCGCACTGACCGCGAAGTCCCCAGATGCGGAAGAGCCGGCAACCACCAGATCCCCACGCCGCACATCGAAAATGACGGTGTGTACCTCGTCCTCCACGCTGCCGCTGAGCACCGTAAGAAAGACCGGTTCGCCGCGCGAGTTGATGTGTAGCACGATCGCGTCCGGACAGTAATAGATCGTCGCTCCCGGTGATACCGTGCATACGGCGTTCGAACTCACTGCCCCGCCGGCATACAGTCCCCCGTCGGGAGCGGGGCTCAAGGAGGCGATTGTGAGCTCGGGCGGTGCGCCGGCGTTCACCTCCACGCGGATAAAAAGGGGCTGGGTGCGGTCGTAGGCACTGGTATCAACAGCCACCCGCCCGCGGTCCAGGGCGCGGAAGGCTGCCGCCACATCCGTTCGTGCACTGAAGAACAACTGCCAGGCCTGCGGCGCCGAGACAGTGGCCGGGTTGAAGGTTGATTCGGCGATCCTCCACTCGCCCGCCGGCAGCAACTCGGTACGGGAGCCCGTCTCCAGAGTCACCGCAGCCGCATCCGCGCTAGGGCGCACGATGTAGATCAACTCAAGCCCATCGCCGGCGAAGCCCACGTCGAGATCGATGCCCGGGAAGACCTCCGGCATCCGAAAGCGCAGATACGCCGGGATCGCACGCCGCCATCGCTCTATTGGCCCACTAAACCGGTTGACGGTTCCAGGCCAGCGTTCTAACCCAATCACCGGCCGAGGCGAGGTAACAGGCCGGGCGAAGCGAACGCTCGTCTCGAGCGACACCATGCGATTCCACAGGACGAGCCGGTCTGAGGTGGAGTACGACCGGTGCGGCCGCGCATTGCGCACGAATATCCGTATGTCCGGATCATTCCCTTGCCCCACGTTCTCCTCAAAGAGACAGAGCGACGGGCTCGGCATCGTGCTGATGTTAGGCAACTGCCAGCACAAAACCCGCGGCAGAGAAAATTCGCCGGAAAAATCGTCGCTGCAGGCGGTACAGGTCGTCCAACTCGATGACCAGCCAGGAGGTTAACCAGGTTGTTTTTCGTAGGACTGGCTTCGTCGCCCGCCCTGGCTGGCGGCGCTCACTTTGCCGCAGGACGCCGGTAGAAGGACCGCTTCAGCGAGGCATTGATGCGTTCGAGCGCGAACTCCTCCGGATCGAAGGGGCCACGCCAAGCCAGCAGGTCGTCGTGTTCCTGATGGCTGGGGTCCGACAGGGCTTCGAGATAGCCGGCATAGGCAAACGGTCCGCCCACGTCTTCCGGCGGCACGTTGCGAGCGCCCGCGATGCAGCACGGGTAGAAGGTCTGAGGCTGGGGGAGGAGGATCGCCTCGAGCAGGACATCATGCTTCCAACCGTCGCCGAAGTCGTAGGCGTAGACGAAGGTGTCGCCCACACGCTGGATGACGCGGTTCAGCGGCACGCCTTTCTCGTCGAACACCTTGCGCTCGTGGATGCGGTCATCAGGGTCGGGCACGCTGTAGACGCGCCGACCAACAACGAAGTCGTGGAGGTGATAGTCCTCCCAGTTGAAGAGCATCTGGAGGATGCGGTGCACCTGGGGAAGCGTGGCATCCTCCCAGACGTGGATGCGCCGCCAGATGACCGGTTGAATTTCGCGGAGCCGAACGTGGAGTTGGAAGATCGCGCGGACCTTCTTGGTGTTCATTGTGCGAGACCTCTTTGGTTCGCGGGCGGGACCGTCTCTGGCTCCGCGCGGAACTCGGGACAAAAGCTCAGGATATGCCGGATGGATCTCGGGAAGTGTGGGCTTGAGGAGACGCCGGGGGAAGCCGGCGAGTTGGAGTGGCTATTTTGAAGCCCTGCAAAGCCTGCGATTCATGCCGGATGCTGGTTATGGAGCCGTACAAGTTGTACGAGTGGTACAGATCGGCTATGACACGACTCAATGTCTCGAAAGCGCGGGAGGAATTTCCCGAAGTCGTTAACCGTGCCGCCTATGGGAAGGAGCGGACCATTGTCTCCCGCCGTGGGAAGGATCTGGCCGCTGTCATCCCGATAGAAGACCTCCGCCTTCTGGAGCGCCTGGCCCAGGAGGAGATGGACCGCATCGATCTCGAAGACGCCAAGGGCGCTTTGAAGGAAGCGGAAGAGAAGGGAACGATCGGCCTCCGGGACCTCATGCGAGAACTTGGAGACTGAGTCCTGGCTTACCGCGTTGAGGTCACTCCCGCCGCGGAGAGGGACCTCCGCCGCCTCGATCCTCATATCCGAAAGCAAGTGAGCCGGGACCTTCTCCGCCTGGAGGAGAATCCGGGTCCCCATGGCGCGGAGAGGATGGAGACGAAGGAGAGGCTCTATCGCGTCTACGTGGGACCGGGGAAGAACTACCGCATCAATTACCTGATAGGGATGAAGTCCTCCTCGTCCTGGTGGTGAAGGTGGGAGACCGGAAGGAAGTGTACCGCCGCGTGAAGTGAAGACCATGGGCTCCGTCAAGGAAGCTGGGAAATCGTGACGGTGTGGTGGTTGTCGATCTTCGCGCTTCGGCCGTTATGTGGTGTTCGGCAATGGTGTGTTCGCTGTAGGATGTGTGGAAGTCCGACGGGACCGTTACTACGATGTCCGAACTGGCATTGAGGCTGATTGCAGAGAATAAGGAGACGAGGGCTCCGTTTCTGGATCTCGGAAACTGTGGGCTTAGGAAGGTGCCGCAGGAAGTCGGGGAGTTGGATTGGCTGGAGGGGTTGTCGTTCTCGGAGTGGCGACGGGAGGGACTCGACGATTCGGGTCCTTGGGATCGGACTACGAACGATGGAGGTCCGAACACCCTATCCGACGGAATCGGGCCGGTGGCGGGGCTGCGGCGTTTGCGGTGTTTATGGCTAACCGGGACTGAAGTCAGCGACCTCGGCCCCCTGGCGGGACTCTCGGCGCTCGCCTCGCTCTATCTCTTCGGCACGAAAGTGAGCGAGCTCGGCCCCCTGGCGGGACTCTCGGCGCTCACCTTGCTCGATCTCTCCGGAACGCAAGTCACGGACCTTCGCCCCTTGGCGGGACTCCCGGCGCTCCGAATGCTCAACCTGGCCTACGCCCCAGTCACTGATCTCTCTCCACTACTGCCTTTGATTCGCCGCGGCGTTCCGGTTCTGCGGGGCATGTGGGGGGCCGAGGATGCGATCTATGTGGCAGGGTGCCCTCTCACTGTTCCGCCGGTGGAGGTCGTTCAGCAGGGCAATGAGGCGATCCTCAACTTCTTTCGGGAGCGGGAGGAGCAGGGGGAGGACCGGCTCTACGAGGCAAAGCTGCTGCTGATCGGGGAGGGCGGGGCGGGTAAGACGAGCCTGTTGCGGAGGCTATACCAGCGGGACTTGCCGCTGCCGTCGGAGAGTGAGACGACGAAGGGGATTGCGATTTACCGGCACGAGTTTCCGCTGAAGAACGGGCGGACGTTCCGGCTGAACGTGTGGGATTTCGCGGGTCAGGAGATCTATCATGCGACGCACCAGTTCTTTCTGACGCGGCGGTCGTTGTACGTGCTGGTGGACGACACGCGCACGGACCATCAATCAGCTACGGATGAGGGGTTCCGGTACTGGCTGGACCTGGTGGACGTGTTCGGGGGGCACAGCCCGGTGCTGATCTTTCAGAACGAAAAGGGCGGGCGGAGCAAGGCGCTCGATTGGGGGGGGATCAAGGGGCGGTACGACAACGTCGAAGAGCGATACACGGGAGACCTGCTCGAGCGGGCCGCGGCGGACGGGCTGCGGGAGGGGATCGAGTATCATGCGGCGAAGCTGCGGCATGTCGGCGACGCGCTGCCGGCGAAGTGGGTGCAGATCCGGGCGGACATCGAGGAGCGGGCGCGGGCGGTTCCCTGGATTCCGCAGCAGGAGTACTTTGAGATCTACGAACGGCACCTGCCGCGGGACCGGGAGCGGGCGCTGCATCTGAGCCGGTACCTGCACGACCTGGGCGTCTTCCTGCATTTCCAGGACGACGCGCTGCTGCGGCATACGGTGATTTTGCAGAACGAGTGGGCAACGGAGGCGGTGTTCCGCATTCTGGACGATGAGGAGGTGAAGCGGCGGTCGGGGTTGTTCGACGAGGGCGACTGTCTGCGAGTCTGGCGTGATTCGCGGTACGCCGGCATGCACGCGGAGTTGCGGGCGCTGATGGCGAATTTCGAGCTCTGCTATGAGTTGCAGGACCGCCGGCCTCGGGGGTGGCTGGCGGCGCAGTTGCTGCCGCCGTCTAAACCAGAGCGCCTTGCCGGGTGGGGGAGACCTGACGACCTGGTGCTGCGGTACCGGTATCAGTTCCTGCCGAAGGGCACGATTAGCCGGTTGACGGTGCGCCTGAATCGCTACATTGCCGACCCGGCGCTGGCCTGGCGCAGCGGGGTGCTGTTCTCCTCGGATGGGACGGACGTGCTGGTGGAACTGCTGGCGGATGGGCGCGAGATCGAACTGCGGGCACGCGGGGCGGACCGGAAAGAGCTGCTGGCGGTGGCGGCGGCGGATCTGGATGCTCTGAACCATTCGATTCCGGGGTTGCGGGACAAAGTGGACAAGCGAATTCCCTGCCCTTGCACGGTGTGCGCGGGGTCGGCGGCGCCGGAGTTCTTCTCGCACCAGAAGCTAAGGCAGCGGCGGAAGGATGGCCGCTGGAAAGTGGAGTGCGGCCGCAGTTATCTGGAGGTGAGTGTGCGTGAGCTGCTGGAGGGGGTGGGCGATCGGGATGAGGGCGAGAGGTATATTTCTGGACAGCGGCCGGAGGCGCGGACGGTGCGGCTGTTTCTGGCTTCGTCCGAAGAGCTGCGGGAGGACCGGGATGCGTTCGACCTGTATCTCCGGCAGTTGAACGACGGGCTGCGCCGGGAGGGGCTGTATCTCGTGGTGGTGCGTTGGGAATGGTTTCTGGATGCGATGTCGGAGACGCGGCTGCAAGACGAGTACAACCGGGCGGTTGCGGCGTGCGATGTGTTCGTCGCGCTGTTCCGCACGAAGGTGGGGCGGTATACGGAAGAGGAGTTCGACGTGGCGCACCGGCAGTTTCTGGCGTGCGGCGTGCCGAGGATCTACACGTACTTTAAGAATGCGGAGGTTCGGATGGCGGAGTTGCCCCGGAAGGACCTGGAGACGGTGTGGGCGTTTCAGGAGAAACTGCGGGGGCTGGGGCACTACTGGAGCGTGTACAACGATATCGAACACCTGAAGCGGCAGTTCCGGGACCAGCTGGATTTGCTGCGGGGGCAGATCCGGCACTGACATGCGGAAAGGGTTTACCAGGAGGCCGAGACCGGAGGCGGCGGGCGCGCCGGGCAAGAACTACATTACGCCGGGGGGCCTGGAGCGCCTGAAGGATGAGCACCGGTTTCTGGTGACGAGGGAACGGCCGGCGGTGACGGAGGTGGTGGCGTGGGCGGCGAGCAACGGCGACCGGAGTGAGAACGCGGACTATCAATACGGCAAGCGGCGGCTGCGGCAGATCGATTCGCGGATTCGCTTTTTGGCGAAGCGGATTGAAGCCGCGGAGGTGGTGGACCCGGAGGCTCCGAGGATGGGGCAGGCGGCGGCGAAGGCGTTCTTCGGAGCAACGGTGCGCTATGCCAACGCGGAAGGAGCGGAGCGGGTGGTGAGCATTGTGGGCACGGACGAGGTGGATCTGGCGCGCAACCACATCAGTTGGGTGTCGCCCCTGGGGCGTGCGCTGATGAAGTCGGAGGCGGGCGACCGGGTCGTGCTGCAAGCGCCGGGCGGCACGACGGAGCTGACGGTGCTGGAGGTGGTGTACGAGCGCATTCCGGTGGAGCCGTTCCGGGAGCCGGCGGGGGCGGAGTCGGCGGGGAAGGGAGTGCGGGGCCGGGGGGAGGCGCCGGCCCCGCAGAGGGGCGATACGGGGGAGCCGTAGGGGAGGTTACGGGCTCGAGGGCGCGCTCAGCCTACGGAGGCGTAGCCGGCTTCTTCGCGCTTTACGGCCTGGGCCTTGATGTAGTCGCGGTTCATGCGGGCGATAACTTCGAGGCGAATGCCCTTGGGGCAGACGGCTTCGCATTCGCCGATGTTGGTGCAGTGGCCGAAGCCTTCCACGGTGACCTGGGAGATCATCTTCTGGGCGCGGTCGTAGCGTTCTGGCTGTCCCTGGGGCAGGTGGCCGAGGTGAGTGATCTTGGCGCCGGTGAAGAGGGCGGCGGCGGCGTTGGGGCACATGGCGACGCAGGCGCCGCAGGCGATGCAGGCGGCGGCGTCCATGGCGGACTCCTGGTCGGGCTTGGGAACCGGGATGGCGTTGCCGTCGGGAGCCGAGCCGGCGGGGACGGAGATGAAGCCGCCGGCGGCGATGATGCGGTCGAAGGCAGAGCGGTCGACCATCAGGTCTTTGAGGATGGGGAATGCTTTGGCGCGCCAGGGCTCGAGCCACAGTTCGTCGCCGTCCTTAAAGTGACGCATGTGCAACTGGCAGACGGTGGTGGCGGGCAGCGGACCGTGGGCCACGCCGTTGATCATGAAGCCGCAGGAGCCGCAGATGCCTTCGCGGCAGTCGTGGTCGAAGGCGATGGGTTCTTCGCCGCGTTCGGTCAGCTGCTCGTTGAGCACGTCGAGCATTTCGAGAAACGACATGTGCTCGTTGGCGTTGGGCATGTCGTACTTCACGATGCGGCCCTGGTCGCGGGGGCCCTTCTGTCTCCAGACGTGTAAGGTGAGCCTCATCTCTCTACTGGTAGCTCCTCATTTACTTGTAGCTGCGCTGGGCAGGGATCACGTATTCAAACGACAGCGGCTCTTTGTGCAGCTTGTAGGACGTGTTCTCGCCGCAATACTGCCAGGCGGCGACGTAGGCGAAGTCCTGGTCGTTGCGCATCGCTTCGCCGTCCGGGGTCTGGTATTCCTCGCGGAAGTGGCCGCCGCAGGACTCTTCGCGGTTGAGGGCGTCGAGGCACATCAGCTCGGCGAGTTCGAAGTAGTCGGCGGCGCGGTTGGCCTTTTCGAGCGTCTGGTTGAGTTCGCCCGCCTCGCCGAGGATGTTGACGTTCTGCCAGAACTCCTCGCGAAGTTCGGGAATCCGGTGCAGGGCTTTGCGCAGGCCGGGAGCGGAGCGGGACATACCGCAATACTCCCAGACGATCTTGCCGAGCTCGCGGTGCAGTGAATCGACGGAGCGCTTGCCGCGGATCGAGAGCAGGCGTTTCAGGCGGGCCGTGACGTCGGCCTCGGCCTTGCCGAACTCGGGATGGTCGGTAGTCACCTTCTCGAACTTGGTGGACGCCAGGTAGTTGCCGAGGGTGTAGGGGATGACGAAGTAGCCGTCGGCGAGGCCCTGCATCAAGGCGCTGGCGCCGAGGCGATTGGCGCCGTGGTCGGAGAAGTTGGCCTCGCCCAGAACAAACAGGCCGGGAATTGTACTTTGGAGATGGTAGTCCACCCAGAGGCCGCCCATGGTGTAGTGGATGGCCGGGAAGATGCGCATGGGGACGGAGTAGGGGTCTTCGCCGGTGATGCGCTCGTACATCTCGAAGAGGTTGCCGTAGCGGTCGGCGATGGTCTTCTTGCCGAGGCGGCGGATGGAATCGGAGAAATCGAGGTAGACGCCGAGGCCGGTGGGGCCGACGCCGCGGCCTTCGTCGCAGACGGCTTTGGCGGCGCGGGATGCCACGTCACGGGGCACGAGGTTGCCGAAGCTCGGATACCGGCGCTCGAGGTAGTAGTCGCGCTCGGCTTCGGGGATTTCGCTCGGGTTGCGCTTGTCGCCGGCCTTCAACGGCACCCAGATGCGGCCGTCATTGCGCAGCGATTCGCTCATGAGGGTGAGTTTGCTCTGGTACTCGCCGGAGACGGGAATGCAGGTGGGGTGGATTTGCGTGAAGCAGGGATTGGCGAAGAGGGCGCCCTTCTTGTGGGCGCGCCAGATGGCGGTGGTATTCGAGCCCTTGGCGTTGGTGGAGAGGAAGAAGACGTTGCCGTAGCCGCCGGTGGCGAGGAGCACGGCGTCGGCGGCGTAGCGCGCGATGGCGCCGGTGGTGAGGTCGCGAACGATGATGCCGCGAGCCTGGCCGTCGACGAGCACCACGTCGAGCATTTCGTGGCGGCCGAACATCTGGACGGTTCCGGCGGCGACCTGGCGTTCGAGGGCCTGGTAGGCGCCGAGGAGCAGTTGCTGGCCGGTCTGGCCGCGGGCGTAGAAGGTGCGGGAGACCTGGGCGCCGCCGAAGGAGCGGTTGGAGAGGGTGCCGCCGTATTCGCGGGCGAAGGGCACGCCCTGGGCGACGCACTGGTCGATGATGTTGACGCTGATTTGGGCGAGGCGATAGACGTTGGCCTCGCGGGCGCGGAAATCGCCGCCCTTCACGGTGTCGTAGAAGAGGCGGTAGATGCTGTCGCCGTCGTTCTGATAGTTCTTGGCGGCGTTAATGCCGCCCTGCGCGGCGATGGAGTGGGCGCGGCGGGGCGAATCCTGGAAGCAGAAGCATTGGACGTTGTAGCCGAGTTCACCCAGCGTGGCGGCGGCGGCGCCGCCGGCGAGGCCCGACCCGACGACGATCACCGAGTACTTGCGGCGATTGGCGGGGTTGACGAGCTTGAGGTCGAAGCGGGCCTTGTCCCACTTCTTCTCGATGGGACCCTCGGGGATTCGTGACTTGAGTTCCATGAACTGATGACTCCTTACCGCACCACTCCGGCCAGGACCGCGATCGGGATGGATACGTATCCGAGGAAGATGGCGGCGGCGAAGGCGACGGAAATCTTGTCGAGCCGGGGAGTGAAGCGGGGATGATTGAGCCCCACGGTCTGAAACATGCTGTAGAAGCCGTGCCGAAGGTGCAGGCACAGCAGGGCCATGGAGACGATGTAGGCGATGGACACGACGGGGTTCGAGAACCCGGCTACCACGTTCTCATAGGGCTTGGGGATGGAGTGGCCGTGGATCTCCTGGGTCTGGAACTCAGCGCCCTGCCAGGGCATGGCGGCGCCGACGGTGAAGTGGAGGAGATGGTAGACGACGAAGGCGGCGATGATGGGGCCGCTCCAGATCATGGTTCGGGAGGCGTAGCTCGACTGCACGCGCTTCCACTTCCGGTAGGCGACGGGCCGGGCGGCCTTGGCGCGCAGCGCGAGTTGGACCGAGGCGACGATATGCAGGACCACGGCGAGGATCAGGCCGATGCGGGCGCCCCAGAGCAGCCCGGGTTTGCTGTGAAGGAATGCTCCATAGGCGTTCATCGCCTCGGGGCCGGCAAAGACCTGGAGGTTGCCGGCCATGTGGCCGATGACGAAACCGAACAGGGCGACGCCAGTGACGGCGACGACGACCTTCTTGCCGACGGTGGCCTGGTAAAAACCGACAGTGGAGTTTACGATGCCGGACGTGACGGCGGCAGCACTCATCATTTCCCCCTAGCGAATTGAGCGAGCGGATGAGGACTACATCCGCTTTCTAGGATGTTGTCTGAAACTCTATTGTACGAAAATTTCTCTTGTTGGACAGTAATTTCAGACCCGACTATCTGAGCGCTACTGCACGTCTTTGAGACTACATGAAATAGTCTTTGACTTTGTCGAAGAGGCCTTTTTCCTGGGGCTCGTTTTCGGCGGGCAGGGTTTCGATCAGCTGCTCGAAGAGCTTGCGCTGTTCGCGGCTCAGCTTGGTGGGGATGCGGACGTCGACGTGGACGTAGAGGTCGCCGCGGCCGTGTCCGCCCAGCGCCGGCACGCCTTTGCCCTTCAGGCGAACCTGGTGGCCGGGCTGGGCGCCTTCGGGGATGCGCACGGTTTCGAGGCCGTCGAAGGTGAGCACATCGACGTCGACGCCTAACACCGCCTGGGCGACGTTGATCGGGACGGTGCAGTGGAGGTCGTTGTCCTGCCGCTCGAAGATGGGGTGCTCTTTGACCTTCAGGAACACATAAAGATCGCCGGGCGGGCCGCCATTGTAGCCCGGCTGTCCCTCTTCCTGCAGCCGCAGTTTCGCGCCGTTGTACACGCCGGCGGGTATGCTGACGCGCAGCTTTCGTTCGCTGCGCTGAACGCCCTCGCCGTGGCATTGCTGGCAGGGACGGCGGACGATCTGGCCGCGCCCTTCGCACTGGCCGCAGGTGCGGCGGATGGAGAGGAAGCCCTGCTGGTAGACGACTTCGCCGCGGCCCCGGCAGGTGGGGCAGGTGACCGTGCCGTCCGACTCGGCGCCGGAGCCGCCGCAGCGGGAGCAGGCGTCCAGTCGCGGGACCTGGATGTCGACGTTCTTGCCGCGCATGGAGTCCTCGAACTCGATTTCGAGGTCGTAGCGAAGGTCCTCGCCGCGCTGGGGGCGGTTGCGGCGGCGGGCGGAGCCGCCGAACACATCGCCGAAGCCGAAGAGATCGCCGAGGATGTCGCTGAAGTCGGCGAAGGCGTTGGGATCGAAGCCGCCGGCGGCGCCGGCGGCGGCTCCCTGCACACCGGCATGGCCGTAGCGATCGTAGGCGGCGCGTTTCTGGGCGTCGCTCAGGACGCTGTAGGCTTCGGCGGCCTCCTTGAAGTGTTCCTCGGCGTCCTTGTCGCCGGGGTTGCGGTCAGGGTGGTACTTCATGGCGAGCTTGCGATAGGCGGACTTCAGATCGCTCTCGCTTGCCTGGCGGGACACGCCCAGCACCTCGTAGTAGTCTCGTTTGGTCACGGGTGGCTGCCCTTAGGATCGCACGGCCACTTTTACCATGGCCGGCCGCAGCAGCCGGCCTTTGAAGTTGTAGCCGCGCTGGTACTCGGCCAGCACGGTCTGGTCCTCGGCGTCGGTGGTGGGGGCCATTTCGACGGCGTGATGGATCTGGGGGTCGAACGGCCGGCCTTCCGACTCGATGGGCTCGAGGCCCATCTTCTTAAGAGTCTCGAAGAGCCGGGCGTAGATGAGGTCCATACCTTTGGCGTAGTCTCTGTCGGCGGTCTCGACCTTGAGCGCGCGCACGAAATCGTCGAGGGCCGGCAGGAGCTGGCGCACGGCCTCCATGGAGGAGTACTCCAGAGACTCGGCGCGTTCGCGCTCAACGCGCTTGCGGAAGTTGTCGAACTCGGCCCGTGCGCGCAGGAGCTGATCGCGCAGGTCATCGCGTTCAGCGGCGAGGGCGGCGAGCTTTTCCGCGTCGGCCGAAGGCGCGATGTCCTCGGCGCCCCCTAAAGACGACACATCCTCCACGTCTACCTTCGTTGGTTCCATGTTGTTTTCGTTCAACCTTCCGTTGGCGCGCCGCCGTTCCTCACTGGGGGAGGGTTTGCATGGCCTCACCCATGTGGAGGACCGCCGAGATCACGCGCTGGTAGTTCATTCTCATCGGCCCGAGTACTGCCACCTTCGCGGCGAGACCACCGTTCATGGGGACAGAGATCCCGATGAGCGAGAGCTCGCGCATCGACGGGTGCACATCTCCGAGGCCGACCTGCACGGCCACTTCGCCCGCCGGCTGCTCGAGGAAGCGATCGAGCAGCTGCAGGATCTTCTTCTTCTGTTCGAGGGCGCGGAAGAGATCTCTCATCTTCTCGCGCGTGAGGTGCAGATCGAGTCCGAGCAGGTTGAACACGCCTTCCATGTGGACTTCGGCATCGGCGCCGACGTTGAGGAGCCCCTTCTCATAGAGCACCGTCAGGCGACGGAGAATGGCGTCGTAGGCAGCGCTCTGCTGTTCGAGCCGCTGCTGCAACTCGGCGCGGATATCGGACAGCTTCCAGCCGGAGAAGTTGACGTTCAGGTAGTTGCGGATGGCGTTCAACTCGTCCTGCGACACGGGCTCGTCGAGGGTGACCAACTGGTCGTGGACCATGCGGTCGCGCGTGACGACGACCATGAGCACGCGGCGGTCGCCGAGCGTGACGAGTTCAATGTGGTCGAGGCACTGAGAGATGGACGGAATGGCGGCGGCGATACCGACGTTCCGGGTGAGTTCCGTAAGCAGGTGCGAGGATCGCTCGACGCGGCTCTCAAGCGTGGTGGCCTGGCTCAAGTCGGCCTGGAGGCGCTGCAGTTCGGCCGAGAGGATCTTGCGGACGGCGAGCGACTGCACGTAGCTGCGGAACGCCTTGTCGGTGGGCACGCGGCCGGCCGAGGTGTGAGGCTGGCAGAGGTAGCCCATCTCGGTGAGATCCTGCATCACGTTGCGGACGGTGGCGGGGCTGAGGTTGTCCCGGCGGTACCGGGAGATGGTACGAGAAGCCACAGGTTCGCCGGTCTCGATATGCGATTCCACGATCGAGTGAAGGATCTCCGCTGCTCTGGGTGACAAGTCCACGGGTCTCATTCCAGATCGGACACCTGATGTCTAGAACAATTATAAGGTGTTGAAAGCACACGGATCAAGACGGCTCCGCCGGGCGCCGGCAACCCATCTATGATCTTTGGTCAGAGAATCTTGTCAGTTTAACAACAAAACGGTTGCCCGGGTGCGCCGACTCGGTTAGATTAGTCTAGCTTCCGTCTGCTTCGGGGAGCAGCCAATGCCGCTCGTGCGGCCATCGATCAAGAGGAGACGGCCATGTTGTCTGTCATTCGCATCCTATTCGTAGGATTACTGGTTACCGCCCTTCTGCCGGGCCAGGTGACTACGGGAACCATACTCGGAGTTGTGGTGGACAGCTCGGGTTCGCCGGTCGCCGGCGCCACGGTGACGATTACCGAGACCGAGAAGAACACATCCCAAACGTACACGACCGATGCCAGCGGCGCTTACAACGCGCCCTTTCTCGTTCCGGGAACCTACACGGTAGCGGTGGAGCTCAAGGGCTTCAAGAGAGAGGTCCGGACGGGCATTCTGCTGCAGGTGGATCAGAAGGCCCGCATCGATTTCGACCTGCAGGTGGGGCAGGTGACGGAGACCGTGACGATCACGGCGAGCGCGCCGCTGGTGAAGAGCGAGAGCGCGGAGTTGGGGGAAGTGGTGGAGCAGCGGGCGGTTCGGGAGCTGCCGCTGAACGGGCGCAACTTTGCGCAGTTGGTCTACCTGGTGCCGGGGGTGACGCCGGGACAGTCGGGTGAGAATTTGTCGGGGGCCAGCACGTTCAACCCGCGCGCGGCTTCGAACTTCAACGCTCTGGGGAGCCAGGCGAACACGAATGCGTGGCTGGTGGACGGCATCGACAACAACGAGTACACGTTCAACACGGTGATCATTCAGCCGAACGTGGAATCGATCCGCGAGTTCAAGGTGCTGACGGGGACGTACTCGGCCGAATTCGGGCGCGGGGCGGGCGTGGTGTCGGTGCTGACGAAGTCGGGTCAGAACGATCTGCACGGGTCGCTGTTCGAGTTTCTGAGGAACGAGAAGTTCGACGCTCGCAATTACTTTCAGGTGAAGCGGCGGGCGGGCGCGACCGTGGATACTCCGAAGCCGCCGTTGAAGCGCAACCAGTTCGGCGCGGTGCTGAGCGGCCCGGTGTACATTCCGAAGATTTACGACGGCCGGAACAAGACGTTCTTCTTCACCGACTATGCGGGCCTGCGGGAAGTGCGCGGCCTGACCTATGTGAATAGCGTGCCGACGGCGAAGGTGCGCACGGGCGACTTTTCGGAGTACCCGGCGACGATCTACGACCCGCGGACGACGCGGGTGGTGAACGGCGTGATCGTGCGCGATCCGTTCCCGGGCAATGTGATTCCGCGCGAGCGGATCAACACCGTGGCGGCGAACGTGGCGAGCATTTATCCGCTGCCGACGACGACGGGCAACTTCAACAACTTCAATTCGGTGGCGAACAGCGACCTGGAGGACAACTCCTGGACGGGCCGCATTGACCACCAGTTCAGCACGAAGAACAGCCTGTTCGGCCGCTTCAGCCGGGGGTTGTTCAAGCGCGACTCCCCGCAGGGACAGGCCGCCTGCTGTCTACCGACGCCGCCCGAAGCGGCGCAGCGGTTCCAGCTGGGGCCGTTCGTGGCCGGCACGCAGAACACGCGGCTGAACACGATGGGGCTTTCGATCAACGACACGCACCTGTTCGCGCCGAATCTGCTGAACGAATTCCGTACCGGGTTCGCGCGCACGGTGCCGTTCACGTTCCAGTCGGACTTCGGTGTGAACGCGGCCGAGTCGCTGGGCATCCGGGGGATCAACGTCAGCGAGTTCACGACGGGACTGCCGAACATCAACATCCAGGATTTCACCGGGATCAGCGGCGGGCCGGCGTTTTTGCCGGTGAATCCGAAGGAGACGCACTGGCAGATTGACGACAGCATCTCCTGGACCAAGGGGCGGCACCAGCTGAAGTTCGGCTACCACTACATTCGCCGCTATCCGACGCCGTTCACCAACACGGACACGCGCAGCAGCATGACGTTCAACAACCAGCTGACGAACTCGAACAACGCCGGCGGCGCCGGGTTCGCTTCGTTGCTGCTCGGCTACCTGGCGGGCGGTGCGTCGCGCGGGTTCCTGCTTGAGCCCTACAACCTGGTTGTCTCCGACCACGCCCTGTTCTTCCAGGACGACTTCAAGGTCAGCCGGCGGCTGACGCTGAACCTTGGCTTGCGGTGGGAAGTGTTCCGGCCGGAGGTGGAGAAAGAGAACCGCCTTACCAACTTCGACAATACGAACCTGAGGCTGGTGTACGCCGGCGAGGACGGGATCAACCGTTCGGCGGGCAAGAAGACGGACTGGAACAACTTTGGTCCGCGGCTTGGGCTGGCGTACGACGTTTTTGGAAGCGGCAAGACGATTCTGCGTTCCGGCCTCGCTCTGGCGTTCTTCCCGGTGCAGCCTTCGGCTTCGAACATTCTGGGCCAGCAGGTGCCGTATACGATTTCGCAGAACGTGGTGGGAACGCCGGTTTCCGATCCCGCGCAGCTGGCGGGCATCCGGACGATCGACAATCCGTTCCCGGCGATCGCGCCGGTGAAGCCGCGAACGACGGCGGAGCTGGTAGCGGCCAACCCGCGGGTGCTCGGCCACTCTTTCGATAACGAGACGCCGAGCATGCTTACCTGGAACCTGAACATCCAGCAGCAGCTGGGGCAGACGGTGCTGGCCGAGGTCGCCTACGCGGGCAGCCAGGGCAAGCATCTTCCGCTTGCGCTCGACTTCAACCCCGTGACGCCGGGACCGGCATCGGTGCCGCAGATTGACCGGCGACTGGTGCGAGCGTTGGGCAACCACAATCCGATCCAGATCGATCCGCGCAACAGCTCGACGTATCACGGGCTGATGCTGAAACTCGATAAGCGGTTCTCGGGCGGGCTCCAGGGGATGGTGAGCTACACCTTCTCGAAGAACCTGGACTACGGCGGTTCGGTGGCGAGTGGCGCAGGCGCCGTGGGCGGTCCGCAGCATCCATTGCTGCTGGGCCAGGCTCGCGGTCCGTCGGGCTTCAACGTGCCGCACCGGCTGGTGAGCAACTTTGTCTGGGAACTTCCCGGCAAGGGCATGAAAGGCCCGGCGGGCTGGCTGATCGGAGGCTGGCAGGCGAACGGCATTTTGACGCTATCGAGCGGCCGGCCATTCACGGTGTTCCTGCAGAACAGTGTGACCAACGGCGCGGGCGGCTGGCCGGATCGGATCGCTTCCGGGAAGCTTGACGACCCGAAGCGAGAGCTCTGGTACGATCCGAACGCATTCCGCCGTCCCGATAGCATTCGCTTCGGCAATGCGGGGCGAGGCATCCTGAACGCTCCCGGTACGCGGACCTTTGACGGCGGCTTCGCCAAGAACTTCCGCGTGACAGAGTCCAGCCGCGTACAATTCCGCATTGAGGCGTTCAACCTGTTTAATACGCCGCAGTGGGGCTTCCCGAATCAGAACTTCGATTCGCCCACGGCGGGGCAGATTACGAGCACGGTCGGCGACAACCGTTCCGTGCAGATGGCGCTGCGGTTCGATTTCTGAGAGCCGAGCGATCGGTACGAACACGAGGGCCGGTCTCCCCACGCGGGCGACCGGCCCTTTTTTATTGTCGGAACGGCGGCTGCCGGGTGCGCGTCGAAGAGCACGGGCGGTAGAATCGCGCAAAGGGGGATCTTGCGGATGCGCGCCCATATCCTGCTGACGATTGCCGCTGTGCTGGCCCCGCCGCTACCCGGGCAGGTCCGGCCAACGCAGTATCCACCCGATCAATATCCGAACCAGTATCCACCGGGCCAGTATCCGCCTACGCAGACGCCGCCGGGGCAGTATCCGGCTCGCTTGCCGGGCGGTGTGGTGGTGCCGGTGCCTGTTCCGGAGATCCGGTTGCCAAAGCGCAAGGAGAAAGAGCCGGAGGGGGGGCGGCGGGCGCCGCAGGGTTCGGGGGACCTGGTGCTCGCGCTGCACCAGATTGAGGGCACGCTGCGGCAACTGGGGGAGAAGGACCTGGTGCTCGACACCAAGCAGAAGGGGCTGCTGCGTTTCCGGCTGCTGGCGAAGACGCGCTTCCGCGACACGGCGGGGGAGGCGATCCGCGACAGCCTGTTGAAGGCGGGCGACCGGCTGAAGATCGAAACGAGCGCGGACGACGAAGAGACGGCGCTGCGCATCACGCTGGTGAAGAAGGGAACGGCGCAGGAGCGGGCGGCGGCGGAGAAGCCGTTCGACGCGAGCACGGTCCAAACGCCGGAGGGATTGGAGAAGGGCGAGGCGGTGGCGAGCGTGGAGGGCGGCGCGGGCAACTCGTCGGGCGCGTCGAACCCGCCTGCGGCGGCGTCTCCTTCCGATTCGGGCGAATGGCGGCCGGCGCCGGAGCGCGTACCTGGGCCAGACCAGCCAGGCGCCGGTCCGGGGCGGCGGGCGCGTGCCTCGGGGACGCCCAATGCAAACGAGGATGAGACGGTAGCGGCGGCGCGCGAGGCGGCGCTCGCTTACTCGGACAGCCTGCCGAACTTTGTGGTGGAACAGCAGGTGACCCGTTCGGCGGGGAACCCGGCGCAGTGGCAGCCGCTGGACGTGGTTACCGCCGAGGTGACTTCGGTGGGCGGCAGGGAAGAGTACCGGAACGTCTCGATCAACGGCCGGCCGGCGGCGGCGCCACCGGAAGCGTCCGGCTCCTGGTCGACGGGCGAGTTCGTGACGACGTTGATTGACGTATTGAGCCCGCTGACCAATGCGAGTTTCCGGAAACGTTCCGAGCAGCGGATGGGGAACCAGCTGGTGGCCATCTACGACTTCGCGGTGAAGCCGGAGAACTCGCACTGGCGAATTGTGTACAACGGCGAGTTCTACACGCCGGCGTATCAGGGGGCGATCTGGATTGATGTGGAGACGGCGCGCGTCCTGCGCATCGAGCAGAAGGCGGCGCGCATTCCGGGGGATTATCCGTTCCGGCTGGCGGAAGCGACGTTGGAATACGACACGGTCCGGATCGGGGAGGGCAGTCACCTGATGCCCGCGCGGGGTGAGAACATTGTCTGCCCGCGGGGTCTGGCCTCGTGCAGCCGGCTGCAGATCGTGTACCGCAATTACCGCAAGTTCAGCTCCGACTCGAGCATCACGTTCCCGAAGTTCACGGCGTCGCAGGAGTAGCAGGCTTTTACCCGAGCGGCGCCTCAGTGGTAACCCCGATAGGTGAAGCGGCCTTCCCCTGATAGGGTTGAGCCATGAAGCCGTGGCAGGCGGTGGTAGTGGTGTGTGTGTCGCTGATTCCGTCGGCGCATAATGCCTGGCTCTACCGCGATCAGCCCCACCTGGGCCGGCATGACGACGGCTTCTACTTCACGGCGGCGCGGTCACTGACGCAGGGGGAGTACCGGATCGAGAGTCTGCCGGGACGACCGTTCCAGACCAAGTACCCGCCCGGGTTTCCGCTGTATCTGGCGCCGGTGTGGCTGATGAATCCGGAGTTCCCCGGCAATCTGGCCCTGGCGACGCTGTTCGCCTGGCTGCCGCTGCCGGTGGTGGTCTGGCTCTGCTGGCACCTGTTCCGGCGGTACGGGTTCAGCGTGAAGGCGGCGACGGCGCTTGCGTGCCTGGTAGCCGTGAACCCGTATTCATTGATTCTCAGTTCGATGATGATGTCGGAGTTGGTGTTCACGGCGGTGTTGTTGGGCGTGGTGTTGCTAGTGGACGGAGAAGGAGGGCAGCGCCGTGCCGCGGCCGCCGGGATGCTAGCGGCGTTTGGGTACCTGACGAGAACGGCGGCTCTGCCGCTGCTGGCGGCGGCCCCGCTGGTCTATCTGCTGCGATACGGCGTGCGTGGGGGGCTACGGCGCGCCGCCTGCTTCGCCGGGCCTTTTCTGATGGCCGCGGGGGGATGGCACGCGTGGGTAGCGGCGCACCGGGGCGACGGGCGATTTCCGTACGACACGGACTACCTCGGGTACTTTCTGGCGAACATCGGGCTCGACAACATTCTTCCGGTTGCGTGGCAGAATGCCAGCGCGCTTTTGATGTCGTTTTACGGCCTGTTCTTCTTTGAGGTGGGTGCTGTGGTGCTTCTCCACCTGCTGCTGCGCTTTGTGGCGTTCGCGGCGGTGGCGGGTGTAATCCGACAGGCGAGGCGCGGCGGGCTGAGCGTGTACACCGTGTTTGCGGGTGGAACGTGCGTGATGCTGGTGCTGTGGCACTTTCCGCCCACCGAGCGAATGGTGTATCCGCTGCTGCCGCTGCTGATGGCGGGTCTGGCAGCGGAGGTTCGATTCCTATGGACGACACTGCGCGCAGCGTTGTCGAAGCCGTCGGTGGCGGAGCGCGCCATCGCCGCTTGCCTGTTGGCGGGGATAGTGGGAGTGAGCCTGTACATGGCTTCACGAACGGCGGTGGCGGCCTTGCGGCTGCTGCCGGAAGGCGCGGCGGCGGAGCGGGAATGGGCGCGGGACCGGCGTGAACTCTTCGCCTGGGCGGCCGGGAATATCAGGACGACGGCGGGCTTCCAGGTCTACCGGGATACGGAGTTTCACCTTCTGACGGGGCTTCCGGCGGCGCGAATGCACGTGCCGACGCGGCTGCGATACGCGGGGGAGCGGGAGGCGGTGATCGACTCCTTTGCGGGCTGGCCGCTGGCGGCCCAACGTGACGGCCTGACGCACGCATTAGTGACGAAGGAGGAGTGGAACGCGGACCTGCTTCCGGAAGAGCGCGATCGCGTGCTTGGGCAATCGCTGAACAGCCGGCTGCTTCGGCCGCTGCATACAGGGAAGGACTCCTGGGTCTTCGCGATCGGCGAAGACGGGGACGCGCCGGCGGGGAGCGCGTCCCTCTCCCTCAAATCGACAGCAGGCGTTGGAAGAACGAGCGATATCGCGTCAGGGCGACGCGCAGGTCTTCGGTAGAGACGTCGCCGTCGCGATCCCACTGGGCTTCGAGTTGGGATCGTTCGCGGGCGAAGGTCTCGGCAATCTGGCGGATGGCGAAGGCGACCATCTCGTCGGCGCGGCGCACTGCCTGCCGGGGCTCGTCGACGAAGCTGGCCTGCACGTCGTTCCACTCCGAACGCATGCGGTCCATGAGGTCGCGGGGCAGCAACGGCGGCTGCTCGGGGCGTTGCGTGCCTTGCTCGGTGGGAGCGCGGCCATCCCTGTCGCGCACAACGTCGGCGGTAGACGCGGGTCGCTCGACGGTTCTGGAATCGCGGTTCATCGGCGTACCTCCTCGCGGACGGGGTTTGGCTCCAGGAGTTCGGCGAACAGGTCGCGGTAGCTGACCATGGCCATTCGCAGGTCTTCGGTGTTCGCTTCGCCGCGCGCGTGGCGCAGCGCGATGCCGTGTGCCGCGCGGTAGTTGCGGACCACGTGCGGATAGTCAACGGACAAGTCATCGGCGCGGCGGTCGAAGTCGCTCATGGGATAGCCACGCGCTCGCATAAGTTCCATCACGAGGTGGTCGGCTTCGGTGATGGCCATGCTGGGGTCGTCGACGAAGTGCGCCTGGTTGTGGCGCCAGAGGGAGGCGAAGTGGTCTCGGTCGGCCTCACTCAGTGGATGGATGTCGAACCGCTCGCGCCGCTTCATGCGGCCGGCGAGCTCGGATTCCGCGCGGGTACGGTCGCCGTGACGGCGGACGGCCTCTTCGTATTCGGGGCCGAAGCGGCCTTGCAACTCCTGCGATTTCCGTTGTCGTGTGAAGTACCAGAGGCCGGCACCGACAGCGGCTACCAGCAGGATGACCAATAGAACGATGGTCAAGTCCATAGGTTCTCCTTCCTTCGTAGGGGGCTTGTCGCCCGCTGGGGCCTGCCGGTGCAGATTGCATACCAAAGCAGCGTTGCCTTGGGATTCCGGCGCCGTTGGTGGCGGCGGCGGCATCTTTTACTCAGGGGGCGAGTCGCGGGCGGGCGTCCTTTCATCCTTCCGCGAGATAATGGCGTGTACATGAGATTGTCGATATGCGCGCTGCTCGCTGTCGCGGGCACTGTTCCGGTGTTCGCGGACAGTCTGCTGCCGCCGCTGACGGCCCAGCAGTCGGCGCGCGCGGCCCGTCTCATTCAGAGCTTCAAGCAGAGTCCGCGGGGGCCGTTCCTACGCATCCGTTGGTTCTGCAAAGACGGGACGGTTCACCCGCCGGCGGGCACGCCGTGCAGGGAGCGCGGCGGCGGTAATCAGCACGCGGAGCTGTCCCCGGGTGCGAAGGAACTGGCGCGGTACAACATCGACGTCGGAACGATTCTGGTGAGCCAGAACTTCGACCAGCTGTTCGACGCGCGGCGCGACCATCATGTTCTGCGGCAGATGGTTTTGCAGAAGTACCTGATCGACATCGACGATGGCTGGATCTACCGCCAGGCGATGAGCTACCGCGGCGCGCGGCAGGCGGAGGACGAGGACAAGGCGGGCCGGTTGTTCCTGGTGCGGCTGCTTTCCAACCCGCAGTGGACGCGGTTGCATTACCTGCTGGCGAACGAAATCGTGTCCGTCCTGCCGCACGGTCTTCCGGACAGCAAAGTGAAGCGCGTCCGCGTTCTGGCGACCAGCATCGCGGAGCGGGACGCGAGATTCCAGCCGATTCGCGCACGGATTCACTCGAACCCCAGCGACCGCGACCTGGAACTGGTGGAAGAGTTCCTGGCGGAGAAAGCGCCGGCGGCGGAGCCGAAGCGGCTGATCGAGGAACTCGCGCGTTTGCTGAAGGAGGAGAAATCGGGGCGAAATCTCTCCTCGGGCCTTTCCCGGCTCCCGGTTGCGAAGCGCCCGGCGCTGGAAGCCGCGGTGCGGGAGTTCGAAACAGCCCTGGGAGAAGCGAGCAGCCGGGAGCGTTTCTTTGCCGCCGGGGCGGCGCTCACCGTCGAGATCCACCGCGCGGTGACTACTTCTCGCGACGGTGAAGAGAACTTGCGGCTGCTGGACTTCAACGCGCTGTTGCAGGAGGCAGCATTCGCCGCCCGCATCGACCTGAAGGGCGCGTCGCGACGTCAGCTGCTGGGGCATGTTCGCGATCACTTCCGTTATGCCCTCGGCGCGGGGTTGCTGTCGCCGCGGCAGTACGACGCGCTGGACGGGGAAATACGCACGCTGGAGAGCCGGCGCGAGGTTTCTCCGGGCGAATGGTTCCAGGCGGTGAAGTACCTGACGAGGTCGGCGGAGTGGACGAGGGCGGCGGTGGCGCGCGATTTCGGACCGGTATCCCGGCTGTACACGCCGATTGAACCGGCGGCGCGGGCGCTGGTGGATCACCTGGTCCGGGGTTCGATGGCGCTGCCGCTTTCGCATCAAGTGGAGACCTTAATGGCCGATGCGCACCGGGCGGTGGGCATCCGGCACGCGATCCTGGGCCAGGGCGGCGGCGGCGGGGTGGTGGGCTTGAACCCGGGAATCGCGGTGGGACGGCTGGGCATACTTGCCACCAACCAAGAAGCGGCGGGTGCGGTGGACCCACGCGGGATTTACGTAATTCCGGAGACGGTATCGGACCTGAAGCCGATGGCCGGCATTCTGACGCTGGACAGCGGCAACATGCTCTCACACACGCAACTGCTGGCAGCGAACCTGGGAATTCCCAACGCCACCGTGCCGTCGTCGCTTCTGCCGATGTTCGAGAAGCTGAAGAGCGCCGAACTGTTTTACGCGGTGACGCCGAAGGGGGTGGTGGTGGTGCGCGAGAAGGCCAGCCTGACGCCGGAAGAGCGCAAGCTCTTCGTGGAAAAGGCTCCGGTGCGCGCGCGCTTCGCCCTTGACGCCAGTCGGGTGAACCTGCAGCAGCGGGAGATTCTGCGGCTGGCGGACATGGGATCCCGTGATTCGGGCATCCTTGCCGGGCCGAAGGCGGCGAACCTGGGGCAGCTTGCTTCCTACTTCCCGAACGAGGTCGCACCGGGCCTGGTGGTACCGTTCGGCATTTACTGGGACCACATCAACCGCACGCTTCCGGGAGACTCCGAGCCGCTCTCGCGACAGATTGCCGCCGCTTACGGGGAAGCCGACCGGATGCGGGATGCCGGGGCCTCGCCCACCGAGATCAGCGGCTTCATTTACCCGAGGCTCGATCATTTCCGCAAACAGATTCGCTCGATGCCGCTGCTGCCCGCCTTTCAGAACGCACTCGTGGACCGGATGAGGAAGATGTTCGGCGAGGACGGCACGTATGGGGTGTTCGTGCGCAGCGACACGAATGCGGAAGACTTACCGGAGTTCACGGGCGCCGGGCTGAACCTGACGGTTCCAAACCAGGTGGGTACGATGAACATCCTGCAAGCGATTCGGGAAGTCTGGGCATCGCCCTTCGCTGAGCGCGCCTACGAATGGCGGTCGCGGATCATGTCGGGGAGCGACCGCGTTTATCCTTCGGTGATTGTGCAGCGGGCGGTGCCGTCGGACAAGAGCGGGGTGATTGCGACGGTGAACCTGGAGACCGGGGACCGGAACGAGTCGACGGTGAACGTGAGCGAAGGCGTCAGCGCGGTGGTGGACGGGGGGGTAGCGGAGTCTTTGCTGCTGCTGCCCGACGGGTCCACGCGCCTGCTGCAGCAAGCCCGCGGGACCTATCGGAAGCGCCTGAAGAGCGAGGGCGGCTTTGAGAACGTGCCGGTGAGCGGCGAAGAGCGGGTACTGACGGACGCGGAAATCGCACGGGTGCGGCGACTCATCGCGGAGGTGAAAGCCAAGTACCCGCCGGTGCGGATGGATGGCGGCGAGGCGATGCCGTGGGATATCGAGTTCGGCTTTGAGGGCGGGCGGCTGCGGCTGTTCCAGATTCGCCCGCTGGTGCGATACCAGGAAGTGCGGTTGCTCGAGGCGTTCTCGAAGCTGGAGGGGCCGGCGGCGGTGAGCGGTCCCGTACGGCTGGACGAAGGGCTGGCCGATTGAGACACGCGTTCGTGGCGCTGGCGCTGGCGCTTCCGGGTGTGGTGTTCAGTTATCCGCTGGATGGCGGCGGCCGCACGGGGATCCGGCGCTTGGAAGGCTACCGGCTGCATCTGAAGCTGCCTCCGGGCGCGCTGCTGAACGTGGCGGACGTGCGGCTGCGGCTGAAGGGTGTCCCGTTCGATATCGACGGGAGCGTGCGCAAGGACGACGCGCTGCAAGCCGGACTGGAGCGCATCTTCGCCGCCCGCAACCCGTCCTATTCGGTCGCGCTCCTGGATATCACCGACCCCTCAAAGCCGAGGTACGCGGCGCTGCGCGAGACGGACAAGCGCATTCCCGGCAGCGTGGGGAAACTGCTGGTGGCGACCGGGCTGTTCGACGCGCTGCGGAGACGCTTCCCGGACGACACGGGAGCGGCACGGGAGCGCTACTTGCGGGAGACGGTCCTGACGGCGGACCGGTTCGTGTACACGGACGGCAAGACGGTTCCCACGTTCGAGCCGGGCGCGACGCGGGTGGTGAATAAGCGGGTTGAGGCGGGCGACCGCTACAACCTTTACGAGTGGCTGGACCACATGTTGTCGCAGAGTTCGAACGCCGCGGGCTCGTTTGTCTGGAAGGAGGCGATGCTGCTGGGCGCGGGCGGCGGCTCCGACCTTCTGGGCAAAACGCCGAAGGCGGAGCTGTCGAGGCTGGCTCTCGAGACGCTGGAAGCGCCGCTGCGCGCGGCCGGGCTGGACACCGGGAGCCTTCGGCTGGGGACATTTTTCACCCGCAACGCCAGTGCCGCGATTCCCGGCACGGGGAGCTATGCCAATCCGCGGGAACTCCTGCGGTGGCTGGTCCGGTTGGAGCAAGGGCGCCTGGTGGATGAATGGTCGAGCCTGGAGTTGAAGCGGCTGATGTACTTCTCGCGGCCGCGTTACCGGTATGCTTCTTCGCCGGCGCTGGCGAAGGCCGCGGTCTACTTCAAGTCGGGTTCGCTGTTTGAGTGCGTGCCGGAGCCGGGGTTTTCCTGCGGGCAGTACAAAGGGAACAAGACGAACCTGATGCACTCGGTGGCGATCGTCGAGTCGGGGTCGAAGGTGTACCTGGTGGCGATGATGTCGAACGTATTGAAGCTGAACTCAGCGGTGGAGCACCAGACAATTGCGACCGAGATCGAACGGCTAATTCAAGCCGGACGGTGAAGGTTCGGGGCGGCCGGCCAGATTCAGCTCCGCGTTGCCGCAGATGACGCGGTCGAGCTTCCGAATCAAACCCGAGAGCGCTTCCCCGCCCTTGGGGTCCTTCATGAGCGCTACCGCCACGTACCGGCGGTCGCCCGCTTCGACGAGGGCGGCATCGGAGTGCCACTCGCCCCAGGTTCCGGACTTGCGGTAGATCTGGCGGGGCAGGCCGGCGAGGCCCTTGACGAACTTGTGTTCGATGCCGGGGTCGCCGAGGATCCGCTTCATCTCCTCGCTGAACTCGGGACTGACCAGCTTGCCCTGGGCGAGGAGGGTGAAGAAGCGGGCCACCTGGAATGCGGTGGCGCCGTGGGAGAGGTTGTGAAGCGGGTCGCGTTTCCAGTAGTCGTTCGGGCCGCCGTAGGCCTTGCCGATCCAGAGCCCCCCATTCGCCGCGGGATCGTAGAGGCGGTACTTGTCGCTCTGCAGCACGCGGGCGATGAAATCGAACCCGATGGACTGAATGGCGCGGGAGGCGTCGGTGTTGCTGGAAAACCGGGTGAGGCGGACGAACATCTCGCGGACGGCGGGGTTGTAGATCATCATGCCCTGGCTGATCTTCTCGAACCCGGCCAGGAGGATGGCGATTTTAGGCAGGCTGGCCGCATACATCATATGGCGGTCATTGAGGCCGGCGTAGCGGGGATGGGCGGGGTCGCTGACGTCGACGAGGGCGACGGACATGCGGCCGTCGCGAAGGGCCGGCTGGAGCCCGGCGTCGTGCAATGCGGCTTGCAGCTGGCTTTGGAGGGCCGGGTCGGGCGGCAACTCCGCGCCGTGAACGAGGGCAGTCCCTATGAAAGCCAGTAGCGGCACGATCGCCGCTCTTCCAAGAAACATATTTCGATTATGTCACAGGCGTTGGAGGAGGCGATCAGCGCTGGCTTGCCTGGCCGGCGGCCACGCGGCGGTTGAACTCAGCGCTCTGGTTGCGGGGGACGGAGAGGGATTGCCAGCGGCCACTGGCGAAGTGCCGGGCGAGAAAGACAATCTGACCGACGTGGTAGGCATAGTGGGAGACCTGGCGGTTGATGGCCTGCATCACCGAGTGCTTCTCGCCGCGGATGGTGATGGTGCGGCCGAGGTCCTCGTCGGTGAGTTGGCCCAGGGCGGCGTAGAGGCACTCCCATCCCGCCTGCCACTGGTTGAGCAACTCCTGGCGAGTGGCGGCCGGGGCCTCAAACTCGGAATCGCGATTCCGCCAGGGTTTTTCGCCGTCGGTGGTCAGGAAGTCGGTCCACCGGCTTCGCATGTTGCCGGACAGGTGCTTGACGATGATGGCGATGGAATTCGACTCGGGATCGAGTTCGACGAAGAGGTGCTCATCGGCGACTTGGGCGATCGCGCGGTCACCGAGGGACTGATACTGGCGGAAGACGGCAAGGGAATCGGCCAGGTAGGAAGTGGTGAAAACAAGCGCCATGTCAATAGGCTAGCGCGTGGGGGGACGGTATAATTCAGGGGAATGGACGTCTTCGAAGAGGTGGTGCGGCTGCGGCGGCTGGGGCAGAAGTGCGCGGTGGCGACGATCGTCCAGGTGCGGGGTTCGATTCCGAGTTACGAGAGCGCGAAGCTGCTGGTGCGCGAGGACGGCTCGATGGCGGGCACGATCGGCGGGGGGTGCGTGGAGGCGGAGGTGTGGAACGCGGCTCGCGAGGTGATCGAGACGGAGAAGCCGCGAAAGTTGACCTTCAACCTCGGGCAGGACGCCGCCTACGACAACGGACTGATCTGCGGGGGACAGTTGGACGTTTTCATCGAGTGCGTGGCGCCTCAGCCCAAGGCTTTCGTATTCGGCGCGGGGCATATTTCCAAGAGCCTGTCGAAGGTTGCGCAGATGGCCGGGTTTGCGACGGCGATCGTCGACAACAGGGAGGCCTTTGCGAACCGGGAGCGATTCCCGGAGGCTGACGAGATATTCGCCGAGGAGTACGAAGACGTCTTTCCGAAACTGGAGGTGAACGCCTCCAGCTACCTGGTGATTGTGACGCGCGGTCATCGCGACGACATGCGGGTGCTGCGGTGGGCGGTGACGACGGAGGCGCGCTATATCGCGATGGTGGGAAGCCGCCGGAAAGTGTACGCGATCCTCAAGGAATTCGAGAAGGAGGGTCTGAACCGCGAGCGCTTCGAACGGGTCTTCGCGCCAATGGGTTTCGAGATTGGCGCGGTTACGCCGGAAGAGATTGCGATTTCGGTGGTGGCGGAGATGATCGCCATGCGGCGCACGCCGCAGGGCGAATGGCGTGCGCTTTCGAAGACGGTCTTTGCCGGCGTACCGGCGAGCTGAACGGTTCGAACGGATGAACGTCTCTGCGGTGATACTGGCGGGGGGCGCTTCGCGCCGCATGGGACGACCGAAGGCGCTGCTGGCGATTGGCGGGGAGACATTCGGCGACCGGCTGATCGCGACTTACGGCACGGTGTGCCGGCCGGTGGTCCTGGTGCTGGGACATGACGGGGAGATGATTCGCGCTGGTCTGCGACGAGCGGACGAGGCGGTGGTGGTGGTGAACCCTGGTCCGGAACGAGGGCAGCTCTCCTCGCTGCAGGTGGGGATCCGCGCGCTGCCGGCGGAAACAGAAGCGGCGGTCTTTACTCCCGTCGACTATCCCGATGTACGCGCGGAGACGGTTGCGCGACTGGTGCGGGCGGTAGCGGATACACCGGTGGCCATTCCTGAGTTTGAAGGCCGGCACGGGCATCCGGTGGCGGTACGGCGGCAGGTTCTCGACGAGATTCTGGCGCTGCCGGTGGATGCGCAGGCGCGAGACGTCATCCGGAGATATCGCTCCGAGACGCGATTCGTGGAGTGCGGGGATCCGGGGACGGTGAACGACATCGACTGGCCGGCCGATTACGAGCGACTGGTGGCCGGCCGATGAAGCGGCGCCTGGTGATGGCGTTGGTGTGCCTGGTGGCGGCGGCCGCGGCAGTGCCGTTTTTGGGGGCAGAGCGGTTTGCGGGGCAGATTCGCGAAGCGCTCGAACGGTCGTTGCAACGCAAGGTAGAGTTCGGCAAGGTGCGCCTGCACCTGCTGACGGGACCGGGGTTTTCGATTGAAGAAGTGGTGATCCACGAGGACCCGGCGATCGGGGTGGAGCCGGTGGCGTATGTGACGTCGCTCGAAGCGCGGCTGCATTGGCGGAGCGTGTTCACGCGACGGTTCGAAATTGCATCGCTGCGGCTGGAGGAGCCGAGCCTGAACCTGGCTCGGACGAGCGCGGGTGTGTGGAACATTCAGCGGCTATTCGACTCTATTCGGAAGCGCTCGCCTGCCGCGCCGTTGCCGGGACTGGAGGTGCGGGCGGGCAGGATCAACTTCAAGTCGGGGTCGCTGAAGTCGTCGTTTTACGTCACGGATGCGGACTTCGACCTGACGCCGGAGGCGGGCGGGCTGGCGATGACGTTTTCCGGAGAGCCGGCGCGGACGGACCGGGGCGCGGAGGGGTTCGGGCGGCTGACGGGGCGGGGGCGATGGCGGGCGGCGGAGGGGCTGCTGGACGCGGATCTGCAGCTGGACCGGAATGCGATCTCGGAGTTGTTCCGGCTGGTGATAGGGCGGGATCTCGGGTTGCACGGGAGTGTTTCCTCACGTGCGCATCTGACCGGTCCGCTCTCGAACCTGGAGATCAGCGGGACGTTACGGCTGGAGGACATCCATCGTTGGGACCTGATGCCGGTACGGGGCCGGGAGTGGCCGGTGGAGTACAAGGGAAGGCTCGACCTGGCGGGGCAGCAACTGGAAGTGGCGACGGGCGGGGGGCCGCCGTTTTCGCTGCGGCTTCGGGCGCGAGAGTGGCTGCTGCAGCCGCAGTGGGGTGTTTCGGCGACGCTTGACGGGGTTCCGTCGGCGGGGGTGGTGGAGGTGGCCGAGCACATGGGTTTCGCGCTACCCGAATGGCTGGAGGCAAACGGGGCGATTGTGGGCGTGCTGGGCTACTCGTCGCAGAACGGACTGCAGGGGCAGATTTCGCTGGCGGGACTGCGGCTGGGGTTATCGGGAACGCCGCTCTCCGTTCGCGAAGGCGAACTGCTGATTGACGGGCGCACGGTACAGTTCGGCCCGGCGGCGCTGGAACTCGGCAATCACCGGCCGCAGATCGCGGCGCGGTACAACCAGGAGGACGGCGCGCTGACGTTGCAGCTGAAGGCCCGCGCGCTGCCCATTGGGGAATTGCAGAAGTTGATGAGGCTGGCGCCGTCGAGCACGGGGGCGCCGGGCTGGCTGGTGAACTGCGATGGGGGCACCTGGAGCGGTTCGATTTCCTACGCGCGGAACTTCGATGAGGACCCGGTGTGGGACGGCGCCTTCGAGGTGGAGCGGACCTCCGTCCGGGTGCCGGAGCTGGCCAAGCCGGTCTCGATTGCGCGCGCGACGGTGGGGCTTTCGAAGGGGCGGCTGGAGGTGAACCGGATCCGGGGCGCGGCGGGTGGGATGGCGTTCTCGGGCGACTACCGCCGGCTGGAGAACGGAGCGCGTCCGGAGCGGCTGCAGGTGACGATCCCGCAAGCCGAAGCGGCGGCGCTGGAAGGGCTATTGGAGCCGACGCTGGTGCGGCGGCAGGGGATTATCGCGCGGGCGCTGGGCCGCGTGCCGCCGCCGCCGGCGTGGCTGGTGGCACGCAAGCTGGAAGGAGCGATTCGAATTGGGCGGCTGGAGTTCCCGGGCCACGCGTTGGAAGAGGTTGCGGCGAGGATCGCCTGGGACGGGCCGAACGTGGACCTGATGGGCCTGGAGGGGCGATATCGGGGGGCGTCCATCAGTGGTTTTCTGGCAGTGGGGTTGTCAGGGCCGGGGCCGCGTTACCGCTTTTCGGGACGCGCGGAGCAGGTGCCGTGGCGCGAGGCGGAGTTCGATGTGGAGGGGACCGTGGATACCGAAGGCACGGGCGCGGAGCTTTGGCTGAACGTTGCGTCGGAGGGCACGGTGGAGGCGCGCGGACTGGAGATCGGAAGCGACGAGGTGAAGTCGATGGCGGGCAACTATCAGTTCGGCACGGTGCGAGGCGTTCCGCGGGTGCAGGTGTCGAACCTGGAGCTGACGGTGGGGCAGGAGACGTATCGCGGGCGGGGCGGGTCGCAGGCGGACGGGAGGCTGCTGTTCGAACTGGCGGCGGGGCGGCAGAAGATGAGGCTGGGCGGCAGCCTGACGCCATTGCAGTTTGAAGTGTCCCGGTAGCAAGCTGTACGTATGTACCGGGCGCTTCCGCTCTTCCTTCTTCCGGTTATGGTGTGCGCGCAGGCGGTGGATCCGCGGCCGTACATCGCGAGCCTGGAAAAGAACCTGACCGAGAACATCATTGCCTTCTGGTATCCGAAATCAGTGGACCGCGCGAACGGGGGGTTCCACATGCACTGGGGGGCGAAGGGCGAGCGGAAGGAAGGGACGAAGGCGCTGGTGGTGCAGGCGCGCATGGTGTGGCTGTCGGCACGGCTGGCGCGCGCGGGCTATCGCAAGCAGGAGATGCTGGAGGCCGCGGAGCACGGCTACCGTTTCCTGCGGGACAAGATGTGGGATGCGGAGAACGGCGGCTTCTACTGGGAGGTGGATGCGAGCGGCGACAAGAAGCTGCGCAACCACAAGCATCTCTACGGGCAGGCGTTCGCACTGTACGCCGTCTCCGAGTACGCGCAGGCGAGCGGGCGACGGGATGTGCGGGACTTCGCGATTCGCATTTACGACGTGCTGGAGGAGAAGGCGCACGACGGCGAGTTCGGAGGGTATCGGGAGTTCTTCAGCCGGGACTGGAAGAGTCCGGAGGCGGGAGAGCGGCCGTATATGAGCGTGCCGGCGGACATGAAGCTGATGAATACGCACCTGCACCTGATGGAAGCGGTGAGCACGTTCTATCGGGCGACGAAGCATGCGCCGGCGCTGGCGCGGCTGACGGAGTTGATGAACATCGAGAGCAACGCGGTGGTGCGCAAGGGCGTGACGGCGTGCACGGACAAGTACGACCGGAACTGGAAGCCGCGCCTGGACGGGGAGTGGGCGCGGGTTTCGTATGGACACGATCTGGAGAATATCTGGCTGCTGGTGGAGGCGGCGGAGTCGGCGGGAGTCTCGCCGTATCCGATGATGGACTTGTTTCGGGAGAACTTTGCTCACTCGATGAAGTACGGGTGGGACGCCGGTGCGGGCGGCTTCTACGACAGCGGGCCGCTACTGAAGGAGGCCGACCGCCGGGCGAAGGTGTGGTGGGTGCAGGCGGAAGCGTTGGTGAGCGCACTGACGATGTACAAGCTGACGCGGGAGCGGGCTTACTTCGACGTCTTCGCGAAGACGCTGGATTTTGTGAACTCGCGACTGACGGACTGGAGCACGGGTGAGTGGCACGGCCAGATCGACGCAGAGGGCCGGGCGGTAGGGGACAAGGGGCACAACTGGAAGGCCGGGTACCACAATGGCCGGGCGATGATTGAATGCCTGGCGCTGCTCAGGAGCTTGCAGTGAGGGTTTGCCGTCAATAGCGCCGCTTCTCGTTGTTGACCCAGTTGCCTGTGCCCGCGGTTTCCGAACCGGCGCTGCCGTAGGTTTCGCGTCCGTCTGAGGGACCGGCGTTGGGGGGGCGCTCGGCGCCGTAGACGCGCTGCATCCGTTCGTGAAAGCGGGCATCGCGGAGGTCCGGCCACTGGTCCTCAGTAAAGGCCCCGGACTCCTCAAGCGCCTGCTCGTCGGTCTGCGCGAGCAGCGCTTCGGTGACCGGGTCGATGCTCAGCCGATGCCACGGGATGGCATAGAGTTTGCCGCCGGTGCCGAGCAGACCGGCTCCGTGTGAAATGACCACGTAGGCAACGGCGCCGTTGGCGGCATCAAGGAGGAAGTCCTCGACGGGGCCGAGGTCGTGCCCCTCCGGTGTCCGCACATGATTCTTTCCGATGTGACGCAGGCGGAACATGCTTTCGGTCATGACGCACCCCTCCCGTCCATGGACGCGGCAGGTCTAAAGATGTTGCGCGATACGGTAGAGGGCGGCGACGGTGGTGGCATCAGTGATCTCGCCGTTCTCGATCATTGCCAGGGCGTCGCGGTAGGGCGACCAGCGGAGGACGATGCGCTCGTCGCCGCACCGTTCGGCTTCGACGGGATGGAGGCCGGTGGCGAGGAAGAGGTGTTCCTGGCTGCGGAGGACGCCGTTGCAGAGATCGAGAAAGCCGAAGCCGCGCCAATCTTGAGCGGCGAGGCCGGCCTCTTCGCGGAGTTCCCGTTCGGCGGCGGCCTGGATGGTGTGCTCGCTATCGTCGACGGCGCCGCGGGGGATCTCCCAGCTGAAGCGTTCCACCGGGTAGCGCCACTGGCCGACGAGCGCGACGTCCTTGTTCTGGTTGACGGCCACCACGGCGACCGAGGGACGCAGAAGGACGACGCCGTAGATGCCAGGCTTGCCATCGGGGCGCTCCACCTGGTCCTCACGGACGGTGATCCAGTTGTTTTTGTAGACCACGCGCTGGGCGAGGGTCTTCCAGGGATTGTTCATGGGACGACGAGGCAGGTGGGGCGGCTTACGGGGTTCGAACCCGTGACATCTGGAACCACAATCCAGCGCTCTACCAGCTGAGCTAAAGCCGCCGCAGGGTTCACCTCATTGTAGCAGAGGTGTTTGAGAAAGCCCTCATCGGCCGGAGGAGCGAGAGTGACGCGCGGGCGAGATGGCTGCGAGTATGATAGCTTAGCCGACGCGGGAGGTGCGATTGATGGCGTGCAAGAAGAGCAGGCGAGATTTTCTGAGACTGGCCGGGGCGGCGGGCGCGGCGGCGGTCGTTGGAGGTGGCGCGGCGTTGCCGGCGGCGGCAGCGGCGAAGCGGTCGGCCACGGATTGGGTGACGCTGGGGAATTCCGGCGTGAAGGTGACGCGGCTGGCCTTCGGGACGGGCACCTTCGGTGGGCGCGTCCAGCGGGAACTCGGGCAGAAGGAGTTTACGAAGCTGGTGCGGTACGCGTATGACCGCGGCATCCGGTTCTTCGAGTCGGCGGACGCCTACAACGAGATGCACGAGATGCTGGCGGAAGCGCTGAAGGGCGTGCCGCGGGATACGTACAAGCTGATGACGAAGTACCGGCTGCGGGAGACGGCGGATCCGAAAGATACGATCGACCGCTACCGCAAGGAGCTGAACTCGGAGTACTTCGACATCCTGCTGCTTCATTGCGTGCGGACGCACGACTGGCCGGAGCGGTTCAAGAGCCTGCAGGACACGTTTTCCGACGCCAAGGCGAAGAAGGTGATCCTGTCGCACGGGGCGAGCGTGCACGGGCTGCTGCCGCTGCGGCAATTCCCAACGATGACGAAGTGGCTGGACGTGGCGCTGATGCGCGTGAACCACGACGGCACGAAGATGGACAACATCGAGAGCGAGACGGATCAGAAGGGCGATGTTCCCGAGGTGGTGTCGCACATTCAGACGGTGCGCAAGGCGGGTGTCGGCGTGCTGGGGATGAAGCTGATCGGTGAGGGACAGTTCAAGGACGCGGCGCAGCGCGACGCTTCGATCAAATACGTGATGAAGCTGGGGACGGTGGACGCGGTGACCATCGGCTTCAAGAGCATGGCGGAGATCGACGAAGCGATCGAGCGGATCAACACGCATTTGAACTCGTAAGGAGAGCGGTTATGGACAGCCGGAGAACGTTTCTGACGGGCGCCGCGGCAGCGTTCACGATTCTGAAGCCGGAGCTGGTGCGGGGGGCGGGCAAGGAGAAGTTGAAGGCGGGCCTGGTGGGATGCGGCGGGCGCGGTTCGCAGGCGGCGATCGATCTGTTGACGGCGGCGCCGAATGTGGAACTCGCGGCCATGGGCGATGTGTTCGAGGACAAGCTGACGCAGTCGCTCGAACGGATGAAGAGAGACCGGCGGTACGGGCCGGTGGCGGACCGGATCAAGGTTTCGCCGGAGAAGCGGTTCACGGGGTTTGACGCGTTCAAGAAGATTGCGGCGAGCGACGTGGACATCGTAATGCTGTGCACGCCGCCGGGCTATCGGCCGGAGCATTTTGAGGCGGCGGTGAACGCGGGGAAGCACGTGTTTTGCGAGAAGCCGATCGCGACGGACCCAGTGGGGGTGCGGCGGTTTCTGGCGGCGAACGAGAAGGCGCGGGAGAAGAAGCTGACGGTGGTCTCGGGCGCGCAGAACCGGTTCACGCCGTGGCGGATGGAGCAGGTGGAGCAGATCAAGCGCGGGGACATCGGGGAGATTGTCGCAACGTATGCTTCGTACATTGTCGACAGCCCGGTGTTTCATGCGCAGGCGCGGGACAGCAAGTGGGGCGATATGGAGTGGCAGCATCGCAACTGGTACTCCTTTGTGTGGATCTGCGGGGACCAGATCGTGGAGCAGCACTTCCACAACATCGACTTTGTGAACTGGGTGATGGGGACGCATCCGGTGAAGGTGGTGGCTTCGGGCGGGGCGATCTGGCGGCCTCGCGAGGAGCTGTACGGGAACATTTACGACCACATGGCGTGCGACTTCGAGTATGCGAACGGCGTGCGCCTGACAAGCCATTGCCGGCAATACCCGCGCGGCGTGGGACCCCGGAAGGTGGGTGAGGCGATCGTGGGGTCAAAGGGGAAGCGCGAGTTCTACCAGATGCCGCGGCAGCCGGGCATGCCGAATCCGCAGGAGCTGGAGCATGCGGCGATGGTGAAGAGCATCATGGGCGACGGACCATACATCAACCATGGGCGCGAGGTGGCGGAGAGCACGCTCACCTGCATCATGGGGCGCGAGTCCGCGTATGCGGGAATCGAGGTCACCTGGGACATGATCCTGAACTCGAAGCAAGACCTGCAGCCGAAGGCGTTCGACTACGACCTGAAGATGGAAGACGCGCCGCTGCCGGTGCCGGGCAAGTACAAGTTTTCGTAACGGTCAGGCTTCCAGGTGTTCGCCCAATTCTTTGGCGAACTGGGTGGGTGTGAGGATCTCGCCGGAGTTGAGGCGGTCGAGCAGGGAGTCGATGACCTGCTTGGCCTCCTCTTTACGGGTGTTTTTGAGGAACCCGTCGAAGTAGTGTTCGCCGGCGAGGGCGTGGTTGATCTCGCTTTCCTTGTTATGGTCCTGCAGTTCGGTGAAATAGACAACCTTATAGCGGCCTGAGTAGGTGGTCTCGCGGTAGACCTCGAACATCGTCTTGTCGGCAACAAAACTCACCGTTGCAGTGTAGCGCAGGAGCGTATGATGGTGGTGGCCTCCCATGCCTGCTCAGCTTGTTCCGTTCGTGTGGCCGCGTGCGTGGTCCGCGCGAGCCGGTTTGGCTTTGCTCTCTGGAACTCCCTTCAATTGCGCTGTCGTCGACGGGGATGGTCCGCCCGGTCTGACCGGCATTACGGTGGTGACTCGGGCGAAGGCGCCGGCGGTAGTCGTAGAGGGCGAGTGGCCCGGGGTGGCTCCGGTGAAGGCGGGGTCAGCGGGGCCGACGGGAAGTCCGTGGGTGGACTCAAACGGATGGAAGATCCGTCTCGCGCAGGCGCGGGAGCCGGGGCGCGCGGTGTGGGTGCAGTTGAAGACGCCGGAGGCGGGGCAGGAGGTGAACCGGCTGCTGGCGATGGCGGACGCGGCGTGGTGCGGGGCGCGGTGGGTGGTGGATTTCGGGGACGATCTGGCGCGGGGGTTAGCGGCGGGGAACGATCGCGCGAAAGGGCAGTGGGAGCGGCTGGTGCGGGCGGCGGCGTTTTTCGAGCAGCATTGCGGGCGGCAGGCGCTGGCGCCGGCAGCGCGGCTGGGCGTGTTGTCGAGCTACGCAGGGGAAGACGAGTTCCTGGCTGAGGAAGTGTTGAACCTTGCGGCACGGCGGCACCTGGCGTACCGGGTGCTGGTGAAGGGCGAGGCATTGGCGGCGGAGAGCCTGGCGGGGTTGCAGGCGGTTCTTTACTGCGACACGGCGGCGCCGGCGAAGGGCGTGCTGGCGGCGCTCGAGGCGTTCGTTCGCGGGGGCGGGCTGCTGCTGGCGCGGCGGGCGACCGTGGCGGCGCTACGGGGGGCGACGCCGACGGGCGAGAGTTATCCGCGGGCAGTGATGTACAAGCTGGGGCGCGGGCGGATTGCGGGGCCGAAGCACGAATGGGACGACCCGTATCTGTTGGCGTTGGACGCGCACCTGATGCTGAGTAAGCGGAACGACCTGGTGCGCCTGTACAACCCCGGGCTGCTGCTGCCGCAGGTGACCTCGGACGGGAAGCGGACGGTGGTGCAGGTGGTGAACTTCGCGGGGCGAGGGTCGGCGAACGATGTGGTGCTGCTGGTGCAGACGAAGTTCGGGGAGGCGGTGTTTGTGTCGCTCGAGCACCCGGAGCCGCGGCGGCTGACGGTGCAGCGGGAAGCGGGACGGACGGAGCTGTACTTACCGGCGTTCGGAATCTACGGAGTAGTGGAGCTGAGGTGACGTATGGCTTGTCTGAGTCGCAGGAGCGCGTTGCAGCTGGTGGGAGGCGGGGTAGTGGCCGGGCGTGCCGCGTTGCAGGCGGCGGCGACCGCGACGGTGGCGGTGGCGCGCTGCCGTACCTATGGGGCGGAACTGGCGCCGACGATGGCGAAGATGTTCGACCAGTTAGGCGGGCTGGCCGGCATGGTGAAGGGGAAGACCGTCGCGATCAAGGTAAACATGACCGGAGGCGCGACGTGGCGGCTGGGGACGAAGCCGGCGGAGCTGACGCACTACACGCATCCGGCGACGGTGGGGGTTCTGATCGACCAGTTGGGGCGGGCGGGAGCGCGGCGGGTGCGGGTGCTGGAGTCGGCGTTTCAGACGGGGGAACCGCTCGAGGAGTTCATGTACGAGTCGGGGTGGGACGTGGCGGCCTTGGGAACAGCGGCGGGGCGGGTGGAGTTCGAGAACACGAACAATCTTGGTAAGGGCAGTAAGTATGTTCGGATGGCGGTGCCGGGGGGAGGTCTGCTGTTTCCGAGTTACGAGCTGAACCACAGTTACCACGACTGCGACTTTCTGATTTCGCTGGCTAAGTTGAAGGAGCATGTTACGGCGGGGATCACGCTCTCGATGAAGAACATGTTCGGGATTACGCCGTGCACGATTTACGGAGACGGGTCGCCGAAGGATGAGCCGAGCGAGGATCCGAAGGGCGGGCGCGGGGCGGTGTTTCATAATGGCGAGCGGCAACCGGCGAAGATAGCGGCGGCGGAGTTGGATGCGAAGTCGCCGCGGGACGCGGGCTACCGGGTGGTTCGCGCGGTGGTGGACCTGTGCGCGGCGCGGCCGGTGGATTTAGCGATTGTGGATGGGATCGAGACGATGGCGGGCGGGGAGGGGCCGTGGTGCGGGCCGGGGATGAGGCATGTTGCTCCGGGGGTGTTGGTGGCGGGACGGAATTGCGTCTCGACGGACGCGGTGGGTGCAGCGATCATGGGGTTTGACCCGATAACGGGGCGAGGGCGGCCGCCCTTTGAGGGTTGCGATAGTACGTTAGAGCTAGGGGAGGCGCGGGGTTTGGGGACGCGGGACCTGAAGAAGATAGAGGTAGTTGGTACTTCGATCCGCGAGGTTCTATATCTTTTCCGGCGAACAGCGGGGGCTTAGGTAGAATCCACTGATTCCGGGGGCGGGATCAGCGTCGGAATCCTTAAGGAAAACGCACCTACGACCGATAGATTGACGAGATCTGCTGTTAGGATCGAGCTGTAGTGAAGAGAAAGCCCCATGCGTTGCCGTTACTGTCGCAGAGAAATCGGGCTATTCCGAACGCTGATTGACCGTGACTACTGCTGTCGAGATCACCGGCTGAAGGATACGCTTCCGCCTGTACTTGCCGCGCGAGAGTCGCTGATTTACGGCGATGACGACCTATGGGACGACCGTGCGACGCGGCCGAAGGCGGTCTCGCCGATCGGTGCGGGCGCGTTGATGGTGGTAGGGACCATGGTGGCGGCGGGGGTGTGGTTTCTGCCCTCGGGGTCGGGCGGGGCGGTACGCCGGGTGGCGCGGCCGATCGATTGGACGGCGACATTCACCAGCGTACTGCCGAAGCTGCCGGAGCCGGCGTTTCGGATTGACTTCAGCACGGACCGCGGGAAGTGGCTGAGTTCGGGGAGTTCGGACTGGGTTCGCAGCAGTGAGTTGCTGCGGCCCGGGCGGCTGCGGGTGTTGCGGGAGTCGCTGACGATGAGCGACTACCAGGTGGAGTTCGAGGGTCAGATTCAGAAGAAGGCGATGAACTATGCATTCCGGGCGCCGGATCTGAAGAACTACTACGCGTGCAAGATCGTGCTGCCGGAGACGGCCGGCGGGCAGACTGAGATTGTGCGGATGCTGGTACTGGACGGGCGCGAGCAGATGCGTGCGCGGCTGCCGATACCGCTGAAGTTGAGCAGGGACACGGTGTACCGGGTGAAAGTGAACGTACGAGGGGACCGGTTCCGGACGTGGATCAACGGGCAGGTAGTGGATTCGTGGGCGGACAAGCGGATCGCGCGGGGCGGGGTGGGCTTCTTCTCGGAGAAGGGCGAGCAGGCGGGGCTGAAGTGGGTGCGAGTGGCGAACCAGGATTCGCTGCTGGCGCGGATGCTGAGCTTTGCGACGGTGGTGGCGCCGCTTTCCGGGGAGTGGGACGAGTAGGGCGCTGCTGCGGGGCGCGGTTGAAGTTGATACCCTCCAACTATGAGCGAGGCCTTTGACGGCTTCGACGACCCGGTGGCCATTCCGGTCACGGACGTCTTCGATCTCCATTCGATATCAGCGCGGGACGTGAGGGCGGCAGTTGAGGCCTATCTCGAGGAGGCGCATCGCCTGGGGCTGCGGGCGCTGCGTATCATACACGGGAAGGGCGTGGGGGTGCAGCGGGAGGTGGTGCGATCGGTGCTAGCGCGGACACCCTTTGTGGAGAGCTACGGGGATGCGCCTTTGGAGGCGGGGTCGTGGGGGGCGACGGTGGTGACGCTGCGATGAACTTTGCGGAATGGGTGGTGGGGATGGTGCAGTCGCTGCCGGCGGCGATTGGGGTGCTGACGGCGATGATCACGCCGGCGTTGTTGATTTCGGCGTCGGGCACGTTCATTCTTTCGACCTCGCAGCGGCTGGGGCGGGTGGTGGACCGAACGCGGAAGCTGGCGGAGACGATCGAGGAAGTGGTGCGGGGAGAGACGGTGGTGTCGCTGAAGGAAGAGCGGCTGCAGTGGCTGTTCAGCCAGATCGACCGGCAGATGCGGCGGGCGCGGTTACTACAAATTTCGCTCAGCGTGTTTTATGTCTCGGCAGTTATATTCGTGGCGAGCAGCGTGGCGATCGGGCTGGCGGCGCTGTTTGCGCGGTTCGCATGGGTGCCGGTGGTGCTGGGGCTGGGCGGGGCGTCGTGCCTGCTGGTGGGCAGCACGGTATTGATCCTGGAGGCACGGATCGCCATTACGTCTTTGGATGCGGAGACGGCGTTTCTGGCGAAGCTGGTGCGGGTGCAGCAAGAGAGCGCGCTGACGCGGGAGGGCTGAGCGGCGGCTCAGCCGAAGTGGGAGGAGCGGCCCTTGGTCATGGCGGGTTGGGGATCGAGGTTGTAGATACAGACGTGGTCAAAGGCCCAGAGGTTGACGGCGGAGAGGCCGAGGCCGATGGCGCGCTGGACTTCCTTTTCCCACGCATAACCGGCGCGGAATACGGGGACGAGGTGGCGGACCGAGTCGCGGGGCCAGCCGAGGAGGAGGGGGAAGTCGATGGCGGTGAAGGCGAGGTCGAGGTTGCGGTTCCAGGCGCCGAAGTCGAGGGCTTCCATCTTGAGGCGGTCGAGGCCGCTGGTGGCTTTCTGCTCCCATTCCTGGGGGAAGTTGACGTAGCGGTTGAGGCGTCCGCCGAGCTGGTGGATGCCGGCGGGGGAGGGGTGGTTGACGTCGTAGGGGAAGAGGATTTCGATCTGGGCGGTGGGGTGGAGCGCGCGGATGTCGGCGGCGATGGCGGCGACATGGGCGCGGAGGCGGGAGCGGAGGAAGTTGGCGTCGGCGTGGCCGTTGACGGCGGGGTCATCGTCGGGGCCGGTGAAGACGTGGAGCGGGCGGCCGAGCGCGGTCTGGGCGGCGGCGCGGGTTTCGGAGTCGTAGAAGGCCATTCCGCCGGTGGGATTCTGGGCCGATTTATTGGTAAAGAACCACCAAAGGTATTCGCCCATTTGAACGTGCGGGGCCAGGCCGGCGGCGGCCATCAGGTTCGCTAGGGCGCGAAACACTTCCTTCTGGTAGCTGAGGACGGGAGCGACGAAGGCGCAGTGGGTCGATTTGAGGGTGCCGAAGCCGACGCTGGTCTCGACGGGCTGGCCATCCGGGTATTGGGCAGCGAATCCGGCGGGCGGGTGGACGAGTTCCATGGAACTGGCGACGGTGACTTCCCTGCCCCGCGCTGCGGCCTGGGCGAAAAAGTCGGCGTGCCAGGCGCGGGCGCCGGCATTCAAGGCGGGGGTCTGGGTTTCGTCGACAATCCACCGGCCGGGCTGGCCGCCGGTGAGGGAGCCCGATGTGGTGGCGGTTCCGGCCTGGGATACGACGTTGGTTGAGAGGGCGTAGGAGTAGGCCGGTTTAGGGGAACGGTTGGCGATGGTTAAGGCACTATTGACGGCGTTAGCCCAGACGCCCACCTGGGTGGCGTTGACGAAGTGGGCGAAGTGACGGGCGATGATTTCGGGGGTTTCGCCGGGGAAGACGGACTTGCCGAAGGCCTGGTCGCCAATTTGGAGGAAGACCTGATCGCCGGCGGCGAAGGAGCCGGAGAAGGTGACGGTGGCGGACGGCAGGTTCGCTTCGACGCGTTTTCGCTGATTCCACCAGAAGACGCCGAGGTACTCGTTCATTGGGCCGGCGAAGCCGAGGTGGTCGAAGATCCAGTGGATACGGGCGGGGGGCAGCTTATAGGTATGGTCGGTACTGTAGTCGAGGGCCGGGGACAGTTTGGGTTGCGGGGTGAGGGGATCGGGGACGTCGGCAGGGACGGCGGCTTCGAGGAAGTCGAAGTAGAAGTAGCCGGGGGAGTCCAGGCGGAGGGTGACGGTATGTTCGCCGGGGGGCACCGCGGCTTTGAGGAGGCGGCGGGTGACGACGGCGGGTTCGCTTTGAAGAAAACAATTGAGGCCGGGTTGAGGGGCGCCGTCGATGGTAACGGCGAGGGCGCCGCGGTCCGTGTAGAGGGAGGTGCCGAGGTAAAGGTCGTGGGGGCGGGGGCAGTGGTAGGTGACGGTGACCGTATCGCCGACGGCTTGGGTTCGCTTCGCGAAACCTTCTGAGAAGAAGCCGGCTTCCGTGGACCATGTGCCGGTGTAGGAGACAGCGCGGGCCGTTTCTTCGATGCGGACGCTCTGTGGGCCAGCGACCTGAAGGGAGCGGCGCGCTTCGGGGCCGGCGAGGGCCCAGTTGGTGAAGACGGCGTGCCACTCCGTGTCCTGGTACTGGGTGGCATGGGCGAGTTTGGGGGCAAAGGTCAACCACATCTGCCGGATACGGGGGATGCCCAGGGCCGTGAAGTTGAGCGTGACGCGCCAGACGGCATCGGAACTGCCGCCGGTAAAGGGAAGGTTGTCGATGTGTGCCCGGAGGCGCTCATTCTTCCAGACGGCATAAAGATTGAGGCGATTGCCGTCCTCGCCGGGGCGGGTGGTGGTGACTGTCAGGTTCGCTTCGTTTGCATTTGCGGAGAGGGGGTGGACGGTTTGAGCGGCAGCCCAATCGGTGGCGTTGATCTGGGCGGCGAGGGCGGACGCTACGGTGGCGGCGCCCACGCCGTACAGAGTGTAGACGGTGGGGGAGGCGGTAGAGGAGACGGGGAATGGGCCGGCTTGGGTTTGCTTCGCGCGAAAATTTAATTGGTTTGCAGGACCGAGTTCCGGGGAGCCGTCGCCGCGGACGGCGGTGACGTGGGCCGAACCGGAGACGGCGTTCTTCATGGCCTCGGCGATGGAAGTGTTGGTATCGCCGGGCTGTTCGGTATGCGTGAAGGTGGTACCGGCGATGGTGACGGAGTGGACGGTGCCGGGGCCGGCGCCCGTAAAGAGGTAGGCGCACTCGACCTTGGGGACGATGTAGTCGAAGGCGAAGTTGAGGTACCAGACGGTGATACGGTCATACTCCTTGAGGCCGTTGTCCTGGATGGTGATTTGGGCGGAGGCGGCGGTGTAGGCGCCGCTGGTTTTGACGGCATGATCGTAGAGGCGGATTTGCGCGGTGGAGCCGTCTTCGCGGATGACGTCGAGGAAGGGCCAGTCGATGGTGGGGTACTTAGGGGAGTCGAGGGGGGAGAGGCCGGTGTAATGGACGTCGAAGGAGAGGGTGAGGCCGTCGAAGTTGAAATCGGGGAGGTAGCGGAGGGAGGGGTGTTCGTAGAAATTGTCGGCGTCATGGAGGAAGAGGACGGCGAAGTCGGCGGGGTCGCGAAAGACACCGGAGACGGTGAAGCCTTGGGGAGTGGCCGAGTGCAGGGCGGCGGCGGCGCCGAAATCATCGAAACCGCGAAGGTGGAGCGTGCGGTCGGGCTGGAGTTTGTAGATTTTCTCAGGCATAACGTTCGCGATTTGAGTGTAAAGGGCGGGCACCAAGGGGCGGATGGGCGAAAAGGGACGAAGTCTTTACAGGTCAATTCGATAAAAAATTTGAAAACGTTGTGACTGAGGTTT
>JANRJO010000079.1:0-60180 GCA_033763935.1 Bryobacteraceae bacterium
GAAGGAGAACGACACGGTGTCGCTGGTGAACATTGCGCAGGTGACACCGATCTATGTGACGTTCGCGGTGCCGGAGCAGAACCTGGCGGACATACGGCGGTACGCGGCGGGGGGCGCGCTCCCGGTGGAGGCGCTGAACGAAGGGGGCGGGGCGGTGGCGAAGGGGACGCTGGCCGTGATCGACAACGCGGTGGACACGACGACGGGGACGATCAAGCTGAAGGCCAGTTTTCCCAACCAGGACCGGCGGCTGTGGCCCGGGCAGTTTGTGAATGTGCGGCTGCTGCTACGCACGGATCAGAACGTACTGACGCTGCCGAACAGCGCGGTGCAGAGCGGGCCGGAGGGGCGGTTTGTGTGGCTGGTGAACGCCGACCGGACGGCGGTAATCCGGAAAGTCACGGTGGTTCGCACGCATGAAGACCGCACCGTTCTGAGCGAGGGTGTTCAGGACGGGGACACGGTCATTACTTCGGGCCAGTTGCGAGTGGCGCCTGGGGCGCCGGTGCAGGTGCTTCCATGAACTTCACCGATTTCTTTATCCGGCGTCCGGTAGCAACCACGTTGTTGATGGCCGCGCTGCTGGTGTTCGGCTTGTTCGCGTACACGACACTGCCGGTGAGCGATCTGCCGCCGGTGGAATATCCGACGATCTCCGTCTCGGCGGGGCTGCCGGGGGCGAGTCCGGAGACCATGGCGGCGACGGTGGCGACGCCGCTCGAGCGGCAATTTTCCACGATTGCGGGCATCGACAACATGTCGTCGACGAGCGCACTGGGGCGCACGACGGTGACGCTGCAGTTCGAACTGGAGCGGGACATCGACGCGGCCGCGCAAGACGTACAGGCGGCCATTTCGCGCGCGCTGCGTTCCCTGCCGCAGGATTTGCCGGCGCCTCCTTCGTACAACAAGGTGAACCCGGCGGACCAGCCGATTTTGTACATGGCGCTCAATTCGGACACGCTGCCGGCATCGGAGCTGAGCGAGTACGCGGACACGACGATGGCGCAGCGCATTTCGATGGTCAGCGGCGTGGCGCAGGTGGAGGTATTCGGGCTGCAGAAGTACGCGGTGCGGGTGCAGGTGGACCCGGACAAGATGGCGTCGCGGGGGATCGGGTTTGACGAAGTGCGGGAGGCGCTGACGCGGGGGAACGTGCTGCTGCCGTCGGGGGCGCTGTACGGGGAGAAGCAGTCCTACACGGTGCAGGCGAACAGCCAATTGCAGACGGCGGCGGGTTTCCGGCCTTTGATCGTGGCGTGGCGGAACGGCAGCCCGGTGCGAATGGAGCAGTTGGGCAACGTCGTCGACAGCGTGCAGAACGACAAGACGGTGTTCTGGCAGAACGGGGTGCGGGGCGTGACGCTGGCGGTGCGGAAGCAGCCGGGGACGAACACGGTAGCGGTGGTGGACGGAATTCGCGAGCTGTTGCCGAGCATTCAGAGCCAGATGCCGGCGGGGTTGAACCTCTATACGACGTTCGACCGGTCGCAGACGATTCGCGAATCGATTGCGGATGTGAAGTTCACGCTGATGCTGACCATTGGGCTGGTGATCCTAGTGATCTTCGTGTTCCTGAGGAACGCGTCGGCTACGGTGATTCCGAGCCTGGCGGTGCCGTTGTCGCTGATCGGCACGTTCGCGGTGATGTATGTGCTGGGCTACAGCGTGGACAATCTCTCGCTGATGGCGATGACGCTGTCGGTGGGGTTCGTGGTGGACGATGCGATCGTGATGCTCGAGAACATCGTGCGGCATTTGGAGATGGGCAAGAGCCGCATGGAGGCGGCAATTGCGGGGGCGCGGGAGATCGGCTTCACGATCATCTCGATGACGTTCTCGCTGGTGGCGGTGTTCATTCCGGTGCTGTTTATGGGCGGGATTGTGGGCCGGCTGCTGCAGGAGTTTTCGGTCACGATCGCCGTGGCGGTGCTGATCTCCGGGCTGATTTCGCTGACGCTGACGCCGATGCTGTGCAGCCGGTGGCTGAAGCGCGAAGAGGACGTGCGGCACGGGCGGCTGTACCTGCTGAGCGAGCGGGCGTTTCACGCGATGCAGGAGTTTTACGCGGTGACGCTGCGCTTTGTGCTGCGGCACAGGTTCGCGACGGTAGTGGCGAACCTGGGACTGGTGGCGCTGACGGCGTACCTGTTCGTGATCATTCCCAAGGATTTTCTGCCGGCGGAGGACATTGGGAACATCTTCGGCGGCACGGAGGCCGCGGAGGACACCTCATACGAGGAGATGGTGCGGCTGCAGCGGCAGGTGACTGAGATCGCGCGGAAAAGCCCGCACGTGCAGATGGTGATGTCGGGCGTGGGGGGCGGGCCGACGGGCGGCGGGCAGAATTCGGGCTTCATGTTTTTGCGGCTGAAGGACGCGCACGACCGGCCGCATGCGTCGGTGGTGCTGGACCAGTTGCGGCCGCAGCTGGCGAGCGTGCCGGGGGTGAACACGTTCCTGCGGATTCCGCCGCTGATTACGATCGGGCAGCAGGGACGGGCGGCGTACTTGGTGTCGGTGCTGGACACGGATACGAACGCGCTGTACCAGAGCGCTCCGAAGCTGGAGGCCGCGATGCGCGGGCTCCCGGCGCTGCAGGACGTGGTGAGCGACCTGCGGCTGGCGAATCCGCGGCTGACAGTGGACATCGACCGCGACCGGGCGCGGGCGCATGGCGTCACGCCGGATGCGGTGGCGCAGACGCTGTTCAGCGCGTTCGGCAACCGGCAGGTGTCGACGATCAACACGGCGACCAATGAATATGCGGTGATTCTGGAGGTGCTACCGGAGTTCCAGAGGGACCCGTCGGCGCTGTCACGGCTGTACGTGCGGGGGAACGGGGGGTCGATGGTGCCGCTGTCGGCGGTGACGACGTCGCGACGGGGCGTGGCGCCGCTGAGTGTGAACCACTACGGGCAATTGCCGGCGGTGAACGTGTCGTTCAATCTACGGGCGGGGGCGGCGTTGGGAGACGCGGTGAACCAGATCGAGGAGGCGACGGCGAACCTCGGGCTGCCGGACACGACGCGACTCTTTTTTCAGGGGACGGCGCAGGCGTTCCAGGAGTCATTGAAGAGCCTGCCGGTGCTGCTGTTGATGGCGGTGGCGGTGATTTACCTGCTGCTGGGGGCGCTGTATGAGAGCTTCATTCACCCGGTGACGATTCTATCGGGGCTGCCGTCGGCGGGGCTGGGCGCGCTGATCACGCTGCTGTTGTTCAATAGCGTTCTGAGCCTGTACGCGTTTGTGGGGTTGATTTTGCTGATCGGCATTGTGAAGAAGAACGCGATCATGATGATCGACTTTGCGATTCACGCGCAGCGGCAGCAGGGGCGGGACGCATACGGAGCGATTGTGGACGGGTGCCTGCTGCGGTTCCGGCCCATCATGATGACGACGATGGCGGCGCTGCTGGGCACGCTGCCGATCGCGATCGGGTACGGAGCGGGGGCGGAGGCGCGGCGGCCGCTAGGCTTGGCGGTGGTGGGCGGGCTGGTGGTGTCGCAGGTGGTGACGCTCTACTTGACGCCGGTGTTGTACCTCTATTTCGAGAGTCTCGAGGGGCGGTTCCGGCGGAAGGGGAAGAAGCCGGTGGGGGCTCCGGCGCAAGAGGTGGTTACGCGGTAGGAGCGGCTTGCTGACGCGGCCGGTTCAGAAGGGTCTGCGGGAGCCGGCGATGAAGGGGACCAAGGTGTCCGGGGGCGGATGTTGATAGCGGGGAGGCTCCGGCTGCGGAGGCGATTCGAGTGAGAAGTTGACCTCCCAGCGGGAGACGCCCTTGACGAAGAGGCGAGCGGTTTGGCCGGCGAGAGTATCGGACTCTCCCTCGCCGAGGCCCCAGATTTGGGGATAGTAGCCGGGGGCGAAGCCGATGTCGGAGTCGTCGAGGATTTTGCGCGGGGCGGACCAGGTGGACGGGTCGGCGAGGTCGAGGCCGAAGGACAGGTAGATGCCTTCCTGGGGCCAGTTTTCCCCACAACAGGCGCGGTTCATGACGATGACGAAGCGCTGCAGGTAGGTATTCCAGTGAACGGCGGGACCCCAGAAGCTATCGGCGCGGGAACTGCTCCAGGAGGTCCGAGCCGGGAAGATGGGCGAGACGGTTCCGCCGAGCCCGGGCTGTTCCCAGAGGCCGTCGGAGAACTTGAAGACGGCGCCGATGGGGGCATCCCGATCGTCGAAGCGCATGCGCGCAATGGAGACGCCCTGGCGTGCCGCGGGCCCGCCGTAGTTCCCGAACAAAAAGTAAAAATAGCGGCCTTGCCGATCGAGAATGACAGAGAAATCGCCGTGGCCGCCGGCGAAAAATCCGTTCTCGGCGCGGCAATCGGGAGGTTCGCTCGCGGCGAGGACAATTCCGAGATCTTCAAAGCTGCGTCCGCCGTCGGTAGAGCGGAGGGCGCCGATCATGGGCGCGGTGAGTTTCCTGTTTCCGCAGACGCCGGCTGAATTCGGTTCGTGATGATACCAGGCGTAGATCACGTCATCGCTTTCAGCCCAGGCGGACTCGATCCAGAGCGGGTAATGCGTGGACGGGAAGACGGCGGGCGGGGTGTCCATCTGGAGGTCGAAGAGGGTGGCGCCGCTCATCCCTATGGGATCGCCGGTGGAGGTGAAGACGTTGAGAATGCCGCGCGTCCAGAAGCCGGGGCTGTTGCCATCGACTATGGAGGAAGGAAGACGGCGCTCATCCGCGGAGCGGAGCGTGGCCGACTGCGCCCGCAGGGGTGCGGTGGCGAGAAGGAGCAGGAGCGGCAGAGCGAGGATAGCCGTCACGGGAGCGGTCTCATGGCTATTGGTGCGGGAAGCGGGGGCTAAGGTTACCGCAAAGGTGGGGGCTAGCCAATTTTTCCGGGGGTACAAGAATGTAATCGCTGCCACTGTTTGACGCGACGACTACGCTTGTAAACATAGGCAAAGTATAGATTTGTCGCGAAAAATTTGGAAGAAAATGGCTCCAGATCAGGGGTAGTGGATTATACTGATTTTACCCATTACCTTAAGCCGAATTGATCCCGCGGCACAGGGGGATCATGCGGTTGGAGTGTCTCGATGTCGTTCGAAGTGCGATTGCCGTCGGAGACGGTGATTCTCGTTGGAGTTCAGGAAGACTACGTCGAACTGGCTCCGGTGCTTGGACAGTTGGGTTACCGGTTGTGGCAAGTGGAGACGGAGACGGAGGCGATTAGCCTTATGCGGCTCCACGAGATTGCGGTGGTGGTGGCGACGTCTCGGGTCCGGTGTGGCGACTGGCGGACGCTGCTGGCCTCCGTGGGGCATTGCGCCGACCCACCCCTGGTGGTGGTGGCCACTCACCAAGCGGATGGCTTCCTGCTGGCTGAAGTATTGCTAGCCGGTGGATACGATACGCTTCCACTACCGTTTGTCCCTCATAGTGCGGCACAGGTGGTGCGCCGGGGATGCCAGAGGTGGCGGCGGGAGCGGGAGAAGCGGCAGGCTCGCGAGGTGGCGGAGGCGTCGTTAGCGACTGAGACAGCGGCCTAGATGGTGAGGCCGGCCGCGCCCATGGTCCGGAACTCGTACTTCTGAATGGATATGGCGGCGAGGCCCTGCTCATAGCGAACGATGCGGCCCTGAGCGACCAGCTTTAGGGGGCACTTGTCGTTGAGTTGCGCGGGCCAACTGATGGCCATCTCAATGCGTTTACCCGGCAGCAGCAGTTTATCGGTGGTGAACAGGACGCCGCCGCTGCTGATATTCACGGTGGTGCCGGCGCCGGATTCATCGGCGGCCTTTTTACCGATGATGCGATAGCGCACTTCGCGTTCAATGGGATAACGCTCTGAACCGCGGCGTTCGAAGTCGGCTTTTGCCTCGGCGACACTCTCGAAGAACATCATGGAATCAGTATGGCTCCCTTAGAATAAGCATGCGGTGAGGGCGGGGGCGGAACAATAGTGCTAAGGTCTCAATTCGGCAAAAGGACTTACGTACTAAGGGGACAACTTCGGTAAGGGGTTCGCGGGTATTATGACCGTTATGTACCAGCGCTTAGTGGTTTTCCTGTTGATGGTCGCGGCGGCGGCGGCGCCGTTGTCGGCCGAGAAGAAGGTGATCCGGCCGAAGGGGTCGAACCCGGCCGGTCCGTACAGTCCCGGGATTCTGGTGGATGGGACGCTGTACGCGGCAGGGCAACTGGGCCGCGATGCGGCGGGGAAACTGCCGGAGGAGTTCGAGGCGGAGGTCAAGCAGACCCTGGAGAACGTGGGCGTCATTCTCAAAGAGGCGGGGATGGGATTTGAAGACGTGGTGTCGGTGCAGGTTTACCTGACGGACATGGAGTTGTTCCAGCGCATGAACTCCGTATACATGACGTATTTCAAGGAGCCGCGGCCGGCGCGGACAACGGTGGGCGTGGCGAAGCTGGTGGGGCCGGCGCGGATTGAGATTACGGTAACGGCTCGGAAGTAGGGTCGGGGGGCGAGAGATCAAGCCCTGCGGGGAACGGCAACGCCGCCCTTTCTTAGGATTCCGGCTTCCACCCGGAAGATATCCGGTACATTGATCTTGCCGTTCGCCCGCTCTTCCATGACGGCGATGCTGGTCATTGTCCTCAAGAGAGCTTCGGGAGTGTCCTCGATCACGATGCCGATCGGCGGGAGCCATTGCTCCCTGGTGGCGTTCTCGAGAATCCGCTGCGTGACCCTCCGGGATTGCCACAGCTCAAACAATTCGAGTTTCTCGATGGGAACGAACTGGCGGCGCAGAGGCTCCAACGCCAAGCCAATCCATGGGTAGTCTTCACGCAGTTCGGCAAGTCTCGTGCTAGAGGCCTGCCTTACTCCCTCGTTGAGACCAAGATGGTCGACGACGAGTATAGCGGGAGCGGGATCGTGAGCGGCGGCGGTCTTCCAGGCCGTCAGAAAAGTGCGGGGAGAGCAGTTCTTCGCGGCGTCACCCAAATGCAGCGGTACCCACGAGTAGACACGCCCCCTCTTTGCGCCCTTTCCCATGAACTCTCCGGCGATACCGCTAATCAGGCTCTCCTGCTTCTGCGGGTTTAGGCGAGCGCTTCCCATCACAGGCAAAGCCGCTTCCGCATCCAACTCCCGGGCGATCCCCCGGAGGGCGGTCGCGCTGGTGTCTTGCCGAAGTAACTCGAAGAGCAAAAGCCCGTAGAGTTCGTGAGGTTGCCAAGTGAGATCGACGCGATCATTGCGAAGCTTGGAGCCGTCGGGAAACCGAAACAGTTCGGGGTCAGCGAACTGGTCGGCCCGCATGAACACCTTGGCGCGAATCCTCGAAAACGACTGCAATCCGAGGACGGTCAGCAACAGACCCTTGGTCAGCTTTCGGATCAGCGCCCAGTCGAGGGCCAGCCGATCCAGGGCGTCGAACACGACAAGGAGGTGACGGCCCTGGGATTCATGAAGGTCGTCGATCTTCGAAAGTTCAGCCGCGTACGTAGCGGGATTGCGCAGCAATTCCTCAACACTCTGCATCCAACTCGTGGGGGTCTGCGAAAGCGAGCGGACGGCACGTAGGATCGAGGCGCGCCAGATCAAGCCCGGGTCCGACCCGGTTCGATCAGCAGCTTGCACTTCATCGATCGTGGGAGTTTGCGGGCTGGCCTTCTCGGACCCATTAAAACCGATGACCACATCGGTAGTCGCCAAGGCCGGAAAGCCATAGGTGGAGGCGAGCCGGTCGCGAACCTCGCGGTTGGTGAGAGCATGGGTCCAGAAACTCTTACCCATCCCCCGATTACCAACCACCAACTGGCGCCTAGCGTCCAGGACATTGCGGTGGCTGTGGGGAAAGAAGACGCGATCAAGGTCAATCTTCTCGTTCGGTTCGACCCGTGAAGACATCTCGAGAGCCGCCATCGCGGCGCGAACGGGGGCTGGGTCGGCGAGGACAGGGCTCACGACTCGTTCTCCGTTCTCTCCTGGTTGTCCTTCGTCGACGCGAGGAGGGTGTCAATGCCGTTCAAGAAAGGGCGATAGGAGTGCTCGTAGAAGGGCGCAGAGAGGAGAGTGGGTGTGCGGACGGGATCAAAATCGGCGAAGGCGGCGTCGAATGGTATAACGAGCGGCCAGTGAGGTGCGTTAGACTCGTCGATCCCGAAGGTGAAGCGATCGTCCAACTGATTCGGGTCGTCCTCATCATAGAGATTCTCAGCAAAGATTCCATACATTTCATCCCGGTACCAGGCCGCCCTGTCGTCAGTCCCCGCTGCTTTTGCGAGCACGGCCTTGAACAGGAAGCGCCACCCTGCAGGGGCTTGATTGAGGCGTGCGCGGAGGGCGAGAGGTTTGAGCGCGGCGAACAAGCTAGCATACCCGCGAACCGTCTGCTGCTGGGCCGTACCAAAGAACAGCACCGCCGCCCCCAGACTGAGGATCGCCGGCGCGGCAACCTCGGACCAGCCAGCCCGGCTATCAATCAAGACGGCATCATAGGTGCTGAGACGTACAAACTGAGCGATCATCTGCTCCATCTGAGAGGCCAGTGTGACCGGGCCTCCCTGCGGTTCGATGTCTTCGATCATCGCCCGCGCAACCTTCCCAAGAGTGTTTTCAGGGTGATGAAGGCCGCTGCGACCCAAGGCCGGCACGATGTCCACACGTCCAGACCCGGCTGTCGTCAATGCGCTCGTGGCAAGGAAATCTCCGAGATCCTCGTCCGAGATAGGACGCAATCCATTTTCAAGCAGGTAATCAATCGTCCCGAACCGAGGCGCCCGTTCGTCATCAAGCAGCATCCCGCCAATACCCGGAGCCTCCAGGTCAAGGTCAACGATGAGCACGTTCTGGTTACGGCGAGCCAAGTCAGATGCGGTCAGGGCAAGGGCGGTGGACCTGCCTACGCCTCCCTTCATGCTGGCGAACACCAGGCGCGGGGGCTGCGCCGGATGTTCTCGCGGGGCCTCGAGCCAAGCGGAACCGACGATGCGCCGGTCCAGTAGGCAAACGGGGTCGCCTTCGACGGTAACGGTAAGGATGCCGGGATCCTGGAGCAGTCGCTGAACACCGAGATCACCGCGAAATGTAAGGACGCCGTCGGGACGAGCATAGGGGCCCAGAACGCTGGCCAGCTTCTCCTCAACGCGAATGCGTTCTACGTGCGGCAACGGATCCTCATTGGCAACAAAGAGCAGCCTGCCGCTCGTGTCGCGGACCACTAAGCCCCCCTCTAGACAATGCTTGCCCAACTCCTTGACTATCGCCCTAGCGAGTGCTGGCAGAGACTCGTCGAAAAAGATCCTCGTTGGTCTGCTCATACGGTGTCCATCCGCTCGATCAGTTCCCTGGCCGAGGATCTCCAGGCATCAATCCATGCCTCTCGAATGTCGGTACTCGGGGCGTAGCGCATGGCGACGTCCCAGTTGGCGAACAGTCGGGGATCATCCGCGATGCGCCTAAGCTCACCGGCGCGACGGCCGGCCGCCGTAGCGAGAAGTCTCTTCAGCTGGGGGAAGTGCGCATAGAAAGGATCGTCGCTGCGTTGCGCATCGGCGAACGGGCGGACTCCGCTCTCACGCATTAGCTCCTTCACGGCAAGCTCACCGGCGATCCCGAATAGATAGCCAGCCACTGTTTTGCAGCCGGGCTGATCGCCAACCGTGCTTTGCTTGTAAAGAACTTCCGCGGCGCGAAGATGCCGGCGCGCAGACTTCCTCATGTCGATCGAGTAGGCCATTCTCTGGTTGAAGCAGCTGGAGCGTCACAATCAGCTTACCCCGATCTTATAGAAGCGTAATGTCAGGAACGAAGAAGTGGGCCTAGCCGGGGGGCTGGCGGCGTTTGCGGAGTTCCTCGAGGCGCTCGGCGATGCGTTTCTCGATGCCGCGGCCGGTGGGCTCATAAAAGCGGCGTCCGACGAGGGAGGGAGGCAAGCACTCCATGCCGGTGACGGCGTCCTCGAACTCATGGGCGTGCTGGTAGCCCTTGCCGTAGCCCCATTGCTTCATGGCGCGGGTGGGCGCGTTGCGGAGGTGTAGGGGGACGGGCTCGGCAACGCCGCTGCGGACTTCGTCGCGGGCGGCGTTGAGTGCGCGGTAGGCGGCGTCGGATTTAGGGGCGACGGCGAGGTAAAGGGCGGCCTGGGCCAGGGCCTGGTCGCCTTCGGGGATGCCGAGGAAGTGGACCGTTTGCTGACAGGCGATGGCCTGTTCGACGGCGCGGGGGTCGGCGAGACCAATGTCTTCGATGGCCATGCGGACGAGGCGGCGGGCGAGGTAGAGGCGGTCCTCTCCGGCCTCGAGCATGCGGGCAAGCCAGTAGAGCGCGGCGTCGGGATCGCTGGAGCGTACGGATTTGTGAAGAGCAGAGATGAGGTTGAAGTGCTCTTCGCCGCTCTTGTCGTAGAGGAGAGTTTTGCGCTGGAGCGCGTCCTCGACGGTTTCGCGGGTGATGCTTCCCTCTTTGGCGGCGGCGGCGGCAAGTTCGAGCAGATTGTAGGCGGCGCGGCCGTCGCCGTTCGAGTAGATGGCGAGTTGTTCGAGGAGATCCTCCTCGACGGCGAGGTGGAGGTGGCCCAGGCCGCGGATTTCGTCGGCGAGGGCGCGCCGGAGCATGGCGACGATTTCAGGGACGGTGAGGGCGCGGAGGGCGTAGACGCGGGCACGGGAGAGCAGAGCTGCTATGACTTCGAAGGACGGGTTCTCCGTGGTGGCGCCGATGAGGATGATATCGCCGCGTTCGACGTAGGGGAGGAAGGCGTCCTGCTGGGCCTTGTTGAAGCGGTGGATTTCATCGATGAAGAGGACGGTGCGGCGGCCAAGGCGGCGGGCGCGCTCGGCGTCGGCCATCACGGCCTTAATTTCCTTGATGCCGCTGAGGACTGCGCTGAAGGGAATGAAATCGGCCTGAGTGAGGCGGGAGATGAGGCGCGCGAGCGTGGTCTTGCCGACGCCGGGGGGTCCCCAGAAGATGAGGGAGCTGAGGCGGTCCGATTCGATCTGGCGGCGGAGCGGCTTGGCGGGTCCGAGGATGTGCTCCTGGCCGATGTATTCGTCGAGGGACTCGGGGCGCATGCGCTCGGCGAGGGGGCGCGAGGCGTCGGTGGGTTCCGGGACTTCGAAGAGGCTCATCAGGGGCGTAGGAGGCGCTGGCGAGCGGCTTCGTAGAGCAGGATGCCGGCGGCCATAGCGGCGTTGAGGGACTCGACGGAGCGGGTGGGGATGCGGATGTCCGTGGCTCCGCGACGAAGCAGTTCGCTGAGGCCGCGGCCTTCGTTGCCGATGAGGAAGGCGCAGCGGCGGGTGAGGTCGAGATCGGCGAGGGGGCGGGGGTGATCGCCGGGCATGGCGGCGTAGACATCGATGCGGCGTTGTTCGAGGGCGGTGCGAACGAGGTCGCCGCCGAGGCCGGCGGAGATGGGCATACGGAACAGGGAGCCAGCGGAGGCGCGAAGCGTTTTGGGGTTCCACGGGTTGACGGTGCCCTTAACGAAGAAGAGGCCCGTGGCGCCGAAGGCTTCAGCGGCGCGGACAATGGCACCGGCGTTACCGGGGTCCTGGATGCCGTCGAGGACGGCGACGAGGGACTGGCCGCGGAAGAGTTGGTCGAGGGTCCATGCGGGCGGGCGCACGAGGGCTAACACGCCCTGACTGGACTCGGTAGTGGAGAGGGCGTTGAAGACGGAGTCGGCGAGAACGAGGACCTTGAGGCGGGCGAGGCCGCGGACGTGGGCTTCGACGGTGGAGTGAACGGATTCGGCGGCGAGGACGAGCTTGATTTCGCAGTCCGAGCGGAGGGCTTCTTCGAGGAGATGGAAGGTCTCGGCGATGGCGAAGCCGTCGTCAGTGAGCGCGCCACGGAAGGCGGCGCGGCGAATGTCCTTGAGGAGAGGGTTGCGCGCGCTGGTAACGGTGCGCGCGACTTCCGGCATACAGATAACACTACCACGCGGGGTTTCGGCCGCCGGCGGGGCGCTCCCTTGAGGAGCGGGCGCGATTGACGGCCGAGGCGGCGACGGCGCCGAGCAGGCCCATGGCGATGGCGCCCGCTACCGTGGGATTCGTTTTCAGCCAGGTGTAGGCGCTGAAGGGACGATGGCCCTGCGTACCCGTGGTGGTGTCGATGGACTCATTCGGTTCGAAGAGATTGTCGCGGGTAGGCGCGGGACGGTCTGTGCGCTGGCTTTCGAAGGTGGGGCGGAGAAGCCGGTCCATGAGCGCGGGCGAGAGTTTCTCGCCGGTAATGATGGCGCGCGCGGCGCTGCCGACGGGGATTTCGCGGACAGGATGCGCGGCGGCGTAGAGGATGGCGCGGGCGACGGCGGACGGCGGATAAACCGGGGGGACGCCCCGCGCTTCGACGCCGAGCTTCGAGCGGGCCTGATTGAAGAAGGGCGTATCGATGGAGGCGGGCAGGATCTCGGTCACGGAGACCGGATGGCGGTCGTATTCGAGTTCCATGCGGAGCGCTTCCACCATGCCCTTGATGGCGTGCTTGGAGGCAGCGTAGGCGGACTGGTAGGGCAGTGCCCGCCGGGCTTCTACGGAACTGACGAAGATGAGCGCCCCGCCACGGTTTTTGAGGTGCGGCAAGGCGGCCTGTGCGCCGTGCACCTGGCCCATCAGGTTGACCTCCATGATGCGGCGGAACTCTTCCGGCGTCGTGTCCTCAAAGCGGGCGTAGAGGGAGACAGCGGCAAGGTTCACCCACGTGTCGAAGGCGCCGAACTCGGAGAGTGCGGTCTGGGCGAGGCGTTGGACTTCGTCGAAGCGGGACGCATCGCAAGGCGCGGCCACGGCAACGCCGCCGCGGGAGCGGATTTCCCGTACCAGCGATTCGAGGTTGGTGGCGCTCCGGGCGGCGACGAGGACGCGAGCGCCGCGGCGGGCGAACTGGAGGGCGGTCTCCCGGCCAATGCCGCTGGAAGCACCTAGCAGGACAACGGATTGCTCTCGGAGGGGGCGAAGGCGGATATTCATTCAAGCTCCTTGGCGGAGAGACGCGGGATGGAGCGCCGGGATTTCGAGCGGAGTCGGTTAGCGCTGAGGTCCGAGCATTTCGGAGACCGCGCTGCCAACTTCAGCGAGGAACTCGTCCAGGAAGGATGCCTTACGGATGAAGCGATTGGCGCCCAAGGCGACGGCCGCGCGCTCGTCGGCTGGCGACTGAGAGGAAGTCAGAATGGCGATGGGAGTTTCACCAAAGCCGGGTAGGGCGCGAATGCGGCTGAGCAGTGTGCTGCCCTCGGTCTTGGGCACATTGAGATCGAGGAGGATGACATCCGGAGCGCTGCCTCCCTGCTCGGAGAGCGCCCGCCACGCCTCCTCGCCATCTTCAAAGTGTTCCAGTTCGAAGTGGAGGTTCTTGCCGCGCAGGGCTTCCCGGATCAGAAACACGTCGCCCGGATTGTCTTCCACAACGAATACGCGGAACGGACGGGACGCACTCATCGCTAGCTGCCGGAAGGGTGGCAGAGACACAGGCCACTCACTCTCCACGTTCTATTCGACGCCTTTGTAGGGAAAAAGGCAACCGCAAAAACGTCTTGGAACCTGGCGTGCTTCCCTTTAGCCCGCCAGGCCCGAACGGACCAGCAACGCGTTGAGGTCGGGGTCGCGTCCCATGAAGTCCCGGTAGAGGCGAGCGGGATCGTCGCTGTCGCCGCGCGCCAGGATTTTGTCGCGGAACTCATGGCCAACGGTCTCGGAGAAAATGCCCTCCTGAAGGAAGCGGGTGAACGCGTCGGCATCGAGAACTTCCGACCACTTGTAGGAGTAATAACCAGCGGCGTAGGCGACGGGGCTCGAGAACAGGTGGGTAAAGGACGCGATCATCGCGTAGTCGTCCGGTAGAACGGTAGGCTGGTACGGCTGCATGACCGACCGGCTGAAGGGGAGCAGGGGGCCGTCCGAGGCGGGATCGTAACGGCGGTGCAGGGCAAGGTCGAGGGCGGCGAAGCTGAGCTGGCGCATCTGTCCGCTCGCGGCGCGATAGGTACGGGCGCGGCGCATCTTCTCGAAAAGATCCTCGGGCAGCGGTGCGCCGGTCTGGTAGTGGCGCGCGAAGAGGTTGAGGCTTTCGCGCTCCCAGCACCAGTTCTCCATGATCTGTGACGGCAGTTCGACGAAGTCCCAGGGGACATTCGTGCCGGCCAGGCTGCGTACTTCAACGCGGCTGAGCAGCAGGTGAAGCAGGTGGCCGAACTCGTGAAAGATGGTCTCCACCTCGTTGTGAGTCAGGAGCGACGGCTTGCCGCTGACCGGCGGGGTGAGGTTGCCGCAAATAGCGCCGAGGTGCGGGTCGAAACCCCCGTCGCGGGGACCCCCAGTGAGGAAGGCATCCATCCAGGCACCGCCGCGCTTGGTTTCGCGGGGGAACCAGTCGGCGTAGAATCCACCGAGGAGTTGGCCGCGCGCGTCCGTGACCTCATAGAACAGGGCGGTGGGATGCCACCCGGCGACACCGGGGCGCGCGGCGACGCGCACGCCGAAGACGCGGTGAACGAGTTCGAAGAGCCCCTCGACGACGCGCTCCATCGGGAAGTAGGGCCGCAACTCCTCCTCGTCGAAGTCGTAGAGAGCCTTGCGCTGCTTCTCCGCGTAATAGCCGACGTCCCAGGGTTCGAGGGGCCCGGCGCCAGGGCCCTCAAGGGAACGGCGGAAGGCAAGAAGCGATGCCTGTTCGCTGTGGAAACTCGCCTCCGTGCGGCGGCGCAGGTCCTCGACGAACTCCTCGGCGCGGGCGCCGCTCTTGGCCATCCGCTCCTCCAGGACGAAGTCGGCGAAATCGCGGTAGCCGAGGAGCGCGGCCTTCTCACTTCGCAATTCGAGGACGCGCAGAATCAGCGGGACGTTGTCGTGAACGCCGGCAGCGGCGCGTGTATTGTACGCGCGCCAGACATCCCGGCGGACCAGGGCGTCGTCCAGATACGTCATCACCGCGATGTAGCTCGGCGCCTGCAGCGTGAAGCGCCAGCCCTCGACGCCCTTGGACTTCGCGTTATCGCGGGCTGCTTCTCGCGCGGATTCGGGCAATCCAGCTAGGGCGTCCTCGGTGGTGAGCACCAGGTCGAAGGCGTTGGTGGCGTCCAGAACATTTTCGCTGAATTTCGTGGTGAGCTTGGTGAGTTCGACGTCGATTTCCTCAAGGCGGCGTTTGCCTTCGGGGTCCAACTCCGCTCCGTGGCGGCGAAAGCCGTCGATGGTTTTCTCGAGATAGCGTTTGCGGGCCCCCGAAAGCGTCTGGGCGTCCGCGGTGGCGGCGTAGGTCTTAACGGCGTTCCAGAGTTCGGGGTCGAGCGGGATGCTCGAGTAGAAGGCGCTGGCAGGCCCTTCGACGGCGTTGAGCGCTGCACGCATTTCCTTGGAGGAACAGACGGCCTCGAGGTGGCGCGCGAGGCCGAGGGCGATGTCGAGCGGCTCAGTCATGGTGTCGAGCGCCTGCATCGTGTTCGCGTAGGTTCGGGGGGCAGTTGACGAGGCGATCTCACGGAGGCGGAGACGCGAACGCTCGATCAACTGATGAATGGCGGGCTCCACGTGGTGGGCGGATATTCCATCGAAGGCGATGGGATAAGACGTTTCGACTAGCGGGTTAGGGATCTCCATTACTGCTCGGATTGTAGCAGGGGAGAGCGAGAGGATCGCGTGTTGTTTAAAGGGGCTCCAGTTCTTGCAATATCGGCGAGCGGCTGACATAATAGATGAAAATTTTCAGCGCTCGTGCGGTAGTTTGTGTCGCAAATTTCGACGCGACCGTACGAATCTTACGAAATGAGGGCCGTCCCGAGCCTGATATGAGCGCCCCGGCACCTGCACGAGTGCAGACGCAAGCGAGCAGCGGTAGCGCCAGCGCCGTTGAAGGTCGGCTCAGCCTTGCCGAGGAGTTCGTGCGCGACGTCACACTGGCAGTGCGGCTACTGTGGCGGGATCCTCTGTTCACCCTGTCGGTTTGCCTGACGATTGCGCTCGGCATCGGCGCCAGCACCACCATGTTCAGCGTTGTGAACACGGTGCTGCTGCAGCCGCTGCCGTACCCGCACATCGATCGGGTCGTGATGCTGTTCGAGCGCGACGTGGCGAAGGGCGTCGAGAAGTCCCATGTGGCGTTGGCGAACTATTCCGACTGGCGCGCGCAGAACACCGTGTTCGATTTGATGTCCTATTCTCCATTGTGGAGCGGTACGCGGTCCTTCAATGTGCGGCGGCCGGAGGGCAACGAGCGGATCGCCTCAGCAGTGGTGAGTTCGGAGTTGTTCCCCATGCTGGGCGTCGCGCCGCAACTGGGAAGAGGATTCGGCAAGGAGGACGACACAGACGAGAAAGTGCTGACCGTCATCCTCAGCGACGGGTACTGGCGCAGCCGATACGGGGGCGAGCGCAACGTCATCGGGCAGACGCTGACGTTCGACAACCTGGGGTTGGTGAACGCGACGATCATCGGCGTGATGCCGCCGGGGTTCCAGTTTCCTGGGCAGACGGACATCTGGCTGTGCGGATCGTCGCTGCCGGTGCCACCGCCGAACCACGGGGATCGGTGGGCGGGTTCGCGCGTGTTGGAGGTGATGGCGCGGCTGAAGCCGGGCGTGTCGATTGAGCAGGCGCAGGCGGAGATGTCAACGATTGCGGCGCGGCTGGCGCGGCAGTATCCGGGGCAAGTGAGGCCGGAGGTGGTGGTGTCGCCGCTGAAAGAGGAGTTATTGGGGCACCTGCGGACGCCCCTACTGACGCTGCTGGGAGCCGTGGGCTTCGTGCTGTTGATCGGCTGCGTACACGCCGCGAACCTCATGCTGTCGCGCGGCGCGGGACGGCGGAAGGAGATGGCGATTCGCAGCGCCCTCGGCGCCGAGGCGGGGCGGTTGGTGCGGCAACTGTTGACGGAGAGTGTGCTGCTCTCCGTTGTGGCGGGGGCCGTCGGCGCGGCGGGAGCGTGGGTGGCGTTGCGGGCGATGAGCGCCGCGCCCATCGGGCTGCTGCCGCGAGCCGAACTGATTCGCCCCGATGCAACGGTGCTGGCGGCGGCGTTCGGACTGGCGGTGGCCTGCGGAGTCTTGTTCGGCCTGGCTCCGGCGCTCGAGGCTCGACGGGTCAAGCTGTCGACGGTGCTGCGGGAAGGCGGACGGACCTCCGGCGCCGGCGAGGGCAGCCAGGGATTGCGCCATGCCCTGGTGGTGGCGGAAGTGGCGATGGCGCTGTTGCTGCTGGCGGGAGCGGGACTTCTGCTGCGTAGTTTCCTGAAACTGACGGCGGTGCAGCCGGGATTCTCGGCGGAGAATTCGCTGATCGTGACGCTCGACATGTCGAGCAGCGTATTCGGGCCGGAGAACCGGCAGCAGGCATTTTTCCAAGGGTTGATGCAGAGCGTGCGCGCGCTGCCCGGGGTGGCGGGCGCGGGCGGTGCGAGCACGGCGCCGATGAGCGACCAGATCGGAGTCACCGGCACATTCCAGATTGAGGGCCGCCCGCCGCTGGATTCGAGCAACTTTCCCACGGCGGCGATCTACGGCGTAACGCCGGGGTTTTTCGAAGCGCTGGGAATTCCCCTGCAGGCGGGCCGGCTGTTCACGGAAGCGGATCATCGCGAAGCGCCGTACGTGGTGCTGGTGAACGAGGCGGCAGCGCGGCAATACTGGCGCGGCGAGGATCCTGTGGGGCGGCGGATCGCATTCGGCAATCGCGAACGGCTGGACCTGATTCCGGGGAAGTCCGAGATCCGTTGGCGGCCGGTGGTGGGCGTGGTGCGGGACGTTCGAAGCCAGGGGCTGAGCAGAGAAGCGCGGCCGGAGATTTACATTCCCTACTGGCAGCAGGCGTGGCGGTCGGCGGATCTTGTGGTAAGGGGCAGCGGCGAAACCTCCGGGCTGGCGGCTGCCATACGTCGGGAGGCGTCGGCGCTGAACAAGAACGTGGTGGTGGAGCGGGTGCGGACGATGGAGGAGGCGGTAGCAGCTACGGTCGCACAGCCGCGGTTACAGGCGGGTCTGCTGATGGCCTTCGCAGCCGCCGCACTGCTGTTGGCGGCGATCGGAATCTTCGGCGTGATGTCGTACACCACGGCGCAGCGGCGGCACGAAATGGCGCTGCGGATGGCGCTGGGAGCGCAGCGCGAGCAGATCTTGTGGATGGTGCTGCGGCAGGCGCTGGTACTGACGGGGTTGGGGGTGGCCATCGGGCTGGCGGCGGCGGCGTCATTGAAGAAAGTGCTCGAGACACTGGTGTTCGGCATCCCGGCGCTCGATCCGCTGACCTTGGGCGCGGTCTGCCTGCTGCTCGCGGCGGTGGCGGTGGGGTCAAGCGTGGCGCCCGCCCTACGCGCGGCGTCCGTCGATCCGATGGTGACGCTGCGGTACGAGTAACGGCCGGCAAACCCACCGGCAACCATCAGGAAGCGCGGGCGCCGTCGGGCACCGGCGCCTCCGGGACGGAAAGCACCGGTTTGATGCCGTCGCTGTAGCCGATATCGAACAGCATCCCTTCACTCACAACACCTCGCATTCTCCGCGGTTCCAGGTTAACCACGAACAACGCCTGGCGGCCTACGATCTCCTGCGGGTTGGATCGCTCCTGCCGGATGCCGGCGAGGATCGTGCGCTCGTGGTCCCCGAAGGACACGCGGAGCTGCATGAGTTTGTCGGAGCCTGGCACCTCGGCGACCGAGAGGATCGTCCCAACGCGAATGTCGATCTGTTCGAGGACCGAGAGCGGAATCGGGGGCTTAACCGGGGCGGGCGTCATCACGCGGCCGCCGCGGCGACGATTTCGCCCGCTTCGCTGAGAATGGCTTCGAGGTGGTCCTCGCCCTTGAAGCTTTCGGCGTACACCTTATAGATGTTCTCGGTGCCGGAGGGCCGGGCGGCGAACCAGCCGTTGGCGGTAACCACTTTCAGGCCGCCGATAGAAGCGTTGTTAGCGGGGGCGGCGGTGAGTTTGCGCTCGATGGGTTCGCCGGCGAGAGTAGCCGCGCGGACAGCCTCCGGGGACAGCTTCTTGAGTTTGTCTTTGACCTCGGGGGAGGCGGGGCGGTCGATGCGGCGGTAGTAGGGGCGGCCGAAGCGGGCGGCGAGGTCGTTGAAGTGCTGCGAGGGGGTCTTGCCGGTGCGGGCGGTAATTTCGGCGGCGAGCAGATCGAGGATGATTCCGTCCTTGTCGGTGGTCCAGACCGTTCCGTCGGTACGGAGGAAGCTGGCGCCGGCGCTCTCTTCCCCGCCGAAGCCGTAGCTGCCGTCGAGGAGGCCGGGGACGAACCATTTGAAGCCGACGGGGACCTCGGCGAGGGTGCGGCCGAGATCGGCGACAACACGATCGATGATGGACGAGGAGACGAGCGTCTTGCCGGCGGCGGCCTTGGCCGGCCATTGCGAGCGGTGGGTGAAGAGATACCAGATGGCGACCGCGAGGTAGTGGTTGGGGTTCATGAGACCGTCCGGAGTGACGATGCCGTGGCGGTCGGAGTCGGGGTCATTGCCGAAGGCGAGGTCGTAGTCGTCCTTCAGGCGGAGAAGGTTGGCCATGGCGTAGGGGCTGGAGCAATCCATGCGGATCTTGCCGTCATGGTCGAGGGTCATGAAGGAGAAGGAGGGGTCGACGCGGTTGTTGACCACGGTGAGGTTGAGTTTGTAGCGGTCGGCGATGGGGGCCCAGTAGGGGAGGGAGGCGCCGCCGAGGGGATCGACGGCGAGGCGGAGGCCGGAGGCACGGACGGCTTCGAGATCGATGACGGCGGCGAGATCGTCGACGTAGGGGGTGATGAAGTCGGTGGCGTTGGTGGTGCCGGCGGAAAGGGCTTGAGCATACGGAACACGTTTGACGTCACGGTTTCGGCCGCGGAGCAGTTCGTTGGCGCGGTTCTCGATCCACTGCGTGACGGCGGTGTCGGCTGGACCCCCGTGAGCTTCGTTGTACTTGAAGCCGCCGTCGGACGGAGGATTGTGGGAGGGCGTGACGACGATGCCGTCAGCGAAGCGGCCGGTGGATTGCGAGCGATTGTACGCGAGGATGGCGCGGGAAATGACGGGGGTAGGGGTGACGCCGCCGTCCTTCTGAATCGAGACGTGAACGTGGTTGGCGGCGAGGACCTCAAGCGCGGTCTGCTGAGCGGGAGCGGACAGCGCATGGGTGTCCATACCCATGAGGAGGGGACCGGCGATGCCTTGCGCGGCGCGGTATTCGCAGATGGCCTGGGTGATGGCGGCGATGTGCGCTTCGGTGAAGGAGCCGTCGGAGGATGTGCCGCGGTGGCCGCTGGTGCCGAAGGCGACGCGCTGACCGGGGTTGGCGGGGTCGGGGGTGAGGTCGTAGTAGTCCTTGAGCAGGCGGGCCGTGTCGATGAGGGTTTCAGCAGGGGCGGGACGGCCGGCAAGAGGATGAAGGTTCGCCATGTCTCACCGATTCTCTCGCAACGCGGGCGAGAGCGTGCGTGGTAGCGTCTAGGGAGATATGTTGAAGCCGACCATATTTCGTGAATACGACATTCGAGGGATCGCGGACGAGGAGTTGTTGAGCGACGGCGTGCGCGGGCTGGGGCAGGCCATGGGAACCTACCTGCGGCGCAACGGCGGTCCGAACGTCTGCCTGGGACGGGACACGCGATTGAGTTCGCCGCGGCTGCGAGACGCGCTTGCGGCAGGGCTGCAGGCGGCCGGGTGCGCGGTGACAGATATCGGTGTAGTGCCGACTCCGCTGCTCTACTACGCGGTGCGGCATTTGGGTGCGGCGGGCGGCGTGATGATCACGGGCAGCCACAACCCGGCCGAGTACAACGGCTTCAAGACGGTGTGCGGGGCTTCGACCATTCACGGGCAGCAGATCCAGGAGGTTCTGCGCATTCTCCAGAGCGGCGAATTCGAGACCGGCTCGGGTTCGCTTCGCGAGTATGACGCGGCGACGCCCTACGTGGAGGAGATTGCGCAGCAGTTCGTGTTTGAGCGGCGCATTAAGGTGGTGGCGGACGGCGGCAACGGCGTGGCGGGGCCGGTGATGGAACGGCTGCTCGCGAAGCTCAATGTGGACGCGGTGAAGTTGTACTTCGACATGGACGGGCGGTTCCCGAATCACCATCCGGACCCGACGGTAGAAGAAAACCTGGTGGCGCTGAAGAAGGCGGTGGCGGAGCACAAGGCCGATCTGGGGCTCGCATTCGACGGCGACGCGGACCGCATCGGGGCCATCGACGAAAAAGGGAAAGTGGTGTGGGGCGACATGCTGATGCTGATCTTCGGGCGGGAGATCCTGACGCGGAAGCCGGGAGCGACGTTCATCGGCGAGGTGAAGTGTTCGCAGGTGATGTATGACGAGTTGGAGCGGCTGGGCGGGAAGCCGATCATGTACAAGACCGGCCACTCATTGATCAAGGCGAAGATGAAGCAGGAGCACGCGGAGCTGGCCGGCGAGATGAGCGGCCACATGTTCTTCGCGGACCGGTACTACGGGTACGACGATGCGCTCTATGCGTCCTGCCGGTTGATGGAGATTGTGTCCAAGTCAGGAAAGCCGCTGTCGGCGCAACTGGAAGGCGTGCCGGGAATGGTGGTGACGCCGGAGCTGCGGATGGATTGCGCGGATGAGGCGAAGTTCGACGTCGTGCGGCAGGTGTTAGAGCACTTTCGCGGGCGCCGGAAGGTGGTTGAAGTAGACGGGGCGCGAGTGATCTTCGAGAAGGGATGGGGGCTGGTGCGGGCGTCGAATACGCAGCCGGTGCTGGTGATGCGGTTTGAGGCGGAGACGCCGGAGCTGCTGAACGAGTACCGGAAAGAGGTGGAAGACGTGCTGCGGGGGATTCAGCAGGCGGCTGCGGTCTAGAAAAAAGCGAAGGCCGGTCTCCGAGTGCCGGCCTTCGTTCATCAATGATCAGATTGTCGGCTCAACAGGGACGCCAGAAATCCCCGCCGGCCACGAACAGAATCCCAGTTTTCGGCGGCGATTGATAGCCCGACTCGTACCAGAACGGTACTAATTCTTCACGCCTACGCCTTCGGTACGTCCCGCGAGGGGCTTGACGATCCCCACTCCGCATACGCCTACACCGATGTTGAGGAGTGCGTTGAGAAGGTTGTAGAGAACGGCGTAGACCATCTGTTCGGTGACCGGCTGCTTGCCCGGCAGGCGGAAGTTGACGGGAAGCTCTTTGGCGACTTGAATGCGCACGGATTGCGGCAGCGGTTGGCCGTCACGATCCCGCATATTGGCAAGGGAGATGGGCGTTTGCAGGACCGCGCCGGTTCGACCGTCGACATAAAACTGGCACCGGGAAAACCAGCCAAGGTTGCCCGGGTCGGAGGCGTCAAAGAGCAGCAGGGGGGCCTGGCGGCCGGTGGCGGAAAGCTCGAGAACGAGCGAGCGGCGAGTGTCATCGATCTTGAACTCGAAGCCGGCCTGCTTGGCGATGTTGCCGATAAACTCGGGATCGAGTTCGAGCATCAGAAAGCGATGCTGTCCCGCCTGAAGAACGTGCATTGTCCCTATTCTACAGAGCTTCTCCGATCGAGCGCGCGCGCGTAGGCGGAGAAAGTAGGCCCATCGAAAAGGACGAAGAGGACTTCGTCGATGAGGGTGTCGGCCTGATGCTGTTCGAAGTAGCCGGCGACGGTGTTCAAAGCCAGGGCGGCGGCCTCGTCGACAGGGTACCCATAGGCTCCGGTGCTGATACTGGGAAAGCTGAGGGTGCGGGCGGCGCGCTCTTCGGCGAGCCGGAGGCAAGAGAGGTAACAGGAGACGAGGGCCTCGGCTTCGCCGTGCTTGCCGCCGCGCCAGATAGGACCGACGGCGTGAAAGACGAACTTGGCGGGGAGGTCGCCGGCGCCGGTGGCGACGGCTTGGCCCGCGGGGAGCCCGTCGGCTGGGCGGACGGCGTCCAGCTCGCGCATAAGGCCGGGCCCGGCGGCGCGATGGATGGCGCCGTCGACGCCGACGCCGCCGGCAAGGGCCGAGTTCGCGGCGTTGGCAATGGCGTCAACGGGAATGCGGGTGATGTCGCCCGTGAGGAGACGGAGCGTGGAGCGGCCAAACTGCCGGGCGCGCGTGTTCATTCTGCCATACGATAGCGCGACCGCCTGAAAAGTGACATGCTGAGATTTCCGATGCGAATCCTGACATTTTTTCTGTGCGTGGGTAGTGTGTTCGGCTGGGGGCCGGAGGGGCACCAGACGATTTCTAGGCTGGCCGAGAGGCGCCTGAACGAACGGGCGAAGGCGATGGTGGCGGAGATTCTGGGGCCGTCGCAGTCGCTTGCCACCGTCGCTACGTGGGCAGATGATGTGCGGCGCGACCGGCGCGAGAGTGGGCCTTGGCACTACGTGAATATACCGATCGACGCGAAGCGGGGGCCGGTGGATCCGTTTTGTCCACCCGAAGGTTGTGTGGTGCGGAAGGTGAACGAACTGGTGGCGGCGCTCAAGGGGGGAGCGCTGTCAGGGGTGGAGCGCGAGGAGGCCCTGAAGTACTTGGTCCACTTCGTGCAGGACATGCATCAGCCGCTGCATTGCGGTGACCGGCGGGACCGGGGTGGAAACGACGTCAAGGTCAAGTTCTTCGATCGGGATACGAACCTGCACGCCGTTTGGGACAGCGGGATTCTTTTCCAGCTCAAGCTGGATTCCATAGCGTTAGCCGACCAATTGGATCGCCAGACGAGCGCCGGGGACCGCAGGCGATGGGCCAAGGGCACGGTGGAGGATTGGGCGTGGGAGGCACAGAAGGAATCGCGAAAGGTAGCGTACGGCCGGCTGCCGAAGCATGCAGGCGCGCCGCTCGGGGAGGAGTACCAGAGGCGCACGGTAAAGACCGTGGAGAAACAGTTGGCCAAAGGCGGCCTGCGGCTGGCGGCCATTCTTAACGAGATTTGGAAGTAAAGAATCTCCCGGAGTACGGATGTTAAATGCGTTGATATGAAAAGCCATAGCCCCTATCTCGTGTCTCTCGTTCGTGCTACACTTTCCGGAAGGGCAATCATCGGTTCGCTCTTCCACTCATTGCAACTCCGTGGGGGGTTGCAACGTCTATGAACTGGGGGAGGCCGACCTCCCTTTTGTGAGGAAGAAGGATCAGGTTCACAAATGTCCGCTGAGCAACACCAACCCTACGATCCTGTGACTGCGGCTGAAAACCCGGACCTGCACCTGTCGCGGCTGCTGGCGGCGGAGAATACGACGCCGTGGTACGTGTCTCTGGTGCAGAACATCAAGGAAGCGATCAACCCGCCAAAGTTACCGCCGCTCGAGGTGACATCGAAGCCGGTTGCGGTGAAGGACATCTGGTCGGTGGACACGAAGCGAGCGGGACGTGCTGGACTGACCTCCTTCGTCGTTCACGTTGGCGTGATCATTCTGATGGTGTCCCTGGCCTCGTCAAAGCAAGTGCAGCAGGTGGTGAAGGACAAGGTCACCCTGATTGCTCCGGACCTTGCGCCCTGGCAACCTGATATCCAGCCGAAGAAGCAAGCGATGGGCGGCGGCGGCGGCGGTGGCGACCGCTCACCGTTGCCGGCGAGCAAGGGGAAAGCGCCGAAGTTCTCGCCCCGCCAGTTCACGCCTCCAACGACGACCCCGCAGGAAGCGAAGCTGATGATGGAGCCGACACTGATCGGGCCGCCGGAGGTGAAGCCGCCAACGGTAGCGATGGCGCAGTACGGCGATCCGTTCGGTAAAGTTGGGCTGCCGTCGAACGGGACGGGCTCCGGCGGCGGTATCGGTTCGGGTTCGGGCGGCGGCGTGGGCTCCGGACGCGGCGCCGGCTTCGGGCCCGGCGAAGGCGGCGGAATCGGCGGCGGCGTGTACCGGATCGGCGGCGGCGTATCGGCGCCGGTACCGATCTTCAAGGTCGAGCCCGAATACTCCGAAGAAGCGCGCAAGGCGAAGTTCCAGGGAACGGTGCTGCTGGCGATCGTGGTCGACGAGCAGGGCCGGACCTCGAACATTCGAGTGCTGCGCTCCTTGGGCCTGGGCCTGGACGAGAAGGCGATTGAGGCTGTGCAGAAGTGGCGGTTCCGGCCGGCGTACAAGGATGGCAGGCCGGTGCCGGTTTCCGCGAACGTGGAAGTGAATTTCCGGCTCCTGTAGCCGTGTGAGCGTCGAGAATCTATGAGGCCGGGCCTTCGGGTCCGGCCTTTTTGCTTTTCCGGGTGGTCTACTTCAGCTTGCGGGCCGTAAAAGTGCCGTCGGCCAGATCTCCGTAGACCGCCTTGCCGTTCATCTTGTCCGCGGCGGTGACGGTTCCCGTGAACTTCGCGGTAATGCTCTGTCCGTTTGCTTCGCCCGTGAACTGAAACTCCACTTTGTCTCCGTTGACGGTGCCCGTGACCTCTCGCTTGCCGAGCAGACCGCTATAGGTTCCCTTCAGTTTTTCGCCGTGCTGCTCAAAGACGAAGTCGGCGTCACCGGAGCCGGCGGAGAGATCGATAGAGACGCTCCACCGCCCGCTGATGTCGGCGGCGAACAGCGGGAGCGCGGCCAGCACAAGAAGCAGGAGTCTGCGCATCCGGGCAGCATAGCACGATATACTATCGGCCCTTGGAGATGCGGCGATGCTGAATTCGGTGGTTCTGGAAACCGCGATTGCGCTGGTGTTTGTGTACCTGCTGCTGTCGCTGATCTGTACGGCAGTGAATGAGTGGATTGCGCAACTCGCACGTCTGCGGGCGCGGACGCTGAAGAAGGCCGTGGAGTGCATGTTGCCGGGGAAGGCCGCGACGGAGTTCTACCAGCATCCGCTGATCAAGGGGTTGACGGAGAACGTCACCGTGGGGCCGGCCTACATCCCTTCGGGCACGTTCGCGACCGCGGTGCGCGGCATCATTACGGGCAACACGGTACAACGAAACGTGGACGACCTGCGGGCGGCGATCGAGGGGCTGCCGAACGGAGACATGAAAGAGTCCTTGAAGGCGGTGCTGCAGGATGGCACGTTGTCGCTCGAGCAGGCGCAGTTGCGGATTGAGAACTGGTTCAACGAGGTGATGCAGCGGGTGACGGGCTGGTACAAGCGGCGGCTGCGGTACATTACCCTGGCGGTGGCGGGGGTGGTGACGATCGCGCTGAACGTAGACACGCTGCGGATCGCGGAGGTGGTTGCGAAGGACACCGACCTGCGGCTGAAGCTGGTGGCGGCGGCAGAGCAGCGGACGGGACAGGGCGCGCAGGGCGGAACGGCTCCCGTGACTGCGGCGGAGCGGAACTACCTGGAGAGGCTGGGCGGCTGGAAGGCAGGTGAGGCCGAGCAGATTCCCGCCCGAATTCCCGGCTGGATCCTGACCATGCTCGCTGTTTCGCTGGGAGCGCCCTTTTGGTTCGATGTACTCAACCGGGCGATGACGCTGCGGTCAGCCGGCAGGGCCCCGGGAGAAGCGAAGAGTTAGGGCGTGGCCGCGGCCGCCCGGCACGCTTCGCACGGGCAGATGCGGCGGAAGACTTCCCACGAGTAGATCCCGCTCGAGTGGCCATCGCTCCAGTGGATGCGGATGGCGTAGTTGCCAACCTCTTCGACGGAGAGAATGCGCGGGGGCGGCTTATACATCTGGAAGGGATTGGCCGGCTTGTCCGGCTTCGAATAGCTGGTCTTCTGCGGTTCCGTGCCGTGCGCCCCGGTGCAGGAGGCGCAGGGACACTCGTCCCGCAGGTGGCTCAGCGGGTATTCACTGTGGTGTCCGTCACTCCAGTCGATCTTGATGCCCTTCGACTTGGAGATGGCGATGTGCTCGGGCTCGATCATTGAACTCGTTCGATGTCGCGTACGCCGGAGATGCGGCGAATAGCGCCGACAACGCGCTCCAGTTGCTTCTTGTCGCGGATCTCGACGGTCATATCGACGATGGCGCCGTCGCCGCTGCGCTGGTCGTCGGGGCGCGCTTCCAGGCTGCGGATATTGCTGCTCTCGTTGAAAAGGACGCTGGTGAGCTGGTTCAGCATGCCGGGACGGTCGTCGGTGTAGATGATCATCTTCACCTGGAACGGTTCGGAGGCGCTGCGGGCCCACTCCACATCGATCTTGCGCTCCACCTCGTACATCAGGTTTTGAACGTTCGTGCAGTTCAGCGAGTGCACCGCAATTCCCTTCCCTCGCGTGACGTAGCCGACGATAGCCTCACCGCGGATGGGATTGCAGCACTTGGCGCGGTAGACCAGCAGGTCGTCAATGCCCTTGACCTTGATGACGAGGTCGCTGCCGTCGCCGAGGCCGTCCGTGGGCGGCTGCGTGGGGGCGGGCTTCGGGGCAGCAACGGGCTCGGGAGGCGGGTCGGCGGAGACCTGGTCCGGCGCGAGTTTACCAAGGACCTGGCGGGCGGAAAACTTGCCGTAACCGAGCGCGGCGTGAAGATCTTCGATCTTGCTGTAGCCGTACTCGGAAGCGACGCTCTCGATTGTCGCCTTGGAGATCCGGTTGAGTGACACGCCCAGGCGGCGGGCTTCCTTGTCGAGGTACTTTTCGCCGATCTCGATGGCCTTCTCGCGCTCCGTCGTGTTGATGACGTGCTTGATCTTGTTGCGCGCGCGGGAGGTCTTGACGAGCGAGAGCCAATCCTTGCTGGGCAGATGGCCCGGCTGCGTGAGAATCTCGACGACGTCGCCGTTCTTGAGCGTGTACTTGAGCGGAACAATGCGGCCGTTGACCTTGGCGCCTACGCACGTGTTGCCCACGTCGCTGTGAATCGAGTAGGCGAAGTCAATGGGCGTCGCGTCGCGGGGCAGAACGATGACGCGGCCCTTGGGGGTGAAGGCGTAGACTTCCTCGGGGTAGAGGTCCACCTTGAGGGTGGACATGAACTCGCCAGGGTCCCGCATTTCGCGCTGCCACTCGACGAGCTGGCGAAGCCAGGCGATGCGGTGGTCGTCGTCCGCAGGCCCCTTCTTCCCTTCCTTGTATTTCCAGTGCGCGGCGATGCCCTCTTCGGCCAGGCGGTGCATCTCTTCGGTGCGGATCTGCACTTCGAAGCTGGTTCCATTGGGGCCGACTACGGAGGTGTGCAGGCTCTGGTAGAGGTTCGGGCGCGGGATGGCGATGAAGTCCTTGATGCGGCCGGGAATGGGATGCCACTCGTTGTGAATGACGCCGAGGGCGGCATAGCAGTTCTTCACTGAGTCGGTGATGATGCGCAGGGCGAGGACGTCGTAGACCTGGTCCAGGCCGATCTTCTGGCGCTTCATCTTCAGATGAATGGAGTACGCGCGCTTAACGCGGCCATCCACGCGCGCGGGCACATTCTCGCGCTGCAGTTCCACCTCGATGATCTGCTTGATGGAGTGCAGGTACTCCTCATTGGCCTGGCGGCGCGTCTCGAGGTCTTCGACGATCTCCTTATACGCCTCGGGCTCGAGGAAGCTGAAGGAGGTGTCTTCGAGTTCGCCACGGATTTTCCCCATACCGAGGCGGTGTGCGATGGGAGCATAGATCTCGAGGGTTTCCTGGGCGATGACCTCCTGTCGATCGCGCGGGAGGCTGGCGAGGGTGCGGAGGTTATGGAGGCGGTCGGCGAGCTTAACGAGAATAACCCGGATGTCGCTCGTCATCGCCAGGAGCATCTTGCGGAGGGTTTCGGCCTGGCGCTCCTCTCGCGAGTAGATATGAAGCTTGGTCAGCTTCGTAACGCCGTCGACGCAGTGGGCCACCTCTTCGCCGAAGAGCTTCCGGAGCTCATCGGGCGTGGCGCCGGTGTCTTCGAGTACGTCGTGCAGGAGTCCGGTCTGCAGGCAGACCTGATCCATGTGCATCTCGGCGAGGATGATGGCGACGTGGAGCGGATGGATCATGTAGGGCTCGCCGCTCTTGCGGAGCTGGCCCTTGTGCTTGTCGGCCGCGAACTCGAAGGCTTTGCGGAGCGGGGCGACATCTTCGCTGGGACGGTCCTGACGGACGAGTGATTCCAGGCGCGCGTAGAGTTCCTCGAGGATAGGCGGAAGCGAGGGAAAGACTACGGCGGGGGCCGGCGCGGCGGAGACGTCGGTCGACTCTGACATTACGCTCTACTGTTAGAGTATCGGATTTCCGGCGGGAACAGTGGAATCCGGCTTGCAGCGGGGCTACTTGCCGGAGTCGACGGTGGCGGTAAGGAGACCGATTCGGTCGATGCCCGCGCCTTTGGCAAGATCGATGGCGCGGGCGACGTGCTGGAATTCGAGGTCCGGATGGGCCTTGATGAAGACCGCCCGTTCCGCGCGCGTCTTGAAGATGTCACGCAAGCGCGAGCCGAGACTCGATTCGGCGGAGGGCTCGGCGTTGATGGTGAGCGAGCCGTCCCGGGCAATGCTGACCACAACGGTGCGGTCCGGCCCGGCGGCCTCGGCCGGCGCCTGTGGCGGCTGCGGCAGCAGTGTCTCCAGGCCTTTCGGCTTCAGGGGCGTGACCACCATGCAGATGATCAGGAGGACGAGCAGGACGTCAATGAGAGGCGTCATGTTGATCTCCGCGCGCACGCCGTTCGCACTGCCTGTTGTGATGGCCGTGGTTCCTCTCGCTGCCGTGATAGACCCCAAACGTGCGCGAGGAGTTCCCTGTTGAAAAAGAGAAAGGCCGCCCGTCGCAGGAGCGAGAGCGGCCTCACGGGAGACAGGCAGACGGGTTTGCTAGCCGGGCTGCTGGGTAGCGGGGCGGGTGGCCTTGATCTTCTTAACTTCGAGCGCCTTGGAGACCCAGTTATCCGCCAGTTCGACGTCCTTCTTGTACGACTCGGGCGATTCCTGCAGGTCGGCGCGCTCGCGGAGGAGCAGGTTCAGGTAGGCCATCGCGTCGTCATATTCCTTGTCGATATCGATGGCTTTCTCCAGGTTCTTGATGCCGTCCTCAATCAGCGCCGAGTTCTTCGCAAGAAGCTCCTCGCGCACCTTCTTATCTTTGATCGGGCCGGGATCTTCGGGCTTCATGCCGAGCTTCACCCGGGCCGCGCCGCGAACCGGATACGCCTTGGCCCAGGCGATGACACCAAGGCTGTAGAAGGCTTCCTTGTTCTGAGGGTCGGCGACGGCGAGCTTCTGGTACCACTCCTTGGCCTCGTCGAGCTTCTTGAACTTCGCTTCGAGGTCGGAGACGCCCTGCGCCTGGTTGTAGTGGAGCGAGGCAAGCGAGGCGAGAGCGACGGTGTTATTGGCCTCCTGCTCGAGCACCTTGAGGAAGTTCTCCTCGGCGGCCTTTGACATCGCCTGGTTCTCTTCCGATTCGGCGCCGGGGATGTACTGGTTCATGTAGGCCATGGCCAGGTACAACCGCGCGACGGGGTAGTTCGGATCGAGCTCGACGGCGGTCTTGAAGTTTTCGATGGCTTCAGCGTACTTGGCGCCCTTGAACGCCTGGACGCCCTTGTTGAGATGGTCGCGCGCCTTGAGCTTCTGGCAGCCTGCGCCGAGGGTGGCGAGAAAGACGACTGAGAGCAAGAGAGCGATGGTGGTGGCTTTGCGATTCATAGCGCCTCCCTACTTCCCGGCTTCGACGTCGGGGGTCATCAGGCCGATCTTATCGATGCCCGCGCCCTTCGCGATATCGATGGCCTTGGCTACATGTTGGAACTCGAGGTCCTTGTCGCCCTTGATGAAGACGACCCGCTCGGCGCGAGTCTTGAAGATCTCCTCGAGACGCGGCCCGAGTCCCTTCTCATCGGTGGCTTCGGTATTAATCAACATACTCTTGTCTTTGTTGATCGTGATCACCACCGTGCGGTTATCGGCCTGGGTGGGCTGCTGATTCGGCGGCGGAGGCTGCGGCACCAACGCCTCGAGCCCCTTCGGCTTCAACGGCGTGACCACCATGAAGATGATCAGCAGCACGAGCAAAACGTCGATCAGCGGCGTCATATTGATGTCGGCCATTGCGCCTTTATTGCCGCCCACTGCCATTGACATGGGAATATCTCCTTAACGAACTTCCGGCCTCAAAAATTACATCCCGCCGGCCGGTGCTCCGGCAGGCTGGTCGCGCTTGATCTCCTCGGTCAGAAGACCGAGCTGGTCGACACCGCCGGCGCGAAGGTTGTCCACCACCTCCACCACGCGCTCATAGCGGGCACGGGCGTCGCTCTTCACGTACACGGTACGGTCGAGCTTGTTGGTGAGCATGTCCTTCACCTTCTGCGGCATGTCGGCGGGCTGCATCTGGGTGGTGCCGAGAAACGTCTTGCCATCTCGGGTGACGGCGATCAACACGGCGTCTTCCTTGTCTGCCGCGTCCATCGCGCTGGGGTTGCTCGTCTTCGCCATGTCCACGGAAACGCCCTTGGACAACATCGGCGTGATGACGATAAAGATGATCAGCAGGACCAGCATGACGTCCACCATCGGGGTGACGTTGATGTCCGCGATCGCCTGTGGGGCTGGTTGTTTCTTCACGTTAGCCTCCCTCCTCGGGCCTCACTCTCTTTCAGGAAGCCCCGGGCTCGCAGCGGCGAGCCCGGGAACCTGCTCGCAGAGTAGAGGACCTTCCGATTCGTTACTTCGCGGTGCGCGCGGCGGCCGAGCGCTTCAGGAAGTAGTCGATGAGTTCCGAACTGGAGTTGCCCATCTCGACGTCGAACGCTTCAATGCGGTTCGTGAAGTAGTTGAACATCCAGACGCCCGGGATAGCCACGAAGAGACCGATAGCAGTGGCGATCAGCGCCTCGGCGATACCGGCGGACACAGCACCGAGACCGGCGCTCTTTTCAGTGGCGATGCCCTGGAACGCGCCGATGATGCCGACGACCGTTCCGAACAGTCCGACGAACGGGGCGGTGGAGCCGATGGTGGCGAGCGAGCTGACGCCGCGCTTCATCTCAGCGCGGACGATGGCTTCGGCACGCTCCAGAGCGCGGCGGGACGCGTCGATGACTTCACCCGGGATGTCGGCGCCGAGCTGGTGGGCGCGGAACTCCTGGAGACCGGCGACGACGACCTTCGCGAGGTGGCTCTTCTTGTAGCGATCGGCGATCTTGATGGCCTCATCGAGCTTGCCTTCACGCAACGCGCCGGCAACGGCGGGAGCGAAGAGGCGGGACTGCTTGCGCGCAGCCGAATAGAGGATGAGACGGTCGATCATGACGCCGATGGACCAAGCGGACATGATAAAGAGAACGATGACGACGCCCTTACCGACGGGAGTCATCGTCGCCCAGATGTGGCGCGGATCGAAGCTGACCGCGGGGGCCCCTTCTTGAAGCAGCATCAGCGCCCATACCTGAAGTTGCAATAACATGTTTTCTCTCCTGCGAGTGGTTTACTCTATCTTCCCGGAGCGCCAAGGCGATCCGAAGTACGCTTTTTTACACCAACTGTGAGCTGTTATCCGGCGCCGACTTCGCGTTATTGGCTGAGCGTGAAGTTGACGTCGATCTGGGTGACGACCTCCACCGGCTCGCCGTTGAGGAGAGTCGGCTGGTACACCCACTGTTTCACGGCCTCCAGTGCTGACGGAACCAGCAGCGGGTGGCCTGTAACAACGGTCAGGTTTTGAATTGTGCCGTCCTTGCCGATGATGGCGTTGAAGCGGACAGTACCCTGAATGCGGGCCTGCTTGGCAAGGGGAGGATAGACGGGACGCGGCTGGCGGATCAACTTCGCCTGCTGCACATTACCGCCCACCTTGATGCGCTGAGGAGTAACCGGCTTCGGCGCCTCTTTCACCGGCGGCGGAGGAGGCGGGGGCGCGGCCGAAGGCACGCTGCCGATGATACCGCCGAGAACGCCGCCGGCAGTGCCGCCGGGCACGCCGCCCGGAACGCCGCCGACAACGCCTACCGCACCCGACATCGGAGGCGGCAGCTCGTCTTCCTTGATCATCGCGATTTCCTTCGGAATGGCCTTCGGCGCCATCAGGCGGCCGGCGTCGAACTGACGCGGGATGACTTTGACGACCTTCACCGGAGCCGCGGCAGCCGGCGGGGGCGGCGGCGGAGGCGGAGGCGGCGGAGCCACCAGGAAACTCGTCAACTGAGACTTGGGCAGCACTTCCGGATTCAGCAGCGGGATGAGGATCATCAAGATCACTAGCCCCGCCTGGAGGATGAACGAGACGATCACTGTCCAAGACTTATTGGTCTTGGCCGTCCCTTCCACGAACGTTTGTTCGAACATGCTCTGTCCTTTCCTACCCGCCCGGCGGAATCAGATTCACCGCCCGGTAAAGTTAACCCTTTTACAACAGATTCCCCATCCGGATCAACGCCCCTTGCGGGCCGTCGCCTCCATGGCCGGCGCAGCCGGCGACTTCTTGCGGGAATCCTGGTACTTATGCCAGGCCACCAGAATGGCGCTGGCGATGAAGATCGACGAGTACGTCCCGACAATGATGCCGATGAAGAGCGTGATGGCGATGCCGGCGAGAACAGGGCCCCCGAGGACGTAGAGAGCCACCGTGCACAGGAGGGTGGGACCGGCTGTCAGGATCGTACGGCTGAGAGTCTGGTTGATGCTGGTGTTGACGAGAGACCGAAGGTCGCCCCGGCGGTGCAGCGCGCGGTTCTCGCGGACGCGATCGAAGATGACGATCTTATCGTTCATCGAATAACCGATCAGCGTGAGGAGCGCGGCGATGACCGTAAGCGAGATCTCAATGTTGAACAGCGAAAAGACACCGATGGTGATGAGCGTGTCGTGGATGATGGCAAGCACCGCGGCGACACCGGCAATGAACTCGAACCGGAAGGCGATATAGACCAGCATTCCGCCCAGCGCGTACGCGGTGGCAAGCAGCGCCTGGCGTCGCAAGTCCTCACCGGCTTTGGGGCCGACGATCTCCACCTGCCGGATGGCGAAGGGGGCCAGGCCCAGCTCCTGCTGCAGGACGTTCTTGATGGCCGGGGTCATGCCGGGCACGCCGCTCACTTCATCGAAGTTGCGCAAAACGCCCGACCGCTGCTTGTCGCGGAAGCCGCGGAGGTTGTCGATCAACTGGCCGAGCTGCTCGTCGTTGAGATTCGAGCCGGCGCGGGCGAGAGGATCGCGAAGCCGGTCGATGACCTCCTGGCGGCTCGCGTTGTTGAAGTCGAGTTTGCCGCCGGTGTTGGCGAAGCGCTCTTGCAGCGTGCGGGTGATGGTCTGCCGGGCGAGGTCGAGCGAACGCTCGTCCTTGAGCTCGGTCGCAATCACCACTTCGTTGGCGGTTCCGGCGGCGGCGTCTTTGATCGTGGTGACGGAAATCTCACCCGTCAGGACCTGGGCCAGGGCCGAGCGAATCTGCTGCACCGGCGGCTCGCTGGCGAACATCACGTACACCATGGTGCCGCCCCGGAAGTCGATCCCGTAGTTAGGGCCGCCCTTGGCGATCAGCGAGACGATGCTGACGGCCATCAGGAGGATGGAGAGGCCGAGCGTCAGCGGCGTTCGCTTGAGGAAGTCAATGTTTGTTTGCTTAAACAGTTCCATCGGCGCGTCTAAGCCGGCGCTTTGATTGGTATAGACACCGGCCCCGTAATTAAGTTCCCAATCTCTGATCTCAAATACTGAGGGCGGCCATCCGCGGCTGCCGCTTCAGCGTAAAGTCGAACATTGCCCGCGACACGAAGACCGCGGTAAACACGTTGGCCACCAAACCGATGACCAGGGTGACGGCAAAGCCCTTCACGGGGCCGGTGCCGAACATGAACAGGAAAGCGCTCGCCACCACGGTGGTCACGTGGGTGTCGATGATGGTAATGAAGGCGCGGTCAAAGCCGGCAGAGACCGCCGCGGCCACCGCCTTCCCCCCGCGCAGTTCCTCGCGTATGCGCTCAAAGATCAGCACGTTGGAGTCAACCGCCATGCCGATGCTGAGGATGAGGCCGGCAATTCCGGGCAGGGTCCATACGGCGTCGAAATAGCTGAGCGCCGAAACCGTCAGCAAAGCGTTCAACAAAAGCGCGATGACGGCGTTGACGCCGCTCTTCTTGTAATAGAGCAACATCACGGCAATGACGAGGGCAAGGCCGACCAGGCCGGCCATCACGCCCTGGCGGATCGAGTCGGCGCCGAGCGAGGGACCGATGGTACGCTCTTCCAGGTAGACAATGCCCGCCGGCAGGGATCCGGCGCGCAGGACGAGGGCGAGGTCGGAGGCTTCCTGCTGGCTGCCGGCGCCGGTGATGCGGCCCTGATCGTCGATCCGGTTCTGAATGGTGGGAGCGCTGCGCACCTTGCCGTCGAGCACGATGGCAAGGCGATTACCGATGTTGGCTTCCGTGAAGCGTCCGAAGCGGCCCTTGGCGTCCTGGGTCAGAACAAAGCTGGTTTCCCACTTGCCGAACTCGTCCTGGCTGGGCCGGGAGTCGCGAAGGTCGCGGCCGGTAATCACCGGTACGCGAGAGACCAGGTACCAGGCTTCGCCGGTTTCACCCGCACGGACGACGGAGGGCAGCGGCTTGGTGCCGAGCGGGAGGACGCCGCCGGTCTTCGAGAGGAGCGCCTCGCGGCTGGGGAACGGGCCGTCCTTGACTTCGTACAACTCGAGCATGGCCGCCGTCTGCATGATCTGCTTCACGCGCGCGGGGTCGTCCACGCCGGGGAGCTGCACGAGAATCTCGTATTCGGCGTCGGCGCGCCCGTGCTGCTGAATGACGGGCTCGGTGAGGCCCAGCCCGTTGACGCGCTGGTTGATGGTGTCGATGCTGCGCTTAACCGTGTCTCCCTTGATGGCGAGAAGCTCGGTGGGCTTTAGAGTCAGGCGGTAGTCGGTAGAACTGGTGGGGCTGACGTTCCAGCTGGGATAGCGTTCGTTGACGGCAGCGCGGAAGTCGCCCGCGCGCTCGGACGGCACGCCCTTAACAATGATGGCAATGCTGTCGGCGTCCTCAATGCGCGTGGCTTCGGTGTTCTCCATCGAGGCGAAGGGAATCTTCGCCTTGTCGAGATCTTCCTTCAGCCGCTCGATGGTCTGCGCCGCCTCCGCCTTCACGGCGTCCTGCACCTGCACCTGGAGGATGAGGTGGCTTCCGCCCTTGAGATCGAGGCCGAGTTTTACGTTCTCGGCAATGTTCGATTGAAGGGCGCCGGCGGACTTCGGCAAGCCGGTGATACCGAGGATGGCGGCCACCAGGACGACCGCAATCAGAATGAACTTCGTTCGTACTTGCATGACGATTACTTGTCTTCCTTCACGAGCCCGGCGACAGAACTCCGCGCAACCTGCAGCTTGAGATTGTCCGGCTTGACACGCAGGATGAGCGTGTCGTCGCTATTGATTGCCACGATAGTACCAAGAAGGCCGCCGCTGGTGACAACCGCGTCGCCGTTTTTCAGTTCCGTGAGCATCTTCTGCTGGGCCTTCTTCTGGCGCTGCATGGGCAGGAAGAGAAGGAAGTAGAAGATCGCGAAGATGAGAACGATTGGCAGGAAGCCCAGCAGCGAATTCGCCGGCCCAGTCGCTTGGGCGAGCAGGAAGCTGAATGGCACGCGTGAACCCTCAAGCGGCTAGCGTTGGCGCAGCCGAGTTCCTTTCCTCGGAGTGGAAACGTGAATACCTATGCAAGGCAAATGAGATCTAACTGTCCTCTTCTGCCTGGGAGTGAACCGCCTTCAGAAAAGCCGGAAATGTCCCGAGACCAATAGCCTCTCGCATCTGCTTCATCCTGTCAAGGTAGTGGGTTAGGTTGTGGATAGTGGCAAGGGTAGAAAAGAGGATCTCACCCGACTGGAACAAATGGCGTAAGTACGCGCGGCTGAATTTCGAACAGGTGTAGCAGCGGCAGGCGCTATCGACGGGCTGACTGTCATCGCGATAGCGAGCCTGTTTGATGATCACGCGCCCCCGCGACGTAAACAAACAGCCGTTGCGCGCGTTCCGCGAGGGTAGGACGCAGTCCATCATGTCCACGCCCCGCGCCACGTATTCGCCCAGTTCCTCGGGCATCCCGACGCCCATCACGTAGCGCGGGCGGTCCGCCGGGAGGAGAGGCGCGGTGGCCTCGGTCATCTCCAGGCTGAGGGCGCGCGGCTCTCCGACGGAGAGGCCGCCGATGGCGTAGCCCTCGGCATCGAGTTCGAGCAACTGCTCCGCGCAGCGGCCTCGGAGGTCGGGGAACATGCCGCCCTGAACAATGGGGAAGAGCGCATGGCGGGTTTCGATTTGTGTTCGCTTCTCTCGGTAGTGAGCGAACGCCCGGCGGGCCCAGCGGACAGTCAAATCGGCCGAGACGGCGGAGGCTTCGTGGCTCGCGGGGTAGGCCAGGCATTCGTCAAGCACCATCATGATGTCGCTGCCGAACGCGAGTTGGGTGTCGACCGTCGACTCCGGCGTGAACATGTGGGCATCGCCGTTCAGGTGGGAGCGGAAGAGAACGCCGTCTTCGCTGATCTTGCGGAGACCGTTGAGGCTGAAAACCTGGAACCCGCCTGAGTCGGTGAGGATGGCCTGCGGCCAGTTCATGAAGCGGTGCAGCCCGCCCAGCCGCGCAATCAGTTCGGGGCCGGGGCGCAGATAAAGGTGGTAAGTGTTGGCGAGGATGATCCTGGCATCGAGGTCGCCCTCAAGGTCGCGCTGCATGACGCCCTTGACGCTGGCGGCGGTGCCGACGGGCATGAAGACCGGGGTCTCGATGGTTCCGTGCGGCGTGTGGAGGAGGCCGGCGCGCGCTCCGGTATGCGGGCAGCGGGCGACGATCTCAAAGCGGAGGGCGTGCACAGTTTTCATTGTACGAAGCAGCCCTCTGCTACCATTGAAAATCATCGCTTTCTATGGGTTTGCGCTTCTATAACACGCTCAGCCAGGAGGTGGAGCCGTTCGTTCCGCAGTCGGAGGGCGAGGTCCGCATGTACACCTGCGGGCCCACCGTTTGGAACTACGTGCACATCGGGAACCTGCGCACATTCACCTTTCAAGACCTGCTGCGGCGATGGCTGAAGTACCGGGGGTACCGGATGAACCACGTCATGAATATCACGGACGTGGACGATCGCATCATCAAGGAGTCAGGCGCGGCGAACAAGTCGCTGGGCGAGTACACGGAGGTGTACGAGAAGGCGTTCTTCGAGGACACGGCGAAGCTGCGGCTGGAGAAACCGGAGCGGGTAGTGCGGGCGACCGAGCACATCGCGGAAATGGTGGGCGCGATCGAGAAGCTGGCGGAGAAGGGCTTCACGTACGAGAGCGAAGGGTCGACGTATTACCGCATCTCGCAGTTTCCCGAGTACGGCAAGTTATCGCACATCGACTTCAGCGGCATTCGCGCGGGGGCGCGGGTGGACACGGACAAGTACGACAAGGACAATGTGCGGGACTTCGTCTTGTGGAAGGCTCGCAAGGGCGACGAGCCGTTCTGGCCTACGGCACTCGGCGACGGGCGCCCGGGCTGGCACATCGAGTGTTCCGCGATGGCGATGAAATACCTGGGCGACACACTCGACGTACATGCGGGCGGCGTGGACCTCCAGTTTCCACATCACGAAAACGAGATCGCGCAGTCGGAGGCAATCACCGGGCGGCCGTTCGCACGGTACTGGCTGCACTCGGAGCACCTGATCGTCGAAGGGCAGACGATGTCGAAGTCGCTGGGGAACTTCTTCACGTTGCGGGACCTCGTCGAGCGCGGCTATCCGCCCGAGGTGGTGCGGTACCTGCTGGCATCCGTGCCGTATCGTAAGAAACTGAATTTCACGTTTGATGGTTTGAAGGGGGCGGCGGCGTCCATCGAGCGCCTGCGCAGCTTTCAACTGCGGCTGGACACCGATGTGCTTCCGGAGGGCTCGAAGGAGGAGTTTACGAAAAGGGTGGAGCACGCGCGGCATCAGTTCGAAGAGTCGCTGGACGACGACTTGAACACGGCAGAGGCGCTCGCGGCCGTGTTCGAATTCATACGCGACGCGAATACAGCGATGGATGCGGGCAGCGTGGGTAAGGACGATGCGGCGCAGGCGCGCGCCTTTCTCGGGCTATTCGACTCCGTGTTTGACGTGCTGAAGCCGACGGAAGCGGAGGGCGGACTGTCGGAGGCGGAGATCGACCAACTAGTAGCGGACCGGACGGCGGCGAAGAAGGCGAAGAATTTCAAGCGGGCCGATGAGATCAGGCAGCAGTTGATGGAAGCGGGCGTCATTGTGGAGGACACCAAGGACGGCGTGCGCTGGAAGAGGAAAGCAAGTTGAAGATTGAAACAAAGGCCGTGCACGCGGGCGACCGGCGCAAGGGTCCGTCGCAGATTCCGGTGACGACGCCGATGTACTCGGCGGCAAGCTTTGTCGCGGATTCCGCGGAGGAGTTGGACCGGATTCTAGGGACGGAAGAGCCGGGGTATTGCTATTCGCGTTACGACAGCCCGACGAACGCCGCGTTGGAGGAGTTGATCCGCGAGTTGGAAGGCGGGGCGGCCGCGCTGGCTTGCGCTTCCGGGATGTCCGCGTTGCAGATCGCGCTGACGGCGGCGCTGGTGGACCGGCGGAAATCAGTGGTGGCGGCGGAGGCGCTGTACGGCGCAACCATCAAGCTGTTGCTGGACGTGATGGCGCCGTTCGGCGTGGAGGTGCGGTTCGTCGATTTCTGCGATCTGGCGGCGGTGGAGAAGGCGATCGCGGAAGCGCGGCCAGGCTGCGTGTTGATGGAGACGATCTCGAACCCGCTGTTGCGGGTGGGCCGAATGGCGGAGGTGGCGCGACTGGCGCGCGCGGCGGGGGCGGCGGTGCTGGTGGACAACACTTTTGCCACGCCGATGATGCTGCGGCCGATGGAGCACGGCGCGCACATGGCGGTGCACAGCGCGACGAAGTATTTGTCCGGGCATGGCGACGTGCTCGGCGGCCTGGTGGTGTGCGACCGCGAGCATGGCGAGGTGGTGCGGTCGCTGTCGCGCACGTATGGGCCGGTGCTGGGTCCGTTCGAAGCGTACATGACGATGCGCGGGATTAAGACGTTCCCGCTGCGCTTCGAGCGGCAGTGCGCCAACGCGTGCCGGGTAGCGCAGTGGTTGAGCGGGCATCCGCGCGTGGAGCGGGTGCACTTTCCCGGCGACCCCTTGCACGCGGACGCGGCAACGATATCGGCGCAGTTTCCCAAGGGCATGTACGGCGCGATGGTGAGCTTCGAGGTGAAAGGCGCCGCGAAGGCCGACATCTTCGCGCTGATGGATCGGCTGAAGCTGGTGGTGCGGGCAACCTCTCTCGGCGACGTGCACACCATGGTGCTCTACCCGTTGATCGCGTCGCACCGGAATCTCTCGCCGAAGCAACTGCAGCGGATGGGCATCAGCGAAAACCTCCTGCGGCTTTCGGTGGGAATTGAAGCCGCTGAAGATATCATTGCGGACTTGGAACAGGCGTTGGCGGTCTGATATACTCGACGTTTCATGACAGTCCGGACCCATCGGCATCACCACCATCACGCGACGCCGCGCGGGGTCCGTTTCTAGGCCTAGAATTCAGGAGAAAACGGAAGCCCGCCGCGGAGACAGACTCCCGGCGGGCTTTTTGCATGTATGACGCTCGATTTCGACAAATTGAATGGCCTGGTGCCGGCAGTGATACAGGACCACGCCTCGGGGCGTGTGCTGATGGTTGGGTTTATGAATGACGAGGCATTCCGCAAGACCGTCGAGTCGGGCTACGCCACGTTCTTCAGCCGGTCTCGGAACAAGCTGTGGCTGAAGGGAGAGAGCTCCGGGCACCGCCTGGCGGTGAAGGAGATCTCGACCGATTGCGATGTGGACTGCGTGCTGGTGAAGGTGGAGGCGCTTGGTCCGGGCGTCTGTCATGAGGGCTACCAGAGCTGCTTTTTCCGCACGCTGAAGGACGGCGAGTGGGTGGTGAGCGAAGAGCGCGCCTACGATCCGGCGGCCGTCTACGGGGGTTCGAAGTGAAGCTGAAGCTGGGGATACCGAAGGGGTCGCTCGAGAACGCAACGGTGGATCTGTTCCGCCGGGCGGGCTTCAACATTACGACGAGTTCGCGGTCCTACTTCCCTTCCATTGACGATGCGGAGATCGAGTGCATGCTGATCCGCGCGCAGGAGATGGCGCGGTACGTCGAGGACGGAGTGCTGGATGCGGGTCTGACGGGACGCGACTGGGTGGAAGAGAACGACGCGCACGTGGTCACGGTGGCGGACCTGATTTACGCCAAGCAGAGTTTCGGCAAGGTGCGCTGGGTGCTGGCCGTGCCCGAGGCGTCGCCCTTTCACACTGTCAAGGACTTGCAGGGGAAGATCATCGCCACCGAGCTGGTGGGGGCCACGAAGAAGTACCTGGCGGCGAACGGGGTGAGCGCGAAGGTGGAGTTTAGTTGGGGGGCCACGGAGGTGAAGCCGCCGGAGCTCGCGGACGCAATTGTGGAGGTGACGGAGACCGGGTCGTCGCTGCGCGCGAACAAGCTGCGGATTATCGAGACGGTGCTCGAGTCGAACACGCAGTTGATCGCCAACGTGACCTCGTGGGAGGACGGGTGGAAGCGGCGGAAGCTCGAGGATATCCGCATGCTGCTCGAAGGGGCCATGAACGCGTTAGGTAAGGTGGGCCTGATGTTGAACGTGGAGCGGGCGAACCTGGAGAAAGTGCTGGGAGTGCTGCCGGCGCTGAAACGGCCGACGATTTCGACGCTGAGCGACGAAGAGTGGGTGGCGGTGAACACGATTCTGGACGAGACGACGGTGCGCTGCATCATTCCACGGCTGAAGGAAGCGGGGGCGCAGGGGATTGTCGAGTATCCATTGAACAAGATTGTGATGTGACATGATTCGCATCGTTGATTCGACACAGGTGGGGCGGATTCTGAAGCGCCGGGCGGCTCGGTTCGAAGAGGCCGAGGGTGTGGTGCGGCCGATTCTGGAGGCGGTGCGGAGGCGTGGGGACGCGGCGCTCGTCGAGTACGCGCGGAAGTTCGACGGGCTGGCGCGGAAGTCCGTGGCGGTGCCGGCGGCGGAGTTGGAGGCGGCGGCGGGGCGGCTGTCACGCGGGTTTCGCAGTGCGGTCCGGGAGGCGTCGGGAAACATCCGCGCATACGCGAAGCTGCAACTGCCGCGGGCGGCGAGCGTGCAGCCGGCGCTCGGACTGAAGCTGGGGCAGGTGGTACGGCCCTTGGACACAGTGGCGGCATATATTCCTGCCGGGCGATATCCTTTGCCGTCGACGGTGATGATGACGGTGATTCCGGCGCAGGTGGCGGGCGTTCCGAATATCTGCGTGGCGACGCCGCGCCCGGTAGATGAGATCTTCGGGACAGCGCACCTGTTGAAGGCAACGCGGGTGTTCGAGATGGGCGGGGCGCAGGCGATCGCGGCCTTCGCCTTCGGGACGCGGACGGTGCCGAAGGCCGATCGCATTGTGGGGCCGGGAAACATCTATGTCGCCGCCGCGAAGAAGTTGCTGGCGGGCGAGGTGGGCATCGACTTCATCGCCGGGCCAACGGAGATTCTCATGATCGCCGCGGACGGCAACCCGGCGTGGCTCGCCGCGGACATGCTGGCGCAGGCGGAGCACGACACGGACGCCTCGGCGGTGCTGCTGACGACGTCGAAGACGCTGGGGGCGGCAGTGGCGGAGGAGATTGAGCGGCAACTGGCAACGCTGCCAACCGCGGCGACGGCGCGGAAGGCGATCGACCGCAATAGTGCGGTGATCGTGGTGCGGTCGCTCGAGGAGGCGGTGGAGATCTCGAACCGCTTTGCGCCGGAGCACCTCAGTATTCTGGATGCTTCGCTGCTGCCGGGCATCCGGCACGCGGGAAGTGTTTTCGTGGGGCCGTACAGTCCGGAAGCGGCGGGCGACTATGCTTCGGGGCCGAATCACGTGCTGCCCACGTCGGGCGCGGCGCGCCTGCGCGGAGGGCTGTCGGCGGCGGATTACGTGAAGGTGATTTCGGTGCAGGAGTTGTCGGCGAAGGCGCTGGGGCGCCTGACGCCATCCATTGCCACCCTCGCGCGCGCCGAGGGGTTGGAAGCACACGCGCGCAGCGTGGAGGTGAGGGGCCGTGCCCGAACTGTTGCGACCGCGTGAGGCGGTTCTGAAGATGGCGCCGTATTCGCCGCCGACCGGCGGGCGCGCCGACAAGCTGCGCCTCGACTTCAACGAGAACACCATCGGGTGCTCGCCTCGTGTAGCCGAGTTCCTGCGCACGCGGATCAGCGAAAGCCAACTGGCGGTCTACCCGGAGTACCTGGATGCAAAGCGCGAGCTGGCGGGCTTCTTTGGGGTAGAGCAGGAAGAGCTGCTGTTCACGAACGGCACTGACGAAGCCATTCAGGTGCTGGTGAACACGTATGTCGACGACGGCGACGAGGTGTTGCTGCTGAAGCCGTCGTATGCAATGTACCGGTTCTACGCGGAAGTGGCCGCGGCGGCGGTGCGGGAGCTGCCGTACCGCGAGGGGACTCTGAAGTTTCCGCTCGACGAGCTGCTTGAGGCGATTCGGCCGCAAACGCGCGCCATTCTCATCGCAAACCCAAACAATCCTACGGGGACCGGCGTGACGCTCGAAGGGATCGAGCGAATTCTGGAAGCCGCGCCGCAAGCGGCGGTGCTGATCGACGAAGCCTACTACGAGTTCTCGGGCGTCACGGCCATTCGCGAGATCTCCCTGTATCCGAACCTGTTCGTCAGCCGGACGTTTTCGAAGGTCTACGGCATGGCGGCCATGCGATTCGGGTGCCTGTTTTCCGGGGAGGAGAACATCAAGTTCCTGCACAAGGCACAGTCGCCGTATAGCGTGAATACACTGGCGGCGCTGGCGGCGCGCGAGGCGATCAAGGACAAGGACTATATACGGCGCTATGTGGGCGAAGTGCTGGCGGCGCGCGAGGTGATTTACGTAGGGTTGGAGCGGCTGGCCATTCCTTATTGGAAGAGCGAGGCGAACTTCGTGTTGTTTCACGCGGGTGAGCGCGCCATCGAGGTACGGGACAAGCTGCGCGCCAAGAAGATCCTGGTGCGCGATCGGAGTTATGAACTGCCCGGGTGCGTGCGGGTGACTGTGGGAACGCGCGATCAGGCGAGGGAGTTCCTGGAAGAGTTGGGGCGGATATGGTAGACCGCGTCCTGGTCTTTGACATGGACGGCGTGCTGTTGGACGTCACGCGTTCCTATCGAGCGACAATCGTCGAGACAGTGGCGCACTTCACGGGCAAGCGGATCGACAACGATGTGGTTCAGGGCTACAAGAACCGCGGCGGCTACAACGATGACTGGGTGCTGACACGACAGGCGTGTGAAGACCTGGGCGTGCCGTTGGCCCTCGAGGAAGTGACGAAGGTCTTCAACGAGTACTTTCTCGGCGTGAACGGGCGGCCGGGCCTCATTGAGCAGGAGCGCTGGATTGCCCGGCCGGGACTGCTGGAGACGCTCGCGCAGCGGTATCAGTTTGCGATTTTTACGGGGCGCTACGACTTCGAGATTGCGCCAACGCTAAACCGTTTCGGCGCGGGGCTGCGGTTCGAGCCGATCGTGCGGCAGGGGATGGGATTCGAGCCGAAGCCGGCGCCGGACGGGCTCCTCCATATCGCGAGCGTGTACCCCGGGGCCGAGCTGACGTTCATCGGCGATACGGTGGACGATGCGGCGTCGGCCAAAGCCGCGGGGGTGCGGTTCATCGCGGTGGTGGCGCCGGGCGTGCCGCGGTACGACGAAGTCCGTGCGCTGCACGTGGAGCACGGGGCGGCGGCGGTGATCGACGACATCAACCAACTGGAGAGCGTGCTGTGAGAGCGGCGACGTTGCAGCGGGACACAAAGGAGACGCAGATCGGCGGGTCGCTGCGGATCGAGGGACGAGGGCGGTACGAGATTGCGACCGGCATACGGTTTCTGGATCACATGCTCGAGCTGTTCGCCAAGCACGGAGCGTTTGATTTGAAGCTGGCGGCGAAGGGCGATCTCGACGTCGATCAGCATCACACCGTGGAGGACGCAGGCATCGTGCTGGGGCAACTGTTCGCCGCGGCGCTGGGGGATCGCAAGGGAATCAACCGGGCCGGGTATTTTGTCCTGCCGATGGACGAGACGCTGGCGGTCTGCGCAGTAGACCTGGGCGGGCGGCCGGCGCTGGTGTACAAGGACCTGGTGAAGGTGCGCCTGGTCGGAGACCTGCAGACCGAACTGGTGGAGGACTTCTTCGGGGGCTTTGCGAACCACGCCGGCGCCAACGTGCATGTGAAGGTGATGTACGGGCGGTCGAATCATCACAAGATCGAGGCCGTGTTCAAGTGTTTTGCGCGGGCGATGAAGTACGCGTGTTCGAAGGACGCCCGGCTGAAGGACCAGTTGCCTTCGACGAAGGGGTTGTTGTGATCACCATCCTCGATTACGGCGCGGGCAACCTGCGTAGCGTACAGAACACACTGGGCGAGATCGGCGCCGCTTACGAAGTGGTGGACAGCGCGGCGCCGCTTCGCAAGGCGACGAAGATTGTCCTGCCCGGCGTGGGGCACTTCGGGCAGATGATGCGGATGCTGGACGCGATGCAGGTGCGGAACACGCTCGTCGAGCGGATTCGCGCCGGCGTGCCGTTCCTCGGGATTTGTCTAGGGCTGCAGGCGCTCTTCACCGACAGCGAAGAGGCGCCGGACCAGACGGGGCTCGGACTGTTTGAGGGAACAGTGCGACGCTTTCCCGAGGGCGCCCGTGTACCCCATATGGGCTGGAATGATCTGCAGCCGTGCCGCGAGTCGCGGCTGTTGCGCGGCGTGGCGGGGCCGGCCTACGTGTACTTTGCACATAGCTACTACTGTCCGCTGACGGACGCCGCCGCGGCGACGTGCGAGTACGAGTTGCCGTACACCGCGGTCCTCGAAGAAGGGAACGTGCACGGCGTGCAGTTTCACCCCGAGAAGTCGGGCCCGGTGGGCTTGCAGATCGTAAAGAACTTCGTAGAGTTGTGAGTATGTACCGGCTGGCTGCGTTTGCGTGCCTTCTTCTGCTGCTGTACTCGCTGGCGACAATGATCCAGTTGCTCGTGCTGGGCGGTCAGCCGGCCTCGGCGGCCGAGGCATTTCGCCTGCTGCAGGAGAACCGCGTGGTAGGGCTCTTGCGGCTGGATCTTCCGACGATCCTGGCGATGCCGCTCTACTACGTCGTCTTCCTGGCGCTGTTTGCGGCGTTGAACCGAACGGCGCGGTGGCAGTCGGTGCTGTTCGCGCTCCTGGGCTTCGCGGGGGTCACGTTGTGCCTCGCGACGCCGACGGCGCTCTCTCTCCTACCGCTGAGCGACAAGCACGCGGCCGCGGGAACGGCCGAGGCGCGCGCTGCCCTGGAAGCTGCCGGAGAGGCCCTCCTGGCATCGGACATCTGGCACGGAACCGGCGCCTTTATGGGGGCCCTGCTGCTACAGACCGGGATGCTGGTTTCCTCGATGCTGATGCTGTCGAGCAAGGAGTTCGGCAAGGCCACGGCCTGGGTGGGCGTTGTCACTCACGGGCTTGACTTGGTGCACGTGGCCGCCACGTTCCTGCTTCCGGCGGCGAGCGTGGTGCTGATGGCAGTCGCGGGTCCGTTGTACCTGGTGTGGTTTCCGCTGATCGGGTTGTCGTTTCTGAGACTGGAAAGAACATGCTTGCCAAACGCATCATCCCCTGCCTGGACGTGACCGCCGGCCGCGTCGTTAAGGGTGTGAACTTCGTGAACCTGCGCGATGCGGGAGACCCGGTGGAGCTCGCCGAGCGCTACAACCAGCAGGGCGCGGACGAACTGGTGTTCCTGGACATCACCGCTTCCTCGGACGCTCGCGACACGATGGTGGACGTGGTTGCGCGGACGGCGCGCAAGGTGTTTATCCCGCTGACGGTGGGCGGCGGCATTCGCAGCGTTGGCGACGCGCGAAAGATCATCCGGGCGGGGGCGGACAAGGTGAGCGTCAACACGGCGGCCGTGCGGAGGCCGGAGCTGATCAGCGAAGTGAGCCGCGAGTTCGGTGCGCAGGCGGTGGTGTTGGCGATCGATGCGCGGCGGGTGGGCGAGGACCGCTGGAACGTCTTCACCCGCGGCGGACGCGACGATGAAGGGATCGACGCGGTGGAGTGGGCGCGGCGGGGGCAGGAGTTGGGCGCGGGCGAGATCCTTCTGACGAGTATGGATACGGACGGTGTGCAGACAGGGTTCGATTGTCCGTTGACGCGCGCGGTGGCGCGGGTGACGACGATCCCGATCATTGCTTCCGGCGGCGCAGGACGGCCTTCCGATTTTGTGCGGGTGCTGACGGAAGGCGAAGCGAGCGCTGCGCTGGCGGCCTCGATATTCCACTATGGGACGTACACGGTGAGCGATTTGAAGGCGCACCTGGCGGAGGCCGGCATTCCGGTGCGGAGGCTGGCGGCATGATCATCCCGTGCATCGATCTGATGGACGGGAAAGTCGTCCAACTGGTGCAGGGGCGCGAGAAGGCGCTGGAGGGCGGGACGCCGGAGGAGATGCTGCGGCAGTTCTCGGCGTTTCCGGAGATTCAGGTGATCGACCTCGATGCAGCGATCGGGCGCGGATCGAACGATGAACTGGTGGAGTTCCTGGCGGGGCGGGCGGCGACGCGAGTAGGCGGCGGTGTGCGTAGCGTGGAGCGGGCGCGGAAGCTGATCGCGCAGGGAGCGCGGAAGGTCATTGTGGGCACGGCCGCTTTCGCGGCGGACGGCATCAACCGGGCGTTTCTCGAGGAACTTCGCGACGCGATCGGGCGCGAGCGAGTGCTGCTGGCGCTCGATTCGAAGGGCGGGCGCATTGTGGTGAAGGGGTGGCGCGAGTCCATAGACGCGCGGGCGGAGGACGTGATCGGGTCGCTTGAGCTGTACTGCGGCGGCTTTCTCTGCACGTACGTGGACAAGGAAGGCATGATGCAGGGAACCGACCTCGAATGGTTCCGCAGGCTGCGGGCCGCAACGGCGCTGCCCATCACCGCGGCGGGCGGCGTGACGACCTACGACGACGTGCGGGCGTTGTTGGCGATGAACGTGGAGGCGGCGCTCGGAATGGCGATCTACACGGGGAGGCTGGACTTGGCGGAGTTGGCGGCGTTACGCGAACGAGGCACTCGCGGGAACCAGTTCGCGCAGGTCGTCGATCCAGAAGTCGGGCGCAAGGGCCAGTAGCTCTTCACGCGGGCCGTAGCCGTAGCTGACCGCGCAGGTGCGAACGCCGGCGCGCTTACCGGCTTCGATATCCGCCGTCGAATCACCGATCATCAGCGCATCTGCGGGGCGCACGCCGAACAGGTCGAGCGACTTCAGAATTACGTCCGGCGCCGGCTTGTGGGGAAAGCCGTCGGTGCCTTGCACATGATCGAAGTAGGGCAGGAGGCCGAAGAGTTCGAGCACTGTGCGGGTGGTGGGAGTGCCCTTCGTCGTTGCCGTTGACTTTCGTCCGGGGAGCGCGGCGAGGCCTTCGGCCACGCCCGGGTAGAGCTTCGTTCTCTTGTGGCCGCGCGCGGGGTAGAACTGGCGGTAGGTCAGGATCAGATCGTCGATCTGCTGCGGCGTGTAAGCGGGAAAGAGGTCGGAGAAGAGATCGATCAGATGGCGACCAATATAACTGCGGAGGAATACTTCGTCACAGCCGGCCTGGGGCGTGCCGGCGAGGGCCTCCCTGATGGCTCCGCATATATCGGCCGCGGAGTCCACCAGGGTGCCGTCAACGTCGAACAAGTACAGTTGGAAGGCCGGAATCAGGCAGGCTGTGGCCGGTCACCCTCGATCAGCGGGGAGACGCGGCGACCTCCTTCGGGCTTGATCACCTGCTGGCCCTGATCGCCAGTTCCGCCGTTCGGTGAAGCGGGAGCGCGGAAGTCGGCGAGGGGTTGGCCTTCGATGAGCATCTTGACCTCGGAGCCGTCGAGAACTTCGCGTTCGAGGAGCGCCTCGGCGATGCGGATCATCGCGTCGTGATACTTCTCGATGATCTCGGTGGCGCGCTCGTAGCCGGTGGTGACCAGCTTGCGCACCTGCTCATCAATGCGGATGGCGGTCTCTTCGCTGTAGTCGCGATGCTGGGCGATTTCGCGGCCGAGGAAGATTTGCTCTTCCTTCTTCCCGAAGCTCATCGGCCCAAGTTCGCTCATGCCCCATTCGCAGACCATCTTGCGCGCGAGGTCCGTGGCGCGTTCGATGTCGTTGCCCGCGCCGGTGGTCACGTGGTGCATAAACTTCTCTTCCGCGATGCGGCCGGCCATGAGGATGGCGAGTTGGGCGTTGAGGTAGTCGGCGCTGTAGCTGTGCTTGTCATCCACGGGCAGCTGCATCGTGATGCCGAGCGCCATGCCGCGCGGGATGATCGACACCTTGTGGAGCGGGTCAGCATGCTCCAGCATCATCGCGACGAGCGCGTGTCCTGCTTCGTGGTAGGCCGTGTTGCGCTTCTCCTCTTCGGAGATGATCATCGACTTGCGCTCGACGCCCATCATGACCTTATCCTTCGCCAGTTCAAAGTCGTACATGGTGACGACCTTGCGGTTCTGGCGGGCGGCTACCAGAGCAGCTTCGTTCACCAGGTTGGCGAGGTCAGCGCCGGCGAATCCCGGTGTGCCGCGGGCGAGGACCATCAGGTCGACGTCGTCGGCCAGGGGAGTCTTCTTCGTGTGGACACGGAGAATCTGTTCGCGGCCTTTGACGTCGGGACGGCCGACAACCACGCGCCGGTCAAAGCGGCCGGGCCGCAGGAGCGCGGGATCGAGTACGTCGGGGCGGTTGGTGGCGGCGACGAGGATCACGCCTTCGTTGGACTCGAAGCCATCCATCTCGACCAGCAACTGGTTGAGTGTCTGCTCGCGCTCGTCGTGACCGCCGCCGAGGCCGGCGCCGCGATGGCGGCCGACGGCGTCGATTTCGTCGATGAAGATGATGCAGGGAGCGTTCTTCTTGCCCTGCTCGAAGAGGTCGCGGACGCGGCTGGCGCCAACGCCGACGAACATCTCGACGAAGTCCGAACCGGAGATCGAGAAGAACGGGACGTTGGCTTCGCCGGCGATCGCGCGAGCGAGGAGCGTTTTGCCGGTGCCGGGGGGGCCGATGAGCAGCACGCCCTTCGGGATGCGGCCGCCCAATTTCTGAAACTTTTGCGGCTCCCGGAGGAACTCGATGATCTCCTGCAGCTCTTCCTTCGCCTCTTCCACGCCTGCGACGTCCTTGAACGTCACCTTTTTCTGTTGCGAGGAGTGCATGCGGGCGCGGCTCTTGCCGAAGCTCAAGGCCTTGTTACCGCCGCTCTGCATCTGGCGCATCATGAAAATCCAGAATGCGAGCAGGAGGACGAAGGGCACTGCATTGATGAGGATAGAAACCCAGTTCGCGGAACTCGTGTCCTTGTACTCGGTCACGACGCCCTTCTCGCGAAGTTTATCGATAAGTTCGGTATAGTTGGCCGGACCGGTGGTGCGGATGGCGGCGGAGTCATCCCGCAGGTTTCCGCGGTACTCGGTACCGGCGATGGTTACCTGCTTCACGCGGCCCGCTTCCACGTGGTTCAGGAACTCGGTGAAGCTGACCTGATGCTCAGCCTTGGTGCGACCCGTGCGAACGACGGTCCACAACAGAACAGCGACGCAAATCGCAACCACCCAGAAGATCGCTGTCTTAACGTTGGAATTCATTGAGTCTCCCTAACTGCCCGGCCTCCGTAAGCAAAACTACCCGGGCACGCCGCGCCGCCTCGGCCGAACACAACAGGAGCGGCGGTATACCTGTACAGACGTCCGCAGATGACGATTCGATTCACTGGACATCCCGAATGCGCCGGCGGATACGAAGGATGGTTCGTGTACGCAGGCCCGGCGCGAGCGTTTCGGATGGACCGAATCGCTGGACCCACACGATTTGGCGTCTCGCAGTGATAACTGGCCAATGCTTCCGTTCCCAGATGGGAACCCCGGCCTCCTGGAACAGGGTTTTGACCAACGTCTCGCTGCCGCGTCCGGCCGGCCGGTATCGATCTCCCGGCTCCCAGTTGCGGACCACGAGCGGCCCGGCCAAGAGGTCCCAATCCAAAACAGCCTCACTCTCATTATAATCGCGTTCCACGGCCGGATCTGCCGAAAAACCCACCAGTTCAGTGTCGATAAAGCCAGCTTCCGCTACGTCCGTACAACCGGGTACGGAAAGCACTACTTCATACGGACGTCGCAGGTCGGCTCCTGGTTCTGTCAGACGAATGATTCCGAACGAGCGGAACGCGTCGACGCCCGGGAGAATGAGGCGGCCGTCGCCTTCCTTTTGAAGCGAGAGTTCGAGCAGGCGCTCCAGGTGCTCGAAATCGATTCTGCGGAGATCGCCGCGGACGAGGCGGATCGCTTCGCGGAGCAGACGGCGGGTGACCGCCGGGTGTTCGCCGCAGAGGGCGGCGGTGTCGAGGAAGACGGCGCGGCCCTCAAGTTTCAGGTAGCGGGCAGACCGGATTTCGATCTCATTTGCCCAGTAGGCCTCTTCGTCCTGGGCGATGGCGGCGGCGTGGGCGAGGATGGCGGTGAGATTCGGATTGTAGTCGGCAGCCAGCTTGGGAAGGGTTTCGTGCCGGATTCGGTTGCGGGCGAAGCGACTGTCCGCGTTGGTGGGATCTTCTCTCCACGGCAGGCCGTGCGTTTGCAGCCAGGCAACGATCTCCTCGCGGGTGGTTGCGAGAAGAGGGCGGATGAGTCCTTCACGAGTGACGGGGAGGATCGCGGCGAGGCCGGATGGGCCGGAGCCGCGCAGCAGCCGGAAGAGAACCGTTTCTGCCTGGTCCGACCGGGTGTGGCCCGTGGCGACGGCGGCGAGGGCTTCCGTGGCGCGCAGTTCTTCGAAGAATCGGCGGCGGACCGCGCGACCGGCCTCCTCCTGGTTCTCCGTCGCTTTCGGCGCGGACTCGCGGCGCAAGTGGAACGGGAGGCCCATGGACGCCGCGAGTTCCTGAACGAAGGTTGCGTCGGCGGCCGAGCCGGCGCGCCAGCCGTGGTCGAGATGGAGAACGGAGAGTCGGAGATTCCAGCGGGGCGCAAGGGCGTGGAGGGCGTGCAGAAGGAAGACGGAGTCGGCGCCGCCGGAGACGGCGAGACCGATTTTCGCGCCGGGCGGGAACATGCCGTGGCGATTAGCGAAGCGGGCAATGCATTCCAGGAGTGGATCCAATCGCCCCATTTTAACGGTGGGCAAATCAGAGACAGATACCTGGAATAGAATAGGAAGTTCCGCCCCGCGGATCGCCGCACTCATAGGAGACTTCATGAAGGAAAGTTGCGATATCGGTCTGATCGGCCTCGCTGTGATGGGCCAGAACCTGGTGCTGAACATGAACGACCACGGCTACAAAGTAGCGGTGTTCAATCGCACGGTTTCCAAGGTGGATGAGTTCATCGCCAACGAAGCGAAGGGGACCGAGGTGGTCGGCGCTCACTCGCTCGAGGAGTTCGTGAGCCTGCTCAAGAGGCCGCGGCGAGCGATGCTGATGGTCAAAGCCGGCGAGACAGTGGACCACATGATCGACGCCCTGGCGCCGCTGCTTGAAAAGGGCGACATCATCATTGACGGCGGCAACTCGCTGTATACGGATTCGAACCGGCGGACGAAGTCGCTCGAAGAGAAGGGCCTGCTGTTCATCGGGACGGGCGTTTCGGGCGGTGAGGAAGGGGCGCGGCGCGGTCCTTCCATCATGCCGGGCGGCAGCCCCGCGGCGTGGCCCCATGTGAAGGAGATCTTCCAGTCGATCGCGGCGAAGGTGGCGGACGGCTCGCCCTGCTGCGACTGGGTGGGCGAGAACGGCGCGGGTCACTACGTCAAGATGGTCCACAACGGCATCGAGTACGGCGACATGCAGCTCATCTGCGAGGCGCACCAGTTGCTGAAAGACGGGCTGGGGCTGACGGCGGACGATCTGCACGAGGTGTTTGCCGAGTGGAACGAAGGCGAACTGGACAGTTACCTGATCGAGATCACGCGGGACATCTTCGGCTTCAAGGACGAGGACGGGACGCCGTTGGTGGACAAGATTCTCGACACGGCCGGTCAGAAGGGCACGGGCAAGTGGACGGGCATCAGTTCACTGGAGTTGGGCGTGCCGGTGACGCTGATCGGTGAGGCGGTCTACGCGCGCATGCTGTCGTCGATGAAGGACGAGCGGGTACGGGCTTCGAAGGTACTGACGGGCCCGAAGCGGTCGGTGCAGGGTGAGCCCAAGGAGTTCATTGAGGATGTCCGGCGGGCGCTCTACTGCTCGAAGATGATCAGCTACGCTCAGGGCTACATGCTGCTGCGGGAAGCGGCGAAAGACCAGGGTTGGAACCTCAACTACGGAGGCATCGCGCTGATGTGGCGCGGCGGGTGCATCATACGCAGCCGGTTCCTGGGCAAGATCAAGGAAGCGTTCGACAAGAACCCGAAGCTCGACAACCTGCTGATGGACGAGTTTTTCTACAAGACCATCGCAGGCTACCAGGAGAGCTGGCGGCGCGCACTGGTCGCCGCGATCGAGTGCGGCGTACCGACGCCCGCGTTTTCGACGGCGCTTGCGTTTTATGACGGCTACCGGACCGAGCGGCTGCCGGCGAATCTGCTGCAGGCGCAGCGCGACTACTTCGGAGCGCATACGTATGAGCGCATCGACCGGCCTCGCGGGCAGTTCTTCCACACGAACTGGACGGGACGGGGCGGCCGCGTCGCTTCGGGCACGTATAACGCCTAGGCCGGTACAGAGGATTCAGGAGACACGATGAGTTACGGACTGAACGTGCGCCCGGAAGCGGCGCTCGACTTTCTTTCGTTGGGGGCGCTGATTCACCGCCTGGACCCCGGGATCATTCCGTTCCGCAAAGCGACGGAGTGCCGGATCCACGTGAGCGGCGGCGAGTTCAACTGCGCCGCGAACCTGGCCGATTGTTTTCGGCTGAACACCGGCATTGCGACCGCGATGGTGGACTATCCGATCGGGGACCTGATCGCGGAGCGCGTGCGGGCGATGGGAGTGAAGCCGTTCTACAAGCGGTTCAAGCACAACGGCGTGAATGGCCCGAACATGGCCACGGTGTACAGCGATCAAGGCTTCGGCGTGCGAGCGCCGGTGGTGTTCTACAACCGTTCCAACGAAGCGGCGGCCCAGTTGAAGCCGGGCGACTTCGACTGGGGATCGATCTTCGGCGCCGGAGTGAAGTGGTTCCATTCGGGGGGCATTTTCGCGTCGCTTTCCGAGACCACGGGCGAGTTGATTGTGGAGGCGATGAAGGCGGCGAAGGCAGCCGGGGCGATCACGTCGTTCGATCTGAACTACCGGGAGAAGCTGTGGAGCATCTGGGGAGGCCAGGAGAAGGCCGTTTCGGTGATCGCACGGATTGTTGAGAACGTCGATGTCCTGGTGGGGAACGAAGAGGATCTGCAGAAGGGCCTGGGCGTGCAGGGACCGGACGTGCACGCGAAATCGAAGCTGGATCCCACGGTGTTTTTCGGGATGATCGATGCGGTGCTGGCGAAGTACCCGAAGGTGAAGGTAGTGGCGACGACGCTGCGGGAGGTGCACTCGACGAACCGGCATAGTTGGAGCGCGGTGGCCTGGATCAACGGGCAGACGCACTGCGCGCCGACGGCGGAATTGGACGTATTGGACCGCGTCGGCGGCGGCGACGGGTTCGCTTCGGGAATGATCTACGGCATTTTGGCGGGTGAGGCGCCGCTGGAAGCGGTGAAGCTCGGGTGGGCGCATGGGGCGCTGTTGACGACGTTCCCGGGCGACACGACGATGACGACGGTGGAGGCGGTTCGCTCTTTTGCGAAGGGCGGGTCCGCGCGGATCCAGCGATAGGCACGGAGACAACGTGAAAGAAGAACTGCGCGCCCGGGCCGCGAGGATCCGGCTGATTCTAATGGACGTGGACGGAGTGCTGACGGACGGCAAGATTTACTTTCTGCCGGGCGGCGAAGGCGCGCTCTTCGAGACGAAGACATTCGATACCCAGGACGGCCTGGCATTTCACTGGCTTCACTGGGCGGGGATCAGGACAGGCGTCATCAGCGGCCGCTCCTCGGCGGCGGTGATGGAGCGCGCCCGGCAGGGGCACATGACCTACGTCTACCAGGGGCACCTGGAGAAGCTGGCGATCCTCGAGGAGATTCTTGCGGATGCAAAATTGTCGCCGGAGGAGATCGCTTACCTCGGGGATGACTTTACGGATGTAGTCATCATGAAGCGGGTCGGTTTGGGTGTGGCCGTGGCGAACGCGCGCGAGGAGGTGAAGCAGATGGCCCATGCCACCACAGAGGCGCGGGGAGGTTCCGGCGCTCTGCGCGAGGTGACGGAGTGGGTATTGAAGGCGCAGGGGCGGTGGCCGGAGATCCTGGCGAAGTACGGCATCAAGCATGGCGACTGAGCGTGCGGGCATTGTCGTAGACGCCACCCCGGGACCGGGCGTGCTGCACCAGTTGTCCGGCGTGATTGCGCAGCATGGCGGGGATATCTCGTCGGTAGAGATTCTGGAGACCCGCGGAGAGCGTGGGGCCAGGGTCTACTTCGAAATGGAACTGGCCGTGCCCCTGGCGATGCTGGTGGAGGATCTGAAGAGGCTGGACATTGTTCGCCGGGTGGAGCCGGTTCAGACGTTGCAGAAGGTTTACGGGAAGCGGATCATCATCGTTGGCGGGGGGGCGCAGGTGGGGCAGGTGGCGATCGGCGCGATCTCCGAGGCGGACCGGCACAACATTCGCGGCGAGCATATCTCGGTGGACACGATACCGCTGGTGGGTGAGCAGCCGCTGGCTGCTGCGGTGCGGGCCGTCGCGCGGCTGCCGCGGGCGCGCGCGCTGGTGCTGGCGGGTTCGCTGATGGGCGGGGAGATCGAGACGGCCGTACGGGAGGTTCGGGAGCAGGGCTTGCTCGTCATCAGCCTGAACATGGCCGGAAGTGTTCCGGAAGCGGCGGACCTGGTGGTGACCGACCCAGTGCAGGCTGGGGTGATGGCGGTGATGGCGGTGGCGGACACGGCGAAGTTCACCGTGGAGCGGCTGAAGCGGCGTGTGTTTTAGCGGAGGGTGAGGCCGAACTCGCGGAGGAGTTGCCCGTCGGGCGCGTGCAGGCGGACCCAGTAGCGGCCTGGTGCACCGCCGTGCCATTCGGCCGTGAGGAAACCGCCGTTCCTTCCCACCTCAGCGCTGCGGATTAATTCGCCGGTAGCTCCGACGATGTCGAGGCGGTAGCGGTCGTGTTCCGGCAGTTCTCGAAGGTCCACACGAAGCCGGAGCGGTGAGTCCGACGGGGCATCGGCTCCGAGTTCGGGGCCGCGGATCACGGAGAGGGTGACGGCCACCGGAGTTGGGCTGAACAGGGGCAGCCGCGGCGCGATGAAAATGCCGACGACAAGAAGGGCAAGGGCCGCCGCCCACGCGGGCCGAAGGGAAAAAGCAGGCAGGATCGACTGCCACCAGCGCGGCGCGTCGTCTTGGCGCGTTTCCTGGAGGTTCTGGCGAATGTGACCGATCTGGTCATCGAGGTCGGCAACCTTGTCCTGGCATGAGAAGCAGACCAGGAGATGGTCATCGAACTGGTCGAGCATCTCGCCCGAGACGCGGCCGAGCGCATACCGCTCCAACGCCTCGTCGTCGCCGCACCATCGGAAGGGAGGTATACTGCCGCCACCCCCTTTTGCGTGTAGTTCCCGGCTCATGCAGGTATAGTCCTAGGCGCTTGCGGTTTTTCTCAGGAAATATGCCCCCAGAGTATTCCTAGCCAGTTTACGCTTACCCATCTCGCCGAAGCGGGCTTTCGCTCGGCTCTTCAGAAGGCGAAACTGCGTTTCGGTGAGGGCCATTTCGGAGCAGATCTGCTCCTGGCTTTCGCCGTTCAGATAGAAGCGGGTGAGGATTTCGCGGTCCCGGCGGGAGATGCCGCCGAGGATGCGGCTCATCAGTGACTGGCGTTCCCGCACCATGGCCTGTTCCTCAGGGTTCTGGCGGATGTCGGCGATGCGGACATTGAAGTCAAGCTCCGTCTCCTCGCGGCGGGAGTGGACGGCGCGGTCGATGGACGCGGCCACCTGCCGTCGAACGACGGTGCGGATGAAGCCGAGGAGCCGTTCCGGTTCTCTTAAATCGCCGCGCTGGATGGCTTGGACAACGATCAGGAACGTGTCGTGAATACGATCTTCGATCTCCTGGGGTCCCAAGCGGCGGCAAAGGTAATAGCGCACGCCGCGGGAGAAGATACGGTAGAGGTCCTCCATGCCGGAAGCCTCGCCGGACTGGATCCGGTCGACCAAACCATACCAGTCGAGGCCGGCAAGGGGAGAAGTGTCAGGGGAAGGCGTGATGCTCTCAGGGTCCGGCGCGGACTGCTCCACGACCGGGTGAGGGCGGTGATCTTGGCCTTCCTGTGGGGGAGGTAGCATCGGTGTCAGTCCTTGCTGATCAGGAAGTAGGCTGCCCAGTGCCTCGGTTGCGAGCGCCAGGTCCGCGAGCGTAGAAGTTCGACTTGAGCACGCTGAAGCGCGATCGGCTCCGCGGGCGTGCCCTCCTGAGGGGGCCCCGAGAGCAGGTGACGGTAGAAGTGAACGAACAACTCGCCGTCGTCCGCCGCCGGCCACAAGGTGGAGACGACGTGGCGAGATCCGGAAGCCAGCCAGGCGCGCGTCAGGCCCAACAAGCCGGAGGCGGAGGGAGCGGCGCCGTTGCCGGAGCCGCAGCCGTTGAGAACGACGGTGCGGATCGGCGTACCGAGGGCCTGGACGTCCCGTGGGGCCAGCAGCTGCGGCGTGCCCGCGGCGTCGACGCTGAGCGCAATGTGACTTTCTTCCCTCCCGGCCGGAGACGGCAGGAAATGCGCGGCGATATGGAGAACCGAGGGCCGCTGAGCCAGCTTGGCGATGACTCCCGCCGGGTTGGCGTCACCGGCGGTGAGTACGGAAACGGTGGCGCCGCTGGCCCGCCATACGCGAGCGCACTGATCGACCTCGCGGCCGGAGCCGGCGAGCCTCGGGAGGCCGCCGGCAACTGCGGGGCGGGCGAAGAGCGCGGGGATGAGGCCGCTGGAGGAGGCAGAGGGCGGCGGGCGAACCGGGCTTCGCAGGTCGGCGTGATTATAAATGGCATCGCCGACGGCAAGAAGGGAGGTGGGGCGCTCGACTGTGCTTTGGGGCGCACCGGCGAAGGCGAGGGCGCCCGGGGTCAGCCTGAGGGTATGGCTCTCCACGAGATACCGGGGGACGCCCCGCTCGACGGACGTCACGAGAGCCCCGAGAGGGGTTCGCAGCAAGTCCGAATCGAGCGCCAGGAGCCAATGCGGCTGGCGGGCAATCTCGACGGGCAAGCCGCTGAAGAGCGCCTGGTAGAGGCGCCTTCCCGTGTCCGTGGCGGAGGGGTCATTCGCGGCGACAGCATCCCGGAACTGCCTTGCCATTGTCCAAATCGCCTTTTTGGGCGGCAGGCGGAGATATCGGAACTGCGAGCCGGTAAGTGCCCAGAGGTGGGAGACGCGCTCACCAAGGTGAATGCTGAGAAGTGCCGAACCGGGCGGAAGTTTGGCGCGGGTGGCCGCCAGGACGTCGGGGACGGGAGTGTCGCCCCATTGGACCGCGAGCCCCGCGTGCAATTCTTGTTCGGTCAGCCGGGCGTTGAGGCGGGAGATCCGCTCGAGAATGGGGGGCTTTTCGGCGGTTTGCGAGTCTGACAGCCGGAGCAGCGCACCTTCCTCATTGTGCAATTGCACAAGAGTCGACCAGTAATCTGCAGGCAACATCAATTGCCACTCCTCCGGCGTCCTCTCGAGTGCCCTCAAGCTGGCGGCGCGATTTTCTTCGGCAACCTGGAAAGTAATTAGTGCGAGTTGGCGGTCATTTCTCTCATAGGAAATTCGCGCTGCGAGAGATAAGAATTCATCATACACCTCTTGGAGGTGGTTTTCGGTTGACTGCCGGAAGGTGTCGGCGGGGAGCACATTGAGACGGTAGGCACGAATGAGTTCGAGTGCGCGCCGGTAATCCGCGAGGGCACCCGATTCATCGCCATTGGCGAGTCGAAGCTTGGCGCGTTCGTGATGCAGCGCGAGCGCGGGAACGCGGGGAGAATGGCGATTGACCTCGAGGGCACGGTCCATCAGGAGGGCGGCCTCGGCGGAGTTGCCACGTGCCTGCGCGAGGAGAGCAAGATTGCGATAGGTGACGTCGGTGGGTTCAAAGCCGCTGATTCTCTGGAGACGGTAGGCTTCCACGAGCGCGTGCTCAGCCTGTTCGAACTTGCCCGCGTCGAGCAGCAGGCGCCCCAACTGGCCCCAGGCGACGATCTGGGTATTCACTCCCTCCCGGAGCCGGCTGCGATCCGAGGGGTCAAAGTGCCTGCGGGCGTCTTCCAAACCTTCGAGATAGTAGCCGATGGCGTCTTCCGTCCGGCCCGCTCGGACCGCGATCCAGCCCCGGTTGATCAGGGCACTTGCCCGAAAGGGCGAGTTTGATTCCCGATTGAAATACCGCAGGCTTTCGCCCGCGGCGACCGAGGCCTGTTCAAGGTTCTCCATCCTTAAATAGAGCGAAGAAATGTTGACGGATAAATGTCCGAGCATCCGTCGGTCGCCGCAGCGTTCCGCTTTCTCGCGGGCGGCCAGGTAGGTCTGGAGTGCGGGCCGGTATAGGAAGAGACGGAAATGCGCAGCGGCCTCGGCGTTTAGCAGCCAGGCTGCCGAGCACTCGTCTTGGCGGACGTCCGCAATCGATGACGCCTTTCTATAGGCGGAGATAGCACCGGCATAGTCTCCCCGGGCATACAGCGCCTGCCCGCGCTTCATGTATTCCGTAATGTCAGAAGGGTAGGTGCGCGAGTGAGCGGAGCCTGCAAGAACCAGGAGGGCGGCGACGGAAAGTGCGCGTTTCATAGTTTCGCTACGAACGCGATGCCAGGCGCCCAGGGGTACCGATAAATCTACCAGTACCCCTGGATCATACTGGAAAAAGCCCATTGCGGGCAAGGCCTCTCAAGGCCATTTCGTAATAATACGGGTGCCCTTTGATCACCCGAGCTCGCAGAAGAAACGGCGAAAGCCACTCTGCGGCGTGTCAAAGGAGGAGACTAGAAGATCGAGCCCGGAGGGGGCACGATGATGATCGGATCCTCGCCCATCGGAGTTCACCTCACGTTGAAGTTGCCGGGGCGTCCTGCCCCCGGCTGCCCCGAGAATAGAGTACAGGCACCCGGGGAGAATGAGCCTCTTTCCGGCAACCTGTTGACACGAAAGAATTTATATTTTTCGTTTTGTTGTGACTGACTTGCAGAAGTCGGCCGGAAGGGACTTGACAGCGAGATTGCTGCTCTGAAACGACCCCTCTTTGCTGGCGTTTTTGGCGCTTGGGCCCCACACAAGCGGTTTGACCACGCAAAGGGCCCGACAGACACCAAGAACAGGCACGCCGCGACTGGGTTCGACCAAATCGCCTTTCCGTTTTTTCTTCCGTTCGCTGCGGATTAACCGTTTTTCATCATTCTCGACGGCCCATCCGTAGCCACTGATCCACGGTCAGT
>JANRJO010000083.1:0-101445 GCA_033763935.1 Bryobacteraceae bacterium
ATCTCCAACTGCTGCGCGAGAAGGCCACCTGCCAGTAGCAGCTGCACCGGAAGCGCGGCATGAATCGCAGCACGCATCAGCGGCCGCGCTCGAGTCCCGCCAGCGTCCGCCGCAGCAGCAGGTATCCGGTGATGCCCGCTAGCCTCACCGCCGTGTACGACCGCGGCAGCCCTCAAGAACAGGTCCGATTCCTCGCTGGTAGAACGATGAAACGCTGCCCCTAGTCACAGCGTCCGAAAGCTGGTGGAGCACATTCGACGTCGGGACCTCCTGCTGAGGCGTGATTGACACTCGGACATAACTGTCCGGTACTGGAGTTGGGCGCGGCGATGCGCGACCAGCGAGTGAGCAACTCCGAATTGGCGCGCCGCCTGGGGCGGCACGAGCGGGTGGTCGGCCGCATGCTTGATCCGGAACATGCCACTAAAGCGGAGAGGATTGAGGCCGCCCTCGCGGTGCTGGGCAAGCAGTTGACGGTCGAAGTTCGGGACGCCTGGTAAGGGCTGCGCGCGGTATCAAGCGATCAACGTGTTTTCGGGAGGCGCGTGTCAAGTGCGACATTGCCCAGATGATTCATGCGAAGACGCTCGATGGTAAGGCGTCCGGCGCTGGGTTGGCGGTGCTGAAGACGATGTCGGCCGCGCGGCGGTTGAAGGCGTGCTGAAACTGGACTCCGATGCCGCCGGCTACGACGCGTTGGGTGTGAGAGGAAGGGGAGAGCCCGGCAAGAGCGATCTCGTATGTCGAGGGGTGACGGGCGCAGCGTTCTTCAGGGGCAGGGCGGCGCCGTCGGCGGAGTAATCTGTATTCGTCGAATCGCGGCGGATGGCGACGGTGCCAAAGTAGGACCTCCATCCACCCCGACCGCTTATGGTCGGATCAGACGAGCCAATGCTTACGTTTCCGTCCTTGAAGTAGAGGAGGTTGGTTGCGGCGGTCCAGTGGCTCTGCGCTTGGCAGTTGGAGAGAATACGGCGACAGTAATTGTAAGAGTGACGAGCAGCGATTGTAAGTGGTGAGTTGCAGTTCGGCGAGATACAGGGTTTGTAGGCGTTCTTTGAGAGCAGGTCAGCAAGGCGGGCGAGTTCGGCGACCTGGCTCTTCAGTTGATCGATCGGGCGCTGGAGGTCGCGGTTGGGGCGGGCGAGGTGTTCGCTGCGGCGGTTCTCTTCGATTAGGCGGGGTGGAAGACGTAGTCGGGCCAGCCGGCGGCGGTGACGATGATGTCCTTCGCGGCGATGGCGCCGTTGACGGCGAGGGCGTACTGGGGAGCGGGACGTCGGACTCGGGCGTCCCGATCCCGACGTTGCCGTTGGTGTCCACGATGAGGCGTTTGGGGAAACCAGCGGTGCTTTGGACTATACCGAACTTGTTGGTGTTGGGTCGGAGGGACAGGAACCAGCCTCCGGGGCGGTCAGAGCTGAGGAGGGAGGGTCGGCTGCGGAGGAACTGAGCGAGCGATGAGGGAGAGGCGGCCGTCGGGTCGTTGATGCCTCTGGTGTTGGAGCCCGGGGCTTGTCGCATGCCGAAGGGGAAGTCGAGGCAGGGCGCGGTGGCCGCGGCCAGGGAGTTGCGGACCTCGATGCTGGCCGGCTGGTCCAAGCTGAGGATGCCGCCTCCATTGGCCAAAGGAGGGTCGAGGTGGCGGTGGCCTGGTGGCGGTTGAGGTAGTCGAGGGCGGCGTGGCGGATGGGCTGGCACCGCCTGCACGGCAATGCGGGTCGGCCGGGCTCTTGGTTTTGGCGTTTCTGATGGATCTTACCAGCGCCTCCATGATCGTCTTCGCCATTACCGGGGTCTATCTGTGGTTTCAGTTGGAGAAGCGCCGTCTCCCCGGCGCGCTGATTCTGGCCGCCGGCTTCGTCTACACCGCGTCCATGGTCATCTACCTTCTCCAATAACCTCCATTTGATACGATGTTGTCCGGAATCGCCGTGCGACCCATTGCCCTTCTTCTCTTCCTACAGGCAGCGTTGTTGGCGCAGCCTGTCTCGCTGTTGCCGGATGACGTGTTCTCAGCCTTCCGGCAGAGCGGCTCTCCGCTTCAGGTCTCCATCGTCGATGTGGAGGGCCAGCCCTTCACTCGCGCCTGGCGCCTTCGCACTCCAGACGCCAACACCAACCGCAACGCCTGGGATATCCGCATCATCGGCAACGGCGCCCGCGCGGTGACGGAGGGCGAGACGATCGTCGCCACCTTCTGGGCGCGTACCATTGAGGCGCCGCCGGGTAGCCAGGCCTACACGCGCTTCGTCTTCGAGCAGAACGGCCCGCCGTACGACAAAAGCACCGAGACACCCATCGCGCCGCCGGCCGAGTGGCGCCGCTACCAGATTGCCTTCACCAGCCGAGCAAGGTACGAAGCGAACCCGCCGGGCTACAGCGTGCACTTCTGGGTCACCTACGGTCCGCAAACCATCGAGATCGGCGGCCTCAGCGTGATGAGTCACGGCAACACTCCCATCCGCGACCTCGGCATCGATGGTTGGCCCTACGATGGCGCTTCCGCCGACGCCCCCTGGCGTGCGCCCGCCGCCGAGCGCATCGAACAATTACGCAAGGGTGACATCGTGGTGGAGGTGCGCGGCGACGATGGCCAGCCTCTCCCCGCCGCCGCCGTCCGCGTGCGCATGAAGAAGCATGCCTTCCCCTGGGGCAGCGCCATCGACGGCGGCACGCTGCTCTCGAACACCAAATACCAGGAGATGACCACCCGCCTTTTCAACCACGCGGTGCTCGAGAACGACCTCAAATGGCCGCAGTGGGAAGGCAATCGCCAGCGAGCGCTCAACGCAGTGCGATGGCTCAACGAGCGCGGCATCAGCGTCCGCGGTCACAACCTCGTGTGGCCGGGGTCGCAGTATCTGCCGTCGGATGTGCGGACCATGCTCGCCGCCCCTTCGCCCGATCCAGCCGCGCTGCGCCGCCGCGTCAACGACCACATCCGCAACATCGTCGAGGCCACCAAAGGCCAACTCATCGATTGGGATGTCATCAATGAGGCCGTGGCGAACAAGGACATTCAGCGTATCCTCGGGGACGCCGAGATGGGCGAGTGGTTCCGCATGGCGCGCGCCGGTGACTCGCAGTCGAAGCTATACATCAACGACTACAACATCCTCGCCGCCGGCGGCATGGACATCCGGCACCAGGACGCCTACTACGAGATCATTCGCTATCTCGACTCCATCGGTGCGCCCGTTGACGGCATCGGCATGCAGGGCCACTTCGCCCAGGGCACGCCGCCCGAGCGCATGCTCCAGATTCTGGATCGCTTTGGCGCCCTCGGCAAGGAGATCAAGATCACTGAGTACGACTTCAACAGCTCGGACGAGGAACTGCAGGCTCAGTTCACGCGTGATCTGCTCACCGTCTGCTTCAGCCACCCCGCTGTCAAGGGCTTCCTGCTGTGGGGCTTCTGGGAGCAGCGTCATTGGCTGCCCCGCGGGGCAATGTATCGCAGCGATTGGTCCGCCAAGCCGATGGCCGCGGTGTGGGACGACATGATCTACAAGCAGTGGTGGACCGACGTCTCCGGCCAGACGGACGCCCAAGGCGTCTTCCGCACCCGCGGCTTCCTGGGCGACTACGACATCGAGATCTCCGCCGGAGGCCGCAACGTCACAGTTTCGCTTCGAGTGGCCAGCAACACCGCCGCGAACACCGTCACTGTCCCCGTCAACGCGCCCTCCATCGCCGCCGTCGTCAACTCCGCCAATTTTCGCGAAGGAGCCGTCGCCCCCCGGCAACTCATCACTATCTGGGCGCGCAACCTCACCAGCGCGCCCGCCACTCGAGTCTTCTTCGACGACCGCGAGGTGCCGGCCTACTTCCCCCTGGCCGACCGCGTGACCGCGCTCACCCCGGATACCCTTTCTGCCTCCCCACGCCTCGTCATCGAGCATCAAGGTCGCCGAAGTGAGCCCGTGACTCTCTCCCCGGCCCCTGCCGCGCCTGGCGTCTTCACGCTCAACCAGGCCGGCAGCGGCACCATCGTCAGCCATCCGCCCGGCCCCTACCGGCGCGGCGACTCGCTCGCCTTCTGGTTCACCGGCGATGCGCGTGCCTCGTCCCTCACCGTGACCGTGGGCGGCCGCTCCTGTCCCCTGGAGTTTCGCGGCGAGATTTTTCCCGGAGTGACCCAAGTCAACATCCGCATCCCCGACGATGCTCCGCTGAGCCTGGAGGCGCCGTTGGTTTTGACGGTCGCCGGCGCATCCAGCCAGCCCGGCATCACCGTTCCTGTGCAGTAGACCTCACAGATAATCGATCGCCACTAACACCAGATCCGCCCCGAACTCTACCGTGACCCGCTGCTTCTCTTGCGGCCCGCAAGCGAACTCGCGCGGCCCGGAAGACCCGCGGGCCGACCGCAATCGGCCCGGGTCCGGGGCGGTCAGCACCAGTTCCTTGCCGTCGTCCCGCGTTATGTGAAAGCGCAGTCCCTGATCCAGGCACTCCACCAGCGTCAGCACACCGGACGCCTGGCGCTCGCCTCGCGGCCGCTCCCAACTCTTCGGCGTGATCACCTGTGCACCCCGGCGAACCCCGCCGGTCTGAACGTCCTGCTCCGTCAGCGCAACCGCGGCTTCCGCCATCTTCCGCTGATTCTCGTCCCGTGCCAGGTCGCGAGCCAGCATTGCCGCGCGTCGCGCATCGTCTCGGCGCCCTATCTCCCGATAGCTGAGCGCGAGCGCATGCCAGAAGTAAGACTGTCTCGGCAGCACACGGGCGGCTCGTTCCAGGTGCTCGAGGGCTTCTTCGTGCCGGCCTTGGTCCGCATAGCTCACGCCCAACAGGAAACGTGCCTCCGGATGGTCAGGATTCGCCTTCACCGTGCGCATCAGGCCTTCCCGGACCTGCGCAGTAGCCGTGCGAGACTCTCGCAGCAGCATCGCGTACTCGAACTGAATCGCGGCATCCGCGGGCGCCTCCTCTGCCGCCTGCTGCAACAGTTGGAGTGCATGCTCTTTCTCGCCGCGCCGCATGGCGACCAGACCTCGAACAAACGGCCAGGAGACTCCCCGCGCTTTTGCCCGCTCCAAATCCTGGAGCAGCGCCAAGGCCTCCCGCTCCAGTCCCCGCAAGAAATGCAACTCGGCCACCAGCCAGCCGGCTTCCCCCGGAGCCATTGCCGCGATGGGCCGCTCCCCCACTCGCGGCTCCTCATCGGGTCGCACCGCCAGATCCGCCAGCCGCAACGCAAACGGACCGCGCGACTCGTCTATCGCCTCTTCCATGGTTCGCCCGAACGACTCTCGAAAGGCCACGCGCTGCGGCGTTCCGTTCTCCAGCGACTGCCAGAATGCGGTAAAGCCGTCACGCCACGGCGGCCACAGCAACAGCATCCGGACCAGCGCCCAACTTTGCGCATAGTGGAGGCCCACGTCTTGCGGCTCAACGCCGCGCGCCCATGCCATCAGTTGCTTCGCCGAGAGCGACGCTGCAGACAGCGTCCGCACGTGGCTTTCGATTACGCTTCCCACGCTCCCCTCACGACCCTGCCTGCGGTAGGTGGAGTAGAACTCCGCGAGTCCTTCCTCCAGCCACGGCGGGATTCGCGACGAAGAATGCTGCAGGAACGCGTGCACGTACTCGTGCCGCAGGGAGCGGGCGAACTCCGCGCCCTCCGCATGCCCCACGATGTAGTCGCGCTCCGGCCCCGACTGGTAGAACGCCGACGCCGTTGCGCCCGGACTCACGCGCCGGTACTCCGCCTCCCTCGCGAACACGACCACACGCACCGGCAGCGGCGAAGTCCAGGTCTTCGGAAAGGCTGCCCGCATCTCCTCCAGGTTCTCGAGGGCTCGTCTGGCCGTACGCTCCCCCGCATTCGTGCACACTTCAAACTGCGTCGTTCCTACCCGCACCCAACTGGCCATCAGCTCCGGCGCAAGCGCGGGCAGCGCCGCCAGCAGGAGGTGGTTCCTAAAGCCTCTCACATCACTATTTTCCTTCAACTCCAATGAAACACCGTTCTGCAACCGAACCTTCACGATGAGACCGATAGAAAGTTTCGATTGGACCCCTCCGGCAGCCTGTCGATACCCTCAGACATGGCATTGGTATCTACCATGGAGCCCGCTTCTTCTTACCAGGTTTCCTTATTGCACCGCGTCAGCAGCATCGTCAGTTCCGAACTCTCACTCGACGAAATGCTTGGCGAAGTTGTTGGTTTGACGGTTCAAGTGACGGAATGCGATGCGTGCCTCGTCTACCTGATTGAACATGACACGCAAGAGATCGTGCTGCGCGCCTCCCAGGTGCCGCATGCCGCCGAACTCGGCACACTGCGCATGAAAATGGGTGAAGGCGTAACGGGTTGGGTAGCCGAGCACAAATCGGTAGTCGCTCTTTCGTCGAATGCCAGCGCGGATCAGCGGTTCAAGCGATTCCCGGGCCTTGTCGAGGATACATACCAGGCGTTTCTCTCCGTTCCTCTCGTCAGTGACGGCGAGATCATCGGCGTCATCAACTGTCATCATCGCGAGCCCCACGAGCACACGGCCGAAGTCATCAGCCTGCTGACCTTTATCGGCGAACAGATGGGCGTTGCCGTGGCCAAGTCCGAACTGGCGCAGGAGAATGCGCGCCTGCTCGAAGAGACGCTCGAAATGAAGCGTCAGCTCGAAACGCGCAAGCTGGTGGAACGCGCCAAGGGCATCCTGCAGTACAAGTACAACCTCACCGAAGAGGAAGCCTACCTGCGCCTCCGCAACGAGAGCCGCCGCCTGCGGCGTCCCATGCGCGATCTCGCCGAGGCCATCATCCTCGCCGAGGACCTCAGCCGCAAATCGGACGCGCGCGAGCGAGAAACCGACGGCGACTAGCGGATCATTCCGGATAGGGCCGGTTCCGCCGTACCACCCGAATCATGTGGTCGGTGAACGCAGCGTGTGCCCCGGGGATTTCGATCTTCGGCATGTGGCACCCGGCGCAGTTCGCCTTGCCCACTCGGCATGTCTTGATCGCCTTCGCTCGCGTTTTCACATGGCACGCGTTGCACTTCGCGTCGTACATGGCGGTGTCCGTACCGGCCTCGGTATGGGGGTCATGGCAGGCGGTGCACCCCATGCGCTCGTCTTCGGGCGAATAGCATGGGCTCATTACCAGGCGGTACGGCTGGAAACGGACGTTCGCTACCCCCCGAATCCCCAATTCCTTCACCTGCTGCCAGGTGCGATGGCATGAGCCGCAGAACTCGGTCATCTCTTCGGCCGGGGCTTTCCGCGGCACTCCCGAGGCCACGAGCTTTCCCGCCGCCGCTGCCGCGGCATGCGCTCCCGCCGACGTGTGGCACCGCTCGCACTGGATACCGGCCTCGACACGGTCAAAGAAAATCTTGAAGCCCTCCACGCCCTTCGTGGAGTGGCAGCCGAAGCACGCCGCTGCCGCCCGCTGGTTCAGCGGCGTTCCCATCGCCTGGGCCAATGACGAGGGCCTCACCTCCGCCCCCACCGTCACGTCGAGTCCCTTGAGCCGCGCGTAATAGCTCATACGGCTTTCCCAGAGCTTTCCGTCCCGTTCGTACACCCAGGTTTGGCCCGACTTCCCTAAACCCAGCGCCCATTGCAAGTTCAACCGAATCCGACCCTCCGGCGCCCTCGGCGGTGTAGATGGGCTTGCCGTCTCTCCACTCGATGCGATACCGATAACCCCCGCTCTCACCCGCCAGCGGCAACGTCTGACGCAACACGTCCGAGGCAGTAGCTGGCGCCAGGGCCCGCTGCATGGGCGAAGGATGGAGGCCCTTGAAGCGCGGATGACACGTCACGCAGGCAGGCGCGGAAGCGGCCACCGGGAGGGAAGCGGCCAGTGCCGCGATGACCAGTGCGGCGCTCCGACCCCACTTCGAAACGCGCCCATCAAGACCTTGAATACGCACTACTGCGGTTCATCCCAGCAGACCCTCCGCGGTCATGGCCGCCGGTGATAGAGTCTGCGTCATGTTTCCTCTCGTGATCGCCGTGTTGATGACGGCCGCATGTGCACTGGCCCAAACGCTTCCTGCTCTTAAGGTCTCGCCCGATGGGCGCTTCCTCCAAACGGCTGACGGCAAACCGTTCCTCTACCTCGCCGATACAGCCTGGGAGCTCTTCCACCGGTTGAATCGCGAAGAAGCCGATCTGTATCTTCGTGATCGCGCCCGGAAGGGTTTCACGGTCATCCAGGCGGTGGCGCTCGCCGAACTCGGAGGCATCGACGTTCCGAACGCCTACGGGCACCTGCCGCTCGAGAACCGGGATCCTTCGAAGCCGGTGGAGGCCTACTTCGCGCACGTCGACCACATCGTTGACCGCGCCGCGGCGCTCGGCCTCCGCATCGCGATGCTTCCCACCTGGGGCCGCTACTGGTCGCGCCGCGACCCCAAGCTGCCCGTCATCTTCAGCCCCGAGAACGCGCGGGCGTACGGCCGCTTTCTCGGCAAGCGCTACCGCGAGAGGCCGATCATCTGGGTACTGGGGGGAGACGAGGACGTGCGGACTCCCGATGAACGCGCCGTAATCGATGCCATGGCCGAGGGGCTCGCCGAAGGCGGCAGCACGCACCTTCGCACCTTCCACCCCCGAGGTCCGGGCCAGAGCTCCCTGCACTTGAACGACGCCAGGTGGCTGGACTTCCACATGAACCAGTCCTCTCACGCCGCCCGCGATCACGATAACGGCCTGTTCATCGACCACGACCGGGCGCTCACGCCCGTCCGGCCTACGCTCGACGGCGAGCCCCGCTATGAGCGCATTTCCGTCGGCTTCTATCTCCGCGACCATAATCGGCTCGATCGCTTCGACGACTACGATGTGCGCCAGGCCGCCTACTGGGCGATGCTCGCCGGAGCGTGCGGCCATACCTACGGTCACGCCAGCATCTGGCAGATGCACGCGCCCGGCCGGCAGGGAGTACTCTTCCCGGACTCGTCCTGGCAGGAGGCCCTCGATCATCCGGGCTCCATACAGATGGGGTATCTCCGAAGGCTCTTCGAATCGCGCGCCTGGCAGAAGCTGGTTCCCGATCAGTCGATCCTCAAGAGCGGACCGTCCGAACCCGGCGCCAAGATCAGAGCCGCCCGCGCCTCAGACGGCAGCTTCGCATTCGTCTACACGCCGCGGGGCGAACCGTTCACCGTCGATCGGTCGTTCCTGAAAGGCGCCGTCGTGCGAGAGTCCTGGTGGGACCCCCGCTATGGCATTGCCACCGAAATCCACACCGGCGGCAGCGATGGCCTGCAGACCTACAAGCCCCCGACGCACGGCCGGGGGCAGGATTGGCTGCTCATCCTCGATGCCCTGCCTGCTCGCTAGAAGATCAGCCGAATAGCGAACTGACCCTGGCGTGAACCGCCCTCTCGCGCGGAATTGACGTAACCTGCCGGGTTGCGCTGCGTGTCGATTCGTCCCATCGGAATGCCGCTCAGGATGGTGCGCGCCGGCACCCCGAACATCACGCGGTTGAAGAGATTGTAGAACTCCATCCGGAAGTTGAGGCGGATGCCCTCCGTCAGTGTCACGGACTTCTGGAACGTCGTGTCGAAGTTGTTCATGCCGTGCATGAGGAATGTGTTTCGGCCGATACTGCCGGTGCCGTCCGAGCCCGGAGAAATGCGCCGCTGTTCCGCCGCGATCGTCGCCGCCGCTTGCGGAATGAAGATGGTTCCCGGCAGTTGTAGCTGAGACCGCGTGTCCGGGCACGCCACCCCTGCCGGGGTTGCTGTCGGACAAGTAGCCAGCGCGCGCCCGTCGTCTACTGACCTGCCAAGATAACTGGGATCCGCGATCAACGGCCGGTCGCCGCCCAGCCCGTCCAGGTTGGCATCGTAACCAAGCGCTACCGTGAATGGATTGCCCGACTGGAACGTCGTGACGCCCGTGATCTGCCAGCCTCCGAGCACTCGCCCGATCACCCCGCGCTGAGTTCGATAAAACGGCAGGTCATACCCGTAGGCGATGACCACCCGATGCCGGGCGTCGAAGCTGGACAACCCGCGCAGCGATCGCGCCGCGTTGCCCTTGCCCGCCGGAGCATTGGTATCCACGCCGGTGAACGTGGCCTCCGAACCGGTGTCGATGGCCTTGCTGTAGGTCCAGGAGCCGGTCAGCGAGAGCCCCCGGTTCGTCCGCTTCGTGAACTTCAGAATGCCGCCGTGATAGTAGCCCCAGCCGAAGTTGCGGAGCCCCACGTTCCGGCGGAAGGTGGGATCGGGGCGCCGCTCGTTCACGCGAGCTTCGCCGAGTGAGACGTACCCGTGCGGGACGCCATCGACGATCACAATGCCTTTGTCCGCCAGGCTCGCGGTCGCGCTGCTCAGCGCCGTGAACTGCCGCAGCGTGCCGCTCTGCGGCAAGATGTTTCCCGCCGCGTCGCGCAGCACGCAGATGGGATCGCTGTTGTCCCGGCATACGCGATCGAAGACCACCGGCTTGAACACGCCGCCGCCAACGTCCACCGACACGTACGGCGACTCGATGGGGAAGCGCGCGTCGTTCAAGGAGTCATAGAACAGGTTTCCGATGGTCCGGTTGCCGTTGTACGTCAGCTCGATGGCCATATTCTTCGGCAGTTGACGCGACACGCTGAGGTTCCACTGCTGCACGTAAGGAACCTGCAATTTCGGATCGGGAATCAGCAGCGTGGTGATCAGTTGCCCGCCGGGTACCCGCACGCCGTTCGCGGTAAACGCCGTGGTGCGCGACGCCACGCCCGGGGTGAAAACGAATCCGCAGCTCGGGTCGGAGATCTCGTTGCGGCACAGCGCGGAGAAGTCGGAGGCAAAGCCGTTCGGGGGCTGTGTGCGGAGGCTCAACTGATTCTGCGAAAAGATCGACTGGAACAAGCGGCTATGGAAGATGCCATAGCCGCCGCGGATGACGAAACGACCCGGGTCCCCCGTCAGCCACTTCAGCCACGGACGCTCCACCACTGGCTGATAGGCGAAGCCGAACCGCGGCTGAATGTTGTCATAGTCGCGGCCGAACCCGTACGAGAAGCGGTCTTCCTTCTCGCGCGGCGCGCCGACCCCTTCCCAGCGAAAACCGAAGTTCAACGTCAGGTTGCGGAGTAGCCGGTAGTCGTCCTGGAAGTACAGGTTTACCTCGTTGAACCGGTTCTCTGCCTGGGGATTGCCGTAGCCGTTCTGGAACCCGGTAACGAAGCCTCGTAGGAAGTTTTCCCAACCCGTGTAACCGGTGCCCGCGCGAATCGATGCGATCGAGTCGATCGAACTGAAGGTCCAGAAACCACGGCTGCGGTCGCCGGAGAGATCGTCAAGCAGCGCCAGCCGCGTATCCGTGCCCGCCTTGATCGTGTGACGGTCGAGGACAATCGTGTGGTTGTAGACGAACTGCCTGTCGTGCTGCCGCCGGTTGATGGGAACGTTCGTCGACGTGCCGATCACGGTGCCCGAAGGTGTCAGGTGGTTCGCGAATCGGATAGTGGGAATGTGATTGCCGTCTACCACGTCCTGCAGTGTGGCTCGGTTGCCGAAGCCGAATCGGAACTCGCCGGTCTGCCGCGGGCTGAAGATGTGCGTTGCGGTGAGGCCGATGTTGTACTGCCGGTTGTTGACGATGCCGAAGTTGTCGCCGTAGATGATGCGCCCGGAGCGCCGGATCTGCCGGCTGTACTGATAACGAAGAGCGATCGTCGTGCTGGCCGGCGCGTTCCAGTCGATCTTGCCGGAGTAGTCCGAGTCCGGAAACACATTGGGCACGCCGTCCACGCGCACACACCGGTTCGGTCGGCCGCTGGCGATCAAGTCCACGCAGCCCGCCGGGTCGTTCGGCGTTACCCCCGACAGCTCCGGCGTTTTCCAAAGATCCATCACTCCCTGCATGAAGGCGAGGTCGCGCTGCAGGTTAGGGTGAGTGGCGGGGTCGACGCAGTACGGACCCCCGGGACGTGATACCTCGCCCGCATTGCAGGCGCGCGGTCCGTCGCCCGGCAGCCAGATGAAGCGGCTGATGGAACTGCTGGTGTTGTTACGGATGCGCTCGCCGGAGTGGAAGAAGAACACCTTGTCTTTGAAAATCGGACCGCCAATCGTCCACCCGTACTGTTGGCGGCGGACGATCTGCCGCGGCGTGTTCCGCTGGTTCTGAAAGAAGCCGTTCGCGTTGAACACGTCGTTCTGGATGTAGTCGTACGCGTCGCCGTGAAAGCGGTTCGTGCCTGACTTCGTCTGCACTAGCACCACAGCACCGCCCGCCCGCCCGAACTCTGCGGTGTACGAGTTGGTCAGCACCTGGAACTCGCGGATCGCGCTCACATTGACGTTCTGCCGGTTCTGGTTTTCGGACGAGTCGTCGTTATTCACCCCGTCGATCTGAAATGTGGTGGATCGGCTGCCTGTGCCGCCAAAGGACGCATAAGAGCCCGTGGAGTTCGTCGGGTTGTTCGACGACCCGATCCAGGGAGCATTCTGGAAGCCCGGCACCTGCTCCACCAGGCTGAGGAAGTTGCGGCCCGCCAGCGGAGTGTCGTCGATCTGCTTGGCAATGAGGCTGTGCTTCACGTCCCCTTGCGTCGTCTCCACCACCGGAACCTCGCCGCTGATGGTCACCGTTTCCGTCACCGCCGAGGGCTTGAGCGAAAAGTCCGAAAGCGTCGTCTTGTTGAGATCGACGACCACGCCGGTCTTCTCCACCGTCTGAAAGCCACCCATCGCCGCAGTCACCTGGTAGGAGCCAAGCGGTGTGAAGCTGAACAAATAGTAGCCTTCCGCATTGGTAGTTGCTTCGCGTACCGCTCCGGTCTGCTCATTCTTGGCGGAGACCTTGACGCCCGGAATAACGGATCCGGTGGAATCGGTCACGGTTCCGGCCAGCGTGCCGGACACGGTTTGGGACAGCCCAGCGAGCGGCGTCAGCGCCGCGAGGACAAGAGTCAACAGGAAGCGAGACATATGTAACCTTTGTGTGCAACAGAAGATTCGGATTCTTTCACCCGCAACCGCGCGAGTCAAGGGGCGCGGCGGTTACGTCTGCTTCCCAGTGCGGCGTGCAAGAATGAAATTTCACCCATGACCGGTAACGACGTTCGACAGAAGTTCCTCGACTACTTCGCTTCCCACGGCCACCGCGTCGTGCGCAGTTCTTCGCTGGTGCCGGCGAATGACCCCACCCTGTTGTTCACCAATGCCGGCATGAATCAGTTCAAGGATGTGTTCCTGGGGCTCGAGAAGCGTGACTATTCGCGAGCCGCAACCTCGCAGAAGTGCGTCCGCGCGGGCGGCAAGCACAATGACCTTGAGAACGTCGGCTACACGCGCCGTCACCACACCTTCTTTGAGATGTTGGGCAACTTCTCCTTCGGCGACTACTTCAAGAAGGACGCCATCGCCTACGCGTGGGACCTCATTACAGGGCATTACGGCTTGCCCAAGGACCGTCTCTACGTCACCGTATTCCGCGAAGACGACGACGCCGAGAATCTATGGCAGCAGGTGGCTGGTGTCGACAAGAGCCGCATCTTCCGGCTGGACGAGAAGGATAACTTCTGGCAGATGGGCGATACCGGGCCGTGCGGGCCGTGCTCGGAAATCCATTACGATCTTGGCCCTGAAGCTGCGGAGCCCGGTCGCGAGCATGAGCAGTTTCCCAACGATGCGGGTGGCCGCTTCGTCGAGATCTGGAACCTTGTCTTCATGCAGTTCGATCGATCGTCCAACGGCGTCCTCACCCCGCTGCCTCGTCCCTCCATCGACACCGGCATGGGACTGGAGCGCATCGCCGCCGTGCTCCAGGGCAAGCTCACGAACTACGACACGGATCTCATCCATCCCATCATCGTGCGCGGCGCCGAACTGCTGAATATCAGCATCGGCGAGGACCCCAAGGCGGACGTCGCCCTGCGTATCGCCGCCGACCACGCCCGCGCCACCACTTTCCTGATTCACGATGGCGTACTGCCCGCCAACGACGGCCGCGGCTACGTGCTTCGCAAGATCATGCGCCGCGCCATGCGCCACGCCCGCATGAACGGCGCGACGGAGCCGTTCCTCTACAAACTCACCGGCTTCGTGGCCGAACTGATGCGCCCCGCCTACCCCGAGCTGATGGAATCCGTGCAGCGCGTCGCACGCATTGTCAAGGACGAGGAGCATCGCTATGCCACCACCTTCCAGGTAGCCGAGAAGGTGTTCCACGACGAAGCGAAAGCCGCCGCCGGGGGCGTGCTGCCCGGCCCGGCCGCCTTCAAGCTATACGACACGTACGGCCTTGCGCTCGACGAACAGGAAGAGATGGCGCGTGAGTTCGGTCTGGCCATCGACCGCATCGGATTCGAGCAGGAAATGGAGAAGCAGCGCGAACGCGCGCGCGCCTCGTGGAAAGGCGCCGAGAAGGCGCACATCGCGCCCGTCTACCAGCAGCTTCTCGAGCGGCACGGCCGCACACGCTTCCTCGGTTATGAGTCGCTCGAATCGCCGGTGTCCCGCGTTCTGGCGCTCATCCAGAATCAGCAGGAAGTCGATTCGCTCGCGCCGGGCGCCGAGGGTGAGCTCATCCTCGACCAGACACCGTTCTACGCCGAAGCAGGCGGACAAGTCGGCGACACCGGCGCGCTGTACGACGGCGTCGTGAAGGTGGCCGGCGTTAACTCCGTCTATTCGGCTGTTCCCGGCCTGTCCGTACACAGGATCACTGCGATTGAGCCGCTCTCCGTGGGAGCCGCGGTCAAGGCGCAGGTGGAGCCTCCCCTCCGCCGCGCCACCATGCGCAACCACACGGCAACTCACCTGCTCCACGCCGCGCTGCGGCAGGTGCTCGGGACGCACGTGAAACAAGCCGGTAGTGTGGTCGAGCCCGGCCGGCTCCGCTTCGACTTCACCCACTACACCGCCATGGACCAGGAGGAAATCGCCGCCGTCGAGCGCATCGTGAACGAGCAAATTTTGCTCAACACGTCCGTGCACACCGACGTGATGGATTTAGACAAGGCGCTGACCACCGGTGCCATGGCCTTGTTCGGTGAGAAGTACGGCGAGCGCGTGCGCGTCGTCTCCATCCCTGACTTCTCCCGCGAACTGTGCGGCGGTACCCACGTCTCGCGCACGGGCGATATCGGGCTCTTTAAAATCGTCACCGAAGGCAGTATTTCGGCGGGCGTCCGCCGTATCGAAGCGATCACCGGCGAGGGCGCACTCAACCGATTCCAGGAAGCCGCCTCATCCCTCGCGCGTCTCACGCAACTCATCCGCACAAGCGAGCCTGAACTCATCGAACAGACGGAGCGGCTAGTCGTCCAGCAGCGTACCCTCGAGAAGCAAATCGAACAGTTGAAGGCCAAGGTCGCGCAATCGCAGTTGGGCGAGCTGGAACAACAGGCGCGAACGTTCAAAGGCGTCCGCGTGCTCGCCACCCAAGTAGACGGTCTCGATCGCACTCAGATGCGCGCGCTCGCCGACCAGCTTCGCAATAAATGGAAGACGGGCGTAATTGTTCTCGCGTCGGCCGAAGATGCGAACGTGTCCATCGTCTCCGCGGTAACCAAAGACCTCACCGCTAAGGTGCACGCCGGCAAACTTGCGGGAAATGTCGCGCAGCAGGTGGGCGGCAAGGGCGGAGGACGGCCCGACATGGCGGAGGCGGGCGGCAAGGAACCCGCGGCGTTACCTCAGGCCCTGGAAAGCGTCTACCAGTCGGTGGAGAGCCTGCTCTAACCATGATCGTCACCGACGTGGTGGTCGTCGGCGCCGGACCTACTGGCTTGGCCTGCGCCATCGAACTGAAGAAGCGCGGCCTCACGGCGGTGTGTCTCGAAAAGGGGTGTTTGTGTAATTCCCTTTACCACTACCCCACCTACATGACCTTCTTCACGACGCCGGAGTTGCTCGAAATCGGCGACATCCCGATGACCTCGCTGAACGAGAAGCCGACGCGCCTCGAGGGGCTCAAGTATTACCGGCGCGTGGCGGAGTTCTACGGGCTGGATGTGCGGCTGTATGAGACGGTCTTGTCTGTATCCGGTACCGACGGAGAGTTCGAGATCGCGACCCGCGACCGTCGTGGCGCCGCTCTGTCCTATCGCGCGAAGAAAGTGATTCTCGCTACGGGCTTCTACGACATTCCGAATAAGTTGGGCTGTCCGGGCGAGAACCTCCCCAAGGTCACTCATTACTACAAAGAGCCTCACCCCTACTGGAATATGGATGTCGCCGTCATCGGCGCAAAAAACTCAGCGGCCATCGCCGCATTGGAATTGCATTGGGCGGGGGCGCGCGTAACTCTCATTCATCGCGGTCCCGCGATTCACAATCACGTGAAGTATTGGATCAAGCCGAATATCGAGAACCGCATCAAGTCGGGCGAGATTAAGGCTTACTTCAACTCGAGTGTGACCGCCATCCGGGCCGCCGAGATGGACGTGCTCTCGCCGGACGGCCTCGTCACGATCCCCAATGATTTCGTTCTTGCGATGACCGGCTACCGCCCGGATCTGGAGTTTCTGAGTGCTGTTGGAATATCGGTCTCCAAGGATACCCGGCGCCCCTACACCGACCCGCAGACGCTCGAGAGCGAACGGAAAGGCGTCTATCTGGCCGGCGTGATCGTTGCCGGCATGCACACCAACGAGATCTTCATCGAGAACGGCCGGTTCCACGGGCGTCAGATCGCCGGCGACATAGCGGCGAAGTTACTCGAGCCGCAGGAGCACGTTGTTCCGCGCTGAGCCCGCTTCCGCAAAACCCCAATCGCGTTTGCGATCCACTAACTTCTCTCCCAGTGGGCCGTAGCCGTTCTTGCCTGTCGGCGTCAGTACCCAGCGTACGCCCTGGCTCTTGAGATACCGGGCCGCCGCTGCCCGCAGGTTCAGCGCTGGTGCGAGCTGCTCTACGTATCCTTTACCGGCACTCCGCCAAGACCCGTCCTCCCGTTGCACCAGCACTTCCACCAGGGGCCTGCCGTAACACGTGATGGTGATGGCGGTCAGCCGTTCCGGCTGCGGAAGCCGGACCTCCCAGAAGTCGCCCTCCCGGGCCGGCGCCCACGTTGTCCACCGCGTCGCAGCGTTTCGATCCAGCGCATATGGCGACTCCCAAGGATTGGGGTCGGCATCCAACTCCCAACCGCGTTTCAGGTGTACCACCTCGTGCCGGCGCGCGAGTTCAACTCCGTGAACGCTCCACGCCTCGCCCGTGCCGCGATGCTCGAGGCGAATCCCGGTCAACGGCGCTTCCGTCCATTCGAGCCGCAACTCAGTCAACCCCTGCGTCCCGGCCCCGAGTTCGAGCGCCGCTTTCAACCTCTCCCCGTCCCGGGATTGCCACGGCACCACCGGAACTGCTTGCATGTAAGCCCATGGCGCAGTTACTAAGTCGAGTAGGTGGTCGCCTGGCTTGGCCTGGCTGTTGACTAACTCCGCCACCTGATACTGCCATAACTCGCGGCTGAGGTAACTCCCGCTCGTTTCTACCCCCAGCGCCGCCTCCCACGGAAGGCCTCGCAGCCGCCATGCAGCCGGACGATCGAGGACCACCGCTCCCGCCAGCTGCAAAACAAGCAACGCCGGCGCCAGTCGCGCCGGCACACTCAGAACCAGCGCCAACGCCAGAAACGGCAGCGCAGGCAGAAGGAACCGCGTACCCGGATTCGCAAACCACGGAAGCGCCATCAGCGCGGCGGCGGCCAGCAGTCGGCGGCCCTCCGGCTTGCGCAGAGCGAGCAGCGCCAGCGGCGCCGCCAGGAAAGCCGGTCCAATCATGCCGTTGAGCTTCTCGCCAAAGAGGGTCAATTCGAGTGGAATTTCCCACCAGCGAATCTCGTAGGACCAGATCTCAGCCGTCGACGGAACGAATGCCGGATTCGGAAAAACGCCGTTTAGCAGCGGCGCCACTGGGTTCCCCGTCCACGCTATCGCTCGTCCCACCCACGGGGCAACGGACAGCAAAACAGCTGCGGCAAACAGCAGCCGCCGGCGGGCGAAGCACAGCGCCGCTACCGGTACGATTCCGCCGCTCATCTTCACCGCGTAACAGAATCCCGCGGGGAGACCGGCGGGTCCGCCCGCCAAGATCAGATCGAACACTGCCACAGCGAAGAACACCAAACCGGCATCGCTGTAGGAAGACGTGCCCGCGATGCCCGTCACCGGCGCCGCAAAATACAAACCGGCGCTCATCCACGCTGCCCGAGCCGACATCCCCAGCCGGCGTCCAATGTCCACGATCAGCGGCAACGTTGCCAGCAGAAATCCGAAGTGCACCAGCTTTGCCGCGGCGCCCCCTCCCAGCGCGTAAGCCGGCGCATAAAGGGTCTCCATCCCCAGGGGCAGAATCTCGTAGAACGTCACTCGTTCCGGAAACCCGCCCTCGCGCAGCCATTCCTTGATCACGCCCAGGTGGTACGTGATGCCGTCAGGCTGTATCTCGGGAGCCATCGCATGGACCAGGTAGAAAACGGCAAGCGGCGCCAGGGCCGACAGCACCAGCCGGTCCGTGTCCGCTGCTTTGGGCTTCCAACGCGCGAAGGGCCAAGAGACCAGCGCAGCAATGCAAACCGCGGCGAGGGTCCAGCGCGATGCGAATCCGATAAGGAGCAGCAGAAACACCGCCAGACTCACCACTGGCGCACCTGCTGCCAGCGCCGCCGCCCGCGGCAGTCGGTCTGTGTTTCTCAAAAGGACGCGGCCCGCAGAATAACAGGCCGCCAGAGGCAGGAAGGCCGCGGCAAGAGAGAGCAGCGCCGCGGCCGGACCCTCCATCATCTACGCGAGCGACTTCGCCGCCGCCAGCGCCGCATCGTAATTCGGATGCTCCGCTACTTCCTTCACGTACTCCACGTGCTTCACCGTATCGTCCTTGTCGAGCACAAAGATCGCCCGGCTCTCCACCCGCCATTCCTTAATCAGCGTGCCGTAATTCGCGCCGAACGATCCGTCCTTGTGATCCGACAGCGTCACTACGTTGTCCACGCCGAAGCTCGTGCACCAACGCTTCTGCGCAAACGGCAGGTCCATGCTGATCGTGTAGATCTTCACATTCGGCAGCTTTCCAGCCTCCTCGTTGAAGCGCTTGGTCTGCATGTCGCAAACGGGAGTGTCCAAAGATGGAATGACGCTGAAGATCCGCACCTGCCCGCTGGTCTTCGCCAAATCCACGTTCTGTAGCGTGGTGTCCGTCAAATTGAAGTTCGGAGCTTTCTCGCCTGCTTTCAGCTCGGGTCCTACCAGGGTGAGCGGACTCCCTTTGAAGGTCGTCCCGCCGGGCCGTTCCATGAGTGCCTCCTTGGCTTGTTGCATACGGCGCTCATTGTAGCAACTCGACGAACTTCTCCACGTCATTCACCGGCAGCTGGCACGCGTAGTTCTCGCATACGTAGGCGGTGGCCTTTCCCTCTACGGCCGTCATCTGCGCCACCGGTGCGTTCCACTCCGCCAGCTTACGCTGAGCCTCCGGCCCATCCGCCACCACCGTGATCGAATTCGGCACAAACCTCGATCGAAGCGCCCGCAGCATCGCTCCGATACCCTCGCTACCGCGCTCCCCGACCAGGATGACCTGCTTCGGCTTCGACGTCGCGAAGTCGAGCGCGACCATCATCTGCGGCACCGCGATCGGCGCCGAATTGAGCCGTGACGCGAAGGCCTCTAATGTCCGGTTCGCTGCGTTCTGAAACTCCCCGTCGTTCGTGAATTGGGCCAGCCGGAGCAAGAGCATCGCCGCCGCCGAGTTCCCTGATGGCTCGGCTCCGTCGTAGTCATCCTTGAGCCGCAGCACCAGGTTGCCCTCCTCGGGCGCCGTGCTGTAGAAACCGCCATGCTCCTGGTCCTCAAATAGCAATCGCATCGAGCGTGCGAGTTCCACCGCCGTCTCCAGGTACCGCAGCTCAAACGTTGTTTCGTACAGATCCACCAGCGCCAGCCCAAAGAACGCGTAATCGTCCAGGAAACCCGGAATCGCTGCATCACCGTCCCGGAACCGCCGCAACAGGACGCCGTCCCGGTACATCGTCGACAGCACGAAGTCCGCCGCGCGCACCGCCGCCTCTTCGTACCGGTTATCGCTCAAGACTTGCGCGCCCTTCGCGAACGCCGAGACCATGAGGCCATTCCAGGCGGTCAGCACCTTGTCGTCGAGGTGCGGACGCGGCCGCCGCTCGCGGATGGCAAGCAGCTTTGCCGCCGACTCCGTCAACGATGCCTCCACCTGCGCCGCGCCAACGTCGAACCGCCGCGCCACGTCCTCTATCGAACGCGCCTCATATAAGATGTTCTTGCCCGTGAATTCTCCGTGCGGGTCCTGCCGCACGTTGCCGTCTTCTTCCACCCCATACCGATAACAGAACCACTCGGCCGCCGGCTGTCCCAGCGCCTCCTCAATCTCGCTCTGCTTCCAGATGAAGAAGGCGCCCTCGCCCTTCTCGTGCGGGTTCTCCGGCAATGGGCTGTCGGCGTCCTCGGCGGAATAGAACCCGCCCTGCGGATGCCTCATGTCCCGCAGCACGTAGTCGAAGATCCGGCGCGCGACCACTTCGTACTCATGCCGCCCGGTGATCTGCAGCGCCTCCAAATAGGACCACGCCAACTGCGCCTGGTCGTAGAGCATCTTCTCGAAGTGCGGCACGAACCACCGCTCGTCCACTGAATAGCGGTGGAAGCCCCCGCCCAGTTGGTCGTTCATGCCACCCTTGGCCATCTCGTCGAGCGTCTTCAGTACCATGTCCAACGCCTCCTGGTTCTGCTTCCGCTTGTAATGCCGAACCAGGAAGTTATGGACCGAAGGCCGCGGAAACTTGGGCGCGTTGCCGAAGCCGCCCAAACGCGCATCGAACATGCGCCGGAAACCGTAAAAGCAATGGTCGAAGGAGGCCGCTTCAATCCCCGTTCCCCCGCGAACCTCCGCGTGCTTCTTCAGTTCTTCCAGAACGTCTACACTCGATTGCTGGATCTTCGCCCGGTCCGAGAGCCAGGCGTTCGCCAGCTGCTCCAGAATGTGCTTAAAGCCTGGCCGCCCGTAGCGGTTATCCGGCGGGAAGTACGTACCGCCGAAGAACGGCTTCAAGTCCGGCGTCAACCATACCGACATCGGCCAGCCGCCGCCGCCCGTCGTCGCCTGCACGAACATCATGTAGATACGGTCTACGTCCGGCCGCTCCTCCCGGTCCACTTTGATGGGCACGAAGAAGCGATTCAGTACCTCGGCCACCCCCTCATTCTCAAAGGACTCACGCTCCATCACGTGGCACCAATGGCACGTCGAATACCCGATGGACAGGAAGATCGGTTTGTCTTCCGCACGGGCCTTCGCGAAAGCCTCCTCGCCCCAGGGGTACCAGTCCACCGGATTGTGTGCGTGCTGCAAAAGGTACGGGCTCTTCTCGTCGACCAGGCGGTTCGTGTGCATCCAGTACTATTGTCGCAACTTAACTCCGCTGGTATCCTTTCTAGCCATACGGGCTTCTACGCCCGATCGGAGATCTCGATGAAACGACTGCTACTCAGCCTCTCACTTGTTACCGCGGCCGGACTGCTCTGGTCCCAGAACGGCAACGTGGGCCAACCTGCCGGACCCGTAGGCGCTCAAGCCGTCGGTCGCATTGTTCTCGATGCCGACGGCAACGGGCAAGTGCTCTGCTACTTCACAGTGTTTGCGGGCCTGAACAACCTCTTCGCCGGGCCGCGCAGCGAAGCCACCGCCCGATTTACAGCACGCTCGACCAAATTCAAGGTCGACACGGTTGCCAACGGGCCCGCGGTCCATTTCCGCACGATTCCGGCCGAAGGCGACGCCATCCTCGTCAACTTCTACTATGACGTCACGCCTGATCAGGACTACAATCAGCCGGACACGTTCACCGACGGCCAGCTCATTGGCACATGGCGCTGGTCGTCGTCGCTTGGCACATTGAGTCCCGCCGGCGTCACTCCCAGCATCGGCGCCGTCGATCTGGTCTCGAGCAATGTCGTCTTCCACGACGGAGCGCCGTTCAACATGAGAAGCAAGGGCACTGCCGGAACCGCTTTCTTCAATATCGTGGCGCCGCCTGTTCTCGGCCCCAACCTGTCGCTGCCGTTCTCGGCTGCCTTTGTTGTAGCGAAGTGATGGGCGCGGCTCCCGTAGAATGAGGGGGCCGCACCATGAATTCCTACTACCAGCAGAACCGCGATGCTTTCCTTGAGGGCCTGAAGACCTTTATTCGCATCCCCAGCGTCTCCACGCTGCCGGAGCACAAGCCCGACATCCGCCGCGCCGCCGAGTTCGTTCGCGATGAACTGAAGAACGCCGGCATGACAAAGGCGGAGCTCATCGAGGGCGGCGGCAACCCCCTCGTCTACGCCGAATGGCTCGGCGCTCCCGGCAAGCCGACGCTCCTGCTCTACGGACACTACGACGTGCAGCCGGCCGAGCCGCTCGACGAATGGCTCTCGCCGCCCTTCGAGCCCACCATCCGCGACAACAACATCTATGCGCGCGGCGCGTGCGACGACAAAGGCCAGACCTACATCCTCATCAAGGCGGTGGAGGGCTTCCTGAAGACCAGCGGCCGTCTGCCGGTCAACATCAAGTTCCTCGTGGAGGGCGAGGAGGAAGTGGGCGGTGAACATATCTCGCACTTCGTCGCCTCCGGCGATCCTCGCCTCAAAGCCGACGCCGCCGTCATCTGCGACACCGAGATGTTCGCGCCCGGTCTGCCCACCCTCTGCGTCGGATTGCGCGGCATCGTCTATGGGGAACTCATCGTTCAGGGCGCGAAGACGGACCTTCACTCCGGCGCCTACGGCGGCGCGGCGCCAAACCCCATCCAGGCCATCGCTGAGATCCTGGCCGCGCTCAAGGACCCCGACGGGCACATCAAGGTGGACGGCCTTTATGACCGTGTCGTTCCTCCCTCGCCCAAGGAGCGTGAAGCCTGGGCGCGCCTTCCCTTTGACGAGGAATCGCTGCGCGCCAATGAAATAGGCGCCATCGCGCTTACCGGCGAACCCGAATTGCCGGTCCTCGAGCGCCTCTGGGCGAGGCCGACCCTGGAGGTGCACGGCATCCGCGGCGGTTTCACCGGCGAAGGCGCCAAGACCGTCATCCCCGCCAAGGCGCTCGCGAAGCTCAGCATGCGCCTCGTTGCTGACCAGGATCCGGCCGAGGCCACCGCCCAGCTCCAACGTGCCGTTGCCAAGGTCTGCCCGAAAGGGGTCACCGCGGAGTACCGTGCCTTTCACGCCGGCGCCCCGTCACTGGTCAACCCCGAGAATCCCTTCATCCAGGCCGCCGCGCGCGCCCTCACTGAGAGCTTCGGCCGCGAAACCGTGTTCATTCGCTCCGGTGGCTCCATCCCGATCGTCGGCCTCTTCGACAAGCACCTCGGCATCCCCAGCGTGCTGATGGGCTTCGGCCTGCCTGACGACAATCTGCACGCCCCGAACGAGAAGTTCCACCTCCCCAACTTCTTCCATGGCATTGAGGCCGTGGCACGCTATTTCGAGGTGCTTGCGAGTTGATTTGCTAAAATCGGGGATCGATCCCTCCACCATGGAACGCGCGGGCCGCCTCATCGCCAAGGGAAAGCTCTTTGCCGATTGCATCACTCCGGAGGACATCCTCCGTGCGGCTTGGGCTTCCGCGGTGGGAAAGAAGATCGCCGTTCACAGCCGCGTGGCCGGAATGGTGCGCGAGCGCCTGATCGTAGAGGTGGACGATGCCGTCTGGCAGCGCCAGTTGTTCACCCTTCGCTCGCATATCCTCCGCCGTTTGGCGGAAGTCTCGGGTGTGGAGTTCGCCAGAGAGTTGGAACTGCGCGTCGCTCCGCCCCTGCCGAAACGCACGCCGCCGAAAGGGCCGCCGTTGCCGCTCCTCGACGCTGCGGATGAGGCAGAGCGCATCGCCAATAACGGCCTCCGGCTCCTCTACCGCAAGGCGCGAAAAAGGGCTACTGCGTGAAGATCACTGAAACAGAAGTCCGGTACATCGCCGGGCTCGCGAACCTGAATCTGTCCGAACAGGAAGTGCCGAAGCTGCGCGCTGACCTCGACGAAATCCTCACCTACATCGACAAGCTCAACGAACTCGATCTCACGGGTGTCGAGCCCATGGCGCAGGTGCTCTATGACGCCGAGGAGACGGCTACGATGCGGGACGACGTGGAGCACCAGCCGCTCGGAGCGACCATCGCCACCGCGAACGCGCCGCTCGCCGCTCAGGGCTTCTTCAAGGTCCCCAAGGTCGTCGAGAAATGAAGCCGGTTTCCGGACTGACCGTCTCCGAGATTCGTGCGGGGCTCGCGAACAAGACGTTCTCGGCGGTCGAACTGACCGAAGAGACCTTGCGCTTTGCCCAAGTGGAGAATCCGAAGACCGGCGCCTACCTGCGTTTCAGCGAAGAACGCGCCCTCGCCGCTGCGCGGCGGGTGGACGAAGCACTCGCGCGCGGCGAAGAACCGCCTCCCCTTGCCGGCGTGCCGGTAGCCGTCAAGGACGTCATCATTACAGACGGCGTCACCACCACCGCCGGCTCGCGCCTCCTCGAGCACTTCGTCCCGCCGTATGACGCCACCGCCATCTCCCGCATCGACAACGCTGGTGGGGTCATCATCGGCAAGACCAACTGCGACGAGTTCGCCATGGGCTCGTCCAACGAGAACTCCGCCTTCGGTCCCGTCCGCAACCCGCTCGCCCTCGACCGTGTACCCGGCGGCTCGAGCGGCGGCTCGGCCGCTGTCGTCGCTCAAGGCACCGCCGTCGTCTCGCTCGGCAGCGATACCGGCGGCTCGGTTCGCCAGCCCGCGTCGTTCTGCGGGGTCGTCGGCGTCACCCCCACCTACGGCCGTGTCTCCCGCTACGGCCTCATCGCCTTCGCGAGCTCCCTCGACCATATCGGTCCCTTCGGCCGAACGGTCGAGGACGCCGCGGTCCTGCTCCAGGTGATCGCCGGCCGCGACCCTCGCGACGCCACCAGCGCCTTCGCACCTGTCGACGACTATCGCCAGGCGATCACGAGCGATGTCCGCGGCATGAAGATCGGCCTGCCCAAAGAGTACTTCGCAGGCCTCGCGCCGGAGACCGGTGACCGCATCGCCGCCGGTGTCGAACTCCTTAAGAAGCAGGGCTGCGAGATTCGCGCCATCTCGTTGCCCAACACCGAATACGCCATCCCCTGCTACTACATCATCGCCACCGCGGAAGCCAGCTCCAACCTCGCTCGCTTCGACGGCGTGCGCTACACCTTCCGCTCCCAACGCTCCGACACGCTCGCCGCTATGTACCGCAATACTCGCAGCGAAGGCTTCGGGGCCGAGTGCAAGCGGCGTATCATGCTCGGCACGTACGTCCTCAGCTCCGGCTACTACGACGCCTACTATCTCAAGGCACAGCGCGTGCGCAGCCTGCTGAGCCGGGACTTCTCGCAAGCCTTCGAACAGGTCGATGCCATCGTCACCCCGGTGTCCCCTTTCCCCGCATTCAAACTCGGTGAGAAACTCGACGACCCGCTGCAGATGTACCTGTCGGATATCTACACCGTCACCGGCAGCCTTGCCGGTGTGCCCTGCATGAGCGTACCCTGTGGAAAGACCGCCGAGGGACTTCCCGTCGGCATGCAGATCATCGCCCGACATTTCGATGAGGCCGGTATGTTCCGTTTGGCCGCTGCTTTCGAGCGCGCCGGCGGCTTTCACGTGTAATCCCGGCTGCACGACAAGAGTTCAAGAGGAGGCTACGTAGATTCCCATGCCATTCACTTTGCCCGCGCTGCCCTACGCCCCCGATGCGCTGGAGCCGCACATTGACAAGACGACGATGGAGATCCATCACGGCAAGCACCATAACGCTTACGTGACGAATCTCAACAAGGCCCTGGAGTCCGCCGCGGAGCTGGCTAACGCTTCGCTCGACAACCTGCTGGCCAACAACCTTTCCAAGGTGCCCGAGAACATCCGCACCGCCGTTCGCAACAACGGCGGCGGCCACCACAACCACACCATGTTCTGGGAGATCATGGGCCCCAACGGCGGTGGCGCGCCCACCGGCGACATCGCCAAAGCTATTAACGACACCTTCGGCGGCTACGACGGCTTCAAGGAGAAACTAACTACCGCCGCCACCACGCGCTTCGGCTCCGGCTGGGCGTGGCTCGTGCAGAAGACCGGCGGCGGCCTCGAGATCTATTCCACCGCTAATCAGGATTCGCCGCTCATGACCGGCGACACGCCGATCCTTGGCATCGACGTCTGGGAGCACGCCTACTACCTCAAGTATCAGAACCGCCGCCCCGACTACATCACCGCCTGGTTCAACACCATCAACTGGGACGCAGTGAACAAGCGCCTCGCCGCCGCCCGCAAGTAGTTATCGCAGGAAGGGGCGCGCCCGCCGCGCCCCTTCGCCCACCTCCATGGAAATCTTCAAAGCCTTCACCATCGAAGCCGCGCACTGGCTTCCCCATGTCCCCGAGGGCCACAAGTGCCGCCGCCTCCATGGCCATTCCTTCCGCATCGAAATCCACGTCACCGGCGAAGTCGGCGGCGAAACCGGCTGGGTGATGGACTTCGCCGATCTGAAGCAGGCCTTCCAGCCGCTGTACGACCAACTCGACCATCACTGCCTTAACGACATAGAAGACCTCTCCAACCCCACCTCCGAAAACCTGTCCCGCTGGATCTGGTCCCGCCTGAAGCCCACCCTTCCGCTGCTCTCGAAGATCGTCATCCACGAAACCTGCACGTCCGGCTGCGTGTATTCCGGCTAAACTGGGCACAAGAGGCGATATGACCCACCTCGCCCACATCAACCCCTTGCTGTTCGCGCCTGGCGACGCCCTCAGCCGTGACGAGTTCCTCGCGCTGTGGGAACGGATGCCCGCCATCAAGTTCGCCGAGCTCATCGATGGACTCGTATACATACCCTCTCCGCTCTCGTTTGACCACGGTCGCTACGACCTCCTCTCCCACGCCTTTTTTCGCCACTACTGCGATCGCAGCGGTCGCTACCAGGGTCTGGCCAATGCGACGTGGCTCATGCTGGAAAGCGCCCCGCAGCCTGACTTGGCGCTTCGTCTACTGCCTGAGTTTGGCGGCCGAACCGAAGTCGAGAACAGTCTCGCGAAGGGTGTCCCGGACCTGGTCGTAGAGGTGGTGCGTTCCAGCCGCTCCTACGATTTGGGCCCGAAACTTGCTCTCTACCAGCGCGCTGGCGTACCTGAACTCGTCGCTGCCCTCACCGACGAAAAGCGGATCCAATGGCGCGTGCTTCAGAACGGGTCCTACCAGCTTCTGTCCCCAGAGGACGGCATCTTCCGTTCGCCCTCGCTGCCCGGCCTCTGGCTTGACGAGCAGGCATTCTGGGCCGACGACCTCGCCCGCCTCCTCGCCACCCTCCAAAAAGGCCTCGCCACCCTTTCGAAATAAGTTACGATTGCCATCAGACCCGATGGAAACCGTGCTGGAGCTGCGCAAGCTCCGCAAACTCTTCCCTGGCAAATCCTCCGCCGACGCCTCCCTCGCCGTCGATGACGTCTCCCTCTCCGTCCGCCGCGGATCGTTCTTCTCCCTGCTCGGCCCCTCCGGCTGCGGCAAGACCACCACTCTCCGCCTCATTGCCGGCTTCGACCACCCCACCTCCGGCGAAATCCTGCTTAACGGGGAGGACCTCGCCGCCCGTCCCCCGTACGCCCGCAACGTCTCCACCGTTTTCCAGAACTACGCCCTCTTCCCCCATCTCACCGTCGAGCAGAACGTCGACTTCGGCCTTCGCCACGCCCTCCGCCTGCCTCCCGCTAGGCGTTCGCACCGCGTCGCCGAAGCGCTCGATCTCGTTCAGCTCTCCGGCAAGGCCGGCCGCCTCCCCTCCCAGCTCAGCGGCGGCGAACGACAACGCGTCGCCCTCGCCCGCTCCCTCGTCCTCGAACCGGAGGTGCTGCTCCTCGACGAGCCCCTCTCCGCCCTCGATCCCAACCTTCGCAAGCAAATGCGCGCCGAACTGAAGAGCCTCCAGCGCCGCGTCGGCGTGACTTTCCTCTTCATTACGCATGACCAGGAGGAGGCTCTCGAACTCTCCGACGTCATCGCCGTGATGAACCGCGGTCGCGTCGAACAAGTCGGCACGCCACAGGACGTTTACCTGCGGCCCGCTTCTCGCTTCGTCGCCGGCTTCCTCGGCGCCGTCAACTGGATCAACGGCGTAGGCGTCCGTCCCGAAGCCACGCGCATCTCGCACGAGGTTCCCGGCAACGGCGCGCGTGTCGTACCTGCCGTTGTTGAAAACTCTGTCTTCCTCGGCAACTGTCTCCACGTCCGCGCCCGTCTGGAGACCGGCGAGCGCGCCGTTGCCGAAGTCTCGCGCTTCAACGGCGCCTATCATCACGGTGAGGCGGTCCATCTCTGGTGGCACCCACAGGACGAACTGCAACTCCCGCAATAGCGCGAAGCCGCTTCCCGCTGCTCTGCCTGGCGCCCGCCGCCCTGGTGATGGCCGCCCTCTTCGCCGCGCCGCTCGTCATCGTCGCCCTCTACGCCCTGCTCACGCGTGGCGCCTACGGCGGCGTCGCACTCCCCTTCACCGCGGAAAGCTTCGCTCGATTCTTTGACCCGCTCTACGCCGCCATCCTGCTTCGTTCGTTCGCCCTCGCCGCCATCTCCACCGCGCTCTGCTTCCTCCTCGGCTTCCCTCTCGCTCTATTCATCGCGCGCTCCCGGAGCCGCCGCAATCTCTATCTGGCCTTGGTCATTCTGCCCTTCTGGACCAGCTTCCTCATCCGAACCTACGCCTGGATGTTCCTCCTCCGCGACACCGGACTCGTCAACACGCTGCTCCAGACTTTCGGCCTCATCGGCGAGCCCCTGCCCCTTCTCTACAACGCACCCGCGGTGATCGTCGGTCTCGTCTACGGCTACCTGCCGTTCATGGTCCTGCCCATCTACGCCACGCTTGAGCGACTCGACAAATCGCTGCTCGAAGCCGCGGCCGACCTCGGCGCGCGCCCTTGGACAGTCCTCACCCGCGTCATCCTGCCGCTCTCCGCGCCCGGCATCGCGGCCGGGGCCATCCTCGTCTTCATCCCATGCCTCGGCAGCTACCTCACGCCCGAACTGCTCGGCGGCAGCAAGACAATCCTCGTCGGGAACCTCATCCAGAACCAGTTCACCACCGCCCGTGATTGGCCCTTCGGCGCCGCCGTCTCTCTCGCCCTCATGGCCGTTGTCATGGTGCTGCTCACCATCCTCGCCCGGCGCAGCCGCGAGGCCCTGCTGTGACGCGCGCACTTTCCGCCTGGGCCGCCGGGGTGCTCCTGTTCCTGCACCTGCCCATGCTCATCCTGGCGGTGTTCAGTTTCAACGCCTCGAAGTTTACTGTCTGGGAGGGCTTCTCCCTGCACTGGTACGCCGCGGCCTTGCGAGACGCGCAACTGGCCGAGTCCGCAGCCAACAGCCTGTTCATCGCCGCCGCCGCCACGCTCATCGCCACAACGGTGGGAACTCTCGCCGCCTACGGACTCTGGAAGCAAGCCCGCGGCCCGATCGCGAGCGCTCTCAACGGCACGTTCTATCTCTCCCTTGTCACTCCCGAGATCGTCCTCGGCATCGCGCTCCTTGCCTTCTATCAGTGGATCTTCCGCTTCCTCGACATCCGCCTCGGAATGCATACGGTCATCCTGGCCCACGTCATGTTCTCCGTCGCCTACGTCGTCATCGTGGTGACCGCTCGACTCCGCGCCCTAGACCCCACCCTCGAAGAAGCCGCGCTCGACCTCGGCGCCACCGAATGGACCGCCTTCCGCGAAGTGACTCTCCCGCAACTCATGCCCGGCATCATCGCCGCTGCGCTTCTCGCCTTTACCCTCTCCATTGACGACTACGTCATCACCAGCTTCGTCGCCGGCGTCGACTCCGAGACGCTGCCCATGGTGATCTACGCCATGGCCCGCCGCGGCGGCAACCCCGTCGTCAACGCCATCTCCACCGCCATCGTCTTCGCCCTCGGCATCCTCATCCTCCTCGCCGAGCGGCTCCAGACCGCCGGGCGCCCAGCCAAATGACCCGCCGCAGCTTCTTCTTTCTCGGCCTCGCCGGCGGCGGCGCCGCCTGCTCCCGCGACCGGCGCCCTCGCCTGAACGTCCTGAACTGGTCCGCCTACGTCGCCGAAAACACCATCCCCGATTTCGAGCGCGAGTTCAACGTCCGAGTCCGCTACGCCGTCTACGAAAGCAATGAAGAGATGCTGGCGCGGGTGATGGGCGGCAACTCGGGTTGGGATATCGTATTCCCCTCCAGTTATTTCGTCGCGCCCATGGCGGAGAATCGGTTACTCGCAGAACTCCGCCAGGAATGGCTGCCGAACCTCGATAACCTCGATTCGCTTTTCCGCCGCCCCGCCTGGGACCCCGGTATTCGCCACTCGGTCCCCTACGGCTGGGGCTCCACCGGAATCCTCTTCCAGGGCTCCCTGCAGCCGCCCGCCACACGGTGGGCCGACCTCTGGCAAACCCGCGTCTCGGGCCGCATCACGATGCTCGACGATCCCGCCGAAGTCCTCGGTGCGGCTCTCAAGAAGCTGGGCTACTCCCTCAACTCAACGAACGAGAACGAGCTCCGCGCCGCCCAACGCGAAGCCATCGCGCAGAAAAAGCTGCTGCGCGCCTACCTCAACGCCACCATCCGCGATCAAATGGTCGCCGGCGACGTGCTCGCCGCTCAATTGTGGGCCACCACCTCGCAGCAGGCCATCGACGGCGCCTCCAGCCTCCGCTTCGCCCACCCGGCGGAAGGGTACCCGCTCTACGCCGACAGTGCCGTCGTCCTCCGCGAAAGCAGCCGCCCTGAGCTCGCCCACAAATTCATCAACTACCTGCTGCGTCCGGAAGTCTCCGCCGCGATTGTCACGGAAACACGTACTGCGATGGCCAACGGGAAGGCCCGGTCGCTCCTGCCTGCCGACCTCCAATCCAACCCCGTGCTCTACCCCGACGCCCAAACGCTCGCCCGCGGCGAATGGTTCCAACCCCTTCCCAACGCCATTCACCGCCTCCGAGATCGTCTCTGGACCGAAATCAAGTCGGCCTGACGTTCGCTGTCCGCCAACAGCGGATACCCAAACATGATCGCCAGCAGGTTCAGGTCTTCACGCACCGCGCGCCATTCCGCTCGCTTACCCTCCAGCCGGTTCACAGCCTCCGCGGCGATCAGCGTATTCTCGAGAGCCTGCTGAAACATGGCCGGCTCCCGCCCCGCAAACTCCTCGCTCAGCCGCCCGCTTTCCGCCGCCAGCGCTGCGTACCAGGCGTGCTCGGCCGCCGCCCCCTTCACCGCCGGTTCCAGGCGCTCCATCGCTTTCCGAACCTCGTCGTGGCTCACGGTCTTCGAAGTTGCGGGCAGGAATGTCACCGCGGTCATCTCCGGCAGGGGCGCTACGCCCGCGCGCGCCGCCGCGCCATTGAACGCTGCTCGCAGCGCCAGCCAGCTCGCCACCACCTTCGTACATTCCCGGTCCAGTACGGCGCGGTTCAAAGCCGCACCTGCCGGCGCCGCCTCCTCCAGCCGGCCCGACTCCGTCAACTCGACAAACTGCCTGGACCACTCCCGCAGCCTCGTCCCCGCCGCTGTGCCGTGCAGCCGGCTCTTCTCGAGCGACCGCTCGAACGCCTGTCCGAACAGCCGCCCCTTCGCTCCCACGTCCTCCGGCCCGCGCTGGGCCGGTAACAGTGCCGCTGCTCCCAGCGTCATACAGAACAAGCTCATCGCACGCAACATGCTTCGTGCTCCCTGTTGGTAGGACTCCACTCCGCACGCGGCATTTCGCGTTGTCCTGATAAGCTAGGTCGTTTTAGGGGGGAACCTGCTGATGAACCGTCTCTACCTCGCCGGCCTGCTTCTGGCCGCCGCCGCCTGCGCCCAGACGCCCGGCAAACAGTACCGAACCGCGCCCGTAGGTTACGATGACGGGCCCGTGTTGCCCGGACAGAAATGGAAGGTGCACGACATCGCCCGGCCCAAGCCGCCGCTCGTCACGCCAGGCGCCAAGCTCGGCGACCCGCCGAGCGACGCCATCGTCCTCTTCGACGGCAAAGATCTTTCGAAATGGGAGAACCACCGCCGCGGTCAGAAGGCCGAGGCCAAGTGGAAGGTCGAGAACGGATACTTCGAGATCGTTCCCGGCACCGGCGACCTGGTCACCAAGGAGAAGTTCGGCGACATGCAGTTGCACCTCGAGTTCTCCGCACCGACGGAGTTCGAGGGCAATAGCCAGTGGCGCGCCAACAGCGGCGTCATCATCATGGGCCGGTATGAGATCCAGGTGCTCGACTCCTGGGACAACCCCACCTACGCCGACGGTCAGGCGGCCTCCATCTACGGCCAGTGGCCTCCGATGGTCAACGTCTCGCGAAAGCCCGGCGAGTGGAACGTCTACGACATCATCTTCGAAGCGCCTCGCTTTGAAGACGGAAAACTCGTGAAACCCGCTTACGCCACCGTGTTCCACAACGGCGTAATGGTTCACAACCGCCAGGAGTTGATCGGGCAGATGGCCCACCGCGCCATTCGCAAGTACGAACCCCATGGTTCCGAAGATTCTCTCCATCTTCAGGACCACGACGTGAAGGTACGTTACCGCAACATCTGGGTGCGCCGCATTAAAGGCTACGACGCGGCGCAGTAATCAGCGCTGTACGCGCCCCGAGCCGCCGCCCTTGATGAGCCCCTGCACTTCGTCCACGGTGAAGCGATTGAAGTCTCCCGGGATGGAGTGCTTGAGGCAACTCGCCGCTACCGCGAACTCAAGGGCGTCGGCGTCGGACGCAAGGTTCAACAACCCGTAAATCAGACCGCCCGCGAACGCGTCCCCGCCACCCACGCGATCCACGATGTGCGTGATTTCGTACTGCCTGCTCAGCAGAAATTCATTCCGGTTGTGCAGGCAAGCCGACCACCCGTTGTGCGACGCGCTGCGCGACTCGCGCAAGGTGATCGCCATCTTCCGCAAGCCCGGATACGTCCCGAGCACCCGCTCCGCCAGCGCCCGGTACTGCTCCCGATCAAGTTGGCCGGAGTGCACATCCGCTTCCGACGAGATCCCCAGCGACATCTGGCAGTCTTCCTCGTTCGCAATGCCCACATCCACGTTCTTGAATAACTCCGGCATCACCTCGTGTGCCTTCTTGCCGTACTTCCAGAGGTTCTTCCGGTAGTTCAGGTCCACCGATGTCGTCAGCCCGAGCTGCTTCGCCTTGGAGAGCGCCTCCACCGCCAGGTCCGCTGCCGACTGGCTCAGTGCCGGTGTGATGCCGGTGACGTGAAGCCACCCTGCGCCATCAAAACATTTCTGCCAGTCGATGTCGCCCGGTTTCGCCAGCGCGATCGCCGCCCCCTCGCGGTCATACACCACCTTCGATGGCCGCTGGTTCGCTCCCGCCTCCAGGAAATAAATCCCCAGGCGGCCCTTCCCGCGTACAATCCCCGACGTGTCCACGCCAAAACGGCGCAGTTCCGCTACCATCGCATCCGCGATGGGATTCTGCGGCACGACCGTGACATACCGCGCGGGTTGTCCGAACCCGGCCAGGGAAACGGCGACGTTGGCCTCCCCGCCGCCCCACGTCGCCACAAATTGAGGCGACTGCAGGAAGCGTTCAAAGCCGGGCGGCGCCAGGCGCAGCATGATCTCACCGAAGGTGACTACGGTATTTGCGGACATATCGGTGTGATTTTATCAGTCGGATGAGGCGGCCTGCGGCATCGGCACCACCGCCACCACTTCAATGGCCAGCGAGGCGTCGAGCGAAGGCAATCCCTCGAACAACAAAAGTGTGCTCGCCGGCGGCCGCGCCTGATCCACGAACTCGAAGCGCACCTTGCGGATCATCTCTGCCGCCCGCTGCGAGAGTGGATAGTAGTTCGTCATGAACACCTGCCGCGACGACGTCCGCACCGAATCGAGCGTCTTCTCCAACCTCTGGAACGCCAGCCGCACGTCCTCTTCCTTCGTCCCGAACGCCATCTGCCCGCCCGTCATCGCGATCCGCCCTGGCGCCGCCAGCGCCACCTGCGAGTAGTTCGGCGAACTCGCCAGCCCCTGCGGATTCTCCAGCTTCACGGCCTGCCCCGGCGCCTCGCTCAGACGCGCCACGGCTTCGCACTCGCTCAGCGGACTCAACGGAATCCGCTGCAACTGCACGAATGTCGCCGGCGCTTGCGGAAACTCAGCCGCCACCGCCTGCACCGAAGCCGAATGGTCGTCGAGCGAACTGAGGAAACACGTCACGCGCAGGACTTCCTTCGCTCCTACTCCTGCCAATGCGGTCTTGATCTGCCCGACGGACTTCTGCACCAGCGCGCCCACCTTCGCCGGTGCGTCCGCCGACGATGCCACCTGGCCTGCGATAAACGCCAGCCCGCCCGGATTCACCGCCTTCCGATCCGCCGAGACGGCCTCCATCAGGACCTGCGCACCCTCCATCGGCAGGGCGCCCACCTGCACCACCGTCAATGCGGGAAGCGAGATGCGGCGTTCAGCGAACTCTTCGCTGACGATCGTCTGCACCCGCCGTACGTCCCCCGTACCTGCCACAAACGCGCGCAGCTTGACGATCGCGTTCCCCCGCGCCAGCCGCACCACCTCGCGCAACGCGTCGCGCACCTGCCTCGACAGCAGCCCCTTCCCCGACATCGGCGCAACATGAAATGCCAGCCGTTGACTCTCCGTCACCACCACCGCAGGCGGATCCGGCAATTGTTCCAGCACCTGCGTCGGCGGCTCCTCATCACCCTTCTTCCGCCGTTGCGCCTCGAGCGGCGCGAGCGACACCCAAACCACCACGAGCAGGACTGCTCCGCTCCAGATCCGCCGCCATCTCATGTCGAGGGATTGTAGCAGAGCCAATTGATGTAAATTGGCTTGCTCGGAGCAGGCCAATATGGTTCAATAGGATTTCGCCATGCTGCCACGGCTTCATTTGGACTCCGACGCCACGGAACCGCTCTACAAGCAGCTGCACGAGCAGATTCGCGCCGCCATCGTCGATGGTCGCCTTAGCCACGGCGCACGCCTGCCAGCCACTCGCGAATTGGCTGGTTCACTTGGACTGAACCGGGCCACCGTTTCCGCTGCCTATGAACTGCTCGAGAACGAGGGTCTCGTGCGCGGGCACGTGGGACGCGGAAGTTTCGTCGAGCGTCCGGGCGCTTCGGCTCAGGGTCTGGTCTGGGAGGCGATGCTCCCTCCCCTCGAGGCTCCGCCAACGGGCGAAGCGCCGATCAGCTTTGCCACCTCGCGCCCCAGCGAACATCTCTTCCCTCTCGACGATTTCCGCGTTACCTGCGAAGAGGTCATCCGCGGGCCGGAAGCGGCGGGCATTCTGCAGCTCGGATCGCCCGCCGGATATGGTCCCCTGCGTCGCTACCTGCTTGACGAAGCCATGGCGGCCGGCGCCGCGCGTGCCGGCGATGACGTCCTCGTTTCCAATGGCGTACAGCAAGCGCTCGACCTGCTGCAGCGCGTCATCGTCTCGCCCGGCGAAACCGTGCTCCTCGAAGACCCTGTCTATCACGGTCTGCGGAATCTCCTCGCCCACTCCGGCGCCCGCGTCCTCGGCGTCCCCATGACTGCCGCTGGCGTCGACGTCGATGCTCTCGCCCGCGCGGTGGAGCGCGAACGGCCGCGCCTGGTCGTTCTCACTCCGAACTTCCAAAACCCCACCGGGGCCACCATGCCGCGGGCCGCCCGCCTGGCCGCGCTGCGCGCAACCGTCGGCGCCGGCGTGGTGCTCGTCGAAAACGACACGTACGGCGACCTCCGCTATACGGGCCAGCCCTTGCCGACGTTGAAAGAACTCGACGAGACCGGCAGCGTCGTTCTTCTCAAAAGCTTTTCGAAGATTGCCTTCCCCGGCCTGCGCGTCGGCTGGATCACGGCGCCGCGCGCATTGGTGGCCCGCCTCGCCGAGGCCAAGCAGTGGTGTGACCTGCATACCGACCAGCTCTCGCAAGCCGTGTTGCTGCGCTTCGCCACTTCCGGCCGCCTTGCACAGCATCGCTCTCGGGTCCTGACTGCGGGCGCAGCTTGTCTGAAGGCGGTCCTCGTCGCCTGCGAGAAGCATCTGCCCCCCGGCACTGAATTCACACGCCCGGAAGGAGGCATGAATCTGTGGGTCCGCCTGCCGGCGCCCCTGGACGCTGCTGAATTGCAGCCCCGCGCCCAGCGCGAGGGCGTCTCCTACCTGCCGGGCAGGTATTTCGAAGTGTCGCGCCGTGAACCGCGCGCCCTTCGGCTCAGCTTCGCGGGCCTCACGCCCGATCAGATTCGCCGCGGCGTCGCCACGCTCGGCAAGGTCTTCGCCGCCGAGCTACAAGCTTCGGCCGGCGGGGGCAGGGAATTCGATAACGCGCCGGCGCTCGTTTGACCGCGCCGCTTTCTGGGAGGAACTATGAACTATCTCGATGAATCGTTCCGGGTCAAAGTCGGCCTGGCGGAAATGTTGAAGGGCGGCGTCATCATGGACGTCACCAATGCGGAGCAGGCCGTTATCGCTGAGAAAGCGGGCGCGTCTGCCGTCATGGCGCTCGAACGCGTTCCCGCCGACATCCGCAAGGAAGGCGGCGTCGCCCGCATGGCCGCCATCCGCGTCATCCGCGAGATCATGGATGCCGTCAGCATCCCCGTCATGGCCAAGGCCCGCATCGGTCACTTCACCGAAGCCCGCATCCTCGAGGCCCTGGAAGTGGACTACATCGACGAAAGCGAGGTCCTGACGCCCGCCGACGAAGAGCACCACATCGATAAGCGCGATTTCAAGGTGCCCTTCGTTTGCGGCGCCCGCAATCTGGGCGAAGCGCTACGCCGCATCGCGGAAGGCGCGGCCATGATCCGCACGAAGGGCGAGGCAGGCTCCGGGAACATCGTCGAAGCCGTCCGCCACATCCGCACCATCGTGAAAGAGATGAAGCAGCTCACTGTGCTGGGCCGCGAAGAGCTGGTGCACGAATCGAAGAAGCTGCAGGCGCCCCTCGAACTCGTCGAATACGTTGCCGCCAACGGCAAGCTGCCCGTGCCGAACTTCTCCGCCGGCGGGATCGCCACGCCCGCCGATGCCGCCCTCGTCATGCAGCTCGGCGCCGAGGCCGTCTTCGTCGGCTCCGGCATCTTCAAGAGCAGCGACCCCGAGACCCGCGCGCGCGCCATCGTTAAGGCCGCGACGTACTACAAGGACCCGGTGAAGCTCCTCGAAGCAAGCGAGGAACTCGGCGAAGCCATGCCCGGCCTCGAGATCTCCAAGCTCCCCGAAGGCGAGCTGATGCAGACGCGCGGCTGGTAATGAGCGCACCCATCGGCGTCCTCGCCCTGCAGGGCGATTTCGAAGCACACGAGAAGGCGCTCGCCCGCGCGGGCGCCTCGCCGTTCCCCGTGCGCACGCGCGAAGAACTCGAGCGCGCCGCCGGCCTCGTCATCCCCGGCGGCGAGAGCACGACCATGCTCAAACTCCTTCACCTCGAGTCCCTGTTTGAGCCGCTGCGCGAGTACTGCCGCCGCCGCCCCATCTTCGGCACCTGCGCCGGCGCGATCCTCCTGGCGAGCGAGGTCTCCCACCCCGCGCAAGAGTCTCTTTCTCTCGTCGACATGGCTGTTGAGCGCAACGCCTACGGCCGTCAACTGGACAGCCGCGTTGTGCAGCTGCCCCTCAACGGCGACCAGGTGGAAGCGGTCTTCATCCGCGCCCCCATCATCCGCCGCGTCGGCTCCGGCGGCAACGTCCTTGCCACCTACCTCGACGATCCCGTCCTCGTCGACTTCGGCCGGCACCTCGTCGCGACGTTTCACCCTGAACTCACACCCGACCCCCGCATCCACCGCCTGTTTCTTGAGAAAGTAGAGGAGTGGCGGTAAGAGTTCTCTTTGTCTGTGTAGGCAACGCGTGCCGCAGCCAGATGGCGGAAGCCTTCGCGCGCAAATACGGCAGCGACGTCCTCGAGCCCGTCAGCGGCGGCCTCGCCCCGGCCAATGAGATCCCCGACGTCACCCGCCGCGTCATGCGCGAGAAGAACATCGAGCTAGACAACCAGTTCCCCAAGCCGGTTGAAATCACCTCGCCCAACAGCTTCGACATCGTCGTCAACATGAGCGGCTACCCGCTCGAGTTCACCGGCCCCGTCCACCGCGTCGAGTGGCCGATCAAGGACCCCATGGGCGCCGGCGAAGACACGCACCGCAAGATCCGCGACGAGGTCGAAAACGCCGTCATGCGCCTCATCCTCACCCTCCGCCAGGCGCAAAAGGACGCCGCCTCCGCCGTTTGACACTAGCCCCGCCGTCCCCGACAATAGAACTGTAACCCACCCATCGTGCGGATGTGGCGGAATTGGCAGACGCGCTAGATTCAGGTTCTAGTTCTCGCAAGGGAGTGGAGGTTCAAGTCCTCTCATCCGCACCAAATTGTACCCTCAACGAATGGAATCGCATCGTCAGCCTTCCGCCGGAACGGCGTCGCTGGATCTGGCTGGGCTAATCTCTACGCGTTGATGACGGCGTACGTCTGTTACGTCGCCATCGTGGCGATCGGCGCGGCTATCCACAACCTTACCCGTAACCGCGAGCGCTTGCATGGGGCAATCCAGATGCTTTTCATCGCAGCTGCTTTGTCCTCCTGGTTCTTCACCCACCCCATCTTTGGCCCAACCGCTTACACCGGCCAGCACGCGTCCACCTTCGAACCACCTTCGGTCGCTACCCTCCATCCGGTGATAGGCCCAAGAGGCTTTGCACGTCACGCGACGCATGAAGCACACGGACGACCTGTAGCAGCTTGCCCTCGTGCCGGTAAACGATCAGGTACGAATACAGCAGCCAGAAGCGGTGACTCTTGTCCGCTAGCTCTTCGCGCCTGTGACCAATCCCCGGATTGTTAGCAAGTTTGGCCATCGCTGATTCCAAGGCATCGAGAACACGGTCCGCGGCTTCAATGTTGTCTCTGGCGATATAGTCCCAAATATCGCTAACGTCGCGCTTGGCGCGTGCCGTGAGGACGTAACGCTTCATTTCTTGGCGCGTTTCCGTGCGGCATTACGTTTGCGAATCTCTGCGAAAGCTTCTTCGCCGTCCACGAACTCGCCCCGATCGGCCTCGGCAGTGCCAATGGCAATTTCCTTTCGAAATTCGGCGATTCGCAGTTGCTTCAATTCCTCGCGCTCCTTTAGAAGCCGCAGACCCTCCCGCACAATCTCGCTTTGGGATTGGTAGTGTCCGGTCTTAAGGAGATCGGCAACGAACTCATCGAACACGGGTCCGAGATTCACGTTCATACTACTTGGATAGCCGTGTTAACAATTGTTGTCAAGCATTGACAGGCGCAACTTGGCAACTGAGGAGGCGGGGTCGCCTTCCCCCCACGCTACACCGGCAAAGCCCCATGCGCGCCGCCGGCCTCGGAGCCAACCCATCGACGCGGTTCCGGAAGCTGTCTTCCCAGATCCGATCCCTGTTGTCGTGGTGGCCCGGCTCGCAGTCGACCGGGAGCACCAGGCGCGCGGTATCGGGCGGGCGCTGTTCCGCGACGCGGCCCGCCGTGTTTCCGGGGCCGCCGACGCAATCGGCATCCGCGGGATTATCGTCCATGCGATCTCGGGGGATGCAAGAAAGTTCTACCTGGCGCTCGGCTTCACCGCATCCGCTCATGAGCCAATGAGTCTGTTGGCAACACTCGCTGATGTCCGGGCCGCTCTTTCTGATAGGCGCGGAGGTGCGTCCCGCACGGGCACCGACTGGCGCTGCCTCAGTACCCGGGGTGCCAGCTTAGGACAATGGCTCCAACGTGCAAGCGCGGGGCGGTTCAAAGTCAGTCTCCGCCTTCCCGCCTCCACGCTACACTGGCAAAACCCCCATGCGCGCCGCCGGCCTCGACTACGCCTCCCGCTCCTTCGCCCTCCGCGACCTCCCCGAGCCCGTGGCCGCCCCTCACGAACTCCTCCTCGAGGTCCTCGAAGTCGGCGTCTGCGGCACGGACCGCGAACTCGCCCACTTCGCCTTCGGCGAGCCGCCGCCCGGCGAGCGCTTCCTCATCCTCGGCCACGAAGCGCTTTGCCGCGTCGCGAACTCCGCTCACGGCTTCACCAAGGGCGACTACGTCGTGCCCCAGGTTCGCCGCACCTGCCCCGCGCGCTGCCCCTCCTGCCTCCGCCACCGCCGCGACCTCTGCGTCAGCGGCCAGGCGCGCGACCGCGGCATCACCGGCGTCCACGGCTACCTCGCGCCCTACGCCGTTGACGATCCCCAGGATCTCGTCCGCATCCCCGCCGCCCTCGCCGACCGTGCCGTCCTCCTCGAACCGCTGAGCGTCGTCGAAAAGGCCATCCACACCGCCCTGCGCCTCCACGAAGCCGAACCCCGCACCGCCCTCGTCATGGGAGCCGGCCCCATCGGCATCCTCGCCGCCCTCGCCCTGCAGGTCCGCGGCTTCGACACCACGGTCGCCTCCCTCGAACCGCCCGACGACCCTCGGGTTCGCTTCGTGAAAAAAACCGGCGTCCGCTACGAACATGGCCTCCACCGGGCCCCCAAGGCCGACCTCGTCTTCGAAGCCACCGGCTCGCCCGCCGCCGCCCTCGCCGGGTTCGCTTTGCTCGCGCCGCTCGGGGTATACGCCGTCATCGGCGCCTCCCAGCCATCCGGCCCCATCCCCTTGCTCGACATGGTCATCAACAACCAGGTCGTCTTTGGCACCGTGAACGCTTCGCCCGCCGCCTTCGCCGCCGCCGCCGAAGACCTCCCCCGCTTCGATCCCGCTATCACCGCCGCGCTCATCGAACGCCGCTCCTTCGACGACATCGCCGCCTCCGTTCTCGGTCCGCCCGGCCGCGCCGTGAAAGTGGTACATCGCGTGACCGAGTGAGTACACTAGGGGCGATGTCCGCCCTCCGCCACGCCATCTGCAACGAAGTGTTCCAAGGCTGGGACTTCGCCGACGCCTGCCGCGCGATTCGCAAAGCGGGCTACACCGGCATTGAAATCGCGCCCTTTACCCTTGCCGAATCGCCGTGCGACGTCGCGCCGCCGCAGCGCGCCGAGTACCGCCGCATCATGGCCGAAGCCGGCCTCGCCTTCGTCGGCCTCCATTGGCTCATGGTTTCGCCGAAAGGCCTGCACGTCACCACCCCGGACCCCGCCCTCCGGGAGCGCAGTTGGAACCACATCCGGCACCTCATCGATCTCTGCGCCGACCTTATGGAGGGCCCCGGCGGCCTCATGATCTTCGGCTCTCCCTTCCAGCGGGGGACCACCGGCGGAGCCACCCGCGCCGAGGCCACCCAGCGCTATGTCGATGGCCTCGCTACCGTCGCCCCCCAAGCCGAAGCGCGCGGCGTCACGATCCTCGTGGAAGCGCTTCCGGTCGGCCAGTGCGACGTCGTCAACAGCCTCGACGAAGCCGCTCAAATCGTCGACTCCATCAACAGTCCCGCCATCCAAACGATGTTCGACACCCACAACGCGGTCGACGAGACGGAGTCTCACCCCGTACTGATCGAGCGCCACTTCCCCAAGATTCGCCACGTCCACATCAACGAGATGGACGGACGCCACCCGGGCACCGCCGGCTATGACTTCGCCACCCTCTTCCAAACACTCGAACGCCTGCGCTACCAGGGCTGGGTCTCTCTCGAAGTCTTCGACTTCGCCCCCGGCGCCGAGAAGATCGCCCAGGACAGCCTGCGCTACGTCGAATCGGTGAGCGCCCGTGGCTAGCGTTGTCGTCACCGGCGGCGCCGGCTTCATCGGGTCCGCTCTCGTACGATACCTGCTGGCCCATACCTCGTCCGAAGTCGCCGTTCTCGACAACTTCTACTCCGGCAAACCCGAGAATCTCGCCGAGATCGCCAGCCGCATCGACGTACGGCGCACTGACATCCGCAATTACGACGCAACCAAGGCCGCTCTCGCCGGCGCCGCCATCGTCTTTCACCTCGCGGCCATTCCGTCCGTCCCGCGCTCCATCGAAGAACCCGTCCCCTCTCACGACGTGAACATCAACGGGACCTTCAACGTCTTCCGCGCGGCGCTCGAAAACGGCGTCCGCCGCGTCGTCTACGCCGCCTCCTCCTCCGCCTACGGCGATACCGAGGTGCTACCGAAGGTGGAGACCATGGCGCCCAACCCGAAGTCGCCCTACGCCGCCCAGAAACTCATGGGCGAATACTACGCGTCCGTGTTTTACTCCTGCTTCGGCCTCGAGACCGTCTGTCTTCGCTTCTTCAATGTCTACGGCCCTCGACAGCACCCCTCCAGCCCCTACTCCGGCGTCCTCTCCCTCTTCCTGAAGGCGCTCGTGAACCGCCAGCCGCCCACCATCTTCGGCGACGGCGAGCAGAGCCGCGACTTCACTTACGTCGACGACGTCGCCGCCCTCTGCTGCCGAGCGGCAAATGCCGAAACTTCGGCAGGCAAAGTCTACAATGCCGGCAACGGCAATCGTTACACGCTCAATCAGGTCTGGTCGCTCCTGCAGCAGATCGAGGGCGTCGACCTCCCGCCCCGCTACGGCCCACCGCGCCCGGGTGACGTCCGCCACTCCCAGGCGGATACCACCCGAGCACGAACCGAACTGGGCCACTCGCCCCAGGTCTCGCTCGAAGAGGGCCTGCGACGCACTCTCGGGTGGTTCCGCAGTTCAGCCCAGGTGGTAGACTAAAAGAGGCAAGCCCCCTATGCCGTTTCTCCAGAACCAGTTCGAGAGGAACTTCCTGACCACCTCGGTCGACTACGTGTTTAACTGGGCCCGCAAAGGCTCCCTGTGGCCGCTCACCTTCGGTCTCGCCTGTTGCGCCATCGAGATGATCGCCTCCAGTTGCTCACGGTTCGACATCGCCAGGTTCGGCGCCGAAGTCTTCCGGCCCAGCCCGCGCCAGTCTGACCTCATGATCGTCGCCGGTACCGTGACGCTCAAAATGGCGCCCGTTCTGCGCCGCATTTACGACCAGATGCCAGATCCGAAGTGGGTGCTCTCCATGGGTGCCTGCTCGAGCGTCGGCGGTCCGTTCAATACCTACAGCGTGCTGCAGGGTGTTGACCGCATCGTTCCCGTCGACGTGTACATCACCGGCTGCCCTCCCCGGCCGGAGAACCTCTTCTATGGCCTGCTGAAACTGCAAGACAAGATCGATCAGGCCACTACCCTCGGCCGGCGGCCGACCGAGGTGCGGCTCGACGAGTCCATGCTCGAAGACTTCAAGCGGCAGGTTATGGTGGCCCAGATTCAGAACCCGTCGGTTGAAAGCCAGCTTGTACTGCCGCGATAGTTCAGGGGTTTACCGGTCGCCGCTTCTCGCGGACCAGCCGTGGCTGGACCATGGGTTCGGCACCCGCTTGGCTGATCCTCCCGTTCGCGCCGTCACCCTCAAACAGATCCACTCAGACCGCATCCTCCGGGTCGGCGACCGCCTCCACGCCTGCGAAGGAGACGCCCTCATTACGTCCCATCGTGGCACGTATGTGGCAGTCAAGACCGCCGACTGCGTTCCGATCCTCATTGCTGACCCCGTTTCCCGGGCCGTCGCCGCCATTCACGCCGGCTGGCGTGGGACCGTCCTGAATATCGCCGCCAAGACGGTCCGGCGACTCGAATCCGAGTTTTCCGCGAGCACGCAAAATTTGCTCGTAGCCATTGGACCGTGTATCGGCGGCTGCTGCTATGAAGTAGGCCCGGAAGTAGCTGAGCAGTTTCAGGAGCTCCTTCCGGAGCGGGAGGACCTGCGCGGGCGTACGCGAATCGACTTGGCAGCCGTCAACGTCCGTCAACTGCAGGAAGCAGGAATACCCCCCGACCAGATCTCTCTGGCCGATGAGTGTACCCTCTGCAGCCTCACCGGCGACTTCCATTCCTACCGTCGCGATAAGGAACGCGCCGGCCGTATGCTCTCGGTGATTGGGGTTCCTGCCTGAATACGAAAAGGGCGCGGGAATCCGACCCGCGCCCTTCTTCGACAACCGAGCAGGAGACTTCTTCGACTCGCCGTTACGCCGCGTTGACGAGCAGCTCTTCGAAGTTCTCGTTGCCCTCCTCGATCTGGTGACGGTCGGCCTGCTCCTGGCACTGGATGCAGTACGGCGTCCATGGCACTGCGTTCAGCCGCTTCAGGCTGATCTCTTCTTCACAGTGCACGCACGTCCCGTACGTCCCCTCCTCGATCCGCCGCAGCGCCGCGCGCACATTGCGCAGCAGGCTGCTCTCGCGGTCCAGGGTGCGGATGGCCAATTCACGCTCACCGGCAAGCTGGACTTCGTCCAACGCGTCGGGCGTCTTTTCAATTACGATGCCTTCACGGTTCCGGACAACCTGGGCTAGTTCAGCCTGACGGTTCTCCAGGATCTCTTTGAATTTGTTCAGTTCGGTCTTCGTCATGGAAGTTCTCCTTCGGTCTTCGTTTTTGTTCTTATTGTTCTTTCGTCTTCAGTCCGTTCACGTTCCGGCTGAAACTGTATAGACGCTCACAACCGCAAAAAGTTTCAAACATCTTAGTCGGCCCCACTAATGTTTCTTGCGTACCTGTGCCAACAAGGGCAGCCACTGCCACTGTGCCTGTCCCCGGCTTCCGTGAAGCACCGGTTATCATAGCACAAGCAGACAGCAATTCAAGTGCCAAGTTTCGGCTGATCCCGCCCCGCTGTCGCGTCCACCCTTCGTTCCTCATCCCGGACCTTTTCTCCCTGAAAAGGCTGCGTATCATATCGGCCCGACACGCTCCGATGATTAGGACGAAGTGTAATTGACGGAAGATCCGCCGGGAAGTTTCAACCACTTCGACGAATAATGTGGCGTCGGGGTGGAAAAAATCCCGGAAAAAATGTACGCGCGCTCCCGCGCCGGGAAGGATCACCGCACCGCAAAGGTGCCGAACACGAATCCCAGGGGCCGCTCGTCACCCGCGGCCCGATAGGGTCTCCCGCTTTCCACCGTTAGCTCAAGTGCTTCTTTACCAACGGTTTCCGGAGGAAGTGTCCACTCCACGGCGAACGCTCCCGCGGCCGGGATGTCCCGAAACGGCAACACGCGTCCCTCGACGATCACCCGAATCGGCACGGGCCCATCCTTCAGTACCACATCCGGCAGGAATCCCGTCACCAGAAGGCGCTCCGTCGAGACCCGCGGTCCGCCGATCCGCAGCGTAGCCTTCGGCCCGCTCCACCGCTGCCCCGTTTCCAGCTCATACCAGCCCGCCCCTAGTAGATCGTCGAAGAGCCGCTGCCCGGCATCCACGAACCGTGGCGTTTCGGCCCGCCACTGTGGCATCACCACGTTCCGGAAATGCGTCGTCACGTTCCGCAGCCGCTCGTTCTCGACCGCATACACCACCGCCATCTCCCGCTCGAGTGCCCGCCGCGCCAACGCCGGCGAAAGTACGTAAGAGTCGATCGGGCCGATCTCCGGATGCGGCAAAATCGACCGCTCCGCGCCGGGCGCCAGGTATACCTCAGCCATGCCGTAGAGCCGGAACGGCCGGTCGTAGACTCCCGCCCAGAAGATGTCGTCTTCCACGCCGGTCAGCAGGACCGTCTTCCCTTTGTGAATCTCCCCCGCCCGCGCCACACCCAGTGCCAAGGTGCGCACCTTCCGCCCTCGGTCGAAGTGCCACCGCGCCACGCCCCGGCTCACGGGCAACGCCAGGTAGAGATACGCGAACACGACGGCGCACGCCGCCGCCGCCCCTGCGTTCGACCTCCGGGCAAGACCGGCCAACCCCCCAGCCGCCAAAATGGCGAGCCCGATGGACGGAATGACCAGGTAGTAGTCGGTGACATGGCGCCGCAGCGGGAGCACCGGCGCGAGGACAATCAGGAACCACGCCAGGCAGAAGAGCGGGGTCAGGTCGCGTCGCGCGGCCCGCATCGCGACATAGGTGGCCATCGGAAGCGTGAAGATCGCGGTCGCCGCCGGTACGAACCACGCCGGCTGCGGCTTCAACTCGACGAACCGCCCCGCCCCCAGCACCCATTGCCAGTAGGTGAGCAGCGTCGCCGGCAGCGCGGCGTCGAAGTGCATCCGGTAGGGCGAACCCTCCGGCTGCACGGGCGCCACCGCGCGGTGAAGCACGAAGTACAGCACTGAGACTGCCACCAGCGGCAGCGTTCGGGCCACGTGCTTGCGCGAACAGAGCACCGCGTACGCCGCCGCCAGCGCCGGGTACACCACGTTCAACTCGTTCGCCCCGAACCCCAGAACGAACACGCCAAACTGCAGCCAGTAGTACCGCGCTCGTCCCGTCTCGACATAGGCCAGAAACAACCGGAACGCCGCCAGGATGAAGAACGCGCACAGGATCTGGTTGTACGCCGATGTCCACGACATTGGAACGCCCAGCGCCGGGTTCGCTATCCACAAAATCGGCGCCAGCACCCCGGCCACCCACCGCCCCGTCAGTTTTCGCGCAACCGAACCCAGCAGGGCGATGTTCGCAAACTGCGTCGCAAAGACCCAGATGCGGTAGGGCAGCGCTTCCATGCCGAACAGCCAATGGAAGAGCATGAAGAAGCCGCGCTCGCTCCAGGGGCGGATGGAACCCTGGGCCATCGGCGCGAACATCGAATGAAAGAACGAGCCCCAGTCCTCCACGTGCTGCCGAAGGAACAGCCAGGCGAAATCGTCCTGCTGAAACCACGCCTTGAGCCCGTACCAGTAGACCCACAGACAGAACAGGCACGGCCCCAGCCATGCGGCGACGGCCAGCGTTCTGGCCGCGGCCGCTCCCCTCAGGTTCACTTCGCCTCGAAACCGATGGACGTCGCGATCACTCCCAGCTCCCGCTGGTCCGCCGCACTCGGTGGCAGCGACTTATCCAGCGCAAACTCCACCGTCACCGCGTCGCGTCCCAGCGCCGTCGCCGGAACGTCGCGCGTGTAGGTCTGCTCCCCGGGCTTCGCGTACGTCTCCGGCGTCAGCCCAGCCCCACCCACGTTCGCCGTTACCGTGATCGGCCCCGTCTTCGCAAAGACCGCATCGGGGAAGGCGAACTTGAATGACAGCGTCGCGCCCTTCTGTGCCGCCCCCGCCGGCGGCCGCAGCGTCACGGCGAACTTGCCCGCCGTCCATCGCCACGAGTTCCCTTCGACGTCGTAGAATCCTCGCGCCAGTTGCGTGGCCGTCCGCGGATCCGCGACGTGCACCACGCTCGCCAGCACCTGCCCCTCTTCCTGTGTCGCCTCTACTACTACCCGGTCCCGCCGCTTGCAGGAAGGCGCGGCAAGCAGGGCCGCGATCGCCACACACCATGTCAGTCTGCGCATTTTTCCACTTGAACCAGACAACTATAGAAGGTCGCTCCGCCGCCGATATCCGTCAGCCGGTCCGACGTGAGCACGTTTGCGTTCCGGCCCTGGCCGCTCTTCCGCAGCCAGCGGATGCCCGGGATTCGCACCACACCCCGCCGCACACTGCCGTTCACATGGGCCTTCAGCACCAGGCTCCCGCGGTCGTTGAAGACACGCACCGCGTCACCTTCGCCGATGCCTCGCTCCCCCGCATCCGCGGCATCCAGGCACAGCAGGCCGGCATCGCGGTCTACTGCCTCCCGGTAGCTGAACGTTGAGTTCATCCCGTCGTCGTGCTTTCCTGCGATCAACTCGAGCGGATACTTCTGCCGCAACTCGGGCGAACCGAACCGGGACTCGACCGGCGGCTCATAACCCAGATCCGAAGCGTCCAGGTCGCACTTGCCGCTCACCGTTCCAAACCCGCCGCGCGCGTAGGGCAGAAACGGCTCGCCCTCCGGGGCCACCCGTAAGCGAACCCGCCGCTTCTCGTCCAATTCCTCGAGCGTAATGCCCGCCAGGTACGCGCTCTCGCTTTCGAGCGTTTGCCTTATGACGTCGTCCTCGGAATCGCGGAGCGCCCGGTCTTCAAACCCCATGCGCGCCGCCAACAGCCGGAATACCTCGAAGTTCGACTTCGCTTCCCCCGGCGCCGCCAGCGCCGGCCTGGCGAACTGCAGGTAGTGGTGCCCGTAAGAGAAGTAGAGGTCGGTGTGCTCCAGAAACGTCGTCGCCGGCAGCAGGATATCCGCGTAGTCTGCCGTGTCGGTGGCAAACTGCTCCATTACCACCGTGAACAGATCCTCGCGCCGCAGCCCCTCCAGCACCTTTGCCTGGTGCGGCGCTACCGCTGCCGGGTTCGAATTGTAGACCAGCAGCGCCTTCACCGGCGGCTCGTCCAACTCGGTCAGCGCCTTGCTCAGCTCCGACATGTTGACCATGCGCGCGGGCCGCCCAAGCGGCGACACCATCTGCAGATCCGGCCGCTCCAAGGCGTTACGGTTGATTTGAAACGCACCCGAAGAAGAGAGATGAATCCCGCCGCCCACGTGGCGGAACTGTCCCGCGATCACCGGCAGCAGCGCCACCGCGTGCACCGCCCGCCCGCCGCGCTCGCTGCGCTGGATCCCGTAATTCAGCCGGATCACCGCGGGTTTGGTCGTCGCATACTCACGCGCCAGGGCCACAATGTCTTCCTTGGTAATACCGGCGAGCGCGGCCACCCGGTCCGGCGGGTACTCGGCAGCGCGAGCGCGCAGCGAGCCCGCGTTCTCCGTATACGCGCTCAGGTAATCGGCGTCCTCCAGACGCTCCGCGAAGATGACATGCATCAGCCCGAGCGCCAGTGCCAGGTCGCTCCCCGGATGAACGGCGAAGTGGCGATCCGCCAGCCGCGCCGTCCGCGTGGCAATCGGATCGATAGCGTAAAACCGTGCCCCGCGCCGCCGCGCCTCGACGATGAACGGCCAGAGATGAACGTTGTTCCCGTGAATGTTGGCGCCCCAGGCGATGATCAGCTTCGCGTCCGGGAATTGTTCAAACTCCGTAGCCAGCCGGTTCCCGTACGCCGCCGTCATCCCCGCGGCGCCTGCCGAGGCGCAGATCGTCCGATCGAGCCGCGATGCTCCCAGCCGGTGGAAGAACCGCCGGTCCATCCCCGAACTCTGCAGATAGCCGAGCGTCCCGCCGTAGCTGTACGGCAGCACCGCCTCCGGCCCGTACTCGAGCGAGACGGAGCGCAGACGCCCGGCAATGGTGTCGAGCGCTTCGTCCCACGAGATCCGTGCAAAGCGCCCTTCGCCCTTCGCCCCCACACGTTTCTGCGGGTAGAGCAGCCGCTGCGGCGAATACTCACGCTCCAGGTATTGCGCCACTTTGCCGCACAGGAAGCCGCGCGTCACCGGATGCGCCGCTTCGCCCCGCAGGCGCGTCGCCTTGCCGTCTTCGATGTTCAACACGAGACCGCAGGCATCGGGGCAGTCCAACGCACACACCGAATAGCGCGTCTCGCTCATCTTAGGATTATACTGTGGCAACTGGATGAGGCCGCGCCGCGTCCAACTCGGGTAGACTGTCTGCGGGAGCCTAAAGCCATGCGATTACCGGCGATAGCTTTGATCGGAATCTTGGTGGCCGGATCCGCCTTCGCCCAGCGCGGGCGGGGAGGCGGCGGGGGCGGCGGTGGTCGTGGGTACGGGCCGGGCAGTTGGACTCCGCAGAACCACGTTGGAACCTGGACGGCAAACCCCGCGCCGACGTATGGCCACGGCTTTGGAAACGTTGTGTTCCCCGGCGGCGTGCGTCCCGCCACGTCGAATGTCTGGGGCTACACCGGCGGCTTCGCTGCCGCTCTCGGCGCCACCGTCGGCGGTTGGCCTCCCTACACCGGAGCGCCCGTGCCGAGCGGCCATCGCGGCTATGGAAACGTCGTCACCTACCCGGTCTTCGTCGGCGGCTACGGCTACAACTATCCCGTGACGCAGCAACCCAACGTGATCGTCGTGGCTCCGCCGCAAGGCTACATGTACCCGCCGCCGCAGCAGCAGCAACCGCAGGTGGTCATTAACCAGCACTACACCCCGGATACCGCAAGGCCCGTGATGCGCGAGTACAGTGCGCCCTCCGGCGCGCCCGCTAACGACCCCGCCCCCGCGCCCTCTCCCACTGCCGGCGCCGTCGCCGACGAGCCCGCCACCATCTACCTGATCGCCTTCCGCAATGGCCAGATCCAGGCCGCCTACGCCTACTGGCTGGACGGCCAGACACTCCACTACGTGACCACCAAGGGCAGCCACAATCGCGCCACTGTGGATCTGATCGACCGTGAGTTGTCGGAACGGTTAAACCGCGAGCGCAAGGTGGAGTTCTCACTGAGCGGCGCTTCCGCGACCACGCCCAAATCTTCGGCCCCCGCGGTGAGACCGGCCCCGGCGCAACCGAAGCCCGCCGCCCGTTAAATCACGCCCGCGTGGCGCTTCAGAATCTGCTGCAGGTTCTGCGAGAACGCGCTACGCGCCATCACGATGTTGCAGCCGGCCTCGTGCGCCTTCTGCTTCAGGTCGCCCTGCACGTGCGACACAAACCCGATCAGGCTGATGCCCTTCGTCTCCGCACTCCCCTTCAGTTTGCTGATGACCTTCAGTGGTGAAGCGCCCGCGAAGTTGAGGTCGAAGATGATGAGCATCGGCTTCTCCTTCGCCTTCTCCAGGGCGTCCTTCTCCGACTTGACGAACTCCGCTTCCAGGCCGGTCCGCTTGGCGGCGTCGGCGATCTTCACGGTAAAGAACAAGTCGTCCACGACGGCGAGAATTCGCTTCTTATCCTGCATGCACCCACCTGATGTACCTGTCGCCCAAAACGCGAAACGGCTGAATTGTTTTTCGGTTCCAGTCCCTGTTCGTTCGATGCCTGGGGCGGGAGGGAATTTAGATCTTATCCTTAACTGACAGGAGGATGCAAGCCGCAGCCCGGTGCGGCATACTGGCGGAGATCCTCATGGAACTCAAAGCGATTCCCCTCGAAATCCCCGCCGGCGGCAACCTCATCCTCGGCCAGAGCCACTTCATCAAGACCGTCGAAGACCTCTACGAGGCCATCGTCAACACCGTCCCGCAGATGAAGTTCGGCATTGCCTTCAACGAGGCCTCCGGCCCGTGCCTCACGCGCTTCGCGGGCAACGACGAGGAGTTGACCGCGCTCGCCGTTCGCAACGCCTCCGCCGTCGCCGCCGGCCACACCTTCGTCATCGTCCTGCGCGAAGGCTTCCCCATCAACGTGCTCGGCCGCATCAAGGACGTGCCGGAGGTCTGCTCGATCTATTGCGCTACCGCCAACCCCGTGCAGGCGATCGTCGCCGAGAACGAGCAGGGGCGCGGCGTGCTCGGCGTCATTGACGGCGCCTCGCCCAAGGGCGTCGAAGGCGAGAATGACCGGCAGGCGCGCCACGGCTTCTTGCGGAAGATCGGATACAAGCTCTGAGGGGCGGCTACACTGGAGGAACTTATGGTGAAAGCGAATCAGATAGAACGGCCGCTCGGTTTTAACACACGGGCGCTGCACACCGGCTACGATCCCGATCCCGCTACGCACGCCCGCGCCGTGCCCATTTATCAATCGACGTCGTTTGCGTTCGAGGACTCCGCCGACGCCGCCCAGCTCTTTGCGCTGCAGAAGTTCGGCAACATCTATACGCGCATCATGAATCCGACGACCGACGTGCTCGAGAAGCGCCTCGCGTCGCTCGAGAACGGGGTCGCCGCGCTCGCCATGTCGAGCGGCCAGTCCGCCCAGTTCATCGCCCTCACCAGCCTCGCCCAGGCGGGCGACGACATCGTCTCGGCCAGTACACTCTACGGCGGCACTTACACCCAGTTCGATGTCAGCTTCCGCAAGCTGGGCATCAACACCATCTTTGTGGATCCCGACGATCCGGAGAATTTCCGCAAGGCCATCACGCCCAAGACCAAGGCCGTCTACGCTGAGACCATCAGCAACCCGCGCGGGAACATTCTCGATATCGAAGCCGTCGCGAAGATCGCCCACGAAGCCGGCGTGCCGCTGGTCATCGATAACACCTTTGCCACGCCCTATCTGTGCCGCCCCATCGACTTCGGCGCCGACATCGTGGTTCACTCCCTCACCAAGTTCATCGGCGGCCACGGCACCAGCATCGGCGGCGTCATCGTCGACGGCGGCAAGTTCGCCTGGAACAGCGGCAAGTTCCCGCAGCTCGCCGAGCCCTCCCGCGCCTACCACGGCATGAACTTCTGGGAGGTCTTCGGCGCCATCGCCTTCATCATCCGCGCCCGCGTCGAAGGCCTGCGCGACCTGGGCACCTGCCTCAGCCCGTTCAATTCGTTCCTGTTCCTCCAAGGCATTGAAACGCTCGGCATGCGCATGGACCGCCACGTCGCCAATACCCTCGCCGTCGCGCAGTTCCTGGAAAAACACGACGCCGTGAGTTGGGTGAAGTACCCGACCCTGCCTTCGAACGCGTACCACGCCCTGGCGCAGAAATACATGCCCCGCGGCGCGGGCGCCGTCTTCTCGTTCGGCATCAAGGGCGGCTACGAGGCCGGCCGCCGCTTCATCGACGCGCTGCAACTGTTCTCCCACCTCGCCAACGTCGGCGACGCCCGCAGCCTGGTGATTCATCCGTCCTCCACTACCCACCAGCAACTGAGTGACAGGGAGCAGGAGGCCGCCGGAGTTACGCCTGACATGGTGCGCCTCTCCATCGGCCTCGAAGATCTGGAGGACCTCATCTGGGATCTCGATCAGGCCCTGGTCGCCGCAACCAAAGCCATCCCTGCTTCTGCGTGATCGCTGGCCAGGCCGCCGTTCGATTGCGCTTACGAACAATTTCGCGCATTTTTTGTGCGGCGGCCCGGCACTCCCGGCCGGCTGAATCACCCGTTGGCCTAGCGTGTTCTCGGCAGGAGTACTCATCCGCATACCGGCGGTAGGATACATAGCCGCATCGATATGAGGGCTGCGATTTCGGTCGACGATGCTCTCCTGGCGCGGGCCGATGACGCCGCGGTTCGCCTGGTTCGCTCACGAAGTGCCCATGAGCCGGGACACCTTGCTACGCCCGGGCGTCGGTTTCGATCGCGCCGAGGCTCAGGCTCTGCGTCGCGCCCTGCTGACGAAACCCTGGCTGGGATGAGCGGCCCTACTCGAGAAAGAGACGCCCTCCGGACACGTCGATCGTGACCCTGTACCGCTTGAAGAACTCGCCGCCCAGGTTCGCCGAGTAGTGGCGTTCGGTTGCAAAGCTGCCGACAGACTGGCGTGCGAAGCGCACCAGGGGATCTTTGACCGCCGCCGCGCCCACCCGGACCTCGTCGATGCGGCCCGTGATATCCGCCGTGGCTCCCCCCAGTCCCAGTGTGCGGCCCTCGGCGGTATCCCGGGCCGCGTCCAGCAGTTTGTGGCGGTCAACGAAGGGAGTGCAGAAGGTAAGCATCTGCGCGCTGCCCGTGTCCAGTTGCATGTCGGTCTCGATCGGATCGCCGCCGCCGGCGGAAATGGTTCCCCGCACCACCGGCCCGATGGTCATTCGGATGGGAATGGCCTGCGCGCGGGCAGGCGGCTGGAAAACGCGCGGAGGAAAGAGGCGGACCCGGCTACCCGGGTAGTCCAGCTCAACGACGTACTCGCGAAAGAGCGGTAGCCCGAGAATGCCTTCCACCGGTCCCTTGAACTTCAGCGCCCTGATGTCGAACGTGACGCATTGGGGCGGCCGTACCTCAATCCTGCCAAGGGTCAGCCGAACCGCTCCCCGCACGCCCACCTTCTGCGTTCCGCCGCTTCCCGAGCTCATGCCGTCAGCCTGCACTGCCAATCCGAGGGCGGCAGCGCGAGCGGTATCGATGACACATCCGGCGGCTGCCGAATCGAGCATGAAGAGAATCTTCTCACCGCCATCCACCTGAATCTCGATGAGAGGCAGGTTCTTCTCCATGGCCATGGGATGCTCCACCGGCCAGGTAGCGGAAAGAAGCAGAAGGGCAGGGAGAGTCACGAAAGATTGGACACCGGAGACCGCTGCAGGTTCCGGACAGAGGACTCCGCTTTTAGTCCAAACAGCGGCCGGGCGAACGGGATGCGGCGCACCGCTTCATAGCACGCCCAGCTTCCGAAGAACGTGACGGCCGCGACAATTGCCAGCTTGGCCCAAAGATTCATCTGCCATTGGATTGCGTAGTAGCCGATTGCGATGGTGATGGTCTGGTGAACGATATAGAACGGGTAGACCGCCTCCGTCGCGTAGCGGAGCGCCGGCGTGCCGTGGTCAAAGTGGGCTCGAGCGTAGCCAAGCAGCGCAAAGATCCACGTCATGCCGAAATAGCCGGAGACAAGGTTGCCGGCCACGATTCGCCAGTCGGGCGGCAGCCCTGCGAGGGCCTGCGTGGCGCGCAGCGTGAAGAACAGCACCGCGATGCCAATACCCGCCACCAGGAACTCGCGGCGGCGGCGCGTCACCACATCGAGGAGACGCCGATCCGAAGCGAAGACGAATCCCCAGAGGAACGTGAGCAATGACCCCGTGAAGTTCGCCCAGTCGGATAGGAGGTTGTGGGTGGTGGGCCAACGCGGCCCGAGAACGATGCCGGCGATCACGTTGGGAACGTTAACCAGATAGATCGCGAACCGCCGCCGCTCAAGGACCGCCGCGAACCAGCCGGCCGCGGAACGGCCTGTCTTCGACTGGAAGAACGCGAACACGGGAATGCAGACCGTGCAGAACACCAGGATGTAGGCCACGAACCACATGTGGTGCCAGCTGGTGTTGCCTTGCGGGTACGACACGAATTCAAAGACCGTGGGGTAGAACTCGGCGTACGACAGAGAAGCGCCGCGGAACAGCCTCTCGAAATAGATCTGCGGGGGCACGATGACGAAGATGGCAACGGCGAGCGGAACGAACAGCCGCGTCCACCGCTCCTGAAGGAACGCAACGTAGCTTCTGCGGCGCAGGGAGAACCACACGCCGCACCCCGAGATGAAGAAGAGCAGCGGCAGCCGCCACCGATTGAAGAACAGCATCACGGATTCGAGCGCGGGGCTCGTTTCCGGGTTCTTGATGTGGAAGGGCCAGGAGACAAAGATCATCCCCGAGTGGTAGAGAATCAGGACGCCGAAAGCGAACACACGAAGCCAGTCGAGACCGTGCTCACGCGAGGGTTGGGATCCGCCCATGTTAGTGACGGTAGCAGGCTTACTCGCCGCGCAGCGCCTCCACCGGCGCAATGCGCGCCGCCCGCCGTGCCGGCAGCCACGTAGCGAGAGCCGCCGCCGCGAGCAAGGTGAGCGACACGCCGGCGTAGGTGAGCGGGTCCAGAGGGCTGACGTCAAAGAGCAGAGCCGTCAACAGCCGGGTCAGCGCCGCAGCGATCGCCACCCCCGCCACGAGTCCGATGCTCGTAAGGATTAGCCCATGGCGCACAAACAGGCGCTCTACTTGGCCCTGTGGAGCTCCGAGAGCAATGCGAATGCCGATCTCTCGCGTGCGCTGGGTCACCGAGTAGGAGATGACGCCGTAGATTCCGACTACGCCCAACAGCAGCGCCATGCCCCCGGCAATGGCCAGCAGCACGAGCGTGAAGGACGTTCGCGCCAGGGAGCGGTCATATATTTCCCGAACCGTGCGCACGGAGGAGATGGGCAGGTCGGGGTTCACGCTCCAGATCGCCCGCTGCACTTCCTGCCGGAACGCCGGCGTGGAGGCACGGGGCGAACGGACGACGATGGCGACCGCGCGGCGGGTGGAGAGGCCGCGGTCCCACAGGTCGGCGAGCATGAGCGGCCAATAGACGATGGCCGTAGCCTTGCGCTCGACGCCGTCGTCATGTTCGTTTCCCGACACGCCGATGACCTCTCGCCAGGCGCCACTGGGACTCTCGCGGATGCGCTTACCGATGGCCGCGCCGGGATCCCCCCAAAGTTCACGAGCGAGATTCTCCGAGACGACGACGACGTTCCGCTTCTGGAAGAGGTCATTCCATTCGAAGTCTCGGCCCGCCACGATGGGGTTGCCCATAGTTTTAAACGTACCAGGGGAAATATGTTTGTAACGGCGGATGGGCGGGATCTCGCCGTCGCGGTAGGTGCGGTCCTGCGCGAAGATGGGGTCACTGTTGTTGTTGCCGTCCATGGTTACGGAGGTGGCGGCAGCAACGGAGGTTACGCCGGGCACGGCGGCGACGGCTTCCAGCATCGCCTTCTGCATCCGAAGCACCTGCTCCGGCTCCTTGACCTGCCCCTCGGGAATGTAGATGCGCTGGGTAAGGATGTGGTCGGGTTCGGTGAAACCGGGCTGGACATTTCGAAGGGCGGCAAAGGTCCTCAACATGAGGCCGGAGCCGATGAGCAGGACGAGGGCGAGCGCGACCTGGACCACCACCAGGGCGTTGCGCGCGCGGTGGCGTTCGCGGCCTTCGCTATGAGTACGCGAGACGTCGCGCAAGCCGAGACCGTGGCCGCGGCGGGCGTACTTCAGCGCGGGGATCAGGCCGAAGAGCAGGCCGGCGGCGATGGAGAGGAGAAACGTAAACGCGAGAACCTGCCAGTCAATGGCGATCTCCTCGCGGCGCGGAAGGTGCGTGGGAGCAAGGTACTGCAGGAACCGCAGCGCGCCATACGCGAGCGCCAGACCGGCGGCGCCGCCGGCGATGCCGAGCGCCACGGTCTCTGTGAGCAGTTCGCGTACGATGCGCGTCCAACCCGCGCCCAGCGCGAGGCGTATGGCCAATTCGTGCTGGCGCGCTTCCGTGCGGGCGAGCATAAGGTTGGCGACATTCGCGCAGGCAATGAACAACAGAATGCCGACGGTCGCCAGCAGCACCCAGAGAACGCGGGCGACATCGCCGACCACATCCTGCTTTAAGGGGCGAACCAGCGGACCGAGCCCGGCATCCTGGACCATCTTCTTCGACATGCCGGGAGCCACCGGAAAGCGGTCGACCAGCATGGGTAGCATGCGCGCGACATCCGCGTTGGCAGCCTCCAGGGTGACGCCCGGCTTGAGCCGCGCGAGGGCGTTGAAGCCGAACTGGCCGATGAACACTTTGGCACGTTCGAAGCGCATGGGAACGAGGGCCGATGGCCGGTAGGAGGCGAAGGCGAAGTTATCGGGGACGACGCCGATGATCTCGCGGGCGCGGCTGTCGAGCAAGATCCGGCGGCCGAGAACCGCGGGGTCGCCGCCGAACCGATGCCGCCAGTATCCTTCGGTGAGGATCACGGTCTCGGGACTCCCGGGGGTGTCGTCGCGGCGGGTGAAGACGCGGCCGATGAGGGGCCGGATGCGGACCGTGGGCAGCAGCCCATCAGTCACGGTGAGCGCACGCAGGTTCTCCGGCTCCCCGATGCCCGTGAGGGAGAGCGTCTCGCGCTGCCAGAGGGCGACATCCTCAAACGCACGGCCTTCTTCACGGTAGAGATAGTACGTAGCCGGCGAAGCGTTGAGTTCCGGCATCCCCGCCAGCCGCGAGCTCTGCCAGATGGCAACCAGGCGGCCGGCTTCCGGATACGGGAGAGGCTTCAACAGAACACCCTGGACCACGCTGAAGATGGCGCTGTTGGCGCCGATGCCCAGTGCGAGCGTCAGCACGCCGACAGCGGCGAACATCGGGGACTTCAAAAGGCGGCGGACAGCATGGCGGACCTGACCGGCGGTTTGCTCCATGGAAGGGAATACGAAGGAGCCGGCGCGCAAGTTTGCTCGAGTTTGGTGTTAACTGTTTTCATGGTGACTCGGCGACATCTTCTGCGAGCCTCAGCCGCCGTTGCGGCGTCTATCTCCGTGCCCCGGTTCTTTCCCTTGCACGCGCAAGGCCCCGACTCGCGGATCGACGTGCTGCTGGACGAGCCGATCGGCACGATCGCGCCGGAGATCTACGGTCACTTCGTGGAGCATCTGGGCGGCGTGGTGTACGACGGCATCTGGGTGGGAGAGAATTCGCGGGTTCCGAACGTTGGCGGCTTGCGGAAGGCACTGGTGGACGCTCTCGCCAAAACGAAGCCGGGCGTCATTCGCTGGCCCGGCGGATGCTTCGCCGACCAGTACGACTGGCGCGACGGCATCGGCCCACGCGACAAGCGGCCGAAGCGGACCAACTTCTGGGTGGACGCGCCGGAGTGGCCGAAGAACGCGCGCCGTGACGGGCCGCAGGTGTACGATCCCAACGCGTTTGGCACCGTCGAGTTCGCGCGGTTCTGCAAGGCGGTGGGAGCCGAGCCCTACTTCGCGGCGAACCTGCGCTCACTGCCCGCGCAGGAGTATTGGCGCTGGGTGGAGTATTGCAATTCGCCGGCGGGAAGTTCCACGCTGGCCGCACAACGCGCGGCGGACGGCGCGCCGGAGCCGCTGAACGTGAAGTACTGGGGCGTCGGCAACGAGTCCTGGGGTTGCGGCGGGAACTTCGCGCCGGAGGAGTACGCGATCGAGTTCCGGAGGTATTCGGCGTGGGTGCCCGGGTACGGCGTGGGGCTTAGGCAGATCCCCTCGGGGCCGAACGCGGGCGACATTAACTGGACTCGGCGGTTCTTTGAACGGGCGCGGCAGGGGCTCGGCGTGATGTGGGGTTTCGCGCTGCACCACTACTCCTGGAACGCGAGCGGCGGGCGGACGACGGACTGGATGCAGGGCAAGGGCGACGCAGTGAAGTTCGACGCCGAGCAGCACTACGAAATCCTGCGCGAGGGGCAGAAGGTGGATCAGTTGATCGCCACGCACTGGGACGCGATGGGAGAGTTCGACCGGCAGCGGCGCGTCAAGCTGGTGGTGGACGAGTGGGGCGCCTGGCACGCTCCGGGGACCGAGCCGTTTCCAGAGGCGCTGCTGGGGCAGCAGAACACCATGCGGGACGCGGTGCTGGCGGCGCTCAGCCTCGACATCTTCCACAAGCACGCCGACAAGGTCGCGATGGCGAACATCGCGCAGCTGGTCAACTGCCTGCAGTCGCTGTTCCTGGCGCACGAGGACAAGTTCTGCGTGACGCCGACCTATCACGTGTTTGACATGTACGCGGCGCACCAGCAGGGCCAGTCCGTGCGCACGGCCTTCGCTTCCGCGCCCGTGGGGTACACGCGGAACAAACAGCCGGCGACCCTCGCGGGGCTTGGCGGGTCCGCGTCCGTCAAGGGCAAGCAACTGACGCTGACGGTGACCAACGCGAGCCTGGAGCGGACGTGCGAGGCGGAGGTTCGGGTACGCGGAGGGCGCATCGAGGGGGTGCGGGCGGTGACGCTCGCCGCCGCCGATGTTCATGCCCACAACCGCCTGGACGCTCCGCGCGAGGTGGAGCCCAAGGCGGCCGCGGCGACGCCGAGAAGCGGCCAACTCGTCCACCGCTTCCCGCCGTCCTCGGTGACCAAGCTCGAGATCACGCTGGGCTGAGTGTCCTCTTCTGGGACGCCGGTTACCGCAAACGGACGCGGGCCGGCGCGGGAATGGCGGAAAACGGGCGCTTGGTAGTGGTCCGTATTTTGCAGACAATGGGATCGTATGATCCACGACCTATGGGAAGACCTGCGGTACGGCAGCCGGGTGCTGCGGGGAGCACCGGCGGCAACGGCGGTCGCTGTCGCCACCCTGTCTCTCGGCATCGCGGCGAACACCACCGTGTTTGGGTGGATCTACTCGCTCTTCGTCGAGCCCGTGCCCGGCGTCACACGCCCCGGGGAGTTGGTGACACTGGAAACCGTGACGCCGGCGGGGGAGTATACCGTCACCTCGTACCGCGATTTTCGCGATTACCGTGACCACCTGACGCTCAGCGCGGGCGTCGGTGCGGCGCTGATGAACCCCTTCAACATCGATGGCGGGGACGGCCCTCAACGCGTGTGGGGAGAGCTGGTCTCGGGCAACTATTTCGATGTTCTCGGCGTGAAGCCGGCGCTGGGGCGGACGTTCGCATTGGATGAGCAAAGCGACGCGCCGGGGTCTGCGCCCGTGGTGGTGCTCGGCCATGGCGTCTGGAAGCGGCTCTTCGCCGGTGATCCCCGGATCGTCGGCAAGACCTTGCTTCTGAACGGGCGCCGCTTCACTGTGGTCGGTGTCGCTCCGGCCGAGTTCCGCGGGACGGTTCCCGGAGTGGTGCTGGAACTGTGGACGCCCATGGCGATGGGACCCGAGTTGAACGGGCAGAACCGTAACCTCCTCGAAGGAAGGGACGAGCGGCAAATGTGGGTGACCGCACGGCTGCGCCAGGGCGTCACCTTGGAGCAGTTGCGCACGCAGGCGGAGGGCCTGGCACGGCGAATCGCCGAGGGCGGTCCTGCGTCCAACCGTGGATTCGGCGTCGCGGTAATGGCCCTGTCAGAAGGCCACTGGGGCGTTCATGCCCTGTTGGGCCGCCCGCTCCAACTGCTGGCCGCGGTGTGTGGATTGGTGTTCCTCATTGTCGTGTCGAATGTGGCCAACCTGCAGTTGGCGCGGGCGGCGGGGCGGCAGCGCGAGTTCTCCACCCGCCTTGCGCTGGGCGCGGGGCGCTGGCGCCTGGCGCGGCAGCTCTTGGCCGAGTCCGCGCTGCTGTCAGCGATGGCCGCCGTCGGAGGCATCCTGCTTTCCATGTGGATGGGCCAGTCGCTCGCGTGGCTGCTGCCGCCGGTCCTCGAGGCGAAGATCATTCCCGATTTTCCCGTGCGTGCCCCGATCGTCGGGTTTGTCGCCGGGCTCTGCGTGATTGCGGTCTTCCTCACTGGCCTGGCCCCGGCGGCGCACCTGCTCCGCAGGAATGCCTGGGACCAGTTGAAGGACAACGGACGAACGGTCTCCGCAAGCGCGGCCATGCGGCGGACCCGTTCCCTGCTGGTGGTCCTGGAGGTAGGTCTGGCGCTGGTCGCCCTGGTCGGCACCGTCTTGTTCGCCCGCAGCTTTCAAAACGGGCTGCGCATCGACCCTGGTCTTGACGCCCAACATCTGCTGGTGACTCAGGTGCGCTTGAGCACGTTCTGCCATACGCCGGAAGATCGGATACGCTTCTGCGCAAGGCTGAAGGAGCGGCTGCGGCTCCTGCCTGGCGTGCAGGCCGCTTCCTTCGGAGACCACGTTCCACTCACCTTTGGGATGCCGCCGTCCACCCGCGTGGAGGTGGAGGGGTATGCGCCTCATCCGAAAGAAGACATGCGCGTCTTCGAATCGATCGTGGGGCCGGGATACCTGGAGTCGCTGGCCATCCCTCTGCTCGAGGGGCGCGAGTTTCGGGAGACCGACGACGCCAAGGCCGAGCGCGTGACGATCGTGAACGAAGCGTTCGCGCGGAAATACTTTCGGGGCGAGAACCCGGTGGGCCGTAAGGTGCGGTTTTGGGGGCGTTGGAACACCGTGGTCGGCCTGGCGAAGAACAGCAAGCACCGCACCCTGTCCGACCAGGACATGCCGTTCTTCTACGTACCCCAGCGCCAGACCCGGCCCGACTCGTTCTGGGTTGCGTTTTTCGTGCGCACCCGCCAACTGGCCCGCGATGCCGAGGGCGTCCGCGCGGCCATTCGGCGTGAAGCGGCGGCGGTGGAACCGCAGGCCGGCGCCATCGACGTCATACCGTTCGAGGAATCGATTGCCGGCCTGCTGTATCCGCAGAAGATCGCCGCCACCCTGGTGGGAGGGTTGGGCGTGCTCTCCGTCGTACTGGCGGTTACGGGCTTGTACAGCCTCCTGGCCTACGCGGTCACCCAACGCCGGCAGGAACTGGGCATCCGCGTCGCCCTCGGCGCCGGCCCGGCCGACATCCTCAAGCTCGTGCTCTCGGAAGGCATGCGGCTGACGCTGCTTGGCCTCGCCGCGGGCACCGCGCTCGCCATCAGCGCCGCCCCGCTCGCGCAGGACCTGCTGCTCGGCGTAAAGGCCCATGAGCCCGCACACTTCCTCCTCTCCGGAGCTGTCCTGCTTGGGGTCGCCATCCTGGCTTGCCTGATTCCCGGGTGGACCGCCCTGCGGGTGCAACCGGCCATCGCCCTCCGGCGGGAGTAAAGGCTACGCCGCCTGCTCCAGCCAGCGCCGCAGCTGCGCGCGCGATACAACTCCCGCCTGCTGCACAACAGCGCGGCCGTCCTTCATCACCAGGAAATAGGGAATGCCCTGCACCCGGTAGCGCGCCGCAAGCTCGGGGTGCTGCTCCGTATCCACCTTGAGAACCACCGCCCGCCCGGCCAGTTCGCGCGCCACCGCCGCCACCTCCGGCGCGGCCATTCGGCACGGCCCACACCAGTGCGCCCAGAAATCCACCAGCACCGGGACCGCGGCACTCGTTGTGATCTCGTCGAACAACTCCGGGCCCGCTTCAATGGGCTCCGACGGCGGCGGCAGCGCCTGTTTGCACGCTCCGCATCGGGCCGATTCCAGCAGGCGCGCCGCCGGAATGCGATTCTTCGCGCGGCAGGATGGGCAGGAGAGCAGTATATCCGGTTAGACGCTGCTCTCTCGCGGAAGGAGACAGGCGGGTTACCTAAGGGTGGACAATACGCACTGGGCGGCGGCGATGAGACCGTCGGCGGCCAAAGGAGTGAGGATTCCGGCGCCTCTGTACGCCTGTACTTCATTGATGAAGGCGCCGAGGATGCCAGTGGCCGAGGGGCGGTCCGCGGCAATAGCCTTATTGGCCGCGTCCACCTTGCTCAACAGGCTGTTCTTGCGGCCGCTTTCGAGGGTGACCGCTTCCACCATTGGACGCAAGTCCCCGCACCCGTACCGGCACATCACTGCGTCCGAAGTGAACCCGTTGGCGAAGCTCGCTCGCGTACCGGCCGCGATGATCCGGCCGTCAGGCTGGAAGGCAAACGCGGTGACGTTGCTGTTTTCCGTGCCGAAGTCGGTTGTGATGGCGCCGCCTACGCCGAAGGACGTGTCCGTTGCGCCGTTCGGCAGTATGCGCGCGGACGTAAAGGCCAGGCTGTTCTCCGAGGTCTGCACCTGTCCGCCCAGCAGGATCTTCCCATCCTGCTGCAGCGCGAGCGCTGAGGCGGCGTCGGAGAGCGTTGCGGATACGGGAACGCGCTGCAGGCCGTTGGTCCCGAAGGCAGGGTCGGGGAGACCTGAGTTGGTGAGACGTGTCACGGCCATATCGGAACCGGCGACGCCTGCCAGCACGATCTTGCCGTCCGGCTGAAGGGCGGCCGCCATGGCGAAGTCGGCGGGAGTTCCAAAGTCGACGAGAGCGATGCCGCCGGCGCCGAAGGAGGTGTCTAGAACGCCGTTGCCGTCCACCCGCGCGGCGAGGAAGTCAAGGCTGAAGGAGAACGCGCCGCGGAGCCCGGTGAGCACAAACTTGCCATCCGGCTGCGCCAGGAAGCCGGTGAACTGCTCCTGAGCCGGGCTGAGGGCGAGGAAGTACTTTGCCTCGACCATACCGGAGGAGGAGAAGCGGGCCATCTCGGCGTCGCCCAGCGTCTCCTCCGTCCGTGTGTTGGCGGCGACAACGATGCGTCCGTCGGGCATCACGGCCATGCCGAACGTCGCGTCGTGGCGGCCGTCGAAATCAACCTGCACCCATCCTGTGTTCGAGGCAAACGTGGTGTCCAGCGCACCGTCGGAGAGGTAGCGGAGCAGGAGGACGTCGGAGTCTCCCGTGTCGGGGTCGTTGATGCTGCCGGCAACCAGGATCTTGCCATCCCCAAGCACCCGAACGGCAGCGCTGCTCTCATGCTTACCCAAGTCCGTGCGCACCACGCCGCCGGTGCCGAATGCGGTGTCGATGGCGCCGTCGGCGGTGTACCGGACAATCTGGACATCACTCGTGACGCCGTTGAAGTAGCTGCCGGCGACGAGGATCTTGCCGTCGGGTAAGGTGTGGGCGGCGGCAACATAGGTCTGGTTGCCGAAGTTTGAAATCACCTTGCCGGCCGAGCCGAAGCTCTGATCAATAGAGGATTGGGCGAAGCAGCCGGCAGCGGCGGCAATGCCTAAGAGGAAGTGGATTCGTGAATGGCGCATGGCGTTCTCCGGTCGAGAATGCGCAATGCGCCCGACGTTTTTGTCACTGCCAGTCGATCGACGCGACTTTGCCGTCGAGGAGCCGCACCTTCGCTTCGCCCCCGGTGGTCCGGTATCGGAACGCCTCGTCAAGCCGCCCGTCTTCGAAGACTGTGATCCGCGAGCGAGGAGCACCGCACCGCGCCAGAAGCGCCTCCCGCGAGATCCCGATCTCGACCGTCTCCAGTTCCGCCCGGGTAAGTGTCCGCTCAGGCGGGGCGGCAGCCGCCGCAGGCAGCGCCGGCCGCACAGCGGAGGGCGGCGCCGCCTCCGGAATCGGTACCGGTTGTGACCCTCCCGCCGCCGCCGAGCCAAGCGCGGATGCGGCTCTGCCCAGGCTGTGTTGAATGGAGGAAGCGGCAGTGCGCCCGGCCTTCCCCGCTGCCGTCGCCGTAGCCCCCGTGAGAACCGCGCTTCCGACCATTTGAGCCTGTGCTGCCGTTCCAATTAAAACGGCTGCAGTTGCGGTGAGACGACGGTGCATGGGAGGCTCCTTGGGAGCGAGTGTACCCGCCCTAATGGGCCCGGAGCGAGCACATCAGGTGAAATCGGAGCGCATATGAGGGAAACGCACGAGGTGACTCGGCGCACATTTCTGGGAACAGCGGCTGGCGGCATCGCGCTTGCCGCCCCTCGCCCGAGACGTTGCGTCGTGGTGGGCGCCGGTCTGGCAGGACTCTCCGCGGCCTACGCCCTGCGAAAAGCCGGCTGGGACATCACCGTCCTCGAGGCTCGTGACCGGCTGGGCGGCCGCGTGTTCTCACACCGCTTCCCCCAGGCGCCGGCTCTCGTCTGCGAGCTCGGGGCGGAGTGGATTGGGGAAAGCCACGCGCGCATGCTCGCCCTCTGCCGCGAACTCGAACTGCCGCTGCAGGCTCACCGCTTCAGAACCTGGCTGCTGCAGGACGGAGCCGTGCGCGCCCCCGCGGAATGGAAGTTCTCGGACGCCGCCGAAAACGCGTACCGCAAGTTCGAGAGAGAGTATCGCGCCTACGGCCGCAAGCAGAAGGAGGCGCTCGACCGTTACGACTGGTGGCGCTGGCTAGAAAAGCTCGGCTTCCCGCAAGAGGACCTCCGGCTTCGCGACCTCATCGACAGCACCGATTTCGGCGAGTCCATCCGCCACGTATCCGCCTACGCCGCCGCCGCCGAGTACTTCGAGTCCAGCGCCGCGAACGAGATGGACTACAAAATCACCGGCGGCAACTCACGCTTGGTGGAAGCCTTGGCCGCCCGCCTTGCACCCGGTTCCGTCCTCACCGGCGTCAAGGTGGATGAGATTCGCCAGCGCGGCGGCGCCGTCACCGTGCGGTGCAGCGACCGCGCGTTCTCCGCCGACGCCTGTATCTGCACGGTCCCCTCCACCGTGCTCGACGCCATCCGCTTTGATCCGCCCTTGCCCGCCGCCCAGGCCGAAGCCGCCGCCGCGCTCCAGTACGCCAGAATCATCAAAAACTCCGTCCTCTTCGGCTCGCGATTCTGGCAGGCCGACGACTTCTCGGTGGTCAGCGACGTGACCGCGCACTACTACTTTCACAGCACGCAGCAGCAGCAAGGCGAACCCGGCATCCTCTGCAGTTACGCCACCGGGGACAAAGCCGATATCCTTGCCGCCGCCGGCGCCGCCCGCCGCCAGCACATCATCACCCGCGATCTCGAGGCCGTGGATCCCTCCGCCTCCAGCCTGGCCTGGACCATCGCCTCCTATGCCTGGCAGCGTGACCCGTTCACGCGCGGCGCCTACGCGCTCTACCGTCCCGGCCAGTGGTTCAGCGTCCGCCCGCTGCTGGCACGTCCGCACGGCAAAGTGCTGTTCGCGGGCGAGCATCTGGCCGATTGGCAGGGCTTCATGGAAGGCGCCGTCGTCACCGGCGAGGCCGCCGCCCGGGCGCTCGCGAGATGACGCAGGGCCGCGCCGTTTGGAGCATCAGCCTCTGGATGATGTTCTGCTCGTTCCTCTCCTACCTGGACCGCCAGGCCCTCGCCGTACTCTCCCCCTCCATCCTCGCCGAAACCCATATGACTGCCGAGGCATATGGCCGCGTCGTCGCCGGCTTCTCCGTAGCCTACATGCTCGGCAACCCCATCTGGGGCTCGCTCCTCGACCGCTTCGGACTCCGGCTCGGGATGACCGCCGCCGTCGCTCTCTGGACGGTTGCCAGCGCCGCTCACGCCGGCATGGCGGACTTCGCCGGTTTTGTGCTCTGCCGGACCCTCCTCGGGTTCGGCGAGGGGGCCACCTTCCCGGGCGGCCTGCGCGCCGCGATGGACTCCCTCCCGCCGAACCGAACCGCCCGGGGCATCGCCCTCGCTTACAGCGGAGGCAGCCTGGGAGCAATCCTCACGCCCCTGCTTGTAGTGCCCGTGGCGGCGGCGTGGGGCTGGCGCGCGGCGTTCCTGGTGACAGGCGTGCTCGGCGCAGCATGGATCGCCGGGTGGCTGCGGTTGGCGCGGCCGCCCTACCTCCCGCAGAAGGACTCACCACGCGCCGCCCGCTTCACCTGGCCCGACCCGCGGGAGCGCCGCTTCTGGAGCCTCGTCGCCAGCTACTCGCTCGGAGCCGCAGCCCTCGGCCCGATCCTCTACCTGGCGCCGCTCTACCTTGGCCGTGTGCACGGCTTATCCCAAAGCGAACTCGGGCGTGTGCTCTGGATTCCCCCGCTAGGCTGGGAGGTCGGCTACTTCTTTTGGGGCTGGGTCACCGACCGCTTCGCGCCAGGCCGGCCCAGACCCGTTTGGCTGTTCGTCCTCCTCGCGGCGCTCGCCTTGCCCTTTGCGGCCACTCCCTCGGTCCCATCGCCGGCCGGCGTGCTCGCCCTCATGTGGCTGGCCATGTTTGCCGCCAGCGGCTTCGTAGTCGCCTCCCTCAGGTCAGCAGCGGTCCTGTATCCCCGGGAGCAAACGTCGCTGGTGGCAGGCATCGGAGCGGGATCATGGTCCGCGCTCGTGGCGGTCTTGCTGCCTGTCCTTGGTCGATGGTTTGACGATGCCCGGTTCGCGGACACCTTCGTCCTGCTGGCCGTGCTGCCCGCCGCCGGGACAACCGCCTGGATCCTGCTGTCCCGCGGCCTCGCAGCTACTTCGCCGCCGGCGGAATGACCTCGTTGGCGACGAACCACATGAGGTTGTCGGTGCGCACATAGCCTTCTCGCACCAGGGGATCCTGCGCGACCAATGCCGTCGCCTCCTCAAGCGTCATGGCGGACAAGACGGCGAGGCCCAGGGGCTGGGCGACCGCGCTGCTCTGCCCCGGGTCAAGGCTCAAGCGCCCGCGCATCCTCACTTTGCCGGTGCGTTCCAGGCTCTCGACGTACTCGCGGTGGCTCTTGGCAAGCGCGCCCGGTGGTTCATCCTTCCACTTGTCGGTGCGCCGGTAGATGACCAGCGGCAGCCGGACCATCTCAAATTTTGCTTTGGGGTCCGTTTTGAGCTGTGTCATCAGAGGTTCGCCGACCCCATCCGGCCCAACCCACCGGTACATCTCGACACTCAACCGCTTCTTCTGCACGGCAGGATCCGCCGCCGCCCACGCTTCGGCTTCGGCGATCGAGGAGCAGCGATAGACAACGATACCGATCGGGCCGCCGCGAATGGCCATCGGTCCGGCGGCAAGCAGTTTGCCCTCCTGGCCCATCCGCTCCAGGTGCGCCAGGTGGGCTTTCTGAATCTCCTGCGCCTCGGCGTCAGGAATGGGCTTGCGTTCCGGGTGCGCGTTCAGAAAGCCCCAACAATAGTTCTCGGCGGCGGCAGCGGCGCCGGCGGTCAGCGCGGCCAGCATCAACAGGCGGGTCACCGCCATATTGTAAGTCCGCCGCCCCACCCGGAGCCCGCGCCTGCGGGAAAATGTTGCGTTTGGCAACTTTCCCTCATAACACGCGGAACTCCAACCCCCCTTCGAGCGTATGAGCATGACAAGGAGCACTTTATGAGCAGATTGGCGGTGTACGCGTTGGCAGCGGGAGTTTCCCTCGCGCTCGCCGGGTGCGATATCGAAGACTGGGGCGACATGAGCCGGTTCAAGGAGGACTTCAGCTACAGCTATCCGCTGAAGTCCGGCGGTAAAGTCTCGCTCGAAAGCTTCAACGGCTCGGTCGAAGTCATCGGATGGGAAAAGGACTCCATCCAGATCACCGGCACCAAGTATGCCGCATCCGAGGAGCTGCTGCAGGCGATTAAGATCGACATCTCCGCCGCCCCGGACGCCGTACGTATCCGCACCTTCCGCCCCATGGAGCGGCGAGGCAACCTCGGTGCGAAGTACGTTCTCCGCGTGCCCGCCCGCGTGGAACTGGAGCGCATTGAGAGCTCCAACGGCGGCGTGCGCATCGAAGGGCTCACCGGTCCCGTTCGTCTCAAAACGTCAAACGGCGGCGTGAAGATCTGGAAACTGAAGGGCCCGCTTGAGGCCGCAACCTCCAACGGCGGCATCGAGGTCACCGAGTTCGAAGGCAGCGCGGTTCTCCGCTCCTCCAACGGCGGAATTCGCGCCGAGGGCGTTCGCGGCCATTTCGAGGCCACCACCTCGAACGCGTCCATCGATGCCCGCCTCAGCTCCATCGAGAGCGGCCGCCCGGTCAAGCTCGACACATCGAACGGGCCCATCACCGTCACGCTCGAAGAAGTGAAGGGCAATGACATCATTGCCGACACCAGCAACTCGTCCATCACCGTCAAGCTGCCCTCCGCGGCGGGCGCACAGGCGCGGGCCTCAACATCGAATGGGAACATTCAAACCGACTTCGATGTCAGCGTGCGCGGTACGCAGTCCAAGAATCGCTTGGAGGGCGCCATCGGCGGCGGCGGCCCACTGCTCGACCTGACCACCTCCAACGGGAACATTCGTATTCACCGCCTCTGATCGGCTTCGTACTCCCGCTGGCTCCTCCGACACGGGTGCGGCGAAGGTGGGCGCCGCACCCTGATAGCTTTCCAATAAAAATCGCCCCGCTTCGTTATAGAAGTATTCCCTCGCTGGATTCACCATCAGTTAGTCCTGGGAGTGCTGGGGTTCTTTGATCTGGGTCCCTGTTTACCGCTCTCGTCGGCGGATATTCCGCTCTCCGGACCACGAAACGACTGGGGTTGCGAAGGGGGAGTTCGGATGTACGACCGAATCCGCTGCAAGATTGTTTTCCTGATTCTCGCCGCACTCACCGCGGCATCTCTCTGGGCACAGGTCTCGGGCCGCATGTCGGGCACCGTCATTGATCCCTCCGGAAATGTCATCGTCGGCGCGGAGGTAACGGTTACGAATGAAGGCACGGGCGAAACCGCGACGACCAAGTCCGGCGAACTGGGCCAATTCCTGTTTCCCAACGTCCTTCCCGGGACGTACACGCTCCGGGTGAAGATGAACGGCTTCACCACGCATGAGCGCACCAACCTGGTGGTCAACGCCAACCAAAGCTTGACCCTTGGCGACATCTCGCTTACCGTCGGCTCGGTCACTGAAACGGTCTCCGTCGTCGCGCAAGGCGCCACCGTGCAGACCGACACCACTGGCCAGACCGCCCTCCTTTCGAGCAACCAGCTCTCCGGCCTGATGCAGCGCGGCCGCGATATCGTCGCCCTGATGACCGTCCTTCCCGGCGTCTCGCAGAATGCCGGGAGCGACTCGCTGGGCGGCAACTGGGGCACGGAAACGCCCAACATGCAGGGCACGCGAAGCCACTGGAATGTTTTTGCGCTGGACGGGCAGCCCGGCGCCGACATCGATGCCCTCAGCTTCTTCACCATCTCTGTCAGCATGGATGCGATCGAAGAGGTGAGCGTGAAGTCGAGCTCGTTCCTCGCCGAAAACGGCCGCACGCCCGGCGTGCAGGTGAACATCCTCTCGAAATCCGGAACCAAGGAGTTCCACGGATCGGCGTATTACTTCAAGCGCCATGAGATGTTCAACGCCAACAACTTCTTCAACAACCGCCTGGGAATCGGCAAGCCGCTGGTGCGCTACAACACCTTCGGCGGCGTGCTGGGCGGCCCCATCTTCATCCCCAAAGTATTCAACACCAGCAAGGACAAGCTGTTCTTCTTTGTGAGCCGCGAAGACTGGCGCATCAAGCTCCCCGGTCCGCTGCTCAACACCACGCTGCCTACGGAACTGGAGCGCGCCGGCAACTTCTCCCGCAGCTTCGACCAGAACGGCCAGCTCATCACCGTGCAGGATCCCCTCAACGGCCGCACCCCGTTCGTCAACAACACCATCCCCGCCAACCGCATCAACGTGTTCGGCCAGCGCATGTTGGCCTGGCACCCCAATCCGAACTTCTTCGACACCAACATCAGCCGCAACGCGTTCAACTATCGCTTCCAGGAAACGCGTGAGCAGCCGAAGTACCAGACGCAGATCAAGGTGGACTACCTGCCGACGGCCAGAGACCGCATCTCCTTCCGGCCTCGATTCTGGACATCCGACCTGCAGGGACAGGCGCAATCCACCGCCTTCGGCGGTAACTTCTTCGCGCAGCCGCACCGCTACAAGTACAAGGCGGACGCCTACGCCGGCGCTTACACCCGCACCTTCTCGCCCACGGTCATCAACGAGTTCAACATCGCATTTTCGAAGGTGCAGGAACTCGGGACCATGGACGAGGACCGCTTCCAGCTCGCCAACGTGCGCCGCGAGAAACACAACCTGCAGGGGCTGCGGCAACTCTTCCCCTCGGTGAACCCGCTCAACCTCATCCCCCAGATGTCGTTCGGCGGTCTGCCGAACGCGCCCTCCACCTCGTTCGATCCGCGTACGCCGATCGAAGCGGAGGACACCCGCTGGTTCATCACCAACAACCTCAGCTGGGTGAAGGGCCGCCACAACATGAAGTTCGGCTTCTACTTCGAACAGAACGTGGCCAGCGAAGGACCGCGCGCGGCGGGCGGCGGTCATATGGGCAACTTCAACTTCGGGCGCGACGCGAATAACCCCCTCGATTCGAACCACCCCTTCGCCAACGCCATTCTCGGCAACTTCTTCAGCTACCAGGAATCGAACAACCGCACCAACGGACAGGCCTCCGTCTACAGCGCCGAGTGGTTCCTGCAGGACTCCTGGAAGGCGACGAAGCGGTTGAACATCGATTTCGGTGTCCGCTTCTACAGCTTCACGCCGTGGCGGTACCGGCGCGATATCGGCGCCGCCCTCTCGATTGACCGCTATGACACGCGGCGCACGCCGCTGCTCTACCGGCCGGCCCTTGACGCGAACGGCCGCCGCGTAGCTGCGGATCCCCGCACCGGCCAATTGTTCCCCACTCCCTACATCGGCGCGTTTGTGCCCGGCACCGGCGACCGCTTCAACGGCGTGGTCCTGGTAACGGACGACTCCTATCCCGAAGGCTTCCGCGACCGCCCGCCGCTGCAGGTAGCCCCGCGCGCCGGGTTCGCCCTTGACGCCTTCGGAAACGGCAAGACCGTCGTCCGCGGCGGCTTCGGCGTCGCCAAACAAACGGTATTTTCGTCACAGAATTCGATGTGGACGACCACCACCGCGCCCCCATTCATCGAGAGCCCGACCATCTTCTTCGGCACCATCGACACCTTCCTCGGCGCCGGCCAGGTCTTGTTCCCCACGGACGCCTCCTCCTTCGACCGCCCGTTCGAGAATGTGCCGACCGTCTACAACTGGCTGTTCGGCATCCAGCAGAGCGTGGGCCTCGGCTCGGTGCTCGACGTGAGCTATGCCGGCAACAGCGGCCGCTGGCTCCGGCAGAACCGGCCCATCAACACCTTGCCCCCCGGCACCCGCTTCCGCGCGGACGCGCAGGACCCCACCACCGGCCGCCCGTTGCCGGACATCTTCCTGCGGCCGTACCTGGGCTTCCAGGGCGTGAGCTACATCGAGGACTCCGGCTACTCCAACTACCATGCTCTCCAGGTTGCCTTGAACCGCCGCTACGCCAAGGGCTTCCAGTACGGCGTCGCCTACACGTGGTCCAAGGCCATGGGCATCGCCAACCAGGACGGCGGCGGACTGCCCATCTATCGCGACTATCGCACCTACCTCTACGGCAAGCTGGGCTTCGACCAGACTCACATGTTCGTCTTCAACTACCTGTACTCGCTTCCCAAGTTGCAGGCGGTGGGCGGACACTGGCTGGGACGGGCCGTCTTCCACAACTGGGAGATCGCCGGCATCACGACCCTCGCCAGCGGCTTCCCCCAAGGCATCGGCTTCAGCTTTATCGATGGTGTGGATCGCTGGGGCGGAGGCGATGCGCCTCGCGTGAACATGGTGGGGAACCCGGTGTTGAGTAAGGGTGATCGCACGTTCTTCCGCTACTTCAACACCGACGCTATCGCCGCGCCGCTCAATCGAGGCGATTTCGGCAACGCGCCGCGAGATGTCTACCGCGGCCCGGGCATCAACAACTGGGACCTGACGGTCTACAAGAACTTCCCGATCACGGAACGCGCACGGTTCCAGTTCCGCTGGGAGTTCTACAATCTGTTCAATCACACCCAATTCAATGCGGTGGATAACAATGCGCGATTCGACGCTCAGGGGCGGCAGGTCAACGGACAGTTCGGGCAGCTTACGGGGGCCCGGCTGGAGCGGCAGATGCAGCTCAGCCTGCGGGTGGAGTTCTGAGGGCGGCGCGCCGCCGGTGAATATCGGTCGTTACAAGGGCGGAGGCTTCGGCCTCCGCCTCTTGCTTTTTCTCGCAGCCGCTGCGCTCCTGGGCCAGGCCCCCGACCCGGCGCGCGAACACCTGCGGCGCGGCGTCCAAGCGGAACGCACCGGAAATTACGCGGCGGCCCGCGCCGAGTACGAGAAGGCGCTCGCACTTTCGCCCAAGATGCCCGAGGCGCTTGCCAACCTGGGGACGGTGTATTTGCGATTAGGAATGCCGGAGCGTGCGGCGGCCCAATTGAAGGCCGCCTCCGAGTTGAGGCCGGCGATGGCGCCTCTTAAGTTCTTTCACGGGCTGTCGCTCTACGAGGGGGGCCGGTACGCCGAGGCGCATGAGGTCCTGGCGAAGTTCCTGGAGCAGATGCCCGGAGACGCGCGCGGCCTCCACCTCGATGGGCTCTGCCTGCTGAAGCTCGACCGGTACGAAGAGGGACGGCGGCAGTTGGAGCAATCACTGGCCCGGCAGCCGGGCAACCAGCCGGCGAAGGTCACTCTCGCAACTGCATACGTAGCGGCGGGGAACCTGGAGCGGGCTGCGACTCTTATAGAGGGACTGCAGGGCGCCGACGCCGATCTGGTGCGCGGGATGATCCTCAACAGCAAGGGGCAGTACCGCGAGGCGGAGAAAGTGCTGATGGCCGCTCTCGCCTCGAACCCCAAGCTGCCCTCGCTGAACAACCAGCTCGGGTATACGTTGATGCTCCTGGGCGACGACGCCGGGGCGATTCGCGCCTTCGAGGCGGAACTGCAACTGGCGCCGAAGGACTTCAACGCCAGCGCGAACCTGGGATGGATCCTGGTGAAGCAGCGCGAGTTCGCCCGCGCGGAGGCGCTGTTGAGTGAGGCGCTGAAGGCGAAGCCGGCCAACGCGGGCGTCCTCTATTTGCTGGGGCAGGTGTGGTCGTCGATTGGCGAGACGGTCAAGGCGGTGGCTGCTCTCGAACAGGTGGTGAAGCAGAAGCCCTCGTTCCGCGCGGCGCATGTGCTGCTCGCCCGCGGCTACGCAAAGACCGGGCGCACGGCCGATGCCGAGCGGCTCCAGGCGGTGATCCGCAAGCTCACGGAGGAAGAGCAGGCGCGCAATCTAGGCGCAAACGAGAGCTATGCCGATCGGGGCGCGACACTGCCGGACTTCACCGAGGGGACCAAACGATGAGCATGGTGCTTGCGCTGCTGCTCGCCGCGGTGCAGTTCGAGGAGATGCCCGCCGCGAAGACCGGCATTACCTGGGTGCACCAGAACGGTGCCTCGGCCGCAAAGCACCTCCCCGAAACGGTGGGTTCGGGCGTGGCGGCCTTCGACTACGACGGCGACGGGCGCGTAGACCTCTACTTCGTCAACAGTGCGGGGCGGAATGCGCTGTACCGGAATCTCGGCGAATGGCGGTTCGAAGACGTCACCGAGCGTTCCGGTGTCGCCGGGGGCGGGTCGTTCGGGATGGGCGCGGCCGCGGCGGACTACGACGGCGACGGCGACGTTGACCTCTTCGTCACGAACTTCGGCGGCGTCACCCTCTATCGGAACCGCGGCGACGGGACGTTCGAAGACGTCACTGCGAAGGCCGGCGTGGCGATGAAAGGGTGGTTCACCCACGCGGTGTTCTTCGATTACGACGGCGACGCGAAGGTGGATCTCTTCGTCTCGAGCTTCGTCGAGTACAACGCCGAGGAGAATCGCTTTTGTGGCGACCCGGCCGCCAAGCGGCAGCACTACTGCATCCCGAGGGTCTTCAAGCCGACGGCGAGCCGCCTGTTCCGCAATCGCGGCGACGGCACTTTTGTTGACGTGAGCGCGGCCAGCGGCATCGCAGCCGTCAAAGGCAAGGCGTTCGGCGCAGTGGCCACCGACGTGAACAACGACGGCCGCCTGGACCTGTTCGTCGCGAACGACACTGTGGCCAACTTCCTGTTCATCAACCAGGGCGGCAAGTTCGTCGAAAGCGGCCTGCTGGCCGGCGTCGCCTACAGCGAGGGCGGCGAGCCGCGCTCCGGCATGGGCGTGGATGCGGTGGACTTCAATGGCGACGGATGGCAGGATCTCTTCGTGGCCAACATCGACCAGGAGCGGTTCAGTCTCTACCGGAATCAGAAGGGCGGTGAGTTCCTCGACGAGGCCGTGGAGATCCACGCCGCCACGCGGCTGCTGAGTGGTTGGGGGCTGCGCTTTTTCGACTACGACAACGACGGCGACCCCGACCTGTTTCTCGCCAACGGCCATCCCGACGATATGGTGGAGACCGTTAAGCCGCTGGTGACCTACGCCGAACCGTTGCTGATGTTCCGCAACGACGCGGGAAAGTTCGTCGACGTCAGCAAGGAGTCGGGCGCCGTGTTCGCGCGGAGATTTCCGGCGCGTGGAATGGCCACCGCGGACCTCGATAACGATGGAGACCTGGATGTGGTGGTATCGAATAGCGGAGCCGCTCCGCTGGTTCTAAGGAACCAGGGAGGCCACGCGGGCGGCTTCGTCGGCCTGGACCTGACGGCGACGAAGAGCGCTGCCGGGGCCGCCGGCGTTACTCTGCGTTGGCGCGCCGGGGGACGCGAGTCCTCGCGCTTCCGGGCAGCGGGCGGCAGCTACCTGTCGTCCCACGATGCGCGCGAGGTGCTTGGCCTGGGCGGAGCCGGTTGCGAGTGGATCGAGGTGCGGTGGCCGAGCGGCATCGTGGATCGCATCGAGAAGCCGTCTGCCGGCCGCTACCTAAAGGTGGTGGAAGGCAAGGGCGCGCCGCTCGCGCAAGGGCCGAGCGTCGAACGGCTGATCGACGCGGGCCGCCTCGCCGAGGCGCGGGCGAAGCTGGGCACCATCGAGGGCGAGCCGAACCGCGTGCGGCTCCTTGAGGCGATGATCCTCCATCGTGAGGGGAAGGCCGCAGAGTCGCTGGCGGCCGTCCGCGCCCTGCTGCAAGCGGCATCCCCAACGTCGAACATGCACAAGCTGGCCGCGCTCAACCTCGTGTCGCTCGGCAAGCGTGAGGAGGCCGGGCTCCATCTGCGCGAAGCGGTACGGCTCGATCCACAGGACGCCATGGCCCGCTATTACCTCGGCGTTCATCTGCTCGAAACGCAGCAGCCGAACGACGCGGCCGAGGCCCTGGGCGCCGCCGTCCGGCTGCAGCCCGCGCATGCCGAGGCGCACACCATGCTCGGATATGCCAGGGAGTTGAACGGCGACGACGAGCGGGCGCTCGCCGAGTACCGGCAAGGCGTCGCCCTCGGGGGCAAGGAGCAGGCGCATCTCTATCTGGCGCGGTTTCTGGCGTCGCGCGAGCGCTGCGGCGAAGCGCTGCCGGTGCTCGAGGCGGCGACGCGCATCAATCCCAGGACCGCCGAGACCTGGCGCCTGCTGGGAAAATGCCTGCAGGGCAGCGGGCTGCACGCGGAGGCCGTGGAAGCGTTGAAGGCCGCGCTAGCCCTTGCCCCAAACGACAAGCGCGCGCGATATCTCCTGATGCAGGCCTATCAGAAGATGGGCCGCCACGAGGACGCCCGACGCGAACGGGAGCTGTACGAAGCGCGCTAGTGACCCCCCGAGATGCGCGCCACCGACGCCATCACCTCCACCTCTTCGAACACCTGCTTCCAGTCGTCGCGGAAGATCTTCGGCTTCGCCTCGGCAATCGCCTTCTGCGCCCCCGCGGAGAACTTCCAGTCGATTTCGTTGAACAGAATCGCGATCTCGATATTGAGGTGCCCCATCAGGAAATCCCGCGCCGCTTCGAAGGGGACGCCCCGTGCCGCGGCCTCGTCGAGCGCCTCGCGAATCACCGATAAACACGTCGCCGCCACCGTCTCCGACAGCACCGGCTCGAGAATCGCCATCTGTTCCACCGTCACCCGATGGCTTCGCAGAATCGGGCCGAACATCCGCGCCGCGATCGCCTCGCCCTTCGCGTAATCCGCCTCCGGCCCCTGCATCAGCGCGCTGACGATCGCCTGCTTCGCCAGCCCGCTGCCGAAGAAGTCGCGGCGAGCCTCGGGCTCCGCTTCGTCGTTGAAGATGGGCGGGTGCGCCGGGTGCGTGATGAAGTAGGAGAGGTCTCGGCGCTGGGGCAGGCGGCCCGCCCGCGGAGCCGCGGGGTCCAGGCACATGATCATCGCGCCCGGCTTCATCAGCGGCGCCACCTCACGCGCTATGGTCCCGATCAGAACGTCGGGAACGGCGAGAATCGCCACGTCGCACTGCGACGCGGCTTCGTCCGACGGCACGGCCTCGTAGCCGCGCTCGCGCAGCCGCTCCGCACCGCGCTCGTTGCCCTCCACGCACAGCAACTGGTACTGCGGCAGCCCGCCCAGCGCGTTCAGCACTCGCGTACCCATGTTGCCCGCCGCTCCAAACACCGCGATCTTTGTCATGCTCGTTTTCCCTTGACCCTTTCCAAGTAATCAATGCTGCCTACCTGCCCACCCTTGAACACGATCTCCAGGCCGTCCACGGGGCCGCTGCCGGAGGCCCGGCAGAGCGGGCCACCCGGTTCAATCCGGGCGATCATTTCGAGCGAGTCGATCCCGAGCTGCGAACCCACATAAGCCGACGTGTCGCCCCCCACCACCACGACGCGCGGCGGCCGCCTCCATTCCAGAACCGCACTGAGCAGGGCAGCCAGCATGTCGCCGATCTCGCGGCCATCCAGCGCCCGATCGAGCCGCGCGTCTTCCGGGCCCCGGCACGTGTGCACGATGACGCTCTCACCGCCCTCCAGCGCTTCGCGCGTCTTCCGCAGCACTCCGGAGAGCTCCCGCTCGGTCGGTAGCAGCGGCACTTCCCGAAACCCACTGCGAATCGCGTGCTCCATCTGGCGATTCGACACCGGTGAGCAGCTTCCCGAAACGACAAGCAGTTGGTCCACCGGCTCCGGGAACGGATACCCGCGCGCCGCCGTTCCCCAGTGCGAAGCGAGAGCGTACCCCACACAGGACGATCCCACGACGAAGCGCGGGCCGCGATCCAGAAGCCGGCCCAGCACCGGCAGGTGCGCCGCCCGCACCACATCCAGCAGGACGATTCCCTGCCCTTCCGCCTTCGCGTCGTATCGCGCTTCAACATCGTCGGCTTCCAGATCCAGGAGGTCCACCAGCGCGGCTGGCAGCGATGTCTGCTCCTTGAGATGCCGCAGCAGGTCCGCCTCGTGCATGGGTGTCACCGGGTGCCGGCTCATGGTGGGATGGCGGTCCAGGCGGTGAACCGGGCTATCGAGACCGGAGCGCGCGAAGAGGTTGCCGAAGGCGCAGTATCTGCCGAGCATCGGCGCCCCGGCTAGAACAGGAACGGGAGCCTCACCGAAGACGCGGCGCCCGATCTCGATGGCGCGGCCGATGCTGCCGCGGGCGGGCGAGGAATCGAACGTGGAGCAGACCTTGTAGTGGACGATGCGGGGACCCAAGGCGTCCAGGCCCGCGAACGCCTGCGACAAACAGGCTTCCATCTGCTCCGGCGTCATCGCGCGGCTGTTGCCCGCCACGCCGGCCACATCGACTCCCTGAAGCGAACCCGGCGGCGGCGGGCGGAGAAACAGCAGAGTCCGAAGACCCGCCAGTGACAGCGACTCCATCGCGTCCGTTGAGCCCGTGAAGTCGTCGCCATAGAAAGCAAGTCGCATCACTTGCCCCCGAAGAAGGCCAACGCCTGCCGCAACTCCGCATGGTGCGCCGCGTATTCGGGAAGCGGCACGCCCTCGAGTGCCGCATCCCATGCCTGCCGCACGCTCGCCACCCCCGCCGCGATGCCGCCCGGATGCGCCACAATGCCACCGCCGCACAGGTAGAGAAGGTCGACCGTTCCCAACCGCCGGTATGTGTCCGGTGCCTGCTCCGCCCACTGCCCCGCGGAGAGCACCGGCATGGCTTGATACCCGCCCAACACTGGCTCAGCGCAGGCGCGCGCGGACTCTACGACGGAATCGTCCGGCTCCCAGAACTTGTTGCGAATCCCGTTCGTGTGAATGTGATCGACACCAGCCACCCGCCACAGCTTGTGCCAGGCGCGGAAAGCAAACCCGAGCGCCTGCGCGCGCGTCAGGTAGCCCCAGCCGTTCCTGTGCGCGTGGATCGGCAGCGCGCAATGCCGGCGCAAGAAGGCGACGCCAGGGAGCCCAATGCTGTTCACGCTGGCCATCACGCACGTGCCGCCGGCCCGCAGGACATACTCCGCGTGCCGGCACATCGCCTCCACTTCATCAGTGAGATTAAATGCGTACATGGCCTTGCGGCCCGTTCGGTCCGCGGTCTCCTGGATTACCCGCATCACCGCGTCCACGCGCCGTTCAAACGGCGAATGCGGCGGGTTGGCCATCAATTCGTCGTCCTTGATGAAGTCGAGTCCCGCGTCCACCAGGGTGCGTACCAGAGCCGCGGTCTGCTCTGGCGACAGCCCAACGCTCGGCTTCACGATGGTGCCGATCAGGGGCCGGCCCCATACACCCGCCAGACGCCGGGTTCCTTCCACGCCGAACTGTGGGCCCGGATAGACGGCGGCGAACTCCTCGGGAAGCTCGAGGTCCAGCAGGCGAAGACCGGAGAACTCCCGGAGTTCGAAGAGATTCCCCGCCACCGTCGCCAGCAGGTTGGGCAGCGACGTCCCCATGTTATCGATGGGAAATGAGACCACCACCCGGGCCGCCCGGTACTTCGGCGACCCGCCCGCGGGCGCTTTCGAAAAAGGGAGCGCTGGCGTGGGGGACTCGCCGAGTTCGCTGACCGACTCGACGCGTGCGCCATGGCGCTCCCGGAGTTCGTCCGTCTCGCCAGGAACCCGCACGAACGTCCCCGTGGATTGCTCACCGGCTAGGACCGCCGCGGCATGCGCCGGGTCATAGGGGGTCTCAATGAAGTACGTCGCGATGACGCGGGAAGAGCTCATGCTTTGCCCAGGCGGACAGACCTTGTCACGAGAATGCGGCGAAAAGAGGGCCGGAATCTATAAGGATGAAGGTCAAAAATCTGACGATTTACACCGTCAGGACGCCCGCGTGCTGAGATGGGCGAGGTCGTCGGTGAGCTTCGTCGCCTTGAACCGGTACTGCAGCGGCGTCATGTTCACATGTCGCCGGAAGATCAGGCCGAAGTAGCTTTGGTCGCAGAAGCCCACTTCGCACGCGATGTCCGCGATGGGCATCTCCGTACTCTCCAGGAGTTGCTGCGCCTTGGCGATGCGGAAGCCATTCAAATAGTGCACGAAGGAGCTGCCCGTAGCTTCCTTGAAGAGGCCCATGAACCTCGGCTTGCTCAGGCGAACCAGCGCCGCCGCCTCCGCCAGCGTGATGGGCTCCGCGTAGTTCACCTCGAGCGCGGCGAACAGCGGCTTCAATCGCTCCAGGGCAACCTGCCGCCGCTCAAAGACCTCCGACGTGCCCTTCAGCGAGCTGTAATGGTTCACTACCTGCATCAGGATCATGCGCAGGTAGGTGTGCACCGCCAGTCGAGCGCGCCGCGAATTGGCGGGCAGTTCGGCGTGAATCCGGCGCATGAATTGCGCGATCTCCGCGGGCTCCGAGCTGGAGGCCGGAATAATGTGCTGAAATTGCGCCTCCTGCACATGGAAGGGCATCAGGTATCCGGCGTTCATGCCGTCGTGGTCGCTGAGCGTTATGAGCTCGGGCATGAAGTAGAGCACCACGGCGAGCGCCGGCGGCTGGCCCGCCACCCGGCTGGTGGAGTGATAGATGGTGCTGTTCATCACCATCAGATCGCCCGTTCTCAGGTCGAACTGCGAGTCATGGATGTGGGCCTTCAGCTGCCCGCGCTCCATGTAAAGTAGCTCGAAGTAGTCGTGACGCCGCGGCCGTACGTCCCCGTACCGCGCAAAGCGAAAGAACCTGACATCGATGGGGAAGCCCGCATCGAAGGGCCATACATGGACACCTTCGGCGTTCACCTGCGGTTCGACTACGGAGCGAACGTCTTCCCAGTTGACGCCCGTCATGGTGGATTCATGCTATCACCGGCACTCCGAAACGCAAGGGGGTAAGTCACATTTTTTCGAGAATCACGACCCAGTCCTGCATCACCTCTAGCGGCGGCATCGTCCACGAGCCATTTCGCGCCTCCGCCTTGCCCCACTCCTGCTCCGAGCCCTCGATCGGATCGAAGAGCCGAGCCCTGTAGGCGACACCCGGTTCTAGAGATCGAAACGTGTAAGTGCCGCCCGCCGGCTGCGGCAGGTAAGCGATGCGGAGTTCACCGGGGATGCCGGCGCAGGAAGGCGCTTCGTAGTTCTTCTCGCTCCAAACGGGGTCGATCCAGTCCGGATGCGGCTCGAAGCGATGCCACGGATAGCGCTGGAGCAAGCGCGCGGCGCGGCCGAGTTGTGAGCCGCCGGGAAGTGACATCGCCTGTTGCCAGGTGACATTGCCCCAGGCGCGCCCATGCGGCGAGGGGCCGTACGGCTTGCCGGGCAGGTTGACTTGCCAGATCCCGTTGGCGCCATACGTATGGCCGCACGCGCCGTTCAGGAGGCAGGTCCAGAACATGAAGCGCTGCATCTCCTCACGGCTCGCGGCGAGGATGCCCTCGTAATTCACTTCACCGTTGATAACCGGCAGGCGCGGTTCCGCGGCGTACTCGCCCGTGACTTTGCGGATGGTGTTCGGAATGCTCTTGCGGTCGCTGTGGCCGGTCTGCAGCATATTGAAATCGAGGACCGCCGGATCGTCGACGGAAGCTCGAGCGGTCTCAGAGGGGTGCGCCGTGATGAGGCGCTGGAAGGGGTCGATGGAGCGGATGTAGCGGGCCAGCACCGTCCAGCCGGCAACCAGTTCCTTGCGCTCGTCATCCCGTCGCGTGGAAAGGTACCAGGGCATCGAGGTCTCTCCGGCGAGGCTCCAGATGACGGGGTAGGCGCCCCAACGAGCGACGATCGTGCGCCAGTGCTGCTTCATCTTGCGCTCGCCGAGTTTGGGGAGATAGTAGCCCCAGCAGCCCAGGACACACGGTGTGAGGCCGCTGTTCACCAGGTGCTGCACGCGCAAGTCGGCCATGTCCCACCAGGCGGGATTGATGGTGGCGTAGTCTCGCTGCCAGGGGAAACCTGCTTCGTTCTCGCCGCGGGGGTCGAACGAATCCATGTCCGGATAGAGGCCGGCCACCAGTTGGATGACGCTAAAGTTCTTCCGCACCCGGTCGGCAACCAGGAGATGGAAGTCGTCCGGCCAATGAAGGCGCTTGACGAGCGCCATCCACCACGTGTCTCCAAGCCAGAAAAACGGCGAGCCGTCAGCATGCTGAAGGTAGCGCTTGTTCGCCGACGCGCGCAGAGGGCCGTGGCGGTAATGAGGATGGGCGCCGGTGTAAGGGGCCACTTCGAGCGTGCCCGTACGGCCATGGAGGCCGGCGTCCGACGGATCCGAGCATACGGTAGACCAGCGATGCAAACCCGCCTCACCGGCGGCATAACGGACGCGGAACACGTTTTCGCCGCCCCAGAACGCCGGCGCCCTATGCTGCTTTCCGGAAGGCGACGTAACGATGACGTTCAGTTCCACTTCGCTGAACGGATCACGGCGGGCCTTCTCCCCGTAGAAGGACCATTCGCAGGGAACATTCACCTGGCCGAAGCGCGCTTGCGCCGCGGCGGCCGAGGCCAATAGCGAACCTACGAACTCCCGCCGCCGCATGCTACTTCGCCGCCTTCTGCCCCGGCGTGCCGAACTTCTTGGAAGCGTCGTCCAGCACCAGGACCCAATCGGAGCCAAAGCCTTCGGATGGGCAGGTGAACTCCCGCGTCCCCTTGTTCGCCATCGATTCGATCTCGGCAGCGCGGCCGTTGCGCGGGTTGAACCACCAGGCCTTCACCGTGTCGCCGGAGATCTTGCCCATGTTCACCGTGAACTTCCGCCCCTGCGCGCTGTAGATGAACGCGTAGTCCTCGCCGCGGGTGGCGGCGATGCGATCCGAACCGTCCAGAGCGTCGGCGATCAGAGACTGGTCCGGAACGCGCGTGAAGTAGGGCCGCGATTCGATGAGCCACCGCACATACTGCACCTGCCCCGATCCGGGCCGGTGCATCGCCTCATCCCAGGTGATCAGCGGGCCATTGATGGGCCGCCGGTTCGGCGCGTACATCTGCCACACCGAATGGTTTCCGTACGTGTGCCCGCACGCGCCCGAGAACACGGCCCAGTAGGCGCGCTGCCGCGTGTGTGCGTCGAACGAATAGCCGTAGTCGCGGGCGCGGAACTCCACCGGGTGATCCTCATAGAGTGGCTCGCCGTCCAGCACCGGCTTGGTCGGCGTCCGGTCGTAGTCCTTGGCGATCTTCGCCCAGCTCATCGTCCGCTCCGCGCGGCTGTGTCCCGTCTGGTGCATGTTGAAGTCGAGCCACACATCGTCGTGAAACCAGGCCGATGACGTCTCACCCCCGCGCGGGTGGAAACTCATCAGCACGGCGTCGTAGTCTTCTTTGCCGGAAACGCCGATCGCGATGCCCTTCGCAAGAGCACGCCACGTCGGTTCATACCCCGTCGCTGTCCGGTCGCCGCCGAGAATCCAGATGATCCCTTTCTTGCCGTACCGCTTCCCGAGAAACTCCCCGTAGGTCGCGGCATTCGCCGGCGTCAACAGGCTTTCATCGCGATTGTTCCCGCTCTTGGCATTCACGTAGCGGCCCCAGGTGGGCAGCAGCGCCACGTAAATTCCGCGGGCGTTCGCCTGGTCGATGATGTAGTCGACGTGATCCCAGTAGTCGTAGGCCTTGGCGTCGGCGGGATTGGCCCCCGGCGTCACCGCCGGCTTGGTCGGGTCGCGATCGATCAACGGCAGGTCGCCGTACGGGTTGGGATCGTCGACACCCTCCAACTCCGCAAGCGCCACGGCCTGCACTGCGGTGTACCCCTGCGAGGCCTTCTTCGTCAGGTACTCCACTGCCTGCTTGCGGTCCAGCCGGTGCAGCAGCTCCCATGCCGTATCCGCCAGGTAGAAAAACGGCTTGTTGTCCGCGGTAGCGAGGAATCGCTTGTCGGCGCTGACCTTCAACTTCGGCAACGTCCGCGGCGCCTGTGCGGCAAGAGTAGCGGCGGATAACAACAGGATCATGACAAGCTTCATGGATTCGATAGACCTCTCTTGTAGTTGGGCCCAGCCCCGTGCCCTGGAGTCTGTCACGGCGCCCGCTGGCGATTCTATAAGAATTGGTTCGGCGATTCTGACGATTGCGGCATCTGTGATATTGATGTTGCCATGCTGCGGCAACTGCGACGATCGCCCGTCTCTTCCCTGGCCGCGGTGGCGTCACTCGCCATCGGCATCGGCGTTTCCCTTGCCGTCTTCACCGTAGCCGACGCCGCGCTCTTCCGCCCCCTCGACGTCCCCCTCTCCAGCAGCCTCGTCAGCCTCTATCAGCGCAACCCCGAGGGCGTCTACAGCAGCGTCTCCTACCCGCTCTACCGCTACCTCGCCCAGCACGCCCGCTCTCTCGACGGCCTTCTCGCCTACGCCCGCCTTCCCTTAAACGCACAATGGCCCGAAGGCGCCGAACGCCTCAGCTCAGAGATGGTCAGCGCGAACTACTGCGACGTGCTGCGCATTGCGCCCGTCCTGGGAACCTGCTTCCGGCCCGGCGACGTGCACGCCGTGCTCATCTCGCACCGCCTCTGGCTGCAGCGCTTCGACGCCAGTCCCCTCGCCTTCGGCCGCACCCTCGTCCTCAATCGCCAGCCGTTCCGCATCGCCGGCGTGCTGCCGCCGTCCTTCCGGGGCATCGTCCTCGACTGGGGCGATCCTCCCGATGTCTGGTTCCCCATCGCCGCTCACGCCATCGTGCCCCTACTGCCCCTTGAGAACGCCGCCACCCACTGGATGCTCGCCGCCGGCCGGCTGGCAACGGACGCGGACGCCGCGACCGCCCAGGCCGAAGCGCAAACGCTCGCCGCGTCCTTCTACCGCCAGCACCCGCAAGCGGCCGCCATGCGCTATCGCCCCGTGCTCATCCCCACCGCCCAGGCGCGCTTCTGGCCCGCGCATCGCGAGTCGATCCGCCACTACATCGCCGTCCTTGCCGCCGCCGCGCTGCTGACGCTCGCAATGTCATGCTGCAGCGTCGCCAACTTGCTCCTCTCGCGCTCGGAGCAACGCCGCCGCGACCTCGGCATCCGCACCGCCCTCGGCGCCGGACGCCTTCGCCTTGCGACCGGCCTTCTCGGCGAAGCCCTCTCGCTGACTGTCGCTGGCGCGCTCGGAGGCTGTGCACTCGCCGCGCTCGCCCCGCGCTTCCTCGCCTGGTTCCACAATCCGTTCGGCATTCCTCTCCACCTCGACCTCCGCATCACCGCCGCGCCGCTGCTCGCGGCCGTCGCACTCTCCGTGGGCGTCGCACTGCTCGTCGCCCTGGCCCCCGTTCGCTACGCCTGGCGCATCGACATCGCCACTCTCATCCGGACCGCGGGCGGGGGCTCCCGGCGCCGCCTTCGCCCCACCGAAGCGCTCGCCGGCGCGCAACTCGCTATCTGCCTGGTGGCCGTCGCCGGCGCCGGACTCTTCCTCCGCACTCTCGACCGCGCCCGCGCCTCCGACCCCGCCTTCCAGTCCCAAAACGCTCTGCTCGTGCAACTCGACCTGCTCAGCGCCGGCTACGACCAGGCCAAGGGACGCCTCCTCCAGCAAGCGCTCCTCGATCGCGTCAGAGCCCTCACCGGCGTCGCCTCCGCCGCCTACGTCAAGACCGTGCCCCTTGGCGGAATGCGCTCCGCTAGAGACATTCGCATCGACGGCCAACTCGCGAATGTTGAGACGAACATCGTCTCCCAAGGGTACCCGGAGAGCGCGGGCGTCGCCCTCCTCGCCGGCCGCGACATCCGCGCTGGCGAAACCGATGCCGTCCTCGTGAACGAAGCCATGGCGAGGCGCGCCCCGCTCGGCAGCCGCATCGAGCCGGCGCGCGGCGGCAGTGCGTTCACCGTCGTCGGCGTCGTGCGCGATGGGCGCCAGCGCAGCTTCCGCGAGGCCACGAATCCGCCGCGCGTCTACTTCCCGCTCGCCGCAGACCACCAGCAGATGATCACCCTACAGGTGCGCACCATCAGCCACCCCGTCGCGCTCGCCGGCGCTGTGCGCGAAGTTGTCGCCTCACTCGCGCCAGGCTTGCCCCTCCAACTCACCACGATGCAGGCGCACCTCGCCGCTGCGCTCAGCCGCGAACGCCTCGCCGCGTCCATGCTGGCCGGCCTCTCCGCCTTCGCCCTGCTGCTTGCGGCCATCGCGCTGTACGGCGTGGTGGCGGTCGCCGTCGCGCAACGCACCCGCGAGATTGGCATCCGCATCGCGCTCGGCGCCCGCGCACGTCAGGTCCTTTCGGCGGTCCTCGGACGATACCTGGCCCTCACCGCCGCCGCCACCGCCAGCGGCCTCCTCGGCGCCGTTTTTCTCTCGCGGTTCGTCGAGCCGCTCCTGTTCGGCGTTTCGGCCTTCGATCCGATCTCGTTCGCGGCCGCCGCAATCGTCCTCGCTCTGGCGGCGTTGCTCGCGGTCCTCGCTCCCGCGCGCCGCGCCCTCGCTGCCGACCCCGCCGCCAGCCTCCGCCAGGAGTAAAACACACCCGCGCCCGCTCTATAGAGTGCGTGCCGCCCCGCCAGGAATGAACCTACCCTCCAGCCCCAATGCAGCCTCCGCCCGCCAGTAGACGCGAATGTTCGCCGTCGCTCGCCCGCCGGCGATGATCTCTTCGCGCCCATCGCCGTTGAGGTCGGCAATCGCGAGATCTTCTACGGCCACGCCGTCGTCAATGGCAAACCTGGTCCAGCCGCCCGCCGTGTCGTGAACGAACCCCGCAAGCCCCCACGGCTTGCCCCTCCATCCGGCAATGAGAGCGTTCTCCGTCCAGCCCAGCGCGTGCGCCTGGTTGAGTTTGCTCTCAATGACGGTGCGCAGCCACAGCCCGCGGGGTGCCTCCTCATACACAACGATGCTGTTGCCGTGCCACGGCTCGACCGTCGCCAGGTGGCGCTTGCCGTGGACCGTTCCCATCTTGATCTCGCCCGGTTGCCCCTCGCCGATCTGCCGCTTCCTCCACTTCCCCTGCTCACGCCGCAATGCGAAAATACCCTCGGCCGCGGCCACCCAAATCTCGCGCCCCACTGTAATGAAGTTGTGGGCGATGTGGAGCGACTCGTCGGCCACCTCCATCGGCCAGGGCTCCGCGGCCGGGTTCTTGGGAACCCGGAAGACAAGGATGCGCGCCCCCGGCCCGTCGTTCCACGCCGGCCCCTTCGTACCCCGCCCATGCAACGGAACGACGATCAACTCCGGCCGCCGGTCACCATCGACATCGGAAAAACGGATGCGATGCAGCGTGGGCTCGGTTGCGAGGTTATGAACCTTGCCGTCAGACGAGACCCAGTGCAGCGAACCGCCGCCGGTCGTGTTCGTCGATTGCCAGTCCGCGCCGAGAGCGAAGTCCAGCTTGCCGTCCCGGTCAATATCGAGCGGCGCCAGCGCGACGTTGTCGGCCTTGGTGATGTTCTCCGCCACGACATGCTTCGTCCAACTCGGGTTCTCGAACCACAAAAGCTGGTGGTTGTTGATGGCGACGATATCGGGCTTCTTGTCCCCGTTCACATCCGCCGTGGTGATCGCGTAGACAACGCCCAGGCCCTTCGCGATCTCCTCCATCCGGTAAGCAGGCTGCGAGAAGCCCAGCGAGAGACTCAGCAATGCGGCGGCGATGAATCTCATGAGGGACATGATAGCGATCTAGGGGGCCACTCCCAGTTCTGCCAACCGCTTCCGCGCGGGTTCGCTCTTCGGGTCGCGCTCCAGCAGCAGCTTGTAGCATCGGATCTCCCCGGCCTTGTCCCCGAGGAGCGCGTACTCGCGAGCGAGCCGGTCGAGTTGATTCGCCGGCGGCGGGAACGCCTTCGTGTCGTGCAGGAGCACCGATTCCGCTTCCTCTGCCCGGTGCTGCTCCATCAGGCCGGCCACAATCATGGAAAGGGCGAACGGCCACAGCCTGCGCTCCACGCCATACCGCCGGCTGGCATCGCGGAAACGGCGCGCGATGCCGTCGAGCCCTGACCGCTCATACTGCTCAAAGGGATTGACGACGTCCCAGAGGTCGAAAATCTTCGTGAGCCCGAGATACATCGCCTGGTGCGGTACCGTCCCATGGTTCTCGTCCTCGAAGCGCTGGTAGCTCCACCGGAAGCCCCGCGGCGACCGTTCGCCCAAAAGCGCGCACAGCTTCCGGATGCCGCCGAGCAGCATGCCCGTCTCGTCCGCTGAAGCCAGATACAGGTCTCCGTTCAACTCAGCCGAGTTGGCGAGGAGACGCTCCATCCGCCCGATCATCATCTGCCGGTTCCATTGGACGCTCGGGAGATGGCGATCCAACCCTGAAAGAGCCGTGGTTCGGAGGTGAGCGCGTGGATCACGAACAGGCCGCCGAGCGAATGACCCACAAGAATTCGATAGGGCCGCGTCCGGTACGATCGATCTACGAAGGGGACGAGTTCGTCACGAAGATGCTCGAGGAACCGGTCCGCCCCGCCGCGGATGGGGAAGAACCGCTTCTCGTTTTCATCTTCGGTGGGCGGCGTCATATCGCGGTTGCGCTGTAGCGACGGGACGGCTACCAGGAGCATGGGCGGTATCCGCCCGTTCTGCGCCAGGAACGACAGGATTCCGGCCGCGTGGAAGTAATGCTGGTCTCCGTCGAGCACGTAGAGAACCGGGTATCGTTCGCGGCTGGCATCGTAACCGAAGGGCTTGACGACCACCAGGTGGCGGACCTCGTTGAGCAACTCGGACCGGAGTTCGACGCGCTCGCCAATCGACATTGCTGGCGGGGGCGGTTGCGCGACGGCTGCTGCCGCCACGGCCACCAGGACAAGCAGCTTCATACTGAGCAGAAGCATTTCACAGACGGGTGAGGTTTGTCAGGATGCAATTCCTACGCCCAGGAATCGGCGTCCGCATCCCCCGCTTCGCGCAGCCGCCGGTGCAGCTCCCGACGTAGTTCGGCCACGCGCCGGGCCTCCGCTGGCTGCTCCACAATGTTACGCATCTCGTGGCGATCTTCTCGGAGGTCGAAATACTGAGTCGTCTCGCGCCCATTTACCCGATATCGAATCAGCTTGTGGCGATCTGTCCGAATCGCCCGCTGCACCCCCCGATAAGCGGCCACCACCGCATCACGAACGCGTCCTCTCGGGTTCCTCAGGGCGCCACGGAGCGAACGTCCGTCCGATCCCGAATCCGCCGCCACACCCGCCAGCTCACACACCGTCGGGCATACATCCATCAGGTGGCACAAGGTCTCGCGGCGCTCGCCCTTCGGCACTCCAGGACCCGCTATCAGCAAGGGCACTCTAAGGCTATGGTCGTAGAGATTCTGCTTGCCCATCAAGCCGTGCTGGCCCGCCGCGAGCCCGTTGTCGCCCGCAAAAATCACGTACGTGTTCTCCGCGTCCTTCGTGGATTCCAGCGTCCGCAGCACCCGCCCCACCTGATAGTCCACCTCGGCCACCATGGCGAAGTAAGCGGCCAGGTGCCGTCGGATCTCCGCCGGCGTTCTCGGAAATCCGGCCAGGAGTTCGTCCCGCACCCGCAACTCGCCGTTGTCGAACGGATGTTCCGGCAGGAAGTTCGGTGGCAGTTCCACTCGATCCTCCGGGAACCGCTTCGCAAATTCCGGCGGCGCCGTCCGCGGATCGTGCGGCGACGTATATGCGACGTAGCAGAGAAACGGCTTCGAGCGATCGCGGGTCTCCAGGTAGCGGATTGCCGCGTCGCTGAACACCTCGCTCGAGAAGCGGTTGGCGAAAGTGGCGCGCGCGGGCGGATACTCGCCCGACGGCTCGCGCTCAAACACCGGCGTCTTCCATTGATCCGACATGCCCCCAAAGAAGATGCGCGAGCCCCCCTGGAAACTGCGGTTGAACAACTTCCGTCCGTTGTGCCACTTGCCCGTCGCGAACGTCTCGTAGCCCGCCGCCCACAGCCGTTCCGGAAACGTCTGCAAGGTCGGATCGGGATCGCCCTGGCGGTCGACGATGCCCCGGTGCACTCGAAAGACGGAGCGGCCCGTCAGCAGTTGCGCGCGGCTCGGCATGCAGATCGCCCCCGACAATCCGCCCTGTGTGCAGGCGTGCGTGAAGGCGACACCCCGCGACGCCAGCCGGTCGAGATTCGGCGTCAGCGCCTGCCCGCCAAACAGCGCCCGGATCGTGTCGAACCGCTGATCGTCTGTCAGCAGGATCAGGAAGTTCGGTCGCGCCGCGCCCGCCCCCAGCGCCAGCGACGCCAGCACCTGCCTCCGGGTGATCTTCATCCCCGGACAGCCTTGCACAGTCCGGGGGCGGTTGTCACCTGCCACTGTAACGATTGCCACACCGCTGCTCGTCCTGATATTGTTTCCGAGGATGCAGAAACGGACCGGCGAGTCCGCAACACGAAGGAGCAATTTTTTATGGAGAGACGCGATTTACTCAAATCGGCGGCGGGCGCCGCGGCCGGACTGACCATCCTGAAGAGTGGTACACTTCGCGGGCAGAATGCCCCCAGCAACAGGCTCAACATCGCGCTGATTGGCGTGTGGGGCCGTGGAACCGCCCACTACAACGTCCTGAAAAGCGAGAACGTCGTAGCGCTGTGCGACGTCAACGATCTCCGAACCAAAGAGGCGCTCGAACTCTTCCCCAAGGCGAAGACGCATTGGGACTGGCGGCGCGTGCTGGACCAGAAGGATGTTGAGGCGGTGATCATCTGCACTGCCGATCACCATCACGCGTTCATCGCGAACTGGGCCCTCAATCGCAACATGCACGTCTTTTGCGAAAAGCCCCTCGGCATCTCCGTGGAAGAGTGCCGCGTGGTGCGCGCGAATTACCTGAAGCGCAAAGCCAAGGTCGCCACGCAGCACGGGACCCAGCGCCATGCGTTCCCGAACTTCGAGCGGCTGCGCGAACTGATCCTCGACGGAGCGATTGGCGAACTGAAGACCGTTCACAGTTGGGACAGCCGCCGTCTGCCACGCCCCGGCTACCCGCAGGCCGAAGGGCAGCCGCCCACGTTCCTGCACTATGAGCAGTGGATTGGCCCGTCTCCTTACCATCCCTACAGCCCGCAGTATTTCGGCGGCTCGAACGGCTTGAACTGCCTCTTCTGGAACATGTATCGGGACTTCGGCGTGGGCCAGATCGGCGATATGGGCGCGCACACCATGGACCTGGTGTGGAACGTCGTCGACGCCGGTGCGCCCACCGCCATCGAAGTCGACCAGGAAGTCACCGACAAATACAATCCGGACATCTGCCCGGTGAAGCTGAAGGTGACCTTCGATCTGCCGGCCAACTCCTGGCGCGGCGCCATCAAGAACGTGTGGTACCAGGGCGGCCTGAAGCCGGAAGCGCCCAAGAACTACATCGATGTCAATCGCATCGGCAACGGCGCCATCTTCGAGGGAACAAAAGGCAGCATCCTCGCCGATTTCACCACGCGCGTCCTCATTCCGAACAACGACGACGGCGACTTCACCTACTACAAGCGCCGCGGCTCCGATCAGTTGCTGCCGCTCGTCGGCGGCACGGGGCAGCCGACGCAGGGTCCGCCGCGCCGTCCCGGCGGCCCCGGTGGTCAGCGGCCCAACTTCCAGCGGCCCGAACTGCCCAAGGGCTTCACCGCGTGGCCCAACGCCGAACCCCAGGCGGATGGTTTCCCGGTCATTCAGAAGCTGGAAGGCGATGTCCCCGCCGCCATCGGCATTCCCAATGAGGTTGTGAAGAACATGGTCGAGGGCGAGAAGACCGGCCGCGCCTTCACCCCCGACGCCTTCCAGCGCGACTGGCTCGACGCCTGCAAAGGCAAGAGCAACAACGTCGTTCACGGCACCAGCAGCAAGACCCACTGCGACTTCGATTACTCGGGCACCATGATCGAGCAGATGCTGCTCGGCCTCGTCGCCCACCGCGCCGGCAAGCGCATCGAGTACGATCCCGCCACCGGCCGCGTCACCAATCACGACGAAGCGAACGAGTGGCTGAAGCGCAAGTACCGCGACGGCTGGACGCTGAACGGCTGACCTGAAGGGCAGGCGCTCTTCGCCGTGGCACAATAGCCATGCATGCTGCGGCGAACCCTGCTCGGAATGCCCTTCGCGCTGCTCGCGCAGGAGGGCCCCTGGAGTGTTGAAGAGGTGCGGCGCTACCCCGCGCCCGAAGCCACGCAGGCCGTGGCTGTGGACGCCGCCCACTTTTACGCCATCGGCAGCTACGCCATCGCCAAGTACGAGAAGGAATCCGGCAAGCGCGTGGCCGAGTGGCAGTGTGAGCGCGGCAAGCCGCTCATCCATCTAAACAGTGGCGTGGTGCGCGACGGCATCCTCTACTGCGCGCACTCGAACTATCCGGGCGTGCCCATGGTGAGTTCGATCGAGAAGTGGCACACCACTGCCCTCGAGCATGCCGGCAGCCACAGCCTCGGCATCTTCGCCGGTTCGCTCACGTGGTTGGATGTGTTCGACGGCCGCTGGTTCGCGACCTTCGCCCATTACCGGAATCGCGGTGCCGAACCCGGAAAAGACCCGCGCTGGACCCTGCTCGTCGAGTTCGATGACCAGTGGCAGCAGCGCCGCAGTTGGGTCTACTCGGAAGAGATCGTTGCCAAGATGGGCGACTACTCTCTGTCCGGCGGCGTATTCGGCCCCGGCGGCGTCATCGTCTGTACCGGACACGACGCGGCGGAGGTCTACGTCGTCGCGTTTCCCGAAGGCGGGTCCGAGTTGGTTCTCATGCAGACCTTCCCCGCGCCCATCGAAGGGCAAGGCATCGCGCTCGATGCCAGCGGCATGTTGTGGGGCATCCGCCGCCGAGCGCGTGAAGTCGTCGCCATGCGCCTGCGTGGCGTTTAGCGCTCGCTCAGCGTCCCCACGAGTAATCGTAGTTCTTCAGCGCGCCGTCCTTGATCTCCAACTCGTCTTCCTGGTCCGGTAGCCCTTCCTTGCTCAGCACCATCTTGTACTTTCCGGCCGCCAGCGTCAGAACGGCGGGCGTTACCTTGTCCTGCCGCTTCCCGTTCAGAGTGATGGTCGCGCCGGGCGGCGTCGTTCGCACCACCAGCGTCCCTTGATAGGCGTCCAGGCTCAGGCTGATCTCCGCGTCTCGCGGCACCTCGAAGATCTTGAGCGCCGGCCGGTGCCCCTCGAGCTTGGCCGCCAGCGAATGCCGCCCCGGCAGTAAACTCACGGAACAGGGCGAGGTGCAGCCGATCTCCGCGTTGTTATCGATGATCACCGTCGCCCCCGCCGGCGTCGTCTGAATCGCGATGGTCTTCTCCTGCGGCGCCGCAGGCTTGGGCGGCGCGGCCGGGGCGGGCTTGCTAGGCTCCGGCGCCTCCACCTCTTGCGGCTTCACCGTCGCCGCGGCTGCGGGAGGCGGTGCCGCCGTGCTCACCGCGGGTGCCGTGTTCGGCGGCCCCTCTCTCTCAACGGGCACATCGGCGCGCTGCAGTTTCGGAACGATGATGAGCGCAGCCAGCAATACCGCCCCCGCCGCCGCGCCCATCAGGAACCCGACGCGCATCGACTTCCGCGAACCCTGCCCAGCCGGAGCCTCGGGCGCCGCCGGCAGCGCTTCGCTCTGCGTCTGCAATTGCGGCCTCGGCCCCGTCGACCGCGCCACCGTCGGCATCGACTGGCTCGTTCCCGGCGGCAGAATTCTCCACCCCTTCGCCGTCTTCAACGCTGCCGCCAGCGCATCCCCGAACTCCGTACATGTCGGATAGCGCTTCTCCGGGTCTTTGTTCAGGGCTCGCCGGACCACCGCCTCCACCGCTCCGTTCAGCGATGGATTGATCCGCTGCGGCGCCGCCGGCTCCTCGCGCACGATGCGATACACCAGCGCCGGCATGGAATCGCCGACAAACGGCTTCTCTCCCGTCAGAATCTCGTAGACGATCACCGCCAGCGCCCACTGGTCCGCGCGCCCGTCCACGGCGTGTCCCTGAATCTGCTCCGGCGACATGTAACTCGGGGTACCCATCACGGCCCCCGTCTGCGTCATTTTCTGGGAGACGATGCGCGCTACGCCGAAGTCCGCGATCTTCGCCGAACCATCGTCGTGGATCATGATGTTGGCGGGCTTGATGTCGCGGTGGACAATTCCTTTCCGATGCGCGTAGTCGAGCGCCGCCGCCGTTTGCCGTATGACTTCGAGGAGTTGCTCCTGCTTTGGCAGCCGGTCCCGCTCCATCAGTTTCTCGAGCGTCGGACCGTTGACGAACTCCATGAACACGTACGCGAGCCCGTCCTTCTCCGCCACGTCGTAAATGGTGACGATGCCGGGGTGCGACAGCATGCCCGCCGATTGTGCCTCGCGCATCAGCCGCTCCCGCAGGCGCTCCTGCTCCTTGGGATCGGTGAGGTCGGTGAGGCGAATCGTCTTGATGGCGACGGTGCGCCCGATGGTTGGATCTTCGGCTCGGTACACCACGCCCATCGCGCCGCGGCCGAGCTCGCCGGCCACCTTGTAACGGCCGATCTGTTCCATCTGCGTTTAGTGATTATAACGGCTTGCTTACTTTGGACGCGAAGCCGGGTGCGGCATACGCTTGAGTCAGGTAGAGTAGGTCGAGGAGCTTTATGTCTTCCACGAGGCGTCATTTTCTGAAGACAACCGGCGGTTTCGGCATGGCCGTCAGCGCCTCCGCCGCAGCCCAACAGAAGGTGGCCGCGAACGATCGTGTCCAGCTCGCCAGCATCGGCGTCGGCATCATGGGGCTCGGCGATCTGGAGACCGCCATCTCGATCCCCGGCGTGAAGCTCGTCGGCGCCTGCGACGTGTATCAGGGCCGTTTGACACGCGCGAAGGAAGTGGCCGGCAATGACCTCTTCACCACCCGCGACTACCGCGAAGTGCTCGCGCGCAAAGACGTGGACGCGGTCATCATCGCCACCCCCGATCACCTCCACTCGCAGATGACCATCGACGCCCTCAACGCCGGCAAGGACGTCTACGTGCAAAAGCCGATGGTCCAGAAAGCGGAGCAGGGACTGCCCGTCGTCGCCGCACAGAAACGCACCGGCCGCATCCTGCAAGTGGGCAGCCAGCGCGTCAGTTCCATCGTCTACGAGAAAGCCCGCCAGCTCATCGCCTCCGGCGCCATCGGCTCGGTGAACATGATCGAGGCGTGGACCGATCGCAACTCGGCCATCGGCGCCTGGCAGTATTCCATCCCGCCCGACGCCTCCCCGGAAACCGTCGATTGGGACCGCTTCATCGCCCACGCTCCCAAGCGCCCCTTCGAACCCGTCCGCCTCTTCCGCTGGCGCAACTATCAGGACTACGGCACGGGCGTGGCGGGCGACCTCTTCGTGCACTTGTTCAGCGGCATCCACTACGTCATGAACTCGCTCGGGCCCACTCGCATTTACACCACCGGCGGCCTCCGTTTCTGGAAGGATGGCCGCGACGTTCCCGACGTCGTGCTCGGTGTGTTCGACTATCCGAAGACCGCCGCGCACCCCGAGTTCACCCTCTCACTGCGTGTTAACTTCGTTGCCGGCGCCGGAACCAACCACGGCTTCCGCTTCGTCGGCAGCGACGGCGTGCTCACGCTGGGCCGTTCATTGACGCTGGAACGACAGCCGCGCGAGAAGGAGCCCGGCTACACCATCGAGACATTCCCGAAACCCGTTCAGGAGAAGTTCCTCGCGAACTATCGGAAGACGTACCCGGAGCGGACGGGCCTCGACACCTCGAGCGAGGAGCGGTACTTCGCGCCCTCCGGCTACAGCGACCAGTTGCATCATCATCAGAATTTCTTCGCGGCCGTGCGGACTCGCAAGCCGGTTGTCGAAGACGCGGCGTTCGGCCTGCGCGCGGCGGGCCCCGCGGTGCTCTCGAACACGAGTTACTTCGACCAGCGGCTGGTCGAATGGGATCCGGTAGCGATGAAGGTGAAGGGATAGGAGAACGACCATGGCGGCAAACGACAAAATTCGAGTAGCGCTCATCGGGGCCGGCGGCATGGGCAGCGGCGACGCGGACCTTGCGCTTCGCGTAGGCGGGACCGAACTGGTCGCCGCCTGCGACATCTATGACGGCCGCCTCGAGCGCGCCAAGGAACGCTGGCCGCAGGTGGCCACCACGCGCGACTACCGCGAAGTCATCGCGCGCAAGGACGTCGATGCCATCATCATCGGCACCCCCGATCACTGGCACTCCCGCATCTCCATTGAAGCGCTCAGCGCGGGCAAGGATGTCTACTGCGAGAAGCCCATGGTCCAGAAGGTTTCGGAAGGACCCGCGGTGATGGAGGCGCAGAAGAAGACCGGCCGCTTGTTCCAGGTGGGCAGCCAGTACGCCAGTTCGCCATCCTTCCTCAAGGCTCGCGAACTGATGAAGGAAGGCGCCATCGGCGAGTTGAACATGGTGGAGGCGTGGCTTGACCGCAACTCCGCCCTCGGCGCATGGCAGTACTCCATCCCGCCCGACGCCACCCCCCAACGCATCGACTGGGACCGCTTCCTCGGCCAGGCGCCCAAGCGTCCCTTTGAACCCATCCGCCTCTTCCGCTGGCGCAACTACAACGACTACGGCACCGGCGTGGCCGGCGACCTCTTCGTCCACCTGCTCACCGGCCTGCACGTCGTCACCGGTTCGCTCGGCCCCAACCGCATCTTCGCCACCGGCGGCCTTCGCTTCTGGAAAGACGGCCGCGATGCGCCCGACGTCGTCCTCGCCCTCCTCGATTACCCTAAGACCGCCCAGCATCCCGAATTCACCATGGCGCTGCGCGTCAATTTCGCGAGCGGCGGCGGGCGCGAAGCGTTCGGCCTCCGCTTCGTCGGCAGCGAGGGCGTGATGGTCGTGAGCATGAACTCGCTCACGCTCAGCAAGCAGCCCCGCGAGAAGGAGCCCGGCTACACCATCGAGACCTTCCCCAAGGCCGTGCAGGAAGCCTACCTGAAGGACTATCGGCAGAAGTACCCCGTACTCGCGCCGTCCGCTGAATCAATGGACTCGAACAGCGAGCAGCGCTTCGAAACCCGCGCCAGCGCTCACCTGGAGCACCACAAGAACTTCTACGCGGCCATCCGCGAGAAGCGCGTGCCCTTCGAAGACGCCGTGTTCGGCTATCGCGCCGCCGCACCCGCGCTGCTCTGCAACACCAGCCTCTACGAAAAGCGCATCTGCAAGTGGGACGCCGAGCGCATGGTGGCCTCTTAGGCGCCCTCGCGTAACAAGCACCGTCCGGTTCCGAACGGCTCCGTTCCCGCAGCGGACACCCGGTGCCCCCGCGCGCCGGGGCTGTTTCCTGTTTCGTACACGTTAGCGCCCGGCATCGAACGTGCATCGCCATCCCGCATGCTCGACTTCGGCCGTGACCTTCGCCTCGCCGCCCGCAACCTCCTCCGGCGGCCGAACTTCGCACTGCTGGCCGTGCTGACCCTCGCCGCCGGCATCGCGCTCAACGTCACCGCCGCGTCGCTGCTCGAAGCGTACCTGCTTCGCTCGCTTCCCTACCCCGCCGCCGAACGCCTGCACGACATCCGCTTCGCCGCTCCCGGCGAGATGCCTCCACGCGACCTCGACAAACTCGACTGGTCCCGCGTCAACCATGTCTTCGAACACGCCATCTCCTGGGACCTCGACGTCTTCTCCCTGCTCGGCGCCCCCGCTCCTGAGATTGTACGCGGCGCCTGGGTCACCCCCGGCTTCATGGCCGGCCTCGGAGTGCAGCCCGCCATCGGCCGCGCGTTCCGCTCCGACGAGTTTCACAAGGGCGCCCCACAGGTTGCCATCATCAGCCACTCCCTCTGGCAGCGTCGCTTCGCCGGCGACCCCGCCATCCTCGGCCGCCGCTTCTCCGCCTACGTCAGTGACCGGCCGGACGAAGCCGAGGAGTTCACCATCATCGGCGTGCTCCCCGAAGGCTTCTGGCACCTCAACCGGTTCACCGCCGTTTTCGCTCCACTGCGCACCCCGAACGTTCCCTACATGGCGCGGCTACGCCCCTCCGTCAGCACTGAGCAGGCGATCGCCGCCGTCAACGCCTTCGTCCGCGGCGCGATGCCCAACCTCCCCAAGGACTGGACGTCCCGCATCTACTCGACGCACGGCGAGTACTCATCGCGCGTCCGCCCGATCCTGATGGTCGCCGCCGGCGCCGCGGGCCTGGTCCTCCTCATCGCTTGCGCTAACGTTGCTTTCCTGCTCATCGTACGCGCCGCCGCCCGCCAGCGCGAAGTGTCGATCCGCCTGGCGCTCGGGGCCTCACGCGGCAGAATCGCGCAAATGCTGGCCGCGGAGGCACTCGTGCTCGGCGCGCTGGCGACTTCGCTCGCCTTCCTGGCCGTCTCGTGGACCCTCGACACCCTCGCGCCGCTCATCGAATCGCAGCTTGGTCGAAGCGCCCCGGGCGGCGTCGCAGCGATCTCCCTGGGCCCCGCCGCCATCGCCGCCGGCGCCGCCGCACTCGTCCTGACCCTCGCCTTCGGTCTTCTGCCGATCCTCAGCACGTGGCGCAAGGACGCCTCGCGCGATACGCGCTCCGGAACCCGCACGGTGAGCGCCGGTGTGGCCGCCGCCCAGATGCGCCGCGCCCTCATCGCCCTCGAAGTCGCCGGCTCCATCACCCTCCTCGCCGCCGCGGCATTGATGGTGCAATCCACACGCAACATGCTTGCGGCCGACCTCGGCATCGACGGCGAACACGTCGCCCACGCCCGCATCGGGCTCCGCCAGTCCGCCTACCCCGACGACGCTGCCAAAATCCGCTTCACCACCCGGCTCCTCGATCGCCTCCAGGCGATACCCGGTGTCTCCGCCGCCTCCCTCGCCGTCGGCCACGCCTTCCAGGAGCCCACGGAACAGCGCGTGAAGGCGGATGCCGGGATCATGGAGGTAGGAGTCCAGCGCATCAGCCCTCGCTACTTCGATGCGCTATCGCAGCGCCTCATCGCCGGCCGTCATTTCACCAACGCCGATCGCGCGGGCTCCGAGCTCGTCACCATCGTGAGCGAGTCCCTGGCTCGGCGAATCGCCGGTAGCGCCGCGCAGGCCGTCGGTCGCGAACTGACCTTCCAGCCGCCGGACGATCGCTTCGTCAACGTCGCGCCCCCCGGTCGCCGCACCATCGTCGGCGTCGCAGCCGACACCCGTCAGGGCGTGCGAGACGAGCAACTGTTCGACGCCTACCTGCCCGTGCTGCAATCCCCCGCCCGTTTCCTCACCATCTATCTGCGAACCGAAGGCGACCCCACCGGCTGGATCGCGCCCATGGCGGCAGCCGTCGGAGCCACCGACCCGGAGATGTCGCTCGACACGCCCGGCCCGCTCCATCAGGTCATCGATCAGGAGTTCCTGCGCCCGCGCTTTCTCTCGTCGCTCCTCGGCGGACTCTCGGTATTCGCCGCCGCCCTTGCCCTCCTCGGCGTTTACGGTCTGGTAGCCTTCGCCGTGAAACAGCAGGAGCGCGAGGTGGCCATTCGCATGGCCGTCGGCGCGGGCCCGCAAGCCATCGTTCGGCTATTCCTGAAGCAAGGCACTCCGGTGCTGCTGGCCGGAGTCGTCGCGGGCATCGCCGGCGCGGTCGCCCTCGCACGCGGGCTTGAGAGCCAGCTCTTCGGCATCACCGCACGCGATACGGCGACTCTCGCCATGTCCTCCGTCGGTATCGCGTGCGCCGCCGCCATCGCCATGCTTGCGCCCACCCGCCAGGCCACTCGCACGGATCCCGCCACGCTGTTGCGCGAGGAGTAGGGCGCGTTACGCCATGCGCCCGCTTCGCCGGTACCCGGCTCCGGCCGCCACCTGCAGCGTCAGAAGCCCGGCGATCAACAGGAATACGTTGCGGATGCCCACCCAGTGCTCGAGCACTCCGGACAGCAGCAGTCCCACCACCTGACTCGCAAACGCGACGGACATCACGGTGCTCCCCACACGGCCCAGCAATTCGGGCGGCGTCTCAGACTGGATGAGCGTCTGCGATGGAATCATCACACAAGCAATGGACACGCCCGTCAGCAGGCACGCCAATACGGTCAGCACGGGCGAGCCGGTGAGCCCCAGCAGCAGCACCGCCACCAGCAACAATCCTTGCCCGGAGAACACGAACGTGGCCGCTGAGAACTTCGCCGCCAAGGGGCGAACCGTGCTCGCTCCGCCCACCAGTCCTACTCCGATCGCCGCATTCGCCGCCGTGAACAACCCCGTTTCCTTGTGCAGCACGTCGCGCACATACACAGCGATCAGCGGCGCGAAGCACCCGATCGCGAAGGTGGCCGCACCGAGGGCTGCCACCACGAACAGCAAGGTCGCGTGGTGCAGGATGAACTGGAAGCCGGCGCGCATGTCCAACCACACGCGGTGGAGGCCCTCGGCCTTTGCGTGCGCCTCGGAAAGCTGAGCATTCGGCGCCGCAGGACGAACAATCACCAGCGGCGCGATCAACGCGGCCGAAGCGAGAAAACTCAGGACGTCCGCCACGTAACAGGACTGCGCGCCAAAATTGGACACCATCAGGCCCGCCACGCCCGGCCCGGCAATGCGCATGATGAAGAACACCTGCTGCATGAGCGTGTTCGCCGCCAGCAGGCCATGCGCCGGAACCAGCGAGCGAATCGCCACTCCCTGCGCAGGCCCGAACAGCGTCGAGAGCAGGCCGATGCCAAAGAGGATCGGGTAGAAATGCACCGTCTCAGTGACAAAGAGGAGGGCGGAAGCCAGAACCGCGCGCAAGAGGTCGCTTATGATCATCGTGCGCTTCACTGGCCAGCGGTCGACGAACACCCCGCTCACAGGCCCCAGCACCGCGGTCGGCAGCATGTAGCAGATGCTGATCCACGTCATCTCCGTCGCCGTCGCCCGAAAGCGGAACGATGCGACGCTGAGGATGGCGAATACCGCCACAAAATCACCCAGCAGGCTGATGATTTGCGCGTACCACAGGCGGCGCATCGGCCCGATGCCGAGCACCTGACGGAACGTCAGCGGAGCGGGTTGTGCGGCTGCCATTGTGCGCCGCGCCTTACCGGGCTTTCGCGAGCACCGCGTTCATTGAGCCCTGCCGGTACCCCTCAGCGTCCACCGTTACGTAGAGGAATCCCAGCGGCTTGAAGATCGCCGCGAACGCGTCCATCATTTCCATCGTGAGCGCCCGGGGCATCTCGTCCCGCGCGATCTCGATGCGCACAACCTCGCCGTGAAAGCGAACCCGGAACTGCCGGAAACCCAGCGCCTTGAGTTCCTCCTCGCCCTTCTCCACCGTCTTCACGGTCTCCGGCGTCACCGGTGTGCCGTACGGGATCCGGGAACTCAGGCACGCCGACGCCGGCCGGTCCCAAGTAGCAAGCCCCGCGCCGCGCGACAACTCGCGAATCTCGGCCTTGGTCAGTCCGGCCGCCACCAGCGGCGCTTCCACCTCGTGCAGCTTCGCCGCGCTCTGCCCCGGCCGGTAATCCCCCAGGTCGTCCACGTTCACGCCGTACACGATATGCCGGAACCCGCGCTCGCGGGCCACTTCTTCCATCACCCGGAAGAGCTCGTCCTTGCAGTGAAAGCACCGGTCGGGGTTGTTGGCCACGTAGTCCGGGTTCTCGAACTCGTGCGTCTCGATGTACTCGTGGCGGAAGCCGCACTCACGCGCAAACGCCTCCGCGTCCCGCTTGTGAGATTCAGGAATGGAAGCGGAGTCGGCGGTCATGGCCACGGCATCCTCGCCCAGCGCACGGTGCGCCGCCCACGCGAGATACGCAGAATCAGTTCCCCCGGAGTACGCAACCAGGACCTTGCCCAGCCCCCGCAGGTGCGAAAACAACTTCTCCTGTTTCTGTTCAAGCACCGCCGCGTCCAGCCGAGGCTCGCCGATGGAAACCAGTGCCGCCATGCCCCCTTATTATAGGGGCCTGGACAAGGCTAGCGCGGCGAGCCACTGCCCGCACCACCGCCTATTGCAGCGGCAGCTTCTCCTGACCCTCGTCTTCGCCGCCGTTCTTGCCCGCCTCGGCGTCCGGAATTACGCTTGCCGCCGCCACCTTGTCGCCTTCCTCGATGTTCACCAGCCGAACCCCTTGCGTGGAGCGCCCCGCCTGCCGGATGTTCGCCGACTCGATCCGAATGATCTTCCCGTTCTTCGTGATGATCATCAGGTCGGAGTCTTCCTGCACCATTAGCACGCTGACCACCTGTCCGACCTTCGACGTGGTCTTCATGTTGATCACGCCC